>JAXHUH010000051.1:0-78516 GCA_034211175.1 Actinomycetota bacterium
CGTCCCACCACACCCGACACTGCCGCAACTCGCGCTCACCAACAGCCACACGAACCCATCAACCACTCACCGCGCGCCTACGAATAGCGAAGACGACCGCCACGATTATTCAGGGCTAGGGCTCGAGATTCCGACCACGTGGGACGAGTTCATGGCCAACAACGCCGCGCTCGACGAGGCCGGCATGGTGCCCGTGATCCAGTCGTACGCCGATACGTGGACGTCTCAGCTCTTCGTTCTCGCCGACTTCTTCAACATCTATGCGCAGGACCCGGACTGGGCCGAGAAGTACACCAACAACGAGGTGAAGTACGCGGATGATCCGGTCGCTCGCGCCGGGTTCGATCACCTGCAGGAGGTCTACGAGGCCGGCTATCTCAACGAGGACTTCGGCTCGACGACCTTCGACGACGCGCTCAACATGATCGGTACCGGCGAGGGCACGCACTACCCGATGTTGACCTTCGCCATCAGCACGATCGTCGACCTCTACCCGGAGGCCGCGGAGGACGTCGGGTTCTTCGCCATGCCGGGTGACGGCGAGAACGGGCTGACCGTGTGGATGCCGCCGGCGATCTACGCCTCGGCCGATGCCGAGCACCCCGAGGCCGTCAAGCGGTTCCTGGCCTTCGTGGCCAGCGTCGAGGGCTGCGATGCCATGACCGCCGCCGTCGTCCCCACCGGTCCGTACCTGGTCGACGGCTGCGAGATCCCCGAGGACGTGCCCCGGGCGGTCTCCGACATGCTCCCGTACTTCGAGGAGGAGGGCGCGACCTCGCCGGCGCTGGAGTTCCTGTCGCCGATCAAGGGCCCGCAGCTCGAGCAGATCACGGTCGAGGTCGGCTCGGGGCTTCGCAGTGCCGAGGACGGTGCCGAGCTCTACGACCAGGACGTCGAGAAGCAGGCGCAGCAGCTGGGCCTCGAGGGTTGGTGAGCCCCGACCGACTCCGGAACGTCTGCTGAGTTGATGGGGGTGGGCCGAGTGCCCACCCCCATCTTCGCGTCGCCGCACCGAGCGGAATGGACGTGCCGCCGGCTTGCGCGATGATCGCCCTCGGCGTCGATGTCGTGGTCCCACCGCGACGGCGACATCGGTGTTTCGCCGTCGTTCCCGGCGCCGCCGGAGGGCCGCGATCGCGGTCGCATGTTCTGGAAAGCGCGCCGCTCACGAACGGTGACACGGCCTGATGGGTGACGATGTGGTGGTGCTCACCTGCGGAATCCAGCGGTCGCGGCGGATCGTGTGGTCGTCCCATGGTCCGCTACGCTCGTCGCCATGGCGCGGCGAGGACGATACGCAAAAGGTGTCGTCAAGCGGGACGAGATCCTCGACGCCGCGCTGGCGGCCTTCGCGGAGCGGGGCTATGACCGCACGAGCGTGCGCGAGATCGCCCGCGCCGTCGGCCTCAGCCAGGCCGGCCTCCTCCACTACTTCGCGAACAAGGAGGAGCTGTTCGCCGAGGTCCTTCGGCGGCGGGACGAGCGCAACGAGCGCCAGTACGACCAGAACCGGGGCAACCCCGTGAGCGCCGACGGCCTCGTCGAGATCGTTCGCCACAACGTCGAGGAGCCCGGCCTCGTGCGGCTGTTCGTCGCGCTCTCGGCGGAGAGCACGGCGGAGAACAGCCCGGCACGGTCGTTCTTCACCGAGCGGTACCGGGCCATCCGGGGCGGGATCGCCGCCGACATCCGCGAGCGACAGGCGCGGGGTGACCTCGCGGACGACCTGGACGCCGACGCCGTCGCCTCGCTGCTCGTGGCCGCGGCGGACGGACTGCAGATCCAGTGGCTCCTCGAGCCGGAGACGGTCGACATGGGCGCCCGCCTCGAGCAGATGCTGCAGGCACTGCAGCGCGTCGGCCCCCGCGTCCTCGACGGGGACCCCGACCCGACGAGGTAGACGAGGTGGTCGCCGGCGAGCGGGTACGCCCCACCGTCACTGCTCGCCGGGAGCACCCTCGGCGACGGCCGGATCGTCACGGGCCATCGCCGTGTCGATGCGCGCCGCGCTGAGCCCGGCGGCGAGGGCGACGCCGGCCGAGACGACGAGGCTGACCCGGAGCCCGGTCAGGTCGCCGCTGCCCAGGCTGAGCAGGCCGCCGAACGCGGCGACCGCCAACGCGCCGCCCAGCTGGCGGCTCGTGTTGAACACGCCGCTGGCGGTGCCGGCGAGGTCGCCGGGCACGCTGCCCAGGAGGACCGCGGCGATCGGCGGGGCGGTGAACGGGCCGCCGAGCCCGACGAGCAGCATGCCGGCGGCGATCGCGGCGACCGGTGCGCCCGCCGGCAGCGCGGCGAGCACGACGAATCCCGTGACCATCGAGCCCATGCCGGCGCCGATCACCGCCCGTGGCCCGAACCGCGCGGTCACCCGGGCGCTGAACGGGGTGAGCATTGCGCCGACGACCATCATCGGGAGGAAGGTGACGCCGGTGGCGAACGACGAGAGCCCGCGGTCCTCCTGGAGGTGCAGGCTCATCACGAACGGCAGGCCGTAGTAGCAGAAGACGAACGCGAACCCGACGGCGTTGGCGATCCGCACGTTGCGCACGGCGAACAGCCCGAGCGGTACCACCGGGTCGGCGACCCGACGCTCGGTGACGACGAAGGCAACGACCGCGAGGACGGCGACCGCCAGCGCCCCGAGGACCAGGGGCGCGCCGAACCCGTGGGAGCCGGCCTCGATCGTGCCGAAGGTGAGCGCCGCCATGGCGACGACGGCCGCGAGCTGGCCCCGCCAGTCGAAGGTCTGGTGCTGGCGGGGCGAGCGCTCGGCCCGCAGGACCAGCGCCAGGGCCACGATGCCGACGGGCAGGTTGACGAAGAAGATCCAGCGCCAGCTCACCAGGGTGAGGAGCCCGCCCAGCAGCGGCCCCGACGTCGAGGCGGCGGCACCGCCCATGGCCCAGATCCCGATCGCCCACGCCCGGCGGTCCGGGTCGGGGTAGGCGGCCCGGATGAGCGACATCGACGCCGGCATCATCACGGCCGCGGCCCCACCCTGGACGACGCGGGCGGCGACCAGGCTGACGAGGTCGGGCGCCGCGCCACACGCCGCGGACGCGACCGCGAACATGGCCATGCCGGCGGCGAACGCCCGCCGGGCGCCGATCCGGTCCGACAACGCCCCACCCCAGAGGAGCAGCGCGGCGAACGCCAGCGTGTAGCCGTCGACGACCCACTGCAGCCCGGCGATGCCGCTGCCGGTGTCCTCACGGATCGACGGCAGCGCCACGTTGACGACCACCGCGTCGAGGGTGACGACGAAGAAGCCGAGCACCGCGACCACCAGCGTGCGGCGCGCCGTGGCATCGGCGGCGTCGATGGGTGCGGGGCCGGTGGTCTCGCCGGGATCGTCCGCGGTCGTCGTCACGGTGCACATCCTGGCCGTCGGGGCGGTGCGGGAGGAAGGTGCTGTCGACGGGGGTACCACGAGTTCCTCCCTCGCCGCATCGGCGTCCGCGAAGGTGCTGACCGGCGAGCGGCCCGACCGGTGCCGGCGCCGGGAGGAGCGCACGAGCGATGACGGCGATCCTGGTCGACGAGAACGTGATGGTGCCGATGCGCGACGGCGTCCGGCTCGCCACGGACGTTCGTCGCCTCGACGGCGCGGCCCCCGGGCCCGCGCTGGTCGTGCGGACCCCCTACGACAAGGGCCGGCTGTCGGCCGACACCCTCCTGTTCGACCTCGAGCGCGCGGTGCGGGCCGGGTACGTGGTCGTGACCCAGGACGTGCGCGGCCGCTACCGCTCCGAGGGGAGCTTCGACCCCCACGTGCAGGAGGAGGCCGACGGGATCGACGCGTTCGCCTGGGCGGCAGCGCAACCGTGGTCGGACGGCACCCTGGGCACCTTCGGCCCCTCCTACATGGGTGCGGCCCAGTGGCTGCCGGCCCGCCGCCAACCGCCGGCGCTGCGGGCGATGGCGCCGTCGTTCACCTTCTCCGACAGCTACGAGGGCTGCTCCTACCAGGGCGGCGCCAAGGTGCTCCACGACCTGCGCTGGGCCGTCGCCGACATCGTTCCCGCCGAGGTCGCCCGGCGTCGGGCCCGCGGCGAACTGGCGAGCGGGGAGGAGGTGGCGTTGCCCGACGTCGACGAGGCGCTCGGCGAGCTCCCGTTGGCGTCCCATCCGGCGATCGGCGAGTACGCGGGCTTCTACCGGGACTGGCTCGCGCACCCGACCGCCGACGACCACTGGCGCCGCTCGGCGCCGTGCGCCGGCTACGACCGCATCCTCGTGCCGGCGCTGAACATCAGCGGCTGGTACGACATCTTCCTCTGGAGCACGTTCCAGAACCACCTCGGCATGACCCGCCACGGTGCGACCGGGGACGCCCGTCGCCACCAGCGCCTGGTCATCGGTCCGTGGTCGCACACGAACCTCACCGGCCGCTTCCCCGAGCGCGACTTCGGGCCGGGCGCGTCGGCGGCCGACATCGACCTGGCCGGCATCCAGCTGCGCTGGTTCGACCGATGGCTGCGCGGTGGCCCCGCCGACGGACCGCCGGTCCTCATCTTCGTGATGGGGGCCGACGAGTGGCGCGCCGAGGACGAGTGGCCGCTGCCGGACACCGAGTACCGGTCGTTCCACCTGCGCAGCGGCGGTGCGGCCAACACCCGCCACGGCGACGGTGGGCTCAGCCCGGAGCCGCCGGGGGACGAGCCGGCCGATCGGTTCGGGTTCGATCCCCTCGACCCGGTGCCCACCGTCGGCGGCCAGGTGATCCTTCCCGGCCGCAACGCCATCGGCCCCCGCGACCAGGCCGTCGTCGAGGACCGTGAGGACGTGCTCGTCTACACCACGCCGGTGCTCGATCGGGCCGTCGAGGTCACCGGCCCCGTCGAGCTGGTCCTGTTCGTCTCGTCGTCGGCCCCCGACACCGACCTCACCTCCAAGCTGGTCGATGTCGGGCCCGACGGTCGGGCGATGATCCTGACCGAGGGGATCCTGCGGGCCCGCTACCGCCGGTCGGCGACCGAGCCGGAGCTGCTCGAGCCCGGTGCGGTCCACGAGCTGCGGCTGAACCTGTGGGCGACGTCGAACGTGTTCCTCCCCGGCCACCGCATCCGGTTGGAGGTCTCGAGCAGCAACTTCCCGCGCTTCGACCGCAACAGCAACACGGGCGGGGTCATCGCGACCGAGGCCGCGGACCGCTACCGCACGGCGGAGAACCGCGTCCATCACGACGCCGCGCACCCGTCCCGCCTCGTGCTCCCCGTGATCGACCGGGCGCGGCCGCACGTCGGTACCTGACACGCGTCTGTGAACCATCGCCGCCCGCCGGCGCGGTCATGCCCCACCTACGATCGGGGCCGGATCGGACTGACCTGCGGGTACTGCCGAACCACCCTGGAGCGAGGCCCACGGAGGTTCGTATGCGGTTGACGATGACGGCGGCGGTGACCGCCCGGTGGGGGCATCGGGTCGGTGGCCTGATCCACACCCACGCGTGGTCGGTGGAGGCGACGGTCGAGGGCCCGCTCGATGCGCCGATGGTGTTCCCCGCCGACGACCTCGAGGAGGAGCTGACCGAGGCGGTCCGGCCGTGGGAGCGCCACTACCTCACCCACGAGGACGTCGGGGAGTGGAAGGGCTACGCCCCGATCGTGTGGGACCGCGAGCCGACGGTCGAGGAGATCACCCGGCGCCTGTGGCACCGGCTGTCCGAGCGCGTCCCCGGCCTGGTGTCGCTGGCGCTGGTGGAGAGCACCGAGTTCGACCGCTGCCGCACCGTCCGCGTCACCGCGGCCTGAGCACCGACGGCAGCCGTCGTCGGCGTCAGGCCACCCGCTCGGGGATCACCGCCGCCTGGCTGAGGAACGGATGGGTCGCGTCGGACGCGTCGAAGCGGTCGAGCGGCTTGCCGAACGGCGAGACCATGGGGCGGCCCGTGTCCCGTCGCAGCCACATCCGGACGAGGTGGCGGCGCTGCTCGGGGTCGTCGGCGTCGGTGAAGCGCCGCCGGCTGTGGAGCGCCGAGTAGTTCGACAGCCACTGGATGTCGCCCGGCCGGAAGTCGATGTCGATGCTGACGTCGGGTTCCTCGGCGATCGACTCGACCAGCTCGAGTGCCTCCGCCTGCTCGGGCGTGAGCCGCGGGACGCCGTCGTAGGACTGGGCGGTGAACACGATCTGCGAGCCCGCGTACATCGACAGCACGCCGTCGACGTCGGAGAAGACGGGCGACGGGTACACCGGCTCGGGCGCGGTCGGGTCCTGGAGGTGCCAGTCGAAGTAGAACGGCTCGAACAGCAGGTCGAGCAGGTCGGGGCGGCGGGCCCGCACCTCGTTGTAGATCGTCGACGCGCTCGCCAACCGGCTGGCGCCACCCTCGACCGCGGGCCGGACGCACAGGAGCGCGACGACGTCGGAGCTGTCGGAGTGGAAGACGAGCCGCGCCGTGCTACGGGCGCTGCCGGCCTCGTCACCGAAGTCCTCCGTGGTCGTCGACACGACGTGGTCGATCAGCACGCCGGCGGCGTTCTGCGGCATCGGGACGCCGAGGTGCACGCCCAGGGCGAACAGGATCGCCACCGACACCTCGGTCGGGTAGGCCGGTGTGTTCAGGCCCCGTGTGACGACGAAGCCGCGCCCGTGGTCGAGCTCCTCGGCCCACGTCCCGATCGCCGCCCGCGTCCTCGGCAGCGGGACCGTCTCCGGTGTGACCGTGCGCAGGTCGACGTCCTCCGCGACGAGGCGCTCACCGACCGCCTCGAGCTCGGCGACCTGCGCCGGCGTCAGCTCGACGACGTAGGTCGACGGGTCGGCGAGGTCGGCGGGGCGCCAGGCGGCGGGACCCTCGACCGCCGGACGGCTCGATGGTGCGGACACGCGGGACCTCCTCGGTCTCGTGGTTCGCGCGGTCCGCGGTGATCGCCGGACGCTGCGCACGGTCTACCACCGGCCTGATGGTCAGACCAGAGGGTGGCGCCGTTGTTCACGCCCTGGTGACATGCGCCGACGCGGTCCGGGGTGGCCAGGACGGTCACCCCGCGCCGTCGGAGGCGTCCTCGCTCATCTGAGGGGCTCGAGCGCAGGGTCAGCCGGCGTTGCCGGAGGGGTCGGCGGCGCTCTCGGCCCGCCAGCGGAGCTGGGCCTCGGTGAGGTCCTCGTCGGCCTGCAGGGTTCGGCGGAGCTCGGCCTTGTTGACCTTGCCGAGGGTGGAGCGGGGCATCTCGTCGACGACGATGACCCGGCGGGGGACCTTGAAGTCGGCGAGCTGGTCGGCGCACGCATCGCGCACCGCGGTGTCGAGCTCCGACGCCGCGCCGATGACGAACGCGATCGGGATCTCGTCGAGCGCCGGGTCGGACCCGGCGACGACTGCGACCTCGGTGACACCCGGGACCATGGCCGCCACCCGCTCGACCTCTGACGCCGCCACGTTCTCACCGCCGACCTTCAGCATGTCCTTGCTGCGGTCGGCGAAGGTGAGGTAGCCGTCGGCGTGGGGCGTGACGAGGTCGCCGGTCGAGAACCAGCCGTCGTCGTCGAACGCCGCCGCGGTGGAGTCGGGCTGGTTGAGGTACTCGGCGAACAGCGACACGCCCTGCACGCCCCGGATGAGCAGGTTGCCGGTCTCCTCGTCGTCGACCGGGGTGCCGTCGGCGCGGACCACGGCGATCTCGTACTCGGGGGCGGGACGGCCGATCGCCATCGACCGGTTCGGTGTGTACGGGTCGCCGACGATCCCGTGGGTGAGCGTCTCGGTCATGCCCCACCACCCGATCATCTTGATGCCCGCGGCCGTGGCGAACGGCGGGTCGCAGATCGCGCCGCCGAACATGCGGTAGCGGTGGCCGTCGGGAAGGCCGCCCTCGGCGATGGTCCGGCCGGAGATGCCGATGAGCGACAGCCACGTGCACCCGTGCGCGACCGAGAGGTCGGCGAAGCGGGACGTCGACCACTTCGGCACGACCACGACCCGGGCCCCGACGTAGAGCGACGCGAGGAACGAGTAGGCCAGCGCGTTGGTGTGGAACAGCGGCATGTAGGCGAGGTGGCAGTCGTCGGGACGCAGTGCCTCGTGGACGGCGTTGATCCTCGCGGCCCACAGGCCGTTGCCGTGGGTCCACAGCACGCCCTTCGGTCGCGACGTCGTACCCGACGTGTACTGCACGCTGAGCGGGCTCGAGATGTCCGACGGCGCCGCCTCGAGCGAGTCGGGGTCGGTGAAGAGCGACTCCACGTGCGACTCGTTCGCCGGGTCGCCGTCGTGGACCGGGTCGCCGGAGTCGTGGGACGTCGTGACCGCCCACGACAGACGGGGCGCAGCCGCGGCCACGAGGTCGACGAACGCCGGTTGGGTGATGGCGGCGACGGCGCCGCAGTCGTCGGCGTAGTAGGCGAGCTCGTCCTTCGCCGAGCGGGTGTTGGTGGTGACGGCGACCGCGCCGATCGCGACGCAGCCGAACCACGACAGCAGGAACTCGGGCGAGTTCTCGAGGTGGATCAGCACCTTCTCGCCCCGACGCACGCCCCGGGCCTGCAGGCCGGCGCCGAGCGAGGAGGCGTCCCGGAGGAACTCGCGGTACGTCCACGACCGGGCCGGATGATCGCCGTAGGGGTGCCACTCGACGAACGTCGCGTCCGGGGAGGCCGACGCCCTCTGGCACAGCAGCTCCCACAGGTTCGTGCCCCGCATCGTGTGCAGCCGACGGTTCCGGGACGTCGCGGTGCTCATGAAGGACCTCGCTCGATGTCTCTGTGACGTGCGGCACTCGGCATCCTTCCCGAACGTGGCTGGCGCGAGCCAGGCGCGGGTGGTGCCGCAGCCGGCTGGCCGGGGGCCGGGGCCCGTCGTTAGCGTCGGCTCACTCGTGGGTCGATGCCGATCCCGGGCGGTTCACGCCGAGTCCAGGGCAGGGGGAGCCTCCGATCATGAGCGACACCGAGCTGAGCGGCACCGCGTCGAGCGGCACCGCGTCGAGCGACGCCGAGTTCAGCCGCATCCGCTTCGACCATCCTGCCGACGGCGTCGCCCGGGTCACGCTGAACCGTCCCGACGCGGCCAACGCCCAGGACCGGGAGATGCTCTACGAGATCGACCGGGCGTTCCGTCGGGCGACGCTCGACGACGCCGTCAAGGTCATCGTCGTCGCCGCCGAGGGCAGGCACTTCTCGGCCGGCCACGACCTGCGCGACCGGGCGGACCTCGCCGACTTCGACACCGTGGCCCTCCAGGGCGGGTTCGCCCAGCCCGGCCAGCACGGGATGATGGCGGGCGAGGAGGAGATCTACCTCGGGTTCTGCTGGCGGTGGCGCAACCTGCCCAAGCCGACGATCGTCGCGGTCCAGGGCAAGGCGATCGCCGGCGGGCTCATGCTCATCTGGCCCTTCGACATCGTGGTGGCCGCCGACGATGCCACCTTCGCCGACCCGGTCGTCGCGTTCGGCGTGAACGGCCACGAGTTCTTCACCCACGTCTGGGAGCTGGGGCCGCGCAAGGCGAAGGAGCTGCTGTTCCGCGGCTGCTCGTTCAGCGCCGAGGAGATGCACCGCCTCGGTGCGGTGAACCACGTCGTGCCCCGCGACGACCTCGAGGCCGAGACGCTGGCCATCGCCGCCGAGATCGCCGAGCAGCCGGCGCTCGGCCTCAAGCTCGCCAAGATGGCGGTCAACCAGTCGCTCGACGCCCAGGGCCAGTGGACCGCCATCCAGGCCGCGTTCGGGCTCCACCACGTCGGCCATGCCAGCGCCTCGATCGTCCACGGCATGCCCATCGACCCGTCCGGCGCCGAGCGCATCCGCCGCCGGGCCAAGGACCCCGCCGTCTCCTGACGCCGCGGCGAGGCGCGCGCTCAGCCCGTGGGGGCGGAACCGTCCGGGGCGGCGCCGAAGCCGGCGGTGAGCCGGTCGAGGGCGGCAGTCAGGGTCGCGACCTCGCCCGGGTCGAGGGCCGCGTCGATCACGGCGTTGACCTCGGCGAACGGCGCCTCGGCGCGGCGCAGCGTCACTCCGCCGAGCTCGGTGAGCTCGAGCACCTTGACCCGGGCGTCCCCCGGCGCGCGCGTGCTGCGGAGGTGGCCCGACGCGACCAGGCGCCGCACCGTGTCGGTCACCGCCGACTCGTTGATCCCGAGCTCGCGGGCAACGTCCCGCTGCGATGGCGGCGCCGGTGCCGTCGAGACGACGGTGAGCACCGCGACCTTGGCGACGGGGAGGCCGCACGCCGCGGTGACCCGGCGGTCCGCCTCCTTGCGGGCGAGGTGCGCCGCGAGCTGGAGCCGGTGGTACAGCCGGTGCTCTCGGGCGGTCATCCGCGCACTGCCCGGCCGCTCGGCCGCCGGCCGCTTGCCAGAAGCTTCACTTCTGAAGTAGTCAGGGAACGATCCACTTCACTAGTGAAGCAAATCGCGGCCGACCGGGTCGCGATCGAGGCGACCGGAGGACGACGATGCCCGCCTACGTCACCGCCCAGCTCGTGATCCACGACCCCGTCGGCTACGCCCGCTACGTGGAGCGCTTCGCCGAGACCCTGGCGCCGTTCGACGCCGAGCTCCTGGCGGCCGACGACGCGCCCGAGGTCGTCGAGGGCAGCTGGCCCCACGACAAGTTCGTACTGATCCGGTTCGGGGACCGGGACGAGGCGCGGCGGTGGGCCGACTCCCCGGCCTACCGCGAGATCGCCGCGGATCGGCAGGTGGCGACGACCACGACCTCGGTGCTGGTGCGCGGGATCGGCGGGTCGCCGCGCTGACCCCGCGCGCCGGGCGCCGCAGCGATCACGCGGCGCGGATCGCCCGGCGCCAGACCAGGGGAGTGGAGACGGCGACGGCCCCGAGCCCGACGATGACGAGGGAGGTCGCGGCACCGACGGCGGACGCCGAGGCCGAGGCGACGGCGGCGGCCAGGGGGAACGAGCCGAGCATGGCGAGGCCGTTGAGGCCCATCACCCGGCCGAGGATCTCGTCGGGCGTGTGGATCTGGAGCAGGCCGCGCTGCAGCGTCATCGAGATCCCGCCGCCGACACCCCAGACGACCATGACCACGAGCGTCAGCGCGTAGCTGCGGCTCAGGCCCATGGCGAGCACGCCACCCGGCAGGAGCGTCGAGATGGCAATGGCGATGAGCAGCCCCGGACGGCCGATGGCGGGCCGCGACGCCAACGTCATCGACGTGCACAGGAGGCCCACACCGAGGGCCGAGAACAGCAGCGACGTCGGGAAGGCACCGACGCCGAGGTCGTCCTTGGCCACCTCGGGCAGCAGGATCGAGACGATCCCCCAGATGAAGCCGGCGAGCAGCCCGACGCCGAGGAGGCTGCGGATCGGCTCGTGCCCGAGCGCGAAGCGGAGCCCCTCCCCGATGTCACCCCGCATCGGCCGCCTCGCTCGGGGCACGTGGGGAGCCAGCCGCACCCGGGCCATCGCCCCGGCCGCGACCAGCTGGAGCACCCCGAGGAGCGTGAACGCGCCGCCCACGCCGGCCACGGCGATGGCGCCGCCGCCGGCCACGGCGCCGAACAGGAGCGCCGCGTTCATGCCCATGCCCTGGAGCGCGGCGCCGGTCATGATCCGCTCGGGCGGCACCAGCGAGGGCACCAGGGCCTGCAGTGCCGGCGCGGAGACGGCGAGGAGACCACCGATGAGCGCGGCGAACACCGCGGCGACCGGCACGCTCATCGCGCCGGCCCAGGTCACCGCGGCGGCGAACACCAGCCCGGCCGCGGCCGCGAGCTCGGCGGCGACGACGAGGCGGCGCCGGTCGAAGCGGTCCGACCACGCCCCGGCCGGGATCATGAGGACGAGCGCCGGTACGCCGAGCGCCATCCCCAGCAGCCCCGGCGCCGACGGGTCGTCGGAGACGTCGAGGGCGAGCCAGACGAACACGAACCGCAGGGCACCGTTGCCGAGCGCGGCGAGGAACTGGGCGAGCCAGTACCAGCGGCAACTCGCCAGGGCGAGCACGGCACGGACGGGCCGGTCGGCGACGCCGGCGCCCATCGCCGGGCCCGGCGATCCGCCGTCCGGGCCGACCGGGGCGGTCACGCCCGTCGGGACGGCCGCATCCGTCGGCACGGGTATGCCCGGCGGAACGGTCGCCATCGGCGGATCGGGCGGCGCGGCGCCGTCACCCGCAGCGAACGGCGCCGGCGGCGGCGCGGGCACCGGCTCAGCCATGGGAGGCGACCTCCTGGAGCGCTCGGCCAGGCCCGACGGGGCGGATGATGGAGCCGGACTGTACTGCGACGGCGCCGGACGACGCCCGCCCGTTGCCGCCGTGCGTTGGTGGCGCGCCCCGCGTGCTCGATACGTTCGGTCACGTCCGGGGCGCGTAGCGTCGTGGCGCCGCGGCGCCGTCGTCCGGGGGTTCGCTCGTCTCGTGTGTGCCGCCCGGCTTCACGCCGGGGGACGGGCACACGTGGAACAGGGGTGGAGCGTGCCAGGATCGGTTCTCGGCAATCGGGTGCGGCGCACGGAGGATCGCGAGCTGCTGACCGGCGGCGCTCGCTACGTCGCCGACCTCGACCTGCCCGGCAAGCTGCACGCGTTCTTCGTGCGCTCGCCGATCGCCCACGCCCGGATCGAGCGCATCGACGTGGCGACCGCGGCCGCCGCGCCGGGTGTCATCGGCGTGTTCACGGCCGACGATCTCGGGCTGGCGCCGATGCACGGGTTCGTGCCCGTGCACGACGACTTCCTGCGCGCTCCGCTGGCCGTCGGCAAGGTCCGCTTCGTCGGTGACCCCGTCGCGGTCGTCGTTGCCGAGACCTCCGCGCTCGCGGAGGACGCCGCGGAGCTCGTCGAGGTCGACTACGACCCGCTCGACCCGGTCGTGTTCGCCGAGGACGCCCTGGCCACGGACCCGGTCGCCGTGTTCGACCAGCGGCCCGACAACGTCGCGCTCAGCTCGATCGACCCGGCCGACGACGTGCTCGGTGACGCCGAGGTCGTGGTGCGGGGCCGCTACGTGAACCAGCGGGTCGCCGCGGTGCCGATCGAGCCGAACAGCGCCGCCGCGGTGGTCGGCGACGACGGCCGGCTGACGTTCCACGTCGCGACCCAGATGCCCCACCTCCTGCGGGCCCAGCTGGCGAAGGGCCTGGGCCTGCGCTCGAAGGAGGTCCACGTCATCACCCCCCACGTCGGCGGCGGCTTCGGTGCGAAGGCCGGGGTGGCCCACGAGCACGCGGTCGTCGCCGCGCTCGCCCGCCGCCTCGAGCGGCCCGTGACCTGGACCGAGACCCGCAGCGAGAACATGCTCGCCATGCCCCACTCGCGGGCCCAGATCCAGTACGTCGAGCTCGGCCTGCGCCGCGACGGCACCATCACCGGCATGCGGGTGCGCCTCGTCGGCGACGCCGGTGCCTACCCGACGATCGGCACGATGCTGCCGGCCGGCACCAAGCGCATGGCCAACGGGCCCTACCGGCTCCCGAAGCTGCGCTTCGACGTCGCGGTGGCGGTCACGAACACCACCCCAACCGGTGCGTTCCGGGGTGCGGGCCGACCCGAGGCAACGGCCCTGCTGGAACGGGCCGTCGACCACGCGGCGTTGGAGCTCGGCATCGACCCGCTCGAGATCCGGCGCGCCAACCTGCTGGCGCCCGACGAGTTCCCGTTCACCACGCTCACCGGCCACGTCTACGACAGCGGCGACTACGTCGCCACCCTGGAGCGGGCGGCCGAGCTCGCCGGCTACGACGAGCTGCGGGCCGAGCAGGCGGCGCGACGCGAGCGGGGCGAACGGCGGGCGCTCGGCATCGGTGTCGCCTCCTACGTCGAGGTCACGGCCGGTGGCGGCCTGTCGGAGTTCGCCGGGCTGGAGATCCACGCCGACGGCAGTGCCACCATGCGCGCCGGCACCTCCGCCCACGGCCAGGGCCACCAGACCACGTTCGCCATGCTCGTCTCGGCGCAGACCGGGATCCCGGTCGAGCAGATCCGCCTCGTCCAGTCCGACACCGACCTCGTGCGCTCCGGCGGCGGGACCGGCGGGTCGCGGTCGCTGCAGATCGGCGGCTCGGCGGTCAGCGCCGCGACCACCCAGGTCGTGGCCAAGGCCCGCTCGCTCGCCGCCCACCTCCTCGAAGCGAACGTCGACGACATCGTCGTCGACACCGACGCCGGCACCCTGTCCGTCGCCGGCGTGCCCGCACGTGCGTTGAGCTGGGCGGAGCTGGCCCAGGAGGCGGCGACCGCGCCCGACGGCGTGATCGACCACACCGACGGCACGGTCGGCCTCGCGGCCCAGCTCGACCTGGAGCAGGAGGGCGCCACGTTCCCGTTCGGCACCCACGTCGCCGTCGTCGAGGTCGACCTCGACACCGGCGACACCACCATGGTCCGCCACATCGCGGTCGACGACGCCGGCACCGTGATCAACCCGCTGCTCTTCGAGGGCCAGCAGCACGGCGGGATCTACGCCGGTGCCGCCCAGGCGCTCTACGAGCAGGTCGTCTACGACGCCGACGGCAACCCGCTCACCGCGAACCTCGCCGACTACGCCATCCCCTCCGCGGCCGAGATGATCGACTACGAGGCCAGCTACACGGAGACGCCGACGTCGCGGAACCCGCTCGGGGCCAAGGGCATCGGTGAGGCGGCGACGATCGGCTCGACCCCGGCGATCCAGAACGCGGTGATCGACGCCCTGGCCCATCTCGGCGTCCGCCACCTCGACATGCCGTGCACCCCCGAGCGGGTGTGGGCGGCGATCCGTGCCGCCGAGGCCGGCGAGCCGGCGGACCCGTGGCGCGAACCGCCGGCGGTCTTCGACCGGCTCGCCGCCGAGGCCGGCACCGAGCTCGACGACGAGCAGCTCGAGGCGGCCGAGGGCGTCTGAGCACCCCGGGCGACGGCCATCCCGAACCGACCGCACCGCACCACACCACACCGCACCGCACCACCACGACGACCAGGGGCACGGGCCCCGGAGGACGACGATGAGCGACCCGACCACCGTGGTCGACGCCTTCATGGCGGCGATCTGCGACAAGGACCTCGAACGGGCGGTGACGTTCTGCACCGACGACGTCACCTACGACAACGTGCCGATCGGCGCGGTCAAGGGCCACGACGGCATCCGCGAGGTCCTCGGCGGCTTCATGGCCGGCTCCTCGCAGGTCGACTGGGTGGTGCACCACCAGGTCGCCGCGGGGGATGTCGTGATGAACGAGCGCCTCGATCGCTTCGAGATGGCGCACGGCTGGGTCGAGATCCGAGTCGCCGGCCTGTTCGTGCTCACCGACGGCAAGATCTCGGTGTGGCGCGACTACTTCGACATGGCGATGCTGCAGTCCCAGCTCGGGGGCTGAGCACGCCACGTCCCGGCCGTGCCCGCCGGGTTGACCGACGTGTCACCATCGGAGCGTGATCGCTCGAGCACGTTCCGTTGTGGCGGCGATGTCCGGTGTGGCAGTCCTCGCCGTCGCGACCGCGGCGACACCGGCGGCCGGCGCCGACCTCGCCGACGATCCCGCCCCCGGGACGGTGCCCGCGGTGATCCCGCCGGAGGGCGACCCGCAGCTCGTCGACGATCCGACCGAGGTCAGCTGCGCGGAGCCGCCCGCCTCCGCGGCCGAACGGATCGAGCACAACCAGGCGCTCGCCGAGGTGTTCTTCATCTACTACCGCGACCTCGTCGAGCCCGACCGCGGCCACCACTTCTGGACGACCCTCGAGGGGGACTGCCTCGCCGATGACATGACCATCGTCGGCGGCGTGTTCCAACCGCCGGGGATCGTCGCCGTGCCCGCCGCCGGGCACCTGCGCAGCCTGATGGCCTGCACGCCCGAGGTGCCCGACCCGGAGGCGGCGTGGCTGCAGAGCGTCTACCCCGGGGGGTGGGGTGCCGAGCCCGGGACGCTGACCGTCGTCCCGTTCGACGGCGGCGTCTACTACCGCTTCGTGAACCGCGGTGTCCGGGAGTACGGCGAGGTCGACCGCCGTTGGGAGGTCGGGCTCGCGCTGGTCGACGACGACGGTCGGGTCAGCCACTGGGAGTTCTGGGTCGACGAGCTCGCCACCCGCACGGTGCTCGAGTACGCGACCGATGGGGAGGCCGGTCCCGGGTTGACGACCGACGAGGCGGCCTCGTGGTGGTGGGAGGAGTCGACCGGGTGGGCGGTCGAGCACTGGCCCTGCGAGTACCACCGGCGCGACGGGTAGGCGGTCCGGCGCCCGCCGGGGCGTGCTCAGCCCGCGAGGGCCCGCTCGGCCAGTCGGGCGACGCTCGCCGGGGGGCCGTCGGTCGCGGCCGGGGTCACGGGCGCGGTGCGCAGGGCCAGCGGACGCAGGGCCGCGAGTCGCTCGGCGAGGGCCTGCACCTCGTCCGGGCAGCCCTCGCCGGTGCAACCGAAGGTCCGGGCGTGGCCGAGCGCGGCCGCGGCCAGGAGGAGCCGGTCACCCACCTGGCGGTGATCGGCGCCGTCGGGGCGGGCGTGGGTTCGCACCCCACCGATCCGGCCGACCCACGACGTCGTCGGGTCATCGCCGGTGCGGGCGGGCAGCACCATGGTGGCGATGTCCTCGAGGCCGTACCAGCGGACCGTGCACCCGGTGGCCTCGTCGACGGCGACGATGGCCTCCGCCGGCGTCGTGTCGTCGGCGAGGCGGCCGTCCTCGCCGGGGCTGAACCAGATCACGCACGCCGCGCCCGCCTCGCGGGCGGCGACCGCGACCGCGGTGGCCGAGGCGACCGAGCGGACACGTCGCCCGGCGACGAACTCTGCGCCCGCGTCGACCTGGTTGCGCAGCCGTCGGCGCCACAGCACCTCGTTGTCGACGCCGTCGTCGTCGATCAAGGGCCGGGCCCGGTCGGGGTAGACCGTGGCGTGGATCTCGATCGAGGTGTCCGCGTGATGGCGGGCCCGCACGTCGAGCAGCGTCGTGACCGCGCTCCGGTCCGCGGCGGCCAGCTCGTCGGTCGGCACCGAGACCAGACCCGGCGGCGGGGTCTCGAGGACCGCACCGATGCCGTGGCCGGCGAGCAGCCGGATCTCCCGACCGAGGTGGGCCGCGACGTCGGCGTGACCGCCGCCGACGGGAACCGCCCCGGCACCGCCCGACGTGTGGCGGGCCGGCGGCAGCGAACAGATCACCGACGGCCGGTGCTGCGAGCTGATCGACGTTGCCATGCCGCCACGATGCCCCCGGCCGCTTTCAGCCCGCTGTCTGGGCCCTGTCACCGGCCGCGTACGGCGCACGGCTGACGGTGAATCCGTCCGGCGATGGACGCCCTGCGCGCTGGTCGGGCGTAGGTTCCTCCGCGGTTCCGGGCGCCCGCGGCGCCGACGACCACCGGAGGAGCACGAGTGGTGCAGGTCAGGATCTTCTCGACGCCGACATCCAACCGCCGACCGCGCTTCGACGTGCTCGAGCGGCGGGTCAACGCATGGATGGCGGAGCACCCGGACGTGACCGTGCACGCGGTCCAACCGGTCGCACAGCCGGGTTTCGGCTGGGGTCACATCGCGGTCGCCGTCGTCCACGACGGACCGGCGTCCACCTGAGCGGAGTGGTCGAGGGAGCCGAGCGCGCGACCGCGGCCCACGCAGTGCGCCAGGAGATCGAGCGGGGGCCGAATCGGTAAGGTCGGCGCGTGCAGTGCCCGGTGTGCGACGTGACGTTGTCGATCAGCTCCCGCGAGGGTGTCGAGATCGACTTCTGCCCCCAGTGCCGCGGCGTGTGGCTCGACCGCGGCGAGCTCGACAAGATCATCGACCGGGCCGGCGCGGTCCTCGAGGCCGCGCAGGTCTCGCCGCCGCCGGTGCCCGCGCCCCGCTACGACGATCGCCGACCACCCGAGCCGCGCTACGACGACCGCTTCCGTGACGATCGCCGGCCTCCCGAGCCGCGCTACGACGATCGCTACCGGGATGATCGTCATCGGGACGACCGGTACGACGACCGCTACCGGGGCAAGAAGCGCAAGAAGAAGAGCAAGTTCGACTTCCTCGAGGACCTGTTCGACCTCTGAGGGCACGCCGGGACGTGCCCTGGTGGTCAGGGGCCGAGCTCCTCGAACGCTCGCCGGGTGGCCTCCAGCTCGTGGGTCGTCTCGTCCAGCTCGACGAGGGCCCGGTCGAGGCCGTCCGTGCGGCCCGCCCCGGCTGCGAGCTCCGCGGCCCGGGCCACGACCGCACCGAGGCGGGCGTCGAGCAACCGGAGTCGGCCGTCGACGTCCTCGACCGAGTTCTGCAGCCGCTGCACCGACGCGTGCCGCTGGGCCAGCGCCTCGACCTGCTCGGTCAGGCCCCCGGTGTCCCGGCCCGCATCGGTCGCGGCGGCGAGGCGGCGACGGGCGGCCTTGAGCTCGTCCATCGCCCGTCGCGGATCGAGGCTAGCGACCGTCCGCTCGGCGACGTCGGCCCGACCGACCAGGTCCCATGTCGCGAGCACACCGGCGTCGACGCGCTCGGCCAGCTCGCCGAGCCGGTCACGGAACGGGCCGTGCCCGAGGCGGTCCCGCACAGCGGTGAACTGGGCGCGGTGGGCGAGGGCCCGGTCGACGGCGCCCCGCCAGCGGGCCGGAGCCAGCTCGGGCCGGACGTGTTCGAGGGGGTCGCGTTCGCGGCGACGTCGCAGCACCCGCCGAGCCAACCACGCGCACCGGTCGTCTGCACGCCGGCCCGGCTCGGACTTGCCGGCCGGACCGGAGCGCGGCGTTCCGGAAAGTGAGGGTCAGGGCAGCATGAGGGTCAGGGCAGCGACACGTACCCGTGGCGGGCCTTCCAGAGGAAGTACTTCTCGAAGGCCAGCTTCATGGCGTGCGACTGGGGGCCGGGCACGAGGGCGCTGTGCTTGCGGGGCGGCAGCATCTTGTCGGCCAGGATGAGCACCCCGTTGTTGCCGGCGTCGAGCACGCACACCGCGGGGATGTCGCCGAAGGTCTTGTGGTCCGGCGGGTCCTCACCGCGGATCTGGGCAACGATGTTGTGCGCGGCGACGTGGGCCATCTGCTCGGTCGGCAGCCCGGTCTTGGGGATGCCGACGGCGTGGGCCGTCTGCCACGGCACCTGGACGGCGGCGGCGATGCCGACCGCGTAGACCTCGTCGTGCGCCTCGGTCTGATAGGTGTCGCGCACCTTCACGTAGCCCTTGGCGTCCGCGATGTCGGGGGTGTCGCGGATGACGTCCTGGCCGAGGAACGGCGGCACGATCATGGCGTACGCGTTGTCGAGCGTCGTGCCGTCCTCGAGCACGACCCGGCCCTCGTCGACGTGGGAGATCGCGGTGTCGACGACCGAGTCGATCTTCTCCTTGCGCATGAACATCCCGAGCAGCTGCTCGCCATGGGGCAGCCCGCCGATGCCGAAGTGGCCGAGCTCGGGCTCGGGGGTGACGTACGTGAGCTTCACCCGACGCTTCAGACCGGCCTTGCGGAGCTGGTGCGAGACGTTGAACAGGTACTCGTACGCGGCGCCGAAGCACCCGGCCCCCTCGGTCGCGCCGACGACGATGTCGCCGGGCTCGTCGAGGAACCGTCGCCAGCCCTCGCCGGCCCTGATGGCGTCGGGCAGGGTCGTGATCGTGTACGCGTGGCCCTTCTCGCCGAGGCCGGGCACCGCGTCCATGTCGTTGCGGTAGCCGGTGGCGATGACCAGGTAGTCGTAGGAGAACGTGCCCGCGGTCGTCTCGACCTTGCGGGTGGCGAGGTCGAGCGAGGTCGCCTCGCCGTGACGGAAGTCGACCCCGTGGGAGTCGAACGTCGGATCCAGCGGGAACGTGATGTCGTCGGCCTTGCGCTTGCCGAACGGCAGCCAGATGAGCGACGGGTTGAACAGGAACCGGTCGGACGCGGACACGACGGTGACGTCGACGTCGTCCTCCAGCTCCTTCTTCACCGCGAGCGCCGCCGTGAGACCCCCGAAGTTGCCTCCCAGGACGAGCACCTTGCTGCGCGACATCGTCGCTCCTCTCGTCGGCTGCCCACGCGGGCTCCGACCCGGAGCCCGCTAGGCGGTGCTTCCGCTCTCCGCCGCTAGGCGGTGCTTCCGCTCTCCGCCGCTAGGCGAGCTTCATGAACATCTTCTCGATCGTCTCGATCGGGTACCCGGCCTCGGCCGCCGCCTCCGGGTTGGTGAGGCAGTAGGAGAGGCCCGCGGCGACGAGCTTGAAGCCGACCTGCTCCAGCGCCCGGGACGCCGCGCTCACCTGGGTGACCACGTCACGGCACTCTCGGCCCTCGTCGAGCATCCGCTCGATGCCGGCCAGCTGGCCGCTCACGCGGTGCAGGCGCCTGCGGGCGTCGTCGACCACCTCGGCCGGCAGCTCCATCGCGATCATTCCTTCTCGCTCGGGTGGCCCCGCTGCTCGCGGGGTACCCCGGAGGGTATCCGGCGCCACTCGGGCGTTGTGTCCGCTCCCGGCGTCGTCCCGGGGTGGCCCTTGTGGGGTGTCCGGGGTCATTCGGTGTCGGCGGCGTCCTCGTGGTGGAGCAGCGCGGTCACCAGGAACGCCAGGCTGCCGAAGAACGGCCCGCCCACGATCGCCGGCCAGATGGCGACGGCGGCCGCGACCCCGGCGCCGAGACCGACGCCCATGCCGATGCCCCACGCGATCACGAACACCAGGAAGAAGCCGGCGACGGCGCCGTGCACGAGCGCATCGGACGCCTCACGGTCGGAGAGCACGACGACATCGCCGTGGATGGCGTCCGCGTGCTCGTCGTCGGGTTCGACCACCGCAGGGCCCTCCGGGGCGGGTGGGACCTCGGTCAGGGTGTCGGTCATGGGGATGCTCCCTCCGCGTGTGACGCTCGTCGTCCACGGTGTACCCCCAGGGGTATGGTGGCCAGGGTCCTTCGACCGTGATCCGTCGCCGTTCGGACGATCGGACGGTTTCGAGAAGGGATCGACCATGAGAGACGCGCTGCCGGAGGAGCTGGCGGGGTTGCGCTCGCCCGTCGTCGTGGTGGCCCACCCCGACGACGAGTCGTTCGGCCTCGGCGCCGTCGTCGCCTCCCTGGTCGACGGCGGCGCGTCGGTCGCGCAGATCTGCCTGACCAGGGGGGAGGCGTCCACGCTCGGCGTCACGCGCGCGTCGACCGGTGCCGACCCGACCGCGCCGCTGGCGTCGAGACGGGCCAACGAGCTGGAGCGGGCCGCGGCTGCGCTCGGCATCGGCCCGATCGTCACCGCGGCGCACGCCGACGGACACCTGGCGGAGGTCGACCCCGATGCGCTCGTCTCGGAGGTCGTGCACCATGCGATGCGTCTCGGGGCCGACGGGTTCGTCGTGTTCGACTCCGATGGCATCACCGGTCATCCCGATCACCGCGCCGCCACCCGCGCCGCACTCGGCGCCGCGGCGCACCTCGACGTGCCGGTGGTGGCGTGGACCGTGCCGACGTCGGTCGCCGAGACGCTCAACGCCGAGCTCGGCACGGGGTTCGTCGGCCGGGCCGACGACGAGGTCGACGTGCGGCTCCGGGTGGACCGGACGCGCCAGCTCGAGGCGATCGCGTGCCATCGGAGCCAGTCCGGCGACAACGCCGTGCTGTGGCGCCGACTGGAGCTGATGGGTGAGACCGAGGCGCTGCGCTGGCTCCGCCGTCCCCCGGCCGCCGCGTCGTAGGAATACCCCACGGGGTATATCGGTTGGTAGATGTGGAGAGGCGCCCGACCGGCGCCGATGATCCACGACGCGAGTCGTGAACCCCACACGCCATCACCGGGAGGCCCCGAGATGGGCACCGTCGCCCTGACCGAATCCACGTTCCAGGACACGATCGAGAAGGACGGCATCGTCCTCGTCGACTGGTGGGCGGAGTGGTGCGGCCCGTGTCGCATGTTCGCCCCGGTGTTCGAGCAGGCATCCCAGGAGAACGAGGACATCGTCTTCGGCAAGATCGACACCGAGGCCGAGCAGGGCCTCGCCGGCATGGCCCAGATCATGTCGATCCCCACGCTGATGGCGTTCCGCGACGGCATCCTCGTGTTCTCCCAGCCCGGTGCACTGCCGAAGGCGTCGCTCGACGACCTCATCGGCAAGGTCCGCGAGCTCGACATGGACGAGGTGCGCGCCACCATCGCCGAGCGCCAGGCCTCCGGCGCCCAGAGCTGAACGACCCGCCACGCCGCCCGACCGCCCGGGCCCGGGACCACCCGGGCCCGGGCGGTGGCGCGCTCGCCGGGGCGTCCCGCCGGTCGGTGGCGGCGCGCCGACTCGGGCGCGGGCACGTCCGGGTCGCACGAACATCCCGTGAACGGGGCCATCGGCTCTGGCGGGCGGCGCCAGAAGGTGAGACGCTCGTCACATGACAGCGAGAACCGGCACCGGTCCGATCGCCATGGCGGCCGACGAGGTCCGGTCGCTTCCCGAGGAGCGGTTGGGTGATCTCGCCGGGGTCGCCAACCGGGTGACCTGGCGGAGCCAGTCGTCCATGGCCGGGGTGCTCACCCTCGACGCCGGTCATCGGCTCGGGACGCACGCCCATCGGGAGAACCACCACCACATGTGGGTGGTCGAGGGCCATGCGGAGATCCTCGGGCGGCGTCTCGGCCCGGGCTCCTATGTCCACGTGCCGAGCGGGGTGGACCACGACATCGACGCCTCGTCGACCGAGGGCTGCACGGTGTTCTACCTGTACCTGCACGCCGGCGAGGACGGGGGCTCCGCGGCGCCGACGGACCTCCGGCCCTGGTGACGGCGATCGACCGCGGCGAGGATCGGGAACGGAGGAGGTCGGTGGACGTGTGGGGCAGATGGCGGCGTCGTCGGGAGTCGGGTCGGGGTGGTCGCACCCCGGGGGGTCGTCAGCTCGTCGGTGAGTGCCGCTCGTTCCTGCACGGTCGCTACGCCGAGCGCCTCGTGAGCCGTCAGGTGGTCGTGCCCCCGTGGGCGTGGCTCAACGTCCTCGCCCACGGCACGCTGCACGACCTGCGCGGCGTCGACGACCGGCTCGGGGCCCGGCGAGATCCGCAGCGGTGGGGCCAGGCCCGCGCCTACCTCGCCGGCGAGGTGCTCGCCGCCGTCGGCTGCGACGACGAGGCGCTGGCCGCCCTGCAGCGCAACGTGCTCGTCCCCATCGAGCTCGACCTCGCCATGCTCCCCCGGGAGACCGCCCCCGAGCCCCGCGACGTCGTCGGCCGGGTCCTCGCCGAGCTCGACGCCTTCCGCCGCTCGCGCGCCGGCAGCTGAGCCGCGGTGGTCGTCCGCGTCGGCTTCTACGGGGCCGGCCTCATCAGCGCGATGCACACCCGCCTCCTCGTCACCGCCGGGCTGCCCTACGAGATCGTCGCCGTCCACGACCCGGACCGGTCCCGCGCCGAGCGCTTCGCCCACGACCACGGCGCCCGGGTGGCCGGGCCCGAGGAGCTGGTGGAGCTGGTCGACGCCGTCTACGTCACGGCCTGGACGTCCGAGCACGCGCGGCTCGTCGCCGCGGCGGCGGCGCGGGGCCGGGCCGTGTTCTGCGAGAAGCCGCTGGCGTTCGACGCACCGGCGGCCGAGGCCATCGTCGCCTCCGCGGCCGGGGTCGTGAACCAGGTCGGGCTGATCCTGCGCGCGCTGCCGACGTTCCGCTGGGTGCGCCACCTCCTGGCCGACGACCGGGCCGGGCCGGTGATGGGTGTCGTCTTCCGGGACGACCAGTACCTGCCGACCCAGGGCATGTACGGCTCGACGTGGCGGGCGGACCCGGCGCGGGCCGGGCGCGGCGCCCTGCTCGAGCACTCGATCCACGACGCCGACATCCTCCAGTGGCTGCTCGGCCCGGCGGTGTCGGTCAGCGGGCGGACCCGGGAGGTGCACGGGCTCGACCGGATCGACGACGTCGCCGCAGCCACGATCACGTTCCGCTCCGGCGCCATCGCTCAGCTGCTGTCGGTGTGGCACGACGTGCTCGAACGGCCGAGCAACCGACGCGTCGAGGTGCTGTGCGCCCGTCTCCACGTCACGATCCACGACGAGTTCGCCGGACCGGTGACCTGGCGGTTCACCGGTGAGCCGGAGGAGACGCGGACCGCGGAGGAGCTCGTGGACCTGGTGCGCTCGGTCGAGCGCGACGATCCCGGGCCAACGACCGGCGTTCCGGCCCGGCCGATCTTCAACCCGGCCACGTCGTTCCTGCGCGCCGTGCGCGACGGCGGCACGGCCGAACCGCCGCTCGCCGCCGCCGTGGCGGCCCACCACCTCGTCGATGCCATCGACGCGTCGGCCGAGGCGGGCGGTCGACCGACCGACGTCGCGGCGCCGCGCCCCTGATCACCGCAGGTGAGGTGGCCGACCGGGTGGCGCCGCGCCGATCATGGACGGTGTGACCGAACCCGTCGCCGCCGAACCGCCCCTCACCGACGCCGAGCTCGACGAACGGGTCGCGGACCGCCGCACCGAGGCCGCCGCGGCGTTGGCGGTCCTCTACCCCGGGCGTGGCGAGGAGCTGGCCGACGAGCTGATGCGCCGGGCGTGCGCCGCGGCCCGCGAGCGCCGACCGGCCCTGGTGGCGCTGGACCGCGCCCGCCAGCGACGGCCCGACTGGTTCCTCGAGCCCGACCGGGTCGGCTACATCGCCTACGCCGACCGGTTCGGGGGCACGCTGGAGGGGGTCACGTCCCGCATCCCGTACCTGCGCGAGCTCGGGGTGAACGTGCTCCACCTCATGTCGGTGCTGCGGGCCCGGGAGGGCGAGAACGACGGCGGCTACGCGATCGACGACTACCGCGAGCCAGATCCGGCGCTCGGCTCGACCGCCGACCTGCGCCGCCTCGGCGACCACCTGCGCGACCACGGGATCAGCCTGTGCCTCGACCTGGTGATGAACCACACCAGCGACCACCACGCCTGGGCCATCGCCGCCCGGCAGGGCTCGGCCTACCACCGGCGGCTCTACCGGACCTTCGGCGATCGCACCGTGCCCGACGCCTACGAGGCCACGCTGCCCGAGGTGTTCCCCGAGATGGCACCGGGCAACTTCACCCGATGCGAGGAGCTCGGGGCGTGGGTGTGGACGACGTTCCGCGAGTTCCAGTGGGACCTCGACTGGTCGAACCCCGACGTCCTGCTCGAGATGGTCGACGTCCTCTGTCACCTCGCCGACCTCGGGGTCGACATCGTCCGCCTCGACGCGGTGGCGTTCACGTGGAGGCGCCTGGGGACCAACAGCCAGAACCAGCCCGAGGCCCACCTCATCGCCCAGGTGCTGCGGTCC
Source organism: Actinomycetota bacterium (assembly GCA_034211175.1). Lineage (GTDB taxonomy): Bacteria > Actinomycetota > Acidimicrobiia > Acidimicrobiales > CAIXPF01 > JAXHUH01. The sequence goes on from JAXHUH010000051.1 coordinate 25,099, forward strand.
GTCGTCGGCGTCGCCGCGCCGGCGACCCTGCTGCTCGCCGAGGCGATCGTCGGCCCGGACGACCTCGTCGGGTACCTCGGGCGCCACGAGCGGGCCCGCCGCGAGTGCGATCTCGCCTATCACAACCAGCTCATGGTCCAGGGCTGGTCGATGGTGGCGGAGCGCCGGGCCGAGCTGGCGACCGTCGCCCTCCGCCGCCTGCCGGCGCCGCCGTCGGACACGACCTGGCTCACCTACGTGCGCTGCCACGACGACATCGGCTGGGCGGTGGCCGACGAGGACGCCGCCGCCCTCGGTCTCGACGGCCCGCGTCACCGCGAGTTCCTCGCCGCGTTCTACCGGGGCGACTTCCCCGGCTCGTTCGGGCGGGGGACGCCGTTCTCGACCAACGATCGCACCGGCGACGAGCGCACCTGCGGGATGACCGCGACGCTGTGCGGCATCACCGCCGGCGAGGCCGCCCACGACCCGGCGGCCCGCGACCTCGGCGTCGCCCGACTGCCGCTGCTCTACGGCCTCGCGTTCGGGTTCGGCGGCATCCCGATGATCTACATGGGCGACGAGCTCGCCCAGGGTGATCTCGACGACGGCGCCGAACGGCACCCGGGCCGCCCGGGCCACCCGGCGACGGTGCGCGACACCCGCTGGCTCCATCGCCCGTGGTTCGACGCCCACGCCGCCGCGACCCGCCACGACCCGACCACCGTGAGCGGGGCGGTGTGGCACGGGATGCGTCGCCTCGTCGAGGCCCGACGCAACTGCCCGCCGCTGCACGGGTCCGGCACCGTCGAGCTCCTGGCGCCGGGCCACCCGTCGGTGCTCGCCTGGCGCCGGGTCCACGAGCGGTTCGGCACCGTCGTCGGCCTGGCGAACGCGTCCGAGCTCGGGGTCGACGTCGACCGGGCGCTCGTCGACGAGCTCGGCCCCGGCACGGTCGACCTCCTCGATCCGGACGCCGGCCCCGACCCCGACGGGCTGGCCTACGTGCCACCGCTGCGCGTTCGGTGGTTGACCGCGGACCGCTGCTTCCGGGCCGTGCCGGTGCCGTGAACGACCCACCGCCCGGCGATGGCGTCGCCCCGTCGGCGCGCGGCGCTCGTCCCGCCCCGGTGGTGCGGCTCGCGGACCCGTGCCTCGTGGTGCTCGTCGGCGCGTCCGGCGCCGGGAAGTCGACGTGGGCGATCGAGCAGTTCGGCCGGTGGCGGGTCGTCGCGACCGACGACCTGCGGGCCGTCGTCGGGCTCGCCGAGCACGACCAGCGGGCGTCGAAGGACGCGTTCGACCTCCAGGAGCGCATCGCCGACGCCCGGTTGCGGCGGGGGTTCACGACGGTGCTCGACTCGACCGGCCTCGAGCGGGCGAGGCGCCGCCGGTGGGTCGATCTCGCCCGACGGCGCGGCGTGCCGGTCCACGCCGTCGTGTTCGACGTCGACGCCAAGGTCGTGCGGGCCCGCAACCGGGACCGCCAGCGTTCGGTGCCGGCCGACGTGCTCCGGGCGCAGCTGCGCTCGTTGCCCGCTGCGGTCGGGTCGTTGACCGACGAGGGGTTCGACGCGATCTGGTCGCCCGGCGACGTCGAGCTCGTCCCACCCCGGTTCCTCGACGCGCCCACGGCCGCCATCCGCCAGAGGGAGATGCCGATGCCGTTGTCGTTCGGCCTGCAGATCGGCCGGTTCGCCTGGCCGGGCGGTGCCGCCGAGCTGGCGCCCCGGCTCGCCGAGCTGGCCCGGGCCGCGGAGGACGCCGGGTTCGACAGCATCTGGCTCATGGACCACCTCCTGCAGATCCCCCAGATCGGCCGGGAGTGGGAGGACCTGCCCGAGAGCTGGACCACCCTCGGATACCTCGCCGCGGTGACCCGCACCGCCCGTCTGGGCACCCTCGTGACCAACGTCGGGCTCCGCAACCCGGCCCACCTCGCCAAGATCGTCGCCACGCTCGACGCGCTCTCGGGCGGCCGGGCGTGGTGCGGGCTCGGCGCTGGCTGGTTCGAGCGCGAGCACGAGCTGTACGGCTACGGCGCCGACCACCTGGACACCCGCTTCGCCCGCCTGGAGGACGCCCTCCGTCTGCTCCCGCTGCTGTGGGGCAAGGGCTCGCCGCCGTTCGAGGGCAGGACGATCTCGACCCCGGCGGCCACGTGCTACCCGCGGCCGTTGCAGGAGCGGATCCCGATCCTGGTCGGCGGCGGGGGAGAGGAGCGCACGCTCCGCCTGGTCGCCGAGCACGCGGACGGCACCAACCTGTTCGGCGAGCCCGCCGACGTCGCCGCGAAGCTCGCCGTGCTGGCGCGCCACTGCGACGCCATCGGCCGGGACCCGGCCTCGATCACCGTGACCCACTTCGGTGAGGCCGCGGTCCTGTCGGCGGGGGCCGAGCGGGCCGTCGACGGCTCCGAGGGCCACGCCGCCACCGTCGAGGAGCACGTCGGCCGGTTCCGGGCGTTCGCCGAGGCCGGGGTCACCCACGCGATCGTGGCCCTGCCCGCCGACGGCACCCCGGCCGCCGTTCGGGCCTTCGCACCCGTCGTGCGGGCGTTCGCGACGTCCTGACCCGCGGGCCCCTGGTCGCCCGGGAGCGCTCGCCGCGGTCCGGCCGCCGCGGCGGTCGGACCCGGCCCGCCGCCGACCCACCGGCGGTTATCGGCGTTCCCGGCGAGAGTCGGTACCCTGTCGGGGGCGCGGGTGCTCACGACGGGGTGAGCCTGTGGTCGCCATCCCGGGGCTGCAGCACGGAACGAAGGGGCTTCGGGTGGGAACGTACCTCGATCGGCTGCGACCGAAGGTCGGCGCCGACCTGGAACCCGGCGAGATCCTCGAGGTCGCCTGCCGCGTCCTGCCACTGAGCGCGCCCCAGGACCACGGGGTCGTCGCCACCGTCGTGGGCGGTGCACGCCACGCCATCGCGAGCTCGCGCCTGGCCGGGCCGCTGTCGGCGCTGTCGGCGGCGCCGTTCGTCGTCCGCCCCGCCGTGACCGTCGGCGTGTCCGACCGCCATCTGCTGATCTGGCGGACCGGCCAGGTCACGGGCAACCCGAAGACGCTGATGTCGAAGACGGCACGGGAGTTCGTGTCGGGGGCGTCGTGGCTGCGCCGCTGCCAGGGCGGGCGGGCCACCGGCCAGCTGACGGTGTCACTGACCGACGGCAGCTCGATGAGCTTCGGCGTTCATCGGCGACAGCAGGCCGACGGCGCCCGCATCGCCGCCACGATCAACACCCGTCCCCGGCCCCGTCCCAGGGCGACGCTCATCCGCCGCACGAGCTGAACCGGCGTGCCGGCGGGCCCGTCGGGCCCGCCGGTTCGTCAGCAGGCGACCGCGTCGCCGACCCCGGCCGCCGGCACCACCGTGGCGATCGGGGCGGTCGTGACCGCATCGGTGACACCCGCCGCGGGCCGGGCCGGCGCGTCGACCAAGCGCCGCAGCCCGTCCCACTCGTCGACGAGCGGCGCCGACGAGCGCGGGTCGTGGAGACCGAGGTCCTCGAAGTTCCGTCCCGAACGGGCCGCCTGGCACAGCCAGCACGACGTCACGAGGTTGTCGAGGTTGGTGGTCCCGCCACGCCGCGGCGGGACGACGAGGTCGTACACGGCGGTGCTGATCAGCACCGACGAGTGGCGTCCCGGTGGGTTGCGGGCCCAGCGCACCGCGTCCGGGTACTCGCGTCGCAGCCGGTCGCCGACGTCGCGGTCGACGACCTTCGAACCGCAGTACCGGCACCGCCAGCCATCGCGCTGGTGGAGCGCCACCCGGTGGATGTTCGCGAGCGGGCGGCGCATCTTCGGCGCCAACCCGGCGGGCGCGAGCCGGTGGAGCTCGTCGGCCACGTGTTTCGCCCGCTCGTAGTGGTCCAGCAGGATCGGGAGATCGGCGACGCGGATGAGCCGATCCGCCTCGGTCCGATCACCCGCCAGGTGGAAGCTGACCGCCATCTCGAGCAGGAGGATCGCCGCCTCGACCTCAGGGATGGGGGTCATGAGACATGCCCGCATCATCACGTGACCGACGCTACGAGCCAAACCGCCGGTTGCGACACGTTGTCGGCCACCTTCTCGGCCCGATCCTCATGGTGCATTTCGTCGCTTCCGCCATGCCCTGGACAACGCACGCCGCGGCCGCTCATTTCGCCAACCGGTACAAGGTCCCCGGCCCGCGAACGTTGCCCTGGTGGGGATGTCGGGCCGGAGACGCTCAGGGAAGGTGACGCGCATTCGTGGTGTCACCTCGACCAGTAGCCGCGGTGGCCGGCGCTGTTGAGCCCCCGTGAAGCAGCGTGAAGCAGCCCAAAGGGCCCGCGAACGTATCGTCGTCAGGATCCTATGGATCCTCATCCCGACGGCGGCTCAGCCGACGAGCCGGCCGGTCGACCCCAGCATCTCGATGTGGTCCGCAATCTCGCGGTGGACACCGGCCTCGAGCGGGTCGAACTCGAGCCCGAGGTCGTCGCGGGCCTCACCCCGGACGTGGGCGACGTGGGCGGCGATGCGGCGTGCACCCGACGCGAGGGGGAGCTCCACCGTCACCTCGGCGCCCTCGTCGGCGCCGATCGCTCCGCTCGTGCGCGCCCGGAGCCCGCCCTCGCTGATGTCGACGAGGTTGATCGTGTGCTCCCGGCCGTGGTGGTGCAGCGTCGCCGCTCCCGACGTCAGGTACCGCTCGTGTCGGCGTCGCTCGAGCTTGTCGGTGAGCCCGCCCATCGAGCGGATCCGGTCGAGCGCACCGCTGATGCACTGCTCGAGATCGCCGACCACGTTGCGCTGCTCGGAGGCGATGTAGCGAAGGGTCTCGGTGGCCGCGTCGAGCTCGCCGATCCCGGTCGACACCTCGGCGATCGCGGCCGAGACCGCGGACGTGTCCTGCTCGAGGGTGGCGACGGTCGTCGTGATCTCCTCCGTGGACTGCCCGGTGGACGTGGCCAGGTCCTTGACCTCGTCGGCGACGACGCCGAAGCCGCGACCGGCTTCGCCCGCCCGGGCCGCTTCGATCGTGGCGTTGAGGGCGAGGAGCTTGGACTGCTCGGCGATCCCCGCGATCAGCTTGGTGATGCCGGCGACGCGGCGCAGGCTCTCGATGAGCGTCGCGACGAGCGCATCGGTCGACTGCGCCTGCTCGACGACGGTCTTGGTGACCCGCTCGGCCAGGGCGACCTGCTGGTCGATGTTGCCGGCGGCCTCCCGCATCGCCTCGACCTGGCCGACGACCTCGCTGAGCTCGGCCATGACGGTGCTCGACGTGTCGGTAACGATCGCCTGGGCGCGGGTGCGGACTTGCTTCTCGGCCTCCTTCTGGTGGGCGAAGTTCGCCTCGAGCTGGCGTTCCCGCTCCTGCTGGGCGAGATCGAGCTCGACCGCCGAGGTGATCAGCTGGGCGCGGGCGGTGGCGATGGCCTGGCCGATCTCGCCGAACTCGTCCTTGCGCGACGACAGCGGTCGGTCCTCGAGGTCTCCGGCCGCGATCGCACGGACCGACCCGAGCACCTGGGTGACGTCGAGGCGTGTTCGCCACCACACGGCGGCGGCGATCCACATCGCCACGACCAGGCCGACGACGATGATGACCAGGGCGATGAGCCGGTCGCCGGCCATGCCGTCGATCCTGGCGTCGAGGAGCGACATCATCGCGTCGGCGGCGTCGGGCGTGGCCCCGGTGACGGCGTCGGCGACCGGGGCGGCGTCGACCGCCGATGGGTCGGCCAGCTCGGCGGTGAGCGTCTCGGCCTGGGCCTCGGCCGCGTCGGCGGCGGTGAGGAGCCCGGCGAGCAGCACGTCGAGACCGGCCATCGACGTGGTGCCGAGCGACGTCTCGACCCCGGCGCGCAGACCGTCGGCCGCGCCCGTCAGGCGGCCGGCCTCGATGGCGTGCTCGGCGATGAGCTCGTCGGTGCCCACGTCGGTCGGAGGCGCCGCGGCCCGGGCGGCGGCGACGAGGGCCGACGGCAGCCGGTTGACCAGGGCATCCATGACGTAGAACGAGTCGAGGTCGGGGTCGAGGATCAGGTTCGAGACGTCACCGGCGGTGGTCACGAACCCGGCGAGCGTCCGGGCCGCCTCGAGGCGCGCGGTCGGGTCGTCGAGCTCCGCGGTCGCCGCTTCGACCTCGGCGAGCGGGTCGTCGAGCTCGAGGCCGGAGGCGGCCACCGCGTCGCGCAGCTCGGCGAGGTCGGGGTCGGCGCCGCCGACGACGTCGGACATGACGAAGAGCGCGGGTCGGACGACGTCGATGCCGTCTCGTTCCTTGTCCGAGAACGCGATCTGGCCGTTGACCGAGGAGACGTAGGACCAGCCCGCGGCGGCGAGCGGGACGAGGAGCACGCCGATGAGCACGAGGAGGCGGGCGCTCGTGCGCAGCCGGTCGACGAGCGCGAGCGCGGGGAGCAGGACGACCGGCGGCGATGGTTCGCCGGTCGGGATGTTGAGCGTGCGCTCGGAAGCTGTAGCCGGTGCTGCGGCGCCCAACGGTTCCTCCCGGAGAAGCACGGACCCCGTGGCTGTCGGAACGGATGAGCCGTGCCTGAGCCCATTTCCCCCGGGATGACGACGTATGGCGTTCGAGCGTCGGCGTTTCGACCCGGTCGCTAACGTCGTACCGATGGTCACCACCGCCCACGATGGGCGCACGCCCGTGGGGACGGGGCCGACTCGACGCGGTGGGCACGCGAGGAGCGAGCCGGCGTGACGGACCGGGCGACGCTGGCGAGCGATCCGTACCTCCAGCGCCCGACCGACGACGCGGTCGTCGTCGCCTGGCTGACCTCGTGGGAGCCGGCGGTGAGCGCGGTGCTCGTCGGCCGCGGGGTCGACGATCTCGACCCGGGCCGGGTCGCGTCGCTGGTGCACCCGACGCCCGCCCCGATCGCCGACGACGCGGGAGCGGGCGTCGACGTCGTGCCGGCCCCGGCGCGGCCGCTGAGCCGCACCCGCGAGGACCCGTCGTCGCGCGCCCGGGGAGCCACGTACGGCGCGGTCACACCGCGGTCGGTCTGGCGCAGCGCTGCCACCGTCCGGGGCCTCGAGCCCGGTCGCCGCGTCGCCTACCGGGTGGCCAGCGTGGCGCCCGACGGGGCGGTGGCGCTCAGCCGCCGGTTCGCGCTCGGTCCCGCGGCCCCGCCGGGCGACGCGCAGCGCATCCTGTTGACCTCGGACCACCAGCTCGAGGACATGACGGTGGCCAACCTGGAGTTGGCGGCACGGACCGTCGGACGCTACGACGCCGTGTTCCACGCCGGTGACCTGGTGAACGTGGCCGATCGGGCATCGGAGTGGTTGGACGACGAGCGGGGTTGCGCCTTCTTCCCGGCGCTGCAGGGGCGAGCCGCCCACGAGCTGACCGTCGGCGGGGTCACGACGAGGTGGCGGGGCGGCGAGATCATCCAGCACGCGCCGCTGCTGTGCGCCATCGGCAACCACGACGTCATGGGCCGCCACGGCGTCGGCGACCTGGACGCCGAGCTCGCGTCGCCGGTGCCGGCCGACGTCGCCGCCCGGGCGTTCGACCGGGTCGCCGATCGGGTGAGCCCCGATCGCGACCCGGTGGTGCGGGCCGAGTGGATCGAAGCGAGGTCGTGGAACACGGCCACCTACGAGGAGCTGTTCACGCTCCCGACGTCGCGGCCGGGTGGGATGCGCTACTACGCCACGACGCTCGGCGACGTGCGGCTGATCACGCTGTTCGCCACCCGGGCGTGGCGGCCGGCCGCCGTCGACGTCGACGCCGCCGGCGCGTACCGGGAGGCGTCCGAGGCGGGTGCCGACCCGCTCGACCACGGCCACGGCCGGTTCATCTACGAGTCACTCGCTCCTGGGAGCGCACAGCTCGACTGGCTTGCCGGGGAGCTGGCCGACCCGGCGTTCGGGGCGGCCCGGTTCCGGGTCGTGATGTTGCACCACGGCGTCCACACGCTCGGCGAGAACGCGATCCCGCCGTTCACCGACCCCGTGCGGGTGGCCGGCAGCGCGGCGCCGGGCGGCGAGTCGTTCCTGCGCTACGAGTACCCGATCGGCTCCGACCAGCTCGTGAACCACGTGGCGCCGTTGCTCGAGGACGCCGGCGTCGACCTGGTCCTCAACGGCCACAGCCACCTGTGGTGCCGCTTCGAGCGCAACGGCACGCACTACCTGGAGACGTCGAACGTCGGGAACTCCTACGGCGCCTACCACGCGTTGTCGGGCGAGCGCCGGGTCGTGCCCCCGTCGCCGCCGTGGCCCGCCGGTGAACCACGTGGCGGTCGGCGACCCCGGCGGTCTGGAGCCGATCGTGCCGACCGTCGCCCCGCTCCGCTCGCCGGACGGAACGCCGATGCCCTACCTGGCCAGCAACACGATGACCGCGTTCTCCGTGCTCGACACCGGTGCCGGCGAGGTCGTCTCCTACCGGGCCGACCTGTCGGTACCCGACCCCGAGGTGATCGTCTTCGACCGCTTCCCCCTCGGCCGCCCCTGACCCCGACCCCCCCGAACCGGCTCCGCGATCCGAACTGGCGACCACAGCGGCGCGGACGCGGTCGTGGTGGTAGCCAGAACCGGAGGGCTGACCGAACTGGGTGCCGCCCGCGCCCCGTGGTGACCGCGGCGGCCGGAACGGGCAGGGTGCGGCGGGTCAGGCAGGCGTGTGGCTGTGGTCCGCGTGCTCGGCCTGGTCCTGGCGGAGGCCGGCCCGCCAGTACGCCTTGGCCCGGGTGTGCTCGGCCGGGATGGCCCGGACGTCGCGGACATGACGACGCACCCGCTGGGCCGCACCGTGCTCGGCGGCGATCCACGCGAACCCGTTGCCCGGCGGGAGCTCGGCGGCGGCGACCGCCTCGGCGAGGAGCGGGCTGTCGCCGACCGGTGACGAGCCGCGGGCGACCCACGTGATCGTGATGTCGGTGAACGGCGGCGGCGTGAGCTCCTGGCGGTCGGCCTCGTCGGCGACCTCGACGACGATGCGCGCGACCGTGCCCGGGCGGGCCTCCTCGACGAAGCGGCCGACGGCCGGGAGCCCGGTCTCGTCGGCGGCGAGGAGGAACCAGTCGAGGTCGGTCGGGTAGACGTAGGACGCCTTCGGGCCGGCCACGTGCAGGCCGTCGCCCGGACGGGCGTGCTCCGCCCACTCGGACGCGATGCCGCCCTCGTGGCGCACGAAGTCGAGCGTGAGCTCACCGGCGGCGGCGTCGAAGCGGCGGGGTGTGTAGTCGCGGTGGAGGATCGGGACCGCCGGCTGCTGGCCGGGCCACTCCAGACGGCCGTCGCCCTGGCCGGGCAGGCTCAGCCCGCCCGTCGCAGGATCGGGCAGGAAGATCTTGAGGTGGTCGTCGAACGCGTCGCTGCGGAACGCCGTGAGCTGGCGCCCGTCGGCCTCGAACGCTGCGAGCTGGGGCCCGCCGAGCACGATCCTGCGCATCCCCGGGGTGACGTCCTCGACGCGCCGGACCTCGAGGTGCCGCATGACGATCGGCAACATGACCAGGTCGCTGGCGGCGCTCATCCGGATCTCTCCCGCTCGGTCGCTCGGCTACCTGCCGGTAGTTGTTAGGAGCACCTTAGTGGAGCGGGGTGGGACGCTCCCGTCGGCCAGCGCGCCCCCAGCAGATCGGCGAGCTCGTCGGTGGTGGCGACCCGGCCGGAGATCACGACCCGGCCGTCGACCTCCAGCGCCGGCGTCGACATGACGCCGGCCGCGGCGATCTCGGCGAGGTCGTGCTCGTCGACGACGTCGGCGTCGAGGCCGAGGCGGTCGAGCGCCTCGCGGGTGCGGGAGGCGAGGGTCGTGCAGTTGGCGCAACCCGGGCCGAGAACGCGGATGTGCATCGTGGGCTCCCGATTCATGAGAGGACGGCGTTGAAGAGGTAACCGGTGAACGTGATCGACACGGCCATCACCGCGACGAAGTAGGCCAACATCCGCGGCCGCATCACCTTCCGGAGCAGGATGAGCTCGGGGACGCTGAGGGCGATCGTCGACATGAGCAGCGACAACAGGGTCCCCATCGGCACGCCCTTGGCGTCGAGCACCTCGATGAGCGGCAGGACACCGACCGCGTTGGCGTAGAGGGGCACACCGAGGACCGTGGCGAGGAAGGGCCCGAACGGGTTCGACGGCCCGGCGAGATCGGTGATCGCGTCGGCCGGCACCCAGCCGTGGACGACGGCGCCGATGGCGATGCCCGCGAGCAGGTACTTCCAGATGCGGCGCAGCAGGTCACGGGTCTCACCGGCGGCGAAGCTGATGCGCCCGTCCCAGGAGGGCGCGGCGTCGGGCTCGTCGCTGAGCGCCGGCCTGGCCGCCCTCGCGGTGAGGACGAGCGGCTCCCAGTGGCGCTCGTGGCGTTCCCGCCCGAGCGTCAGGCCGACGACGACCGCGATGATCGCCCCGCTGGTCACGTAGAGCAGGGCGGTCGGCAACCCGAACTCGCTCCACAGCAGCACGGCGCCGATCTCCTGGATCAGCGGGCTCGCGACCAGGAAGGTCAGCGTGATGCCCAATGGCACGCCGGCGGCGACGAGCCCGAGGAAGATCGGGATCGACGAGCACGAGCAGAACGGGGTCACGACGCCGAGCACGACGGCCAGGGCGTAGCCGATCCACGCCCTCCGGCCGCCGAGCAGGCGACGCGCCCGCTCGGGAGGCACGAAGCTCGAGACGATGCCGACCGCGAAGCTGACCGCCACGACGAGCAGCAGGATCTTCACGGTGTCGTAGAGGAAGAACAGGACGGCGTCGTAGAGGCGCGACCCCTCGTCGAGGCCGACCAGGTCGAGCGTGGCGACCCAGAACCTCCGGTTGAGCCCGTACGCGAGCACCCACGCCGCGCCCGCGGCGCCAGCTCTGATGGCCAACGGTCGGGCCGACTCGGGTCGCCGCGTGGGAGTGGCGGTCATGGCCGGACCCCCGCCGTCGGGGCGTCATCGGCGTCGGCCGGTCCGGCGGGACGCGCGCCTGCGGCTGGAGCGTTCGATTCGACAGGCGTCGAAATGTTCACGATGGCAACCTCGCGCCTCGCTCACGTCGGGCCTAGGGCGAAAGGTCCCGAGCCGGCCGGATGCGCGCGGTCGGGGAGGGCGCCTCAGCCGGTGGTCGGCTCCACCGTGGTGAGCCAGTCGACGCCGCCGTCGCACGGCGTGTTGTCGCCGACGGTCTCGGGGAGGCCGGTGAGACCGTCGAACGTGGCGTGGAACTTCCGCCCGTCGCACTCGCCGGGGGCCACCTCGGCGGGGTTGGCCTCGAGGTACGACAACAGCTCGTCGGCCCGGGTGAAGACGTCTTCGACGGTGCGGGGCACCTCGCCCGGCTCGGACCCCGGGATCTCGGTCGTCACGGTGTGGTCGACGACCTCACCGCCGGCGACCTCGGAGCGGACCTGCCAGCCGAGGCACTCGCACGAGGCGAACGTCGTCATCACGTAGTCGTCGGGCCCGGCGTCGGCCCACCGTTCGCGGGCCGCGTCGAGCTCGGCCCGCGCCTGCGCGAGATCGGCCTCGGACACCGCTATCGGCCCGGGCGCCGCGCCGTCGTCGGCGGTCGTCGACGTCGGCTCGCCCGGTGTCTCCGTCGTTGGGGAGGAGGTCGTGGAGGAGGTGGTCTCGGCGGAGGTCGACGGCGGGGCGAGGGTGGAGTCGCCGGCGGACGTCGATGGCGTCCCGCCGCACCCGGCGACGACGAGCACCAGGGCAACGGTGAGCAGGCGTGCACGGTTCATGGCGCTTCGACGTCGCCGGCGATCGGCCGGTTCCCGCCCGGTCGGTGGTCGTGTGCCTGCCGGGAACTCGCTGGGCCGGGGGTGGCCGGCGAGCGAGACTCGGGGTCGTGGAACCGCTGCCGTCGACGATCCGGACCCGCCGTCTGGTGCTCCGCTCCTGGGTGCCCGACGACGCGCCCGCACTCGCCGCTGCGGTCGTCGCGAGCCTCGACCATCTGCGCCCGTGGCTGCCGTGGGCGGCCGACGAGCCGATCACGATCGAGGCCCGCCGCGGCCTGCTGGCGTCGTTCGCCCAGGACCGCGACGTCGGCGGTGACGCCACCTACGGCGTGTTCCTCGACGGTGGGCTGGACGGTGATGCGGTTGCCGGCGGCGAGGCGATCGGTGGCTGTGGGCTCCACCACCGGCGGGGACCGGGAACCCTGGAGATCGGCTACTGGCTCCACGTCGACCACACCGGCAGGGGCTACGCCACCGAGCTGGCCGCCGCCCTGACGACGGCCGCGTTCGCCCACGACGGCATCGAGACCGTCGAGATCCACCACGACCGGGCGAACACCGCGAGCCGCGCCGTCCCCGAGCGCCTCGGCTTCAACTTTGCCGGCGAACGCCCCGACGAGCCCGCCGCCCCCGCCCAGGAGGGCATCGACTGCACCTGGACGATGTCCCGCCACGCGTGGTCCCGCCTTCGGTCGGTGTCCCTGCCCGACGACCCCGTGCACCTGGCCGACTGAACAGGGTGTTCCATCTCACTCGGTGCGCAGGCGGCGGGGGTGGGGTGTGGTCGCAGTGACGGCGGCGGCCACGATCGAGCCGACGACGGCGCACACGATGCCGATGCCGGCGATGGTCGCCACGGTCGTGTACGGCACCCGCAGCGTCGGGTCGCCGTAGCGGAGGTACGCGGTGCCGCTGAGCACGGCCGCAGCAGCGGCGAGGCCGAGGCCGAGAACGAGCGGCGCCGCCGTCGCCAGCGCCTCGGCCGCCCGCTGGGTGCGCGCCGGTACGCCGAGCGCGGCGAGGTGGCTCGACAGCCGCCGCCGTTCCAGGGCCCGGTCGACCGCTGCGATGCCGGTGGCCACCACGCCGAGGGTCACGGCCACGCCGATGACGGTGTTCACCAGCACCCGATAGGTGCCGGCGTTCTCGCCGCGATAGCTGATCGGCGGCCCGTACAGGCGACTCGCCGGGGCCAGTGCCGCGACATCGGCGGCCACCTCGTCGAGGTCGGCGTCGGGGGCGAGCGCGAGGAACCACTCGCCTGAGGCCCGCGCCTCGGCGGGGACCACCTCGGGCGACATACGGACGTCGCCGCCGGTCGTGCTCCCGGAGCCGTCGAGCCCGATCCGAATGTCGACCCCGAGGTCGGGCGCGATCCGTCCGAGCGGTTCCAGCACCCTGCGATCGATCTCGCCGATGAGCTCGATGTCGTTGCGTACGTAGCGAAGCGGTTGGACGCGTCCGTCGACACAGTCGCCGTCGATGGCCGCCGCCACTTTCTTGAGCTGAGCACACGTAGCGACGAGCGCCCGGACCGGCTCGGCCTCGGGGCCGAGCGTCACGACCGACAACGCCGACTGGACGCCGTCCACGGTCCGTAGGCCATCGCCGTCGACCCGAGCGTCCTGGACCGAGATGACCGCGGGCGAACCGGGCGGAAGTCCGGCGCTCTCGTGGTCGATGCCGTCCCAGGCTCGATCGAGTGCGACCAGGACGCCCTGAGCGATCCCGGCCCCGAACACCACGACGAGCAGGCCGCCGACGACCCGGGCGATGGCGGTCGGCTCGTAGGTGAGCCGGCGGGCGGCCACGAGGCCGCTCGGCGTCGGAACCACTCGGCCGACGAGCAACGCGGCGGCGCGCCCCAGGTGGGGGACCACCGCGACGAGGCCGATCGCGCTCGTCACGTTGGCGGCGAGGAACAGCAGGATCCAGCGCCCGTCGCTCATCGCATGCACTGTGCGCACGGCCGCGACGAGCCCGCACAGCCCGACGATCAGCGTCACCAGCCGCCACGGGCCCGGCCGAGGCGCAGCGCCGAGACGTCGCTCACGCAAGGGTTGCTGGACGGCGGCGTTCGAGCCCACCGCGGTGACCACGATGGCGAGGAGCGCTGCCCCGCCGACCACGGCGAGAACCGTTCCGAGGCCGAGGTGCACGTCCTCCGCCCACCACTGGACCTCGCCGGCACCCACCCGTTCCGAGAGCGGGATCGCGACCCGCCAGATCCCGAACCCGACGGCCACGCCGATGAGCGCAACGGTGGCGGACTCGGCCGAGACGGCGAGGCGGGTCCGCAGCGGTGAGAGTCCGACCAGGCGCAGGGCGGCGATCCTGCGGTCGACACTTCGTGCGGACAGACGGGCGCCGGTCGCGAGCAGGACGAGCGTCGGGGCCAACACGGCGGCTGCGATCCCGATGAGGAGGTTGCGGTCCTCCTCGCTGAACGGGTCGCCCTCCTGCGGTCCGTCGGGGGTCGGGCCGAAGCCGACGGCGGATCGGTGGATGTCGAGCGCGTCGTAGGGCACGCCGACGACGGCAACGAGCTCGTCCGGCGCGACGAGCGCGTCGGCGTCGACCGTGCCGACGATCCGCTGGGGAAAGCGGCGGCGGATCGTGTCGTCGCGCTGGCGGAGGCGTTCGAGTGCCGGCGAGACGACGACCTCGCCGTCCGCGGGCAGTCGGTCGAGCCACGGCGGTACGGGAGCGCCGGGCTTCGCGCCGATCGCGAGCGTGGTGAGGTTGCGGCCCTCGTGCGTCGCCGTCTCGGTGGCTGCCCGGAGCGGACCGCCCGGATCGCCGACCACGCTGCCGCTCTCCAGCGGGCTCTGGACCGAACGCTCGGCCAGGCGCTCCTCCTGCGCTCGGATGACACCGGGAACGCTGAGGACGGTGAGGACCGCCACGGCCGCGAGGGCGGTGGCGACGGCCATGGCCAGGAGCCGGCCGAGGTTGGCGCGGCCGCCGCGGCGGACGAGGACCCAGCCGAGGAGCAGCGATCTCATGCCGCGGCCGTCACCGCATCGGCCGTGGTGCCGTCGCGGAGGACGACCTCGCGGTCGCAGTACGACGCCAGACGGGTCTCGTGGGTCACCAGCACGACGGCCGTGCCCTCGTCCCGGGCGGCGCCGATCAGCGACTCGAGGACGAGCTGGGCGTTCACCGTGTCGAGCGCGCCGGTCGGCTCGTCGGCCAGCAGGATCGCCGGGCGGGTGGCCAGGGCCCGGGCGACCGCGACCCGCTGCTGCTGGCCGCCGGACACCTCGGCCGGGCGGCGGTCGGCGAGGTCGGCGACGTCGAAGCGATCGAGCAGCTCGCGCGCCCGGTCGAACGCGTCCCGCCGACGGGTGCCGGCCAGCCACAGCGGCAGCCCGACGTTCTCGACCAGCGACAGCTCGGGCACCAGCTCCCCGAACTGGAACACCAGGCCCATGCGGGTGAGGCGGACGTGGCTACGGGCGGCGTCGGCCATCGCCGAGAGCTCGAACCCCTCGAACCACACCTCGCCCTGCTCGGGCCGGATGAGCCCGGCGACGCAGTGCAGCAACGTCGACTTCCCGGAGCCCGACGGGCCCATCACCGCCACCAGCTCGCCCGGCTCGACGATGAGCGAGGCATCGCGCAGGGCGACGGTCGGGCCGAACGACGCGGCCAGGTTGCGGGCGTCGAGCACCGGCGGGTCGCTCGGTCGTGCGTCGTCAGCCACGGTCGGTCTCCTCGTGGGGAGCGGTGCGGTCACGACGGGCGAGGCGGGCGCCGGCCAGCTCGATCCAGTCGAGGTCGGCCTGGAGGTGGCCGACGAGGTAGTCGACGGCGAGGCGTTGCTCGAACGTCCCGTCGGCGGCGCCGGCCCGCAGCTCCCGCATCCGCCCCAGGTGCACCGTGCGCTGGGCGTCGAGGATGTCGCCGGCCGGGCGACCGGTGGCGAGGGCGACGACGACCTTGGCGTACAGCGGCCCGAGCACGAGCTGGTCGGCCGGTTCGGGCGTCGTGAGCCAGGTGTGCAGCTCCTCGACCCCGGTCGGGGTGATGGCGTACACCTTTCGCTCGGGGCCCTCGCCGTGCTCGACAGCGGTGACCTCGGCGAGGCCGTCGCGCTCGAGCCGGCCGAGGGTGGCGTACACCTGGCCGAACCGCAGCGCCCGCCCGGTCTCGAACCACTCGTCGTACGCCGTCTTCAGCCCGTAGCCATGTTGTGGGCCCCGTTCGAGGAGCCCGAGGAACGTCATCGGCACGCTCATACACCCGGAGTGTACACCGAGTGAGTAGCTCCGTCGCACTGGCGTCGTGGTGTTGTCGTGGTGCCATCGACTCGTTCGGCTGATCGGTGAACCGGTCCGTGGGGTGGCGACGTATCAACTCGCCCCGACACGGAACGACGCCATGACCGACACCCGACACCCCTCGACCGCCCAGGCCCCGGCCTCTGCTCCGGGCCGCGCGCCCGATCCGGCGCTCGCCGGCGACCGACCGGAGCGCGCCGCGTGGCGCGACGCGTCGTCGTTGATCCCGGCCGTGGTGCCGCTCGGGCTCGCGATGGGCGTGGCGCTCGGCGACACCGCCGCCCCCGGCGTCGTCGCCTGGTTCAGCTCGCTGACGTTGATGGCCGGGGCGTCCCAGCTCGCGCTGTTCACCCAGCTCGACGCCGGCGCATCGATCCTGGTCGCCGTCGGCGTGGTGATCGTGATCAACGCCCGGTTCCTGGTCTACGGCGCGGTCATGGCGCCCCACTTCCGGGGCCAGCCGCGCTGGTTCCGGGCACTCGGCGCTGCGTTCGTGGTCGACCAGAGCTATGCGCTCACGACCGCCCGGTGGCCGGGCGGGCACTCCGACCGGGCCGGGTTCCGTCGCTACTACCTCGTCCTGGTGGCGGTGCTCGGCCTGGTCTGGAGCGCGTCGGTCGGCGTCGGCATCGCGGCGGGGCCGATCCTGCCCGCCTGGTTGCCGCTCGAGGTCGTGGTCCCCGCCATGTTCATCGCCATGATCGTGCCCGGCATGCGGCGCCTGACCGAGGTGGCGGCCGCGGTCGTCGGCCTGGCCGCGGCCGGGTTCCTCGTCGGGCTGCCGCCGGGGGCCGAGATCGCGGCCGCCGCGGTCGGCGGGGCGCTCATCGGCGCCTGGTCGAAGGAGCGGTCGTGAACGCGGTCGCCGGCCTGTTGGTCGCGTCCCTCGCCACCTACGCAATTCGCCTCGCGGCTGTCGTCGCGGTCGGCGCCAAGCCGCTCCCGGCGCGGGTCGAGCGAGCGCTTCGTCATGCCGCCGTCGCTGTGCTGGCCAGCTTCGTGATGTCGGGCTTCGTCGGCCGTGACGGCGTCGGGGCACTCACCGCAGCTGCGGCGTTGGCCAGCGTCGCGGCGGTGGTCGTCGCCCGCCTCACCAGGAACATCACCCTCGCCGTGTTGGTCGCCGCCCTCGTCTACGCCGCGACGTCGGCCGTCGTCGGCTGACAGGACCGGCCGATCGGGTGGATCGGTCGGGCATCGGTCGCTGTGAACGGCGATCATGTGGGCGCTTCGGATCCGCCGCATGCCGAGGAGCACCCGATGAAGACCGAGGTCAGCTTCAGTCCTGCGTACGCCATGGCGACCGTCCACCTCCGACAGGGCGAGACCGTCAGCGCCGAGGCGGGGGCGATGATGGCGATGTCGCCCACCGTCGACATCGAGACCAGCACCCGGGGCGGTGTCCTCCGGGGCCTGCGCCGGTCGGTGCTCGGCGGCGAGTCGTTCTTCATGAACCAGTTCAGCGCCACCGGGCCCGACGCCCACGTGGTCCTCGCTCCGGCGCTTCCCGGCGACATCATCACCTGGCCGCTGTTCGGCGAGACCGTCTACCTCCAGTCGGGCTCGTACCTGGCGTCGGCCGAGGCGATCGACGTCGACTCGAAGTGGGGCGGGTCGAAGACGTTCTTCAGCCGCGAGGGCTTGTTCATGCTCCGTTGCAGCGGCACCGGCGAGCTGGTGGTGTCGAGCTACGGGGCGATCCACGCCGTCGACCTCGCGCCGGGGCAGACCTACGTCGTCGACACCGGCCACATGGTCGGTTGGGGCGGTGACGTCGGCTACGAGGTCCAGAAGGTCGGGAACTGGAAGTCGACGATGCTCGGCGGCGAGGGCCTCGTCGTCCGCCTCACCGGCCCCGGCCGGGTCTACATCCAGACCCGCAGCCCCGACAGCTTCGTCGACTGGCTCGTGCCCAAGCTCCCGACCCAGCGCTCCTGACCCGCACCGGTCGGCCCGGGATCGTCCTGGGTCGGCCGGGTCGGGGGCTCAGGCGTCCGGGGCGATGGCGAGCACCCACCCGAAGCCGAGCCGGCCGCGGTAGCGCTCCTCGTAGTCCTCGCGGCGCGACGCCGCGAACGCCTGCGCCGCGTCGGTCCCCACCGACTCGACCCCGGCGATCCACCGGTGCTCGAACTCGTCCCACTCGTCCAGGGTCGAGCAGTCGGTCGCGGTGACGTCCCAGCCGGCGCCCACGGCCGGTGCGGCGAGGGCGTCGAGGCCGACGGGCAGGTCGCCGAACGTCTCCCGCAGCCAGGTATCGGGCGGTTCGGCGAAGTACCCGTCGCCGACGACGACCCGGCGTACGCTCGCGGTGCGCATCCGGGCCCAGAAGGCGTCGAGGCTGTCGAAGACGTGGGTCGCTCCGAGGCACAGGACGGTGTCGGCCGGTCCCGACCAGTCGGCGATGTCGCCGACCGTGAACGACACGCGCTCGGCTACACCGCCGGACCGGGATCGTGCGCGTGCCCTCGCCACGAACCCGGCGTCGAGATCGATCCCGAGGCCGGAGAGGCGGGGGAGCAGCTGGGCGAGGCGGACCACGAGCGCACCCTGACCACAGCCCAGGTCGACGAGGTGGCGCGCGTCGTGGACCCACCGGGCGAGCTGGTCGACCCGCGCCGCACCCATCGGCGTGTTGTACTCGACGGCCGTCGCGCCCGCGTCCATGAGGTCGCTCACCTCGAGCGGGCGGTCGGCGGGCGCGCTCGGCTCCGGGTTCTCCATGGTCCCGATGCTGCCCGGTCACCGGCTCCCGGTCACGGTCGTTTCCCGTCGCCGCGGCGTCGAGCGGTCGCTGTTCGGCGTGTGCGTCCGGGCCTGCTCATGGGGGTGCTGGCGAATCCGGTGCCCGTTCGGCCGCCGGGCTTGTCATGCTGGTCGAGGCCCTCAGATCCGCCAGCACGGGCCGCGCGCGCATGACCACCCCCTCTGAGCTCCGTGACCGCCTCGACGCGGTGATGATCGACGACGGCCGCCGCCTCCGCCGTCGGATCGACCGCGCCGTCAGCCGGGCCGACGGTGAGCGGGAGGCGGCGCTGGCCGAGCTCGACGCCGAGGTCGCCAAGGCCGAGCAGCTGGTCGCCGCCCGGGCGGCGAGCGTGCCGGAGATCCGCTACCCGGACGAGCTGCCGATCACGGCGTGGCGCGACGACATCCTCGAGCTGCTGCGCAACCACCAGGTGGTGATCGTCGCCGGCGAGACCGGGTCGGGGAAGTCGACCCAGCTCCCCAAGCTGTGCCTGGAGGCCGGCCGGGGTGTGCGGGGCGTGATCGGCCACACCCAGCCCCGGCGGCTCGCGGCCCGGACGGTGGCCGAGCGCGTCGCCGAGGAGGTCGGTTCCGACGTCGGCGACACCGTCGGCTACACGGTCCGCTTCACCGACCGGGTCGGCGACAAGACGCTGGTCAAGGTGATGACCGACGGCATCCTGCTCGCCGAGATCCAGCGGGACCGGTTCCTCAACCGCTACGACACGCTGATCATCGACGAGGCCCACGAGCGCAGCCTCAACATCGACTTCATCCTCGGCTACCTCAAGCAGCTGCTGCCCAAACGGCCCGACCTCCAGGTCATCGTCACCTCGGCGACGATCGACACCGAGCGGTTCTCCCGCCACTTCGAGGACGCCCCGGTCGTCGAGGTGTCGGGCCGGACCTACCCCGTCGAGCTGCGGTACCGGCCGATCGGTGAGGACCCCGACGACGACCGCGACCAGGTCACCGCCATCTGCGACGCCGTGCGCGAGCTGGGCCGGGAGGGCCCGGGCGACGTGCTCGTGTTCCTGTCCGGGGAGCGGGAGATCCGCGACGCCGCCGACGCGCTCGCCAAGGAGGGCCTGCGCGACACCGAGATCCTGCCGCTCTACGCCCGGCTGTCCGCCGCGGAGCAGCACCGGGTGTTCCAGGCCCACAAGGGCCGCCGGGTCGTGCTCGCCACCAACGTGGCCGAGACGTCGCTGACCGTGCCCGGCATCCGCTACGTCGTCGACCCCGGCTTCGCCCGCATCTCCCGCTACAGCCGGCGGACGAAGGTGCAGCGCCTACCGATCGAGGCGATCTCCCAGGCGTCGGCCAATCAGCGTGCTGGGCGGTGTGGCCGTGTGGCGCCCGGCATCTGCATCCGCCTCTACACCGAGGACGACTTCGACGCGCGGCCCGAGTTCACCGAGCCGGAGATCCTCCGCACGAACCTGGCGTCGGTCATCCTCCAGATGACGGCGCTGCGCTTCGACGACATCGCGTCGTTCCCGTTCGTCGAGCCGCCCGACCAGCGGGCGATCCGCGACGGTCTCGACCTGTTGGAGGAGCTCGGCGCGCTCGACCTGAGCCAGACCAACGTGCGCAAGCGGCTCACCCCGATCGGCCGCCAGCTCGCGCAGCTGCCGATCGACCCCCGCCTGGCCCGCATGGTCGTCGAGGCCGCCCGCAACGACTGCGTGCACGAGGTGATGATCATCGCCGCCGCGCTGTCGATCCAGGACCCCCGCGAGCGGCCGGCCGAGAAGCGCCAGGTGGCCGACGAGTACCACCGACGGTTCTTCGACGACGACAGCGACTTCGTGTCGTTGCTGAACCTGTGGGACTACGTGCGGGCCGAGCAGAAGGCCCGCTCCGGCAACCAGTTCCGCAAGATGTGCCGCACCGAGTTCCTGAACTTCCTGCGGGTGCGGGAGTGGCAGGACATCTACAGCCAGCTCCGCCAGGTGCTGCGCACGATGGGGATCCGGCCCAAGCACCGCCGGGACCGGGCCGACGCTGATGCCATCCACAAGTCGCTGCTCGCCGGACTGTTGTCGCACGTCGGGATGCGCGACACCGGCAAGGAGGCGGACAAGGCCAAGAGCCGGGGCGGCAAGCCGCCGTCACGGCGGGACCAGCGCTTCGCCGAGTACCTCGGTGCCCGCAACGCCAACTTCGCCATCGCCCCCGGCTCGACCCTCTACAAGGAGGGCCCGCGGTGGGTGATGGCGGGGGAGCTGGTCGAGACCAACCGGATGTGGGCCCGAGTCGTCGCCCGCATCCAGCCCGAGTGGGCCGAGCGCCTCGGCGACCACGTCGCCAAGTACACGTACTCCGAGCCGTGGTGGGACGCCCGCCGGGGTGCGGCGGTCGCCAACGAGCGGGTCACGATCTACGGGATCCCGGTTGTCGCGGCCCGCAAGATCGCCTACGGGCGGGTCGACCCGGCCGCGGCGCGGGCCATGTTCATCCAGCACGCCCTTGTCGAAGGCGACTGGGAGACCCACCACGCGTTCTTCGCCCAGAACCGCAAGCTGGTCGAGGAGGTGCGGGCGCTCGAGGACCGGGTGCGGCGCCGGGACATCCTCGTCGCCGACGACGTGCTCTTCGAGGTCTACGACCGTCGCATCGGCGACGACGTCACCTCGAAGGGCCACTTCGACCGGTGGTGGAAGCAGGAGCGCAAGCGCCACCCCGACCTGCTCGACCTGACGTTCGACGACCTCGTCGTCGGCGGCGCCGACGAGATCAGCCTCTCGGCGTTCCCCGACGTCTGGCACGTCGGCGACCTGGCCCTGGCGGTCCACTACGAGTTCGAGCCGGGCTCGCCGACCGACGGCGTGACCGTCGACGTGCCGCTCGCCGCGCTCGCCGGGCTTCCGCAGGAGCCGTTCGACTGGCAGGTGCCGGGGCTGCGGCTCGAGCTGGTCACCGAGCTGATCCGCTCGATGCCCAAGGACCTGCGCAAGACGTTCATCCCGGCGCCCGACCACGCCCGCGCCGCCCTGGCGCGGATCTCGCCGTCCGATGGGCCGCTGCTGGAGGTCTTGGCCCGGGACCTCGCCCGGACGTCGGGGGCACCGGTGACGGTCGACTCGTTCCACCTCGACCGGGTGCCCGCTCATCTCCTGGTGACGTTCCGGGTGTTCGAGCCCGCGGAGGACGGCTCCGGCGAGGTCATCGACCTGGCGGTGAGCACCGACCTCGATGCCTTGCGGGAGCACCTGCGGGGCCGGTTGCGGGACGTGGTCAGCTCGGCGGCGGCGTCGCTGGAGCAGGACGCGATCACGTCGTGGTCGATCGGGGACCTACCGAAGGCGGTGGAGACGAAGGTCGGCGGCCACGCCGTGGTGTCGTACCCGTCGCTGGTCGACGAGGGCGGCACGGTTGCCGTCAGGTTGCTGCTCGACCGGGATGCCCAGGCCGTCGAGATGTGGGGCGGGACCCGGCGCCTGCTGCGGACGGTGCTGCCGTCACCGACGAAGGCCCTGCAGCAGCGGCTCGACAACCAGACGAAGCTGGCGCTGGCACGGCCGCCGTTCGGCGGTGGGTTGGCCGAGCTGGTCGACGACATCGTCACCGGGTCGCTGGACCACCTGATGGCCGAGCACGACGCGCCCGTGTGGGACGCGGTGGCGTTCGACGAGCTGCGCCAAGCCGTGGGGCTCGACCTGGTCGACACCGTGGTCGAGGTGGCCAAGCGGGTCGGCACGATCCTGGCGACCGATGCGCGGATCACCGAGCGGTTGGGCGCCATCACGCTGGAGGAGCTGTCCCCGGTGGTGGCCGACGTGCGCCATCAGCTGACGAACCTGGTGTTCAAGGGCTTCGTGAGCGCCACCGGCGTGGAACGCTTGCCCGACGTGACGAGGTATCTCCAGGCGATCATGGTCCGCCTGGAGAACGTCGGCGGCAACGTCGGCCGGGACCGCCAGGACATGCTCCGGGTGAACAAGCTCGAGCGCCAGTACGAGGCACTCCTGGAGCACGCCGACATCGCCGAGGTCGAGCACATCCACTGGATGCTCGAGGAGCTGAGGGTCAGCGTCTTCGCCCAACGCCTCGGCACCACCCAGAAGGTCAGCGAGAAGCGCATCCGCACCGAGCTCCAACGCTTCGGCGGCTGACCCGGAGGTCCCTCGAGAGTTGCGTACGTCGCGTACGCTACGTACGCTCTCCTGCGAAGGAGGGCTCCGATGCCGGCTCTGACGTACTCGCGGTTCAACGACGCTCGGGCACACCTGAAGGACCTGCTCGATGCAGCCGAGGCCGGGCGGCCGGCGTCGGTGGCCCGCAGTGAGCAGTCGACCGTGTTGGTCGACCGTGAGCGATTCCTGCAGCAGCTCCGATTGGTCAATGCCAGGCGAGTCGAGCTCGTCGCAGAGGACGGCGGCTGGGTCGCGCTGGTCCGGGACGCTCCCGTCGCTGCTGACGGCGACACCGTCGAGGAGGCAATCGGCGAGGTCATCGTCGCGCTCCGCGAGTACGCGGAGGACTGGTCCGATCGCCTTCACCTGGCGCCGAACCACGGCGCCAACTGGGGCCTGGTGCAGCTCGTCGACCACTCGACCGACGACGAGCTCCGGGATTGGATCCTGGGAACCGGGGAGTGAGTGGTCGCGTCCCGACACGCAAGGACCACCAGCGCTTCTGCGAGGTCGAGGGCTGGGCGCTCGTCAGGAACGCCCGCGGCGGCACCGGTTCGCACCACCTGACCTACGAGCTGGCGCTTCCTGACGGACGCATCCTTCGGACGAGGGTGTCGCACCCGCCGAACAAGCGGGACATCAGCCGGCGCCTGTTCGCACACATCCTCCGCGATCAGCTCGACGTGGCGGAGGACGAGTTCTGGGCGTGCATCGACGATGGGCGGCCACCGTCCCGCGGTCGGCCCGCGCCACCCGAGCGTGAACCGCTGCCGCCCGAGATCGTCTCGCTGCTCGTCACGAAGGTCGGCATGACCGAGGCCCGAGTCCGTGAGCTGACCAAGGTCGAGGCCATCGGGATTCTCCAGAAGTACTGGACCTCGCCCGACGACGCGTGAGTGGCCCGGTGGTCGTACCCGGGGTGGTATCCGGACGGGTGAGGGTGGCCGAGGTGTGGTCGTCGGTGAGGGTGATGTCCCAGCCGCCTTCGTGGACGAGGCGGTGGTGGCCTCGGCAGAGCGGAATGCCGAGGTCGAGGTTGGTGTGGCCGCCGTGTTCCCGCCAGTCGAGGTGGTGGATCTGGAGGATGGTGTGGTCGCAGCCGCGGATGGCGCAGCGGTGGCCGTACCGGTAGCGAATCGCGCGTCGTTGGGCTCGGTTCCAGTGGCGGCTGCGGCGGCCGACGTCGAGGACCTCGCTGCGTCCCTTGGTGATGATGCGGGTGAGGCCGGCGTCGCAGGCGAGGCGACGGGCGGTCTCGCCGCGGACGGCTCGGCCTGGTGCGACCTCGGCGGTGCCGCCGGCCGGCTCGACCAGGGTCTCGTATTCGACGATGACGTCGATCTGGGCGCGTTCGGTGTCGATGTCCTCGTCGTCGAGGCGGCTGACGGCGAGCTCGATCAAGTCGGCGACGGCGTCGGCTCGGCGTTGGCTCCAGGTCGGCCGGATCGGCCCGTCGGAGGCTTCCGCGGAAGCCCTTTCGTCGCCGACTGCGGCAGCGGATGCACGCTTGGCGAGGTGCTCGATGAACAGGTCGAGCACGGCGAGGAACCGTTCGGCGTCCTCGACCGGCAGGCGGATCTCGATCGTCGACAGACCATCCGCGCCCCGGAGATGGCGCACGCCCCGGCGTTCCCACGCCATGTCCGGTGGGAGGTCCTGGTCGCGCAGCTGCTCCCAATGTGACGCCACCCGATCGAGGTCCGCCGCCGTCCCGACACCGGCCGCATGCAACAGCACCTCGTCGGTCTCGGCGTCCGCACCGGCGATTCGGGTGATCGCCCGCACCTTCGAGTACGACACCTCTCCAGCCGCCATCGCCGTCGCCACCATCGGCCGGCGCACCAGCTCGCGGGCGACCCGGAGCCGCTCCTTCGCCGTCGAACGACACATCCCGCAACGATCGATCAACCACGCCACTGTCGACAGGTGACCATCGAGCGCGAACTGGCCACGCTGATCGAACTCGCCCAACTCGCGTAAACCAGACGGCCTCGGCCGCGTCGAGTTGCCGTCGCCCTGCGATCAGTGAACGTCCACGATCGGTAGAAGAACGATCAGTGGGCTGCGTTGTCTTCTGGGCTCCGCCGTATCCCATCCACCGATTCTCTCACCGGGGTGTGACAGTGAGATCTGCGCGGAGTCGGGTTGTCGGGAACCACTGCGCGGATCGTGCCGGGCTTCCGCGGAAGCCTCGTTCGCAAAGCGCCCGAATGCTCACTCGAAGCGTTCGCTCGGGGTCGTTGTCGCTCCAACGTGGCGCGCACCACCAATGGGCGCCCCGAAGTCGGCTCGGTCGGCTCCCACCCTGACGGAGCATCACCCGCTGAGTGTGATGTGGCGGCCACGCCACCGTACGTACGGTCCGCGGTCGAGGCCGGAGCGCGACCAGCGCCCCGGGCGCTGCTGTCGACCGACGACGTGCCCCGGAGGCCGTCGCAGGAGGCTCAACCGATGACGACGAACGGCCAGCCCGGGGGCGGCTTCCCGCTCCACATCGACCGCAACCACCTGCCCGAGCCGGAGTGGGAGTTCCCGAACGCCCACATCGAGACCTACGCCACCGACTCGACCCCCGACTTCCCGCCTCCGAGGCAGGCACCCGACGGTGCGCCCAACATCCTGCTCATCCTGCTCGACGACGTCGGCTTCGGCTGGCCGAGCGTCAACGGTGGCCTCGTCAAGATGCCGACCGCCGAACGCCTCGCCAATCGCGGCCTGTTCTACAACCAGTTCCACACCACCGCGCTCTGCTCGCCGACGAGAGCGGCGATGCTCACCGGGCGCAACCACCACTCGGTCGCGACCGGAGTGATCCAGGAGATGGCGACGGGCTACCCGGGCTACTGCGGCATCATCCCGAAGAGCTGCGCCACCATGGGCGAGCTGCTCAAGCAGGCTGGCTACACGTGCTCGTGGTTCGGTAAGAACCACAACGTCCCCGACAACCAGACCAGTTCCGCCGGCCCGTTCGACAACTGGCCCACGAACCAGGGGTTCGACTACTTCTACGGCTTCATCTCCGGCGAGACCGACCAGTTCTACCCGGCGCTCTACGAGAACACGACGCCGGTCGAACCGCCGGCATCACCCGAGGACGGCTACCAGCTCACCCGCGACCTGGCCGACCGCTGCACCGCCTGGATCCGCCAGCAGAAGTCGATCGCCCCCGACCGACCGTTCATGGCCTACGTCTCACCGGGCTGCGCCCACGCGCCCCACCAGCCGCCGCTCGACTGGCGCGGCCGCAACGAGGGCCGCTTCGACATGGGCTGGGACGAGTACCGCCGCATCGTCCACCAGAACCAGCTCGACCAGGGCATCGTCCCGCCCGGGACCCAGCTCACCGAGCGGCCCGAGCAGATCCCGGCGTGGGACAGCCAGCCACCCGAGCACAAGCAGCTCTTCGCTCGTCAGGCCGAGACGTTCGCCGACTTCCTCGAGCACTGCGACCACGAGATGGGCCGCATCGTCGACACCATCGACGAGCTCGGCGAGCTCGACAACACCATCGTCCTCTACATCATCGGCGACAACGGCTCGAGCGGCGAGGGCTCACTGATCGGTACGCCCAACGAACTGATGAGCCTCAACGGCCGCCAGCCGACGATCGAGGAGTCGATCGGCTTCGCCGACCGTTGGGGCCTGCCGGGCACCTCCCCGCACTACGCCGTCGGCTGGGCCCACGCCGGGGACACCCCGTTCCAGTGGACGAAGCAGATCGCGTCGCACTTCGGCGGGACGCGCAACAGCATGGTCGTCTCGTGGCCGAAGGCGATAGCCGACACCGGCAAGGTCCGCTCCCAGTTCCACCACGTGATCGACGTGATGCCGACCCTGATGGAGATCGTCGGGATCAAGGAGCCGAAGCAGGTCAACGGCTACATCCAACGGCCGATCGAGGGCACGAGCTTCGCCTACACCTTCGACGCCGCCAACGCCGACGCGCCGAGCACCCGCACCCAGCAGTACTTCGAGATGATGGGCAACCGGGCGATGTACGCGAACGGCTGGATCGCGTGCTGCCGCCACGGCCGACTCCCGTGGGAGACCGCCGGCAGCTTCAGCTTCGACGACGACGTCTGGGAGCTCTACAACATCGCCGACGACTTCAGCGAGGCC
Source organism: Actinomycetota bacterium (assembly GCA_034211175.1). Classification (GTDB taxonomy): domain Bacteria; phylum Actinomycetota; class Acidimicrobiia; order Acidimicrobiales; family CAIXPF01; genus JAXHUH01. Next base: position 52,061 of record JAXHUH010000051.1, read on the forward strand.
GTCGACCTGGCTGCTCAGGAGCCCGAGAAGCTGCGCCAGCTCCAGGACCTGTTCATGGCCGACGCCGCCCGCTACAACGTCCTGCCGATCGACGACCGATTCGCCGAGCGGCTCGACGTGACGCTGCGGCCCAGCTTCTTCGCCGGGCGCAACGAGGTCACGTTCTACGAGGGCATGACCCGACTCCCCGAGGGCAGCGGGCCGAAGCTCGTCAGCACACCGGTCACCCTCACCGCGCCCGTCGTCGTCCCCGACGGCGGGGCGGAAGGGGTCATCTTCGCCGTCGGCGGCGACACCGCCGGATGGGCGGTCTTCGCATGGGAGGCGCGGATCCGCTTCCACTACAACTACTTCGGCATCCGCCGCTACGACGTCACCTCTCCCGAGCCGCTCGGCGCCGGCGAGCACACGATCGAGGTGTCGATCATCCCCGACACCTCGCAGCCGGGCGGCCCCGCCGTGGTCCGGATGGTGATCGACGGGACCAAGGTCGGCGAGGTCCACATGCCCGAGCAGATCCCCCAACGCTGCGGCACCGAGTGCATGGACGTCGGCATGGACTGCGTCTCGCCCGTCTGCGACGACTACGCCGACCGGGGCCTGTTCCCGTTCAACGGGCGGATCGAGCGGGTCACGTTCGACCTGCCCGCCGTTGCCCAGCCGAACGGGATGGACCGCCTGGAGCTGGCGACCAAGCTGGACTGACGGCCCGGTCCGACGGCCCGATCCGAGGGCACGGACCGCGGACCCAGCGCCGGGCGGGCTCGTCCCGCCCGGCGCGGTGGCCGGCACCGTGGTGGACGTCGCCCCCAGTCGACGCTCGTACTCGGCCTGCACGCCGACGACACCGACGACGATCCCGAGGACCAGATCGCTCCGGCTCCCCTCGCGCCATCATCTGCGTCGGCGAGGAGCACCCGGGCGGCGCCCTCGGGCCTGATCATCTGCAGTTCCCTGGCTGACGGCCGTCCCGGGTCCAGGTTTGTCGCCCCCCGGTGCCGGGCAGTAGCGACTGCGGCGACCCCTTCGCCCGCCGTCAGCGCCAGGAGGCCGATGATGACCGAGTATCCGCCGATGACCGGTGACGCACGCGGCCAACCCGCGCCGAGCCCTGCGACGAGCGGTGTGTCGGCCGGGGAGCGCTCCGTCGGCGAACTCGTGAGCGACCTGGGTTCCGAACTGTCCACGCATGTTCAGACGCATCTCGCCCTGGCGCGCGCCGAGATCCGTGAGGACGTCCGTACGGCGACCAGGGCCGGACTCCTGGCGAGCGGTGCCGGCCTCGCTGCGTTCGTCGCCGTGCTCCTGCTGTCCGCCGCCGCAGCGTGGGCCCTGGCGGAGGTGATGGCCACCGGCTTGGCGTTCCTGATCGTCGGGGGCGCATGGGCGGTCGTCGCCGCGGCACTTGCCCTGCTGGGCAAGCAGCGGGCCGATGCGCTCGATCCGGGGCCGCACCAGACCGTGGAGGAGATCAAGGAGGACAAGCGGTGGGCGACAGCACCGAGCAACTGAGGGCCGAGCTCGACGAGCAGCGGGCCGAGATCGCGGCCACCGTCGGCGAGATCGAGGAGCGGGTCGCTCCTTCGAACCTCGTCGAGAAGGGCAGGCAACGAACCAGTGAAGCCGTCGATCGCGGGCGCGAAGAGCTCCGGCGGCGTGTCGAGAAGGCAAAGAGCTCGCTCGACGACGCGGGCGGCGACGCTCTTGGAAACACGTCGACCGGGCTCGCGTCGAGCGCACAGCCGGCGGCGGACCGGGTCCGCGAGGAGACGGCGAAGCGGCCGTGGCCGATGCTCGCAGGAGCGTTCGCGTTGGGCCTGGTGATCGGGCGCCGTTTGCGCTGAGGCTCGAAGGCGGAAGGGGCCGTCCAGCGACAGGGCGCAGCCCGGTTCGCCGCCGCCGATGCTTCGTCGTCCCGCCGGCTTCCGGGAGCGGTCCAGCCTGCAACGCTCACGCGCACCGCAGTCACACCGCCTGCAACGAGCACTGCGGGCCCGAGGTGTGCGCAAGCCGCACGTCGCTCGGCTGCGCCAGCCTCGAGCGCTTCCCGCCGGCCGAGACTGCGGATCACCTGGCCGACCTCGGCGTCGACGAGATGAGGCCGACGCGCCGTCGGGAACCGGGCCCACACCTGCGCGCGCTGGCCCGTGGGGTCGACGTCGGCGAGTACCTCCTCTGGTGTGGGGTGGCGGCTCATCTCGATCGTGCGGGAGAGCATGTACGCCTGGATCGACTGGCTGGCGCCCCGACCGGCGGTGCCACCGTCGCTACGACGGTTCCCAGACGGCATGGTCGTGGGCGAACACGACGCGGGCGGGGTCGAGCTGCAGAAGGCGTTCGAGCCATGCCGGCGGCGGCGCCACCGATGCTGCGTGATGCTCGTGGTGGGCCCGCCACGCGAGCGCGTCGGCGCTGTAGTCGGCGGCGGTGGGGTGGCTCTGGCCGGCCACGATGACCGTGCCGTCGCGGCGGCGGACGACGACCGACTGGTGGCCGGCCGTGTGCCCGGGCGTCGGGACGATCAGCACCCCCGGCAGCACCTCGGCCTCACCGTCGAGCCGCTCGTACGTCAGCCCGGGTGCGTCGACCAGGTGCGGCAGCGTGTACCCCGAGATCCGCAGCGCCGTCTCGAGCTCGACGTCCTGGGTGAAGATCGGCCGACCGGCCAGCGTCGGGTTCCCGCCGCAGTGGTCGAAGTGCAGGTGGCAGTTCACGACGAACCGCACGTCGCCGACCTTGGCGCCGGCGTCGGCGAGCGCGGTGTCGAGATCGCGCCGCTGCGGCTCGTAGCGCACATCGATGCCGGGGTGGCTCGCCATGCCGGTGTCGACGAGGAGCAGCCCGTCGGGATGGTCGACGAGGTAGCCGAGGCACGGGTCGACCCTCGCCGCACCCGTGCCCGTCTCCGAACCGGGCCGGACGAAGTACCCGAAGTCGACCCGACGAACCTCGAGGCCAGCCACGGCACGAGTCTGCCAGCCCGAAGCGGCACGTGCCCGGGGAACGGCCCCGGTCGCAGGAACCGATCGTCGGAGGGACGCGTCGCGTCGATCGACGACGCCCCCCGGGCGACCTCAGAGGCCACCGACGCAGGGCTCGGCTTCACCGCCGCTCGGCGGGGCGCAGGCGGGCGGCGGTGAAGCCGAGCGCTGCCAGGCCCAGGCCGAAGACGATCGCGCTGAGCTTCGCTCCGAGGTCGTTCACGGTGGCGAGGAGGCTGAGCGCCACGCCGGCGATCATCACCAGCGCCGGCCACCGGGGCAGCACACGGGCCCGGATCGTGGCGAGGGCGAAGGTGACACCGCCGAGCAGGAACAGCGCGCCGTTGATCTGGAAGATCGTGCCGAGCCGCCCCGGGCCCGGCTCGCCGTCGAGCACCCCGAAGAACTCGTCGATGTAGCGCGGCGCCTCGTCGTGGACCGCCGTGTTCACGAACGCCTCGACGAACCCGAAGCACGCCATCAGCACGAAGGCGCCGAACACGAGCAGGTAGCCGACGATGCCCACTCGACCGGCCCGCTCGATCTGACGGGCGTGGATCCCGGTCAGGCCGATGATCCCGAGGACCGGGAAGAGGAACGACAGCACGTGGGCAACCGTGTACGCCGTCGTGTCCAGCGACGAGGCGTCGTTCTCCGGGTGGATGACCTGGATCAGCGCGAACAACACCCCCGACAGCACGGCCGCCCACCCTGCCGCCCGCAGCGAGGACTCCGTGACGGTCGCTCCGCCGGGCACGGTGGCGGACGTGGGCGGGCCATCGGGGCGGGCGACGGTACCGGGGGTTCTGTTGTCCATGGCTCGATGATCCGGCGACTCGGGCCCGACATCGTCGGGCGATCGGCCGGACGTGGACCGGTCGATGGTGCCGGTGCGTCTCGTCCTTTCGGCTGAGCGCATCGGCGGTGGGGCCGGCGCGTCGGGGGCCGGGCGTGGTCGCGGCGCGACGTCGTCATCGGTGTGGTTCACAATGCGGGGCCGCACGCGACGACGAGGAGACGACCACGACATGGCGCAGCCGCCGGGCACCGCACCGACCACGAGCCCCGGCGCGAGCGACGATGCCGGTGCAACCGGCGCCGACGACTTCCCCGTCGGGCGGACCCGCGTCACCGTCGACGGGGAGCGCCTGACCTGCGTCGACGTGGTGCGCATCGCCCGACGGGAGGCGGCGGCCGAGCTGTCGCCCGGTGCGCTCGACCGTGCCCGCCGGGCCCACGAAACCGTCGAGCGGATCGGCGCGGCCCGCGCCGTCTACGGTCGCACGACCGGTGTCGGCGCGAACCGCAGTCACGAGGTCGGCGCCGACGACGCCCGCGAGCACGGCCTCCGGCTCCTGCGCAGCCACGCCGGCGGGACGGGAGAGCTGTGCCCGCCGGAACTGGTCCGGGCCACGCTGGCCATCCGGCTGAACCAGCTGGCGGCCGGGGGCAGCGGCGTTCACCCCCGGATGCTCCACGCCCTCGACGGCGCGCTCAGCGTCGGTGCGCTGCCCCGGGTCCACCGGCGCGGTGCCATCGGTACCGGCGACCTCACCGCGCTTGCCGAGATCGGTCTCACCCTCGCCGGCGAGCACCCGTGGATCGAGGGGCGGGTGCCGTCGATCCCGATCGACCCCGGCGACGCGCTTGCCTTCATCAGCAGCAACGCCGCGACCCTCGCCGCCTGCGTGCTCGCGTGGCACGACCTGCGCCGCCTGCTCCGGGCCAGCCACGCCGTCGCCGCGCTCTCGTTCCTCGCGCTCGGCGGCTCACCCGAGGCCTACGCCGCGGCCGTGCACGCCTCCCGGCCCCATCCGGGCTCGGTGGCGTGCGCTGCCGAGATGCGGCGCCTGCTCGGCCTCGACGACGAGGCGAGCGAGGGGCGCAGGCTCCAGGACCCCTTCGGCCTGCGGGCGTTCCCCCAGGTGCAGGGCCCGGCGCTGGAGGCCGTCGACGCACTCGAGGCGGTCCTCGCCGTCGACATCAACGCCGCGGCCGAGAACCCGCTCATCTCCGCCGATCCCGAGGCGGTCTACCACCACGGCCACTTCGCCACCGCCCACCTGGCGCTGGCGCTCGACGGGCTGCGGGCCGCCGTGCACCACGTGGCCGAGCTGTCGGCGATGCGTCTGGGCGACCTCGTCGAGCCCGACCAGACCGGCCTCGCCGCGTTCCTGGCCGACGGCCCGGCCGGCAGCTCGGGGATCATGATCCTCGAGTACGTCACCCACGACGCGCTCAGCGAGCTGCGCCACGCCGCGTCACCCGTGACCCTCGGCAACGCGGTGATCTCCCGAGGCCTCGAGGATCACGCCAGCTTCACCACCCAGGCGGCCCGCAGCACGGCGACGAGCATCGACGCCTACCGCACGATGCTGGCGTGTGAGCTGATCGGCGCGGTCCGGGCGCTGTGGCTCTCCGATGCGGAGCTCGGTGACATCCCGGTCTCCCGGGCCTACGCAACGGTGCGCAACGCCGTCCCGATGGTGGCCGAGGACCACCCGCTCACCGACGAGATCGCCCGCGCCGCCGCCCTGGTCGACGACCTCGCCGACTGCTGACCCGGAGCAGCTCGGCGAGCGGCTTCTCAGCTCCGGTTGCCCGCGCCTACGTCACCGTCTCTCCTCACACGGTCTCTCCTCACACCGTCTCGAACGAGCACCTCGGACCCGGGGCCTGCGTGAGCCACACATCGGCGGTGACCAACGGGACCCGGAGCAGCTCGGCGAGCGCGACGTACAGGGCGTCGTAGAAGCTCACGTTGTCGCGCAGCTCCCACGCCCGGGCCTGGAACGGCGGGTGCGCGAAGCGATCGGTGACGAGTCGGGCCGCCGAGCCCAGCGATCGCTCGGCCGCGTCGGGCCCGAGTGCGTCCCGCCGGACGAGGCCGCGGATCGCCTGGCCGACCTCGGCATCGACGAGATGAGGCGCCGACGCGCCGTCGTCGAGTCGGGCCCGCACCTGCGCGCCCCGGCCCGTGGTGTCCACGACGGCGAGCACGAGCGCGGAGCTGTCGACGACGATCACCCGGGTCGGTCGGCGTCGCGGTCGGCCAGCAGCGCGTCCACGTCGACCGCGAGCGGCTGGCGTCCTGCGAGGTCGGCGTCGAGCTCGGCGAGCACCTCCTCGGGCGTCGGGTGGCGGCTCATCTCGATCGTGCGGGAGAGCATGTACGCCTGGATCGACTGGCCCGCCCGCCGGGCCCGCCGACGGATCGTCTCGTACACGTCCTCGGGCACGTCGCGGATCTGGATCAGCGCCATGCATGCACGTTAGCAATTTGCATGCATGCTCGAGTGCTCACGGAGCGGGTGGCCAGTGGTCACATGTTGCGCGGTAGTCGCCAGACGGGCCGTACTCGGCCCACTCGGCCCGGGTGAGGTTGCGGCCGACGGCGAGGCACGCTCGCGAGGGCCACGCGTCGAGGTCGATGTCCCAGATGAGCACCCTTGCGTCGCCGCCGGGCCCCTCGACCGTCGTCGCGAGCTGTCCGGTGTCGGGTGCGAGCGTTGCGGCCCAGCCCCCGAAGTGGGGGAACGGCCCGCCGACCTCGGTCAGCGTTGCGAGGTCCCACAGCTGGGCACCGTCGGGGCTGCTCGTCTTCACGAAACGGTCATCGGCGGTGATCTCCACCGGGCGGGAGAAGTCCGTCGGGCCCGGCGCCGGCACCGGCCCCCGGAGCACCGTGCGGAGCTCCTCCGCGTCGCGTACCTCGAGCTCGCCCCGGCCGGTGAGCACCACGGCCCGCTGCCCGTCGTTCGTGAACGCGATCTCGGCGAAGCCGTCCGTCGGATCGAGCAGGTCGACGAGCTCCCAGGTCGCGGTGTCGTAGACGGCAACCCGGTCAGCGGTGTTGCCGATCACGAGGTGACGCCCGTCGGGCGAGAGCACCGGGTCGCCGAGGAAGTCATCGACGCCCGCCGGCGTCGCGTCTGCCAGGTCGGTCAGCTCCCGCACGAGCGCGCCGGTCGCGACATCGAAGACCTGGACGACGCTGTCGAGCACGTGTGGGAGAACGAACTGCCGCCGGTCCGGGCTGAACAGCTGCATGGAACCACCACGTGCCACGACCTCCGGGTCGGTGAGCGGGACGAAGCGCCCGGTGCCATCGTCCCAGCGGAGGAACTGGTCGTCGCTCGTGTTCATCAGGACGTCGGGCCCCGCCGATCGCAGGCTGACTCGCGCTCGGGTCTCGATGCGCTGTCGGGGCGCTGGACCGGAAAGCTCCCACACGGCCGCCGACACCCGGTCGCCGATCAGCCCCCGGTGGTCAGATAGTGCCCGTCGGACGTGATCTGGTTGAGGAAGCCGGTGCTCGGCACCGTCGCGTCGATGGCGAGGCCGGCGCCGTCGAGCGCCCACAGCGAGAGGCCCCGGGCTCCGTAGAACGCGACGGTCGAGCCGTCCGGGGCGAGGGTCCCGCCAGCAGCGTCGTTGAAGTCGTCGAACGTCCGGAGCTCGACCTCTCCGCTGCTCAGGTCGATCGTCATGATCTCGTTGAACGCAGCGATCGTGAGCTCGGACGGGCCGGACCGTTCGAGCAGTCCTCCGGCGAGCAGGTTCGACGGCAGTCGGATCGGCGAACCGCTCGGCTCGAAGGTGATCGGGTCGAACGACTCGATCACCTCGGACCCGCCGTGCAGGCGATCATCGACGTACGCGACGCTCGTCGGGCCCACGCCGTTGTCATCGTCGTCGGGTTGGGACCACAGCTCCGGGCCGACGAGGGCTCCCGTACGTGTGTCCCACTGGCGAGCCGGATGGCTGAACGACGCCGCTCCGGCGACGAGCCCTCCGTCGGCCCGAAACGCCAGGTCGGTCACCGCACCGTCGAGCCCGTCTCGCAGATCCCGATCGAGCGACGGGTCGGCGATCCCGCGGAGCCGCACGACCCCGTCGGTTCGGCCGAGGCCGATGACCTCACCTCCCGGGCCGACGCGCACCACCGAGATCGCGGCGCCGACTCGCCCGCCGGCGACCTGCTCGAACGAGCCCGTGTCGAGCACTGTCCACTCGCCATCGGCGCCGCCAACGGCGAGGAGCCGGCCGTCGTCGCCCAGGTCCAGATCGCTGATGCCATCGATGCCGAGCTCGATGTCGGTGCTCGTCCGGTTGACGAGATCCCACACCTCGACACCGTCGGGCGCCGCCGCCACCAGGGTCTCGTCGTCGAGGAACCCGGCAGCGAGGTAGTTCCGCCCGGTGACGAGGTCGCCCAGCCAACCGCCCGGCGCGCCGACCACGGCGCGTTGGACGGCGCCGAGCGTGTCGAGGGAAGGGTCGATGGCGTTGGCCTCGAGCGCCAGCAGCAGCGCGAGGGTGCGGTCCTCGTCGATCGCCGACTGTGACTCGGCGAGCATGCGTCGCAGCTCGGCGTCGGCCGCGCTCGACCGGGCCGCACTGCGCTGGTCGACCGCAACGACGCCTGCGATCAGTGCGACGATCGCGACGATCGCTGCGATCGTCGCGAGGGTTCGGAGTCGACGGACCCCGCGCCGTTCGCGTTCGAGCTCGGCCTCGCGGCGGGCGACGGACGCGTCCAGGAACTCGGCCTCCGGGCCGCTCAGCTCGTCGCGATGGACCGAAGCCCACTCGACCGCTGCGACGAGCCGCGCGCCGCGGTAGAGCTCACCGGGGTCGCGTTCGGCGGTGAGCCACTCCCGTGCGGCGTCGCCGAGTCGGCGAAGGATCCGCAGCCCGTCGCGATCGTCGTCGAGCCAGCCGCGGAGCCGGGGCCACTCGCGGATCAGCGCCTCGTGAGCCACCTCGACGGTCGGCTCGCGAGTGCTCGGATCGCGGTCGAAGACCAGCAGGCGGGCCGCACCGTAGGCATCGATCACCTCGACCGGAACGGGGCGCAGCTCCGAGCGCAGCGCTCGCCGCCGCGCGTCCTCCGCTCCGTCCCCGGGCGCGACGAGGCGTGTGAACAGTTGCCGGCTCGCGTGCGGGTACCCGGCCGACCCGACCCGGTCGTGGATCTCCTCGGCCCGCTGGCGGAGCACCCCGGTCAACCCGCCGAGCCTCCGGAGGGCGTCGACGGTCATGGTGCCCTCGACGCGGTGCTCGTACAGCTCGGTGAGGGCGTACTGGAGAAGGGGAAGCGCGCCGGGCATGTCGTCGGCATCGGCGACCAACGTGGCCGCCAGCGCCGGCTCGACCGCCACGCCCGCCGCCTCCGCCGGTCCGGTGATCGCCCGATGGAGGTCCTCGGCGCGCAGTGGTGCGATCAGCCGGGTGTGCTCGCGGACCCACGTGCCGATCACGGGATCGTCGAGCACGTGTCCGAGGAAGTCGGCCCGCATCGTCGCGACGAGCCGCAGATCGCGCGCGCTGCTGTCCACCGCCTCGACCAGCGCGCGCAGCAGGATGGCCCGCTCGGCGTCCTCGGCGAGCGTGTAGAGCTCCTCGAACTGGTCGAGCACGAGGACGAGGCCCGGCGCGTCACCAGGCACCGCCGACGACAACATCGGGCCGAGCGCGCCGGGATCGTCCCGCAGCACCGACGCGACGTCGCCCAGCCGGCTGGTCGCGACCCGGCTCAGGGCCATCTCGAGCTCGGCGAGCGGGTGGCGGCCCGGTGCCATGGCGGCGATGAGGGCGCCCCGGGCCCGGAGCCGGGGTAGAAGGCCGGCTCGTACGACGGACGACTTGCCCGACCCGGATGGGCCTACGACGGCCAGGAAGCGATCACGGACGAGGTCGCCCTCGAGCACCTCGGCGAGATCCTCCCGACCGAAGAACACAGGCGCGTCGGTCTCGTCGAAGGCGGCCAGGCCCCGGTACGGATTTGGCCCCTCGATGGCCGGCTCGGGGCCGCGCGCCGACCGCACCGGCCCGTCGGTGTGTTGGCCGAGCGCGGCCGCCCGGAAGCCCGCGACGAGCTCGGGCACCGACGAGTAGCCGAGCGCTCGCTCGCCGCCGGTCACCCGCTCGAGGACGCGCTCGACCGCATCGGCCGCGCCGACGTGGAGGTTCGCCGCCCGAGGCCGGGTCACCTGGTCGGGCTCGGGCACCTTCGCCCACGACGCGCCGGCGAGCTGCGCCAGCGCCTCGATGTCGGTGGGGACGACCTCGAGCCCGGCCCCGAGCCCGAAGTCGGCCAGGTATGCCGTGCCGGACCCGTCGAAGTGGACACTCCCCGCGTCGAGCCGGCCATGGGCGACCCCTCTCGCGTGGGCGGCGGAGAGCGCGGCGCCGACCTGCTCGACCAGATCGATCACGGCACGTGCGTCGAAGGGATCGGGCGCCGCGAGACGCTGCGCCAGCGTCCCGCCGTCCAGGTGGCGGGCCACCAGGTACGCCCCGTCGGGGTCGCGCCAGTAGTCGTAGAGCGGGACGACGTTCGGGTGCTCGACGGCAGCGATCCGCTGGGCATGGACCTCGAAGCGTTGGACGAACTCGGGATCGGCCGCGTCCTCCGGCGCCACCACGGTGATCGCGACGTCGCGACCGACCGATGGCTGGTGGGCCAGGAAGGTCGCTCCGACGGGCCCGTGACCGATCATCGGGCCGAGGACGTACCCGCGGAGCTTGCGGCCGCGGGGACGTTCGTCCAGGCGGGGATCGCGCTCGACGATCATGCGTTCCAGCCGGCGGAGCTCGTCGGTCGGTTCGAGACCGGTCTCCTCGCCGAGCGCCCGGCGGAAGTCGTGGCCGACGCGAAGGGCCTCGGCGTGTCGTCCGCTCCGGTAGAGGCCGAGCATCAACACGCGACGCGGCCTCGCGCAGCGGTAGCTCGGTGACGAGGGCCTCGGCTGCGGGAATGGCGGCATCGAGGCGTCCGGCGTCGACGAGTGCCTCGACGCGCGTCTCCCGAGCCACCAGCCGCAGCTCCTCCAACCTGACGGCCTCCGGGCGGGCCCACTCCTCGTGGGCGAACTCCGCGTACGCGTCGCCGCGCCAGAGGCCGAGCGCCTCGTCGAGGATCGCGGCCGCGCCGTCGGGGTCGCCGTCGTCGACGCGCTCGCGCGCGTCGAGGACGAGGGACTCGAACCGGCTGGCGTCGAGGACGACCGCCGCGGTCTCGAACCGGTAGCCGGGCGCGGCGGTCACGACGACTGCCGATCCGTCGATGCCCGCGACCTCGAGCGCTCGTCGCAGGCGTGCGACGTAGGTGCGGAACGTGGCGCGGGCGGCGTCGGGCGGATCACCCTGGAAGACCGTCTCGACGAGACGATCGGTCGAGACGATCGTGCCCCGCTCGACCAGCAGCACGGCGAGCAGCCGCCGTTGGCGTGGTCCGCCGACGTCGATCGTCGAGCCGTTCACGAGGACGCGGATCGGTCCGAGCACCTCTGCGGTCAAGGCCACCGCGCCCTTCCTCCCGTGCACATCGATCCGAGCCGCACCTCTCACGAGCGAGGTTCGGTCCCGCCGGTTGCAGTCCGGTGGCACGCCTCCGCGGCGCGTCGCCCCTGGTCGACGGGCTGTCGACGGCGTTCGTCCCCGGATCGTGCCAGACGACAGCTGACGCGTGCGCATCGCTGCAACCCGGCGCCAACCCGCACCGCGCAGCGTCGGCACCCGACAGCGGGCGATCAGCGCCCGCCGCCTCGGAGGAGCGCACCATGAAGACCACCGCGATGGACACGACCTGTGCGGGGACGCGGCGGCGTCGGCGGGCGCGCCAACTGGCTGGGGCCGCAGCGATCACGGCGACCGTGCTCGCCTCGCTGGTCTCGGGTTCGGCCGGCGGCGCAACGAACCCGGTCGACAGGTGCACCTCGGCGAACGGGACCTACCTCCCGGCCTGTCGTGCCGTGGCCGGCCGAGCCGATGGGTGGTTCGTTGCCGAACCGGTCGTGGCGGGTTCCGTCGCCCCGGATGCGCGGGTCCCCCGGGGCGCCCTCCGTTGAGACGGCGCCCGACGCCGCGGCTCCATCGCGTGCGACCGATGGAGCCGCGACCGGCGCGGCCCGGCCCGAACGACATCTCGAGAGGAACGGACATGACCACCACGACCTCGACCACCGTCGTCACGCGCAACCCCGATCCGCCGGCTGACCGACGCCGGGTCCGACGGGCCCTGGTCGCCGTGGCGGTCGTCGCGGTGACGGCGACCGCGTGCGGCGGTGATGACGAAGCGGAGCGTGCAAGCGAGGACACGGCGGCCTCGACGACCGCCACGGCTGAGCCGACGACGAGCACGGCGGCGCCCCGTTCCTCGACCGACGACGTGGCCGCCCACGCCGACTTCACCGATGCGCTCTGCGAGGAGACGTTGATCTCCGTCGAGGAGATGGGCGGGACGATCTCCGCCGGGACCATCGGGCTGATCACGACCAGCGAGCGTCACTACTTCCCCGACGAGGTGATCGCAGGCCTCGACCCGGAGGTCGAGAACCGGGAGGCGGCTGAGGTCGCCGCGGCATGGTGCGCGGACCAGTGGCCCGCGCTGCGGTCGGAGCTGGCGGGCGACGAGAGCGGCGACACCTGATCGCACCACGGGACGGGCACCGCTCGGCCCCGCTCGCGACATCGCCGCTCGGCCGCCTTCCGGTCCGTCCTTCCGGCGCGTGCCGGGATGCGATCAGCGGGGCGATGCGGGCAGGTGGGGCTCGATCGCCTCGACGATCTTGCGGCCGGGGCGGGCGCCGACCATGCGCTCGACCGCCGTGGTGCCATCGAGCAGCACCAGCGTCGGCATGCTCAGCACGTCGAAACGCTGTGCGAGGGCCGGCTCGGTGTCGACGTCGACCCGCACGACCACGAGGCGCCCCGCGTGGGACGCGGCGATCTCGTCGAGCACCGGCTCGAGCATCTTGCACGGCGGGCACCACTCGGCGGTGAAGTCGACGAGGACGGGCACCTCGGACGCGGCGATGGTCTCGTCGAACGTGTGGCGGTCGAGGGTGCGCACGCCGCTCGTTCGGTCCGTCGTGTCATCGGTGGTCGCCATCGGTGGCTCCTGGTGATCGGGGGATCGGGACGCCACCCATCGGAGCAGCGCCCGCTCGACGACCACTCGACGCAGGCTCGACGCGGGCCGGTGGCCGGGTTGGCGCAGGCTCGACCCAGGCCGGTGGCTAGGTTGGCGACGTGGGTCGGAGCAGGTGGTGCTGAGCATCCGGTTCCGGCTCCTCGGGCCGGTCGAGGTCGTCGACCTCGACGGTGCCCCACTCGACATCGGCGGGCGCCAACCCCGCACCGTGGTCGCGCTCCTCGCGCTGGCCGGCGGTCGGTCGGTCTCCGCCGGTGCGCTGGTCGATGCGCTGTGGCCCGAGGAACCACCGCGCGCCGCCCTCGGCACCGTCCAGACCTACATCTCCCGGCTGCGTCGCACGCTCGGGCCGCTCGGCGTCGACATCGAGGGTGACGGCAGCGGCTACCGGCTCCGAGCCCGCACGACCGACGGCGATCACCTCGCCGACGCCGTCGATGCCGTCCGCTTCGAGGCGCTCGTGGCCGACGGCCTCGGACACCTCGCCGGCGGGCGCCACCCGCGGGCACTCGCCGTCCTCGACGAAGCCGACGCGGCGTGGCGGGGACCGGCGTTGGCCGACGTCCGGGACGCACCGGCGCTCGCCCCCGATGCGGCCCGTCTCGACGAGCGTCGGCTGGCCGCGGTCGAGGCCCGGGCCGAAGCCGCGCTCGCACTCGGGCGCCACGGCGAGGTCGCGGCCGACCTGGCCGCCGTTGCGGCCGACCACCCGCTGCGTGAGCAGCTCCAGGCCCTCAGGGCACGGGCGTTGTACGGCGCCGGACGCCAGGCCGAGGCCCTGCGGGTCCTCGCGGACACCGGTCGCCGGCTCCGAACCGAGCTCGGCATCGAACCGGGCCGTTCCCTGCGCGACCTCGAGGCCGCCGTGCTCGCCCAGGACCCGTCCCTCGACGAGCCCGGTCCCGCACGGTCGGACGGGCCACCGGAACGGACGCCCACGGCCGAGGGCGACGGGCCGCTGGTCGGTCGGCGAGCGGAGCTGGACCTGCTGCGCAACCTCCTCGACGTCGCGGCGACGAGCAACACCTTCGCCGTGATCGAGGGCGAGCCCGGCGTGGGCAAGAGCCGCCTCGCCGAGGAGCTGCGGGTGTGGGCAGGCGCGCTGGGCGCGCCCACCGCACGGGGCCAGGGCGACGAGCACGGCGCCGCACCCGCGCTCTGGCCGTGGCTCACCATCGTCCGGGCGCTGGCCGACGGGGTGGGCGGGCTCGCCGAACCCGTCGCCCGGCTCCTGGCCGGCGCTCCGTCGCGGGGATCGTCGGCGGCGGCGGAGCGGTTCGAGTGGTTCGAGGCGGTCGCCGACCTCCTGGGCGACGCCGGTACCCGCCACCCGCGCCCGCTCGTCGTGACGATCGACGACCTCCAGTGGGCCGATCCGACATCGCTCGAGCTGCTGGCCCACCTCGCCGCACGCCCGGGCCGGGGTGTCCTCGTCGTCGTGACCGTCCGGGAGCCGGAGGTCGGTCGCGTCGATGCGCTGACCGGCGCGCTGGCGGCGATCGCCCGCCGACCGACCAGCCGGCGGCTCCGGCTGGGCGGCCTCGACGCCGACCACATGGCCGAGCTGCTGCGGACCGCCCCCGGCCTCGGCGACGACACGTCGATCATCGGTGACCGGGCCGAGGGGAACCCGTTCTACGCACTCGAGCTGGCCCGGCTCCTCGCCGGCGGTGGCGACCCCGCCGACGAGTTGCCGGCGACCGTGCGCGACGTCGTCTCCCGCCGCCTCGCCCGGCTGCCGGCGTCGACGAACGTCCTGTTGGACATCGCAGCGGTCGTCGGGCGCGAACCCGACATCGGCCTCGTCGCCCGTGCCGCGGACCTCGATCCGGCCACCACGTCGGAACGGCTCGAACCGGCCGTCGACCAGCGGCTGCTGGTGGAGGTCCCCGGGCGGGTCGACGTCGTGCGCTTCGGTCACGGCCTCGTGCGCGACGCGGTGCTCGACCGCCTCACGGTCCTCGGCCGAGCCCGACTCCACCTCGCCGTGGCCGATGCCATGGAGGCGGCCGGCATGGTCGTCGACGACGCCGAGGTCGTCGCCGAGCACCTGTGGCGGGCGGTACCGGTCGGCGTCGGGAGACGGGCTGCCGAGGCACTCGAGCACGGCGCGGTCGTCGCCGTCCGCCGCGGCGCCGATCCGGTCGCGGTGCGGCTCCTCGAACGGGCGTTGCAGCTGCGGCGTCGACCCGACGGGTCCGCCGCCGACGACGCTGCCGAGCTCGCGACCGTGCGCCGACTCCTCGAGCTCCACCGAGCCGCTCCGACCGGCGATCGGGCCGGCCCGATCGCCGGTGGGGACGCGGCGACCGTCGGGCTCCGTGCCCGCCTCGCCGAGCTCGAGGCCCGTCGGCACCGCGCACCCGTCGAGCGGCCCGTCACCCGCTGACAGCGGGCAACAACCGGACTACAGTCCGGATGGTGACGGCTCCCCGGTTGCGCTCCGACTCGGCGGCCGGGCGCTGGGTCGTCGCCACGACCGTGCTCGGTTCGGCAGTCGCCATGCTGACGGCCACGGTCGTCAACGTCGCCCTCCCCGCGATGGCCGACGGCCTCGACGCCGACGCCGCCGCGCTGCAGTGGATCGTCAACGGCTACCTGCTCACGCTGGCGTCGCTCATCCTCGTCGGTGGCGCGCTCGGTGACCGCTACGGGCGGCGGCGCGTCTACCGCATCGGTGTCGCCTGGTTCGCCGTGGCGTCGCTGCTGTGCGCGGTGGCCCCCTCCGCCGAGCTGCTCGTCGTCGCCCGGGTCCTCCAGGGCGTCGGCGGGGCACTGCTGACCCCGGGCAGCCTCGCCATCATCGAGGCGTCCTTCCACCCCGACGACCGCTCGCGTGCCATCGGTGCGTGGTCGGGGCTCGGGGGCATCGCCGGTGCCGTCGGCCCGCTCGTCGGCGGGCTGCTCGTGGACGTCGTGAGCTGGCGGGCCGTGTTCCTGATCAACGTGCCCGTCGCGCTGGCGGTCGTCGTCCTCGCCGGCCGGTTCGTGCCCGAGAGCCGCGACGGGGCGGCGAACGGGCCGCCGGACATCGTCGGGGCGCTCACGGGCGCGGTCGCGCTCGGCGGGGTGACGTACGCGCTGATCGAGGGCTCGTCGGGCGGCGCCGGTGGGCCGGTGGTGGCCGCGCTCGCCGCTGCGGTGCTCGCGGCCGCGGCGTTCGTGGTCACCGAGCGGCGGGTGGCGGCGCCGATGCTGCCCCGGGGGATCTTCGCCGACCGGCAGTTCGGTGCGGCCAACCTCGTCACCTTCGTGGTCTACGGCGCGCTGGGCGGCGCGTTCTTCCTGGTGTCGATCCACCTGCAGGTCAGTCTCGGCTACAGCCCGCTGGCGGCGGGCGCCGCCCAGTTGCCGATCACCCTGTTGATGCTCGTGCTGTCGTCGCGGGCCGGCGCCCTCGCCCACCGGATCGGACCGCGCCGACCGCTCACGTTCGGGCCGGCGACGATCGCCGCCGGGCTCGCGCTCTACGCCACGGTCGGGGCCGGTGACCGCTACCTGACCGGTGTCCTGCCCGCGGTGGTCGTCTTCGGCCTCGGCCTGTCGCTGACCGTCGCGCCGGTGACCTCGACGGCACTCGCCGCCGCCGACGAGGACCACGCAGGGGCGGCGTCGGGGGTCAACAACGCCGTGGCGCGGGCCGCCCAGCTCCTCGCCGTCGCCGCGCTGCCCGCGCTGGCCGGGCTCACCGGCGACCGCCTGAACGAGGCCGACGGTCTCGCCGACGGCTTCCCGGTCGCCATGCGCATCGCCGCGGGCTGCGCGCTCGCCGGCGGCGCCATCGCCTGGCTGTTCATCCGCGACGACGTCCTCACCGAGCGCGAGCTCGACAGCGACGAGCCCGAGCAGCACGAGCCCGACTTCTGCTGCCCGATCGACGGTCCCGTCCACACCGGCGTCCATCACCACGAGTGACCACCGCTCGCCGATCGGGCCTGCGGGCACAGCCACGCGACGTCCATGCGCATGGCCCGACGGTCGGGAGGTGTCGCGCCCACCGAACGGGGGTAGTCCAACGCCACTCGATGTGGGAGGAACTGCCGGTGAGCACGACGACGAGCACGCCCGGCCGGCGATCGCCGGGCGGTGACGAGCCCCGGGAGGAGCCCGTGGCGACGGTCGAGCGCTCGAACCGTGAGCACCACTGGGCCAACCCCCCGATCGTCGACGACCGGGCTGTCCCCGGCGAGGCTGTCCCCGGCGAGGCAGTCCCCGGCGAGCCAACGGCACGTGACGAACCCGAGCATCGCGGCGAAGCCGATCGGGACCGCGAGGCCGAGAGGGCCCGAGTCGCCGAGGGGGGCCGCGACTCGGAGAGGGACCGTGACGCCGCCGCGACGACCGGGACCGACGCCGCCGAGGACGACACCGCCGTGCTGCCCGACGACGTCGGCGAGGAACGGGGCCGGCGCGCCCGGAAGCCGTCGAGGCTGGGGTTCCGGGGCTGGAAGGACGTGCTGCTGCGCGTCCGGCGTGAGGCCACGAACGACAACGTGCCGCTCCTGTCCGCCGGCGTCGCCCTGTACGTCCTCCTCGCCCTGGTCCCCGCCCTGATCGCCGTGATCTCGACGTATGCCCTCGTGGCCGATCCCTCCGACATCGCGTCGCAGATCGAGGACCTGACCGCCGGGGCACCCGAGGGCGTGCGCGGCCTGCTCGACACCCAGCTCACGTCGATTGCCGAGAGCACCGGGTCCGGGCCGTCGCTCGGCCTCGCCATCGGTCTGGCCGGCGCGCTGTGGAGCGTGTCCTCGGGGATGAAGCACCTCATCAGCGCGGTCAACGCGGCCTACGACGAGCCCGAGGGCCGGAACTTCCTCAAGCTGCGGCTGCTCTCGATCGCGTTCACCGTCGGGGCCATCGTCCTGTTCGTCGCCGCGGCAGTGGTCATCGGCGTCGTGCCGAACCTGGCCGACGAGCTGCCGTCGTCCGTGCAGGCCGTCGCCCGATGGGCGCCGTACGCGCTGTTGGCGATCCTCTTCGGTATCGTGCTCGCGCTCGTGTACCGGTTCGCACCCGATCGTGACCAGCCGAGGATGCGCTGGGTCAGCGTCGGCGCCGTCGTCGCCACCGTCCTGTGGGTCGCGGCGTCGATCGGGTTCTCCGTGTACGTGTCCAACTTCGGCAGCTACAACGAGACGTACGGCTCACTCGCCGGTGTCGTCGTGCTCATCCTCTGGTTGCTGATCACGGCGTACGCCGTGCTGATCGGCGCCGAGCTGAACTCGGAGATCGAGGGCCAGACCGCGTGGGACACCACGACGGGCGAGCCCCGGCCGATGGGCGAGCGGGGCGCCGTGAAGGCGGACGAGCTCAGCCCCTCGACCTCCTGAGCCACGCGACCTGCCGGGCGCCACGATCGGGGGCGCGCTCCGGTGTCGCACGGTAGGGTCCGCGCATGATCGAGCGCATCGGGTTCGGCCGCACCGGGCACCACAGCACCCGCGTGATCTTCGGCGCCGCCGGGGTCGGCGGCTGCACCCAGGACCGGGCCGACCGGGCGCTCGAGACGCTCGACCGCTACGGCGTGAACCACCTCGACACGGCGGCCAGCTACGGGGACTCGGAGCTGCGGCTCGCCCCCTGGCTCGCCACCCGGCGCAACGACTTCTTCCTCGCCACCAAGACCGGTGAGCGCACCGGCGACGGCGCCCGCGCCGAGCTCGAGCGCTCCCTCGAACGCCTCGGCACCGACTACGTCGACCTCATCCAGCTCCACAACCTCGTCGAGCCGGGGGAGTGGGAGGTCGCCCACGGGCCCGGCGGGGCGGTCGAGGCGATGGTCGCGGCCCGCGACGAGGGCCTGTGCCGGTTCATCGGCGTCACCGGCCACGGCCTGCGCATCTGCGCGATGCACGTGCGCAGCCTGGAGCGCTTCGACTTCGACTCGGTCCTGTTCCCGTACAACCACGCGCTCATGTCCGACGACGGCTACCGGGCCGATGCCGAGGCGCTCATCGCCACCTGCCGCGAACGTGACGTCGCCACCCAGACGATCAAGTCGGTCGCCCGCCGGCGCTGGGCGCCCGACGACGAGCAGCCCCACTTCTCCTGGTACGAGCCGCTCACCGACCCCGATGCGATCGGCCGTGCCGCACGCTTCGTCCTCGGCCGCGACGGGCTGTTCCTGAACACGTCGAGCGACCTGCGGCTGCTCGAGCCGACCCTGGAGGCCGCGTCTGCCGCGCCGCTGTCGGTCCCGACGGACGAGGAGATGGAGGCCGACGCCGCCGCCCACGGCATCCGGCCACTGTTCGACGGCGCCGAGCTCGAGCGCATCTGAGCGGTACCCGCCGATCGGCGGGTACCGCGGCCATCGGCGGGGCGCGCCGGTGTGCAGCGTCCGCCTCGTCGTGACGGTGGTCGACGCTGCACAGTACGGCGATGCCACAACCCGTCGAGGTCCACGAGCGGCGCTGGACCCGTTCGACCATCGCGCTGCTCACGGCCTCGCTGTGCTCGTCGACGGCGTCGCTCGCCCTGGTCACGGCCATCGGCAAGCACGTCTACGACATCACCGCCAGTGAGCTCGACCTGGGACTGCTCGGCCTGGCCGAGTTCGCTCCGGCCGCCCTGCTCGTGCTCGTCACCGGTGCGGTCGCCGACCGGTGGGACCGGCGCCGCATCGCCGCGGTCGCTGCGGTCGGCGAGGCCGGAGCGGTGGTGTTGCTCCTCTGGTACCTCTCGACCGACCCGTCGGCGGTCACGCCGGTGTTCGGCCTCGTCGTCGCGTTCGGGGTCGCCCGGGCGTTCTCGGCACCGGCGTTGCGGTCCCTGCCCGCCGACATCGTCGCCCCCGAGCGCCTGCCCTGGCTGACCGCCCGGTGGGCGGGATCGTTCCAGATCGCCGCGGTGCTCGGCCCGGTGCTCGGCGGCACGATGTACGCGGTCGACGAGCTGGCGCCGTACGTCGTGGTCGTGGCGCTGTTCCTCGCTGCGGCGATCGCGGTGTCGCTCGTGCCCCGGCCGATGTTCGACACCGGTGCCGACGTCGTCCCGACCCGGCGAGGGCTGGCCCAGGCGTTCGACGGGTTCCGGTTCGTGCGCGGCCACCCGATCCTCCTCGGCGCCATCTCCCTCGACCTCTTCGCCGTGCTGTTCGGCGGTGCGCTCGCCCTCCTGCCGGCGATCGCCGAGGAGCGTCTCGGCGTCGGCGCCGTCGGCTACGGCTGGCTGCGGGCCGCGACCGGCATCGGCGCCGGACTGGTCACGCTGGTGCTGGCGGTGCGACCCGTCGAGCGCCACGTCGGCCGCAAGCTGCTGATCGCCGTGCTCGGGTTCGGCCTGGCGACGATCCTGCTCGCCACGACCACGAGCTACGCCGTCGCGTTCGTCGCGCTGCTGCTCGCGGCCGGCTCCGACGCGGTGAGCATGTTCATCCGGGTGACGTTGGTCCCGCTGGTCACCCCGCCGGCCATGCGGGGTCGGGTCCTCGCCCTCGAGAACGTGTTCATCGGCGCGTCGAACGAGCTCGGCGCCTTCGAGTCCGGGGTCACCGGCCAGCTGCTCGGCCCGGCGCTCGCCATCGGCGTCGGTGGCGTCGCCACCGTCGTCGTCGCCGGCGCGTGGGCGGTGCTGTTCCCCGCGCTGCGCGACGTCGACCGGTTCCCGAGCCGACCCGACCGGACCGAACCGCCAGAACCGCCCGACCGGTCGGAGCGGTCCGACGCACATCCGACGTCGGGTCCGGGTGCGACCGGGCGGGACCTGGCCGGCGACGCCGCGACCTGAGCGTCACCCGGCCGTTCGAACCTCCCGTGCGACCCGAGGTCGTCAGGTCGCGCCCGCACCCCAGTCGACGGCGACGCCGTCGACGTCGTCAGGGTGGCGCTCGAGCCAGCCGCGGGCGAACGGGCACCGGGGCACGATCGTGAGGCCGTCCCGCCTCGCCCGCTCGAGCGCCGCGGCGACGAGCACGCTGCCGATCCCCTGGCCACCGAGCTCGTCGGGAACGCCGGTGTGGACGAGCGTGATCCGGTCGCCCTCCAGCCGGTAGACGAGCTCGGCGAGGTGCCCGTCGTCGGTCAGCTCGAAGCGGTGCTCGTCCCGGTTGTCGGTGACATCGTCGATCCTCGGCGACATGCGCGCCTCCATTCGATCTCGGGCCCGGTCGACGGCCTACCCGTGGGCTCGGGCGTCCAAGCGAACCGTCGCGCGGGCGCTCCCGGGAACGCGCCGCTCAAGTTCGGTGGTCCGACCGCCCGATGATGCGTGGCGACACCGTCTTGAACGAGACGGTGAGTCAGAAGGAACCCGAGGATGGACGTGACTACCGAGAGCGCACCGACGCGGAACCCGATCGTTGCTCTGTTCGCCGACCGCAGCGTGCGCACGAAGATCCTGCTTCCCGTGGCCGTGGTGATCGTGGTCGCGGTCGCGCTGGGGGTGCTGTCCCTGCAGCGCCTCGGGCTCGTGAACGAGAGCGCCGAGGACCTCTCGGCCGAGCACGTGGCCGGTGTCGCCGCACTCGCCAGCGTCGAGAAGGGTGTCGGGGGGATGTACCGGGGTCAGATGCTGTTCAGCATCGCGCAGGTCCAGGGACCGACCCCCGGCATCGACCCGATCCCGCTCACCCAGCAGGCCGGCAGCGATGTCGCCGATGCGATGGCGGAGTACGTCGCACTCAACGACGGCACCGAGGGCCGCGCCGAGCTGGCCCAGGAGTTCATCGACAACTTCACCTACTACGAGAACCTCCGGGACGTGGCCTACTTCGGCCTCCCCGAGGCGAGCGGCTTCGAGCTGCCGCCGGAGGACGAGATCACCGAGGCCTACATCGGTGCCGAGGCCAGCTTCCTCGGTTCGCTCGACGCGCTCGTCGAGGCCGAGGCCACTGCGGCCGAGGCCGAGGCGGCCGAAGCCGCGGACCTGTACTCGTCGTCGCGCGTGTTCACCATCGTTGTGACCGCGGTCGGTGTGGTCATCGCATTGGGCCTGGCCACGATCGTCGTCCGCTTCATCAGCACCCAGCTGTCCTCCGTGTACGGGGCCCTGGCGAAGCTCGCCGAGGGTGATCTCACCGCCGAGGCCGAGGTCCGGGCCGACGACGAGCTCGGCGGCATGGCCCGCTCGTTGAACAAGGCCACCGCCGCGCTGCGCGACACGGTCTCGGCCGTCGTGGCCAGCGCGGCCATGGTCGGCGACGGCGTGCAGCGGCTCGCCGGCGTGAGCACCAGCGTCAGCACCGGTGCCGACGAGGCCAACACCCAGGCCTCGGGTGCGTCGACCGCGGCGGCCGACGTGTCGGGCAACGTCGACGCGATGGCGGCCGGCGCGGAGGAGATGGGGGCGTCGATCCGGGAGATCTCCCGGAACACGAGCGACGCCGCCCGCGTCGCCGGCGAGGCCGTCGCCAAGGCGGAGTCGACCAACGAGGCCGTCTCGCGGCTCGGTGAGTCGTCGGCCGAGATCGGCAACGTGGTGAAGGTGATCACGTCGATCGCGGAGCAGACGAACCTGTTGGCGTTGAACGCGACGATCGAGGCGGCCCGTGCCGGTGATGCGGGTAAGGGGTTCGCGGTCGTGGCCGGTGAGGTGAAGGACCTGGCGCAGGAGACGTCGAAGGCGACCGAGGAGATCGCCGGGCGGATCGAGGCGATCCAGAACGACACCCAGTTGGCGGTCTCGGCGATCGGTGAGATCGCGACGATCATCAGCCAGATCAACGACTACCAGACGACGATCTCGGCGGCGGTGGAGGAGCAGTCGGCGACGACCGACGAGATCGGCCGGTCGATCCGCCAGACCTCCCACGGTTCGAGCGAGATCGCCCAGACGATCGCCCGCCTCGCCGAGATCACCGAGGCGACCCGCACCAGCATGCTCGAGGCCGAGCAGGTCACCGGCGAGCTGTCGGGCCTGTCCGATCGGATGGTCTCCGACGCCAGCCGGTTCCGGGTCTAGACCCAGCCCACCCGCGACCTCACGGCGCCCCGACGCATTCGTCGGGGCGCCGTCGCGCGTCCCGCCGCGTGGCCGGTGAGGCAGACTCTCCCCGTCGGCGACGGGAGATGGCCATGGTCGTGCAGTTGCGGCGCTACGAGCTGGCGGAGGGGTCGATCGACGCCTTCGTCGAACGCTGGCGCGACATCGTGGCGGTGCGGGAGCGGTTCGGTTTCCGGGTCCTGTTCGCGTTCGCCGACCGCGAAGCGAACGAGTTCGTGTGGGCGGTCGCCCACGACGGCGACTTCGCGGCCGCGGAGAAGCCGTACTCGACCTCCGAAGACCGGGCCGCCGTGGTCGCGGACCTGTTGCCCCACCTCGTCGCGAGCCACGTCACGTTCGTCGACCCGGTCCACGGGCTGGCGGGGCTGTGCGGCTGACCGGGTTGTGCGGCTGACCGGGTTGTGCGGCTGACCGGGCTGTGCGGCTGACCGGGTTGTGCGGCGCTACGAGCGGTCGTCCACGGTCCCCGGCATCAGCCGGCGGGCCACCACGCCCGAGGCCACGACCGCGGCGCCGATCGCCACGGCGACCGGCGGCAGGCTGGCCACGAGCGCGACGCAGCCGACGAGGCCGGCCACGGCGATCGGCCGTGGCCACCGGCGCTGCGCGTCGGTCAGGGTCAGGGCGCTCAGGTTGGTGATGGCGTAGTAGGTCAGCACCGCCACGCCCGACAGGGCGATGGCGTCGCGCAGGTCGACCACGGCGATGAGCACCATCACGACTCCGGCGACGCTCAGCTCGGCCCGCAGCGGCACCGACCGGTCCTCGTCCACGACCGCGAGCGGCACCGGCAGCTCACGCCGCCGGGCCATGGCCAGCACGGTACGGGAGACGCCGGGGACGAGGTTGAGCAGCACCCCGAGCGCGGCGATGCCGGCGCCGACGCGCACGATCGTCGCGGCGCCGTCGGCCCCGGCGGCAACGGCCACGACCCGCAACGGGGCGTCGGTCGCCGCCAGCGCATCGGCCGGCACCGCGGCCAGCGCGGTGAACGCCACGACCGCGTACAGCACCAGCACCCCGCCGAGTGCGAGGGGGATGGCACGGGGGATCGTGCGCTCCGGCTCGCGCACCTCCTCGCCCAGGGTGGCGATGCGGGCGTACCCGGCGAACGCGAAGAACAGGAACCCGGCCGCTCGGAGCACCCCGCCGGCGTCGGTGTCGAGCGGGTCGATGCGCCCGACGTCGGGGTCGCCGGCCCATCCCGCGACGACGACGGCGACCAGCGCGACGAGCGCCACCGCCAGCAGCACCCGGGTCACCGCCGCAGTCCGGGAGACGCCCGCCAGGTTGACGACGACGATGGCGGCGACCGCGCCGATGGCCACGAGGCGCTCCTGCTCCGGCCACAGGTAGGCGCCGACCGTGAGCGCCATCGCCGCGCACGACGCGGTCTTGCCGACCACGAACCCCCACCCCGCGAGATGGCCCCACGCCGGTCCGAGCTGGCGGCGCCCGTAGACGTAGGTGCCGCCCGACTCGGGGTGGAGGGCCGCGAGCTGGGCGGACGAGGTGGCGTTGCAGAACGCGACGAGGCCGGCGAGGGCGAGCGCGACCAGCAGCCCGTCGCCCGCGGCCTGCGCCGCCGGTGACCACACGGCGAAGACCCCGGCGCCGACCATCGACCCGGCACCGATGACGACCGCGTCGCCCAACCCGAGTCGTCGCTGCAGGCGCCCGCTGCCGGTCATGGGCGGGGACGCTAGATCGCCGAGGTGAACGGCACGCGAACGGCCGTCGTCGCGGCGTCGGACCGCGACGGCGGGTCGCGTCGCCCGCTCAGTCGTCCGCGTCCGGCGGCGGGGGTTCCGCCGCCGAGGGTTCATCCGACGGGGGTGGGTCAGCGGCGGGCGGATCCGCCGAAGGGTCGGGCGGGGACGGGTCCGCGTGGGGAGGTCCCGTCGACGGTGCCGGTGCCCGCGGTTCCCAACCGGCCCAGCGGCCGGCGAGCGCCAGGCCCACGCCGGCGATGCACACCCCCAGCAGGAACCCGCCGACGACGTCGAGTGGCCAGTGGGCGCCGAGGGTCAGCCGGCCGAGCCCGGTGAGGGCGGCGACGCCGAGCCCGACGAGCGGCGCGACCCGGGGCAGGAGGAACGCGACCGTCACCAGCGCCAGCGTCGTGGCGATCGTGACGTGGCCCGACGGGAAGGCGAAGCTGTCCTCGCCGTGGACCAGCGGGTGGCCGACCGCGGCCACGCTCGGCCTCGGGCGGCTCACCAGGTTCTTCATCACCTCGTAGCCGATCCTGGCGACCGCGCAGCACGCCAGGACGACGATCGCCTGGCGCCGCATCCCCGCGACGAACATGGCCACGACGACCGCGAGCACCGCGGGGATCTCGGCGATGTACATCACCGCCTCGCCGACCGAGCGCACCGCGTCGGGCAGGTCGACGAACCAGCGCAGGAGGTCGAGCTCGGCGTCGGTCGGCCGGTTGCTCCGACCGACCATCACCGCGAGTGCCGCGAGCAGGGCCGCGGCGGCCGCGGCGACGACGAGGTGCACGCGCGCGGGGTGCGCGCTGAGCACTCGATCGACTCGGTTGGCCGGCTCCATCCCGACCATGGTCCCACCTGAGCGGGTGTCACCGGTGCGAGGGGCGCGGCCGGGACCCCGTTCGATCACACGACCGGCCCGCGTCGCCGTCGCCTACGCTGTCGATCTCGGCGCCGCCGCCGGTGCGACCCGCCGCCCACGGCGGTCGCCGTCCGACCCTCCCGACGCCCCCGACAACGGAGGAGCCCGCCATGGCCCGCCCGATCCGCATCGCCGTGCAGATCCACCCCCAGCACGCGACCTACGACCAGATCCGCGACGCCGTCGTCCGCGCCGAGCAGCTCGGGGTCGACGTGGCCTTCAACTGGGACCACTTCTTCCCGCTCTACGGCGGCTCGCCCGACCCGAACGAGGGCAAGCACTTCGAGTGCTGGACGATGCTCGCCTCGTGGGCCGAGGTGACCGAGCGCATCGAGATCGGTGCGCTGGTGACGTGCAACACCTACCGCAATCCCGAGCTGCTGGCCGACATGGCCCGCACCGTCGACCACATCTCCGGCGGCCGGCTGATCCTCGGGATCGGCGCCGGCTGGTTCGAGAAGGACTACGACGAGTACGGCTACGAGTTCGGCACGGCCGGGTCGCGCCTGAGTGACCTGCGGGACTCGCTGCCCCGCATCGAGTCGCGGCTGGCGAAGCTCGACCCGGCGCCGACCCGCGACATCCCGATCCTCATCGGCGGGGGCGGCGAGAAGCGCACCCTGCGCTACACGGCCCGCCACGCCGACATCTGGCACGGCTTCGGCGACCTCGAGACCCTGAAGCGCAAGAGCGGGATCCTCGACGAGTGGTGCGAGAAGGAGGGCACGGACCCGGCGTCGATCGAGCGGTCCGCCGGAGCGGAGATCGACCAGATCGACCAGGCGGACGCCATCGCGGATGCCGGCGTGACCCTGCTCACGTTCGGGCTGAACGGCCCCGACTACGACATGGACGGCCTCGGCGACTGGCTGGCCTGGCGAGACGACCGCAACCAGGGCTGACGCCCCGACACCCGGTGGCCACGGCCGGGACCGGCCGGCCGTGGCCCG
>JAXHUH010000052.1:0-2734 GCA_034211175.1 Actinomycetota bacterium
AGACTGGCGTACGGCCTTCCAGCCAGGTTCGAGTCAGCGTCACGGGCAACCCGAACCCATTTTCACGTCGACACGACGCCCCCGCCAGGGCCACAACGACTGGCGTGGTTCTCTGCTCTGCTCGCTGTCGTTTCTCCCCGCCAGTTCCGGGTTGGGGCGCGAGACTGGTTGCTGTGCGTCGTGAGGTGACCGAACCCGGTGGCCGAACGTGGCGGGTGTCCCGCCGCTGGGTGACGCTCGCCGGCACCGAGACGTGGTCGGGGCGGCTGTGGCGCCGGGTGCGTCGGATGTTCCGCAACCTCGGTGACCTGTCCGACGGCAGCGGCGTCCTCGACCTGCTCGGGGAGACGTTCGCCATCGTCGTGGTCGTGATCCTCGTCGTCGTGCTGGCCGTGTTCGTCGCCGTGCCGCTCCTCCTGATCATCGTCGACCTTCTGGTCGTGGCGTTGCTGGTCGTCGTCGGCTTCGTCGCCCGGATCCTGTTCCGGCGCCCGTGGACGGTCGAGGCCACCGCCGATGACGGCACCCGGATCCGCTGGCGGATCAAGGGCTGGGGCGCCAGCGGCGACTGGCGCGACGACGTCGCCCGCCGCCTCTCCCTCGGTGAGGTCCCACCCGGCGGCGAGCAGCTCGACCCCACCCCCGCCGACACCGACAACTGACCCCAAAGCCCGAACTGGTCTACAAGGCCCAGCCGGCGACCTGGGAGTTCGCGACGAGCGTGTAGACCAGAACGACCACCCACCGGAACTGGTCTACGAGGCCCGGTCAGTGACCAGGGATTCTGCGGCGAGGGTGTAGGCCAGAACGGTCAGGCGGGGTCGATCGTGGTGGTCAGGCGGCTGGTGTTGGTGTCGAGCCAGCGTTGTGACGACTCGATGATGTCGAGTGCGCCCAGGTCGATCAGCCGCAGGTCGCGGGCATCTCCGGCTGCCCGGCGGTCGACGAAGTGGCGGCGACCTCGACGGGCGCCGGACATCAAGCCGCCGGGGAGCCGGTCGTCGCTCATCGGACCCGGGCCTGGGCTCGGTTCAGGCGAGGGTGGCGAGGAAGGTGGCGAGGGCCTCGTTGACCGGGGTGGGGTGGGTGACGTTGGGGGCGTGGGCGGCGCCGTCGACGACGACGAGGCCGCGGCAGTCGGCGAGGCCGGCGCACACGGCCTCGGCGCGGGCGAGCTCGATGGCGTGGTCGTCGCGGCCGTGGATCACCAGCGCCGGGCAGCCGATCTCATCGAGGCGGTCGGTGACGTCGTCGTGGGCGAGGAGCGCGTCGCCGGCCAGGCGGAGCTGGGCCCGGTCGATCCGCTCCCACCGTGCGATCCAGTGGGCCTCGTGGGCCGGGTCGCCGATGAGGATGCCGGCGACCGAGGCGAGGACCTTGGCTCGCCGCTCCTCGGAACCCTCGCACAGCAGGTGGAACATCTTGGCGTTCTCGGTCGCCATCGCCGGGCTGTCGGGGTCGGCGGCCGAGTCGATCATCACCAGCGCCCGCACCCGCTCCGGTGCGGTGAGCGCGGCCCGCAGCGACAGGAAGCCGCCCTGGGACATCCCGGCGAACACGGCCTGCTCGACTCCGAGGTGGTCGAGCAGCCCGACGGCGAGGTTCGCCGAGTCCCACAGCGTGAACGGGCTGGTCGCCCGGGTGTCGCCGAAGCCGGGCTCGTCCCAGCGGACGCACCGGTACCGATCCCCCAGCGCGTCGACCTGGGCGTCGAACATCGTGTGGTCCATCAGCAGGCCGTGGCTGAAGAGCACCACGGAGCCGTCGCCCCCGGTGTCCTCGTAGCGGATGTCGAGCCCCCCGACCGACGCCGTCGCCATGGCCGGACCGTAGCCCTCGACCGGAGCTGAGCGCAGCTCGACCGCCGGGCGGCGAGCGAGCACCAGCCGAGCTGGGCCAGGCTCAGTCGAGGTCGGGCAGCTCGACGTCGGGGAACGTGCGGCCGACCAGCTCGAGCTCGTCGACGGCCCGGGCGCGCTCGGCGTCGACGGCGTCGCCGTCGAACTGGTCCAGCAGCGAGATCGACTCGGCGAGCGCGTCGACCGCCATCTGGCCGTTGCGGCCCAACGCCAGTGCCCGGCCGTGCACGAACAGCGACTCGGCGAGGTCGAGGTAGGTCGCCGGGTCCGACCGGACGGCGAGGTCGCGGCGCAGGTCGACGATCGCCGAGGTGTTGACCAGCACCCGGGCGACATCGTCGGTCTCCGGTGCCGCTCGGCGACTCCGCGCCCGGGCCACGACGTCGTCGAGCATGTGGACGGTCATCTCGTGGGCGACCGCGGTCCGGGCCCGGGTCGCGCCGGGGCCGTCGCCGCGGGCCGACACGTCGTCGGCCCGTCGGAGCAGCCCGGCGCGGCGGTCGTCGTCGCCGGCGTCGCTCGCCACCCGGCTCAGGCCGGCGAACGCGACGGCAAGCTCGGAGACGACGGCGTCGAAGCGCGGGTCCTCGGCCGAGAGGGTGTCGAACAGGTCGACGCCGACGTCGACGGCCTCGTCGCCCGAGCGCATGGCGTCGTCGAGCGCACCGCGGCCGTGCTCGACCATCATGCGGCTGCGGAGGCCGCGGGCCAGCGCCAGCCGTGCGTCGGCGGCTTCGCCGTCACCGGTGGCGTCTCGGGAAACATCACAATCGAAGAGGCAACTCCCCAGGAACTGAGCGAACTCGCGGCAGAGTTAGAACAGTATCGCGATCGCCTCATTAACGAAACCCTATCCACCGCACAGCGTGCCAAAA
>JAXHUH010000053.1:0-15927 GCA_034211175.1 Actinomycetota bacterium
GGCAAGACGAACAGCGGGGACAACCCCACCAAGCGGGCCGGCACCCGCAACGAACGGCGGAACGACGACGGCGGAACAGCGGAGAACGCTGCAGCTGGCCGATCCTCGACGCCGTCCGCCGATCGCGGCGTCGAGGACCATGACGGCTGACATCTCGGCGATCTCGCCGGAGCGCAGCTCCTCGTCCCACGTTCTCGCCGGGCTCGGCATCCTCGTCATCGGGGGCGCGCTGAGCTTCCTGTCGCCGCTGGTGCTGGTCGGGCTCCTCGGTCTGCTGACGTTCGCCGCGGTGATCTACCTGTCACCGCGGGACCCGGCCACGATCCTCTCGCTCGGCGTGCTGGCGATGTTCGGCATGCCCGCCCGCTACATCTTCGAGCCGCTCGGCGCCGCGGGTGCGCCGGCGATCATGTTCGGCGTCGCCGCCTTCGGTTGGTGGCTCACGACCCGGCTCTCCTCCGCGTCGGGTGCGGCGCATGGCCACAACCCGGTCCGGGTGGGGACCGGCGTGCTGCTGGTCACCATGCTCGCCTCCTACGCCGCCGGCTTCGCCCGACCGCTCTACGACCTCGAGGCCTCGAACTCGGACCGGACGCTCATCATCTGGTTCGCCTACATCGGCTACCTGCTGCTGGCGGCCGACGGGATCAACACCCGGGACCGGCTCGACACCCTGCTGCGGCGGATCGTGTGGGGCGCCACGTTCATGTCGGTCGTCGGCCTGCTGCAGTTCCTCGCCGGCTACGACCTGACCGAGGTGCTGGCGCTGCCGGGTCTCACCTACAACGTCCCCGAGTTCACCTCGACGTTCGCCCGATCCGACTTCACCCGGGTCGCCGGCACGGCCCTCCACCCGATCGAGTTCGGTGTCGTCGGCGCCTCGGTGCTGCCGTTCGCGCTGCACTACGCGTTCAACGACATCGGCAAGCACGTCATCGTGCGGTGGGCGCCGGTGGCGATCATCGGCTTCGCGGTGCCGATGGCCATCTCCCGCTCCGCCATCCTCGGCCTCCTCGTCGTCGGGCTCGTCCAGATCCCGACGCTGCCGGCGGAGCGCCGCTTCCAGACGATGCTGGCGGCCTTCGTCGGCACCGGCGCCATGACCGTCGTCGTGCCCGGCCTGCTCGGCACCATCCGGTCGTTCTTCGTCAACGCCGACCAGGACCCCTCGATCGAGGGCCGGACCGAGGACCTCGAGACGGTCGTCGCCTACTTCCGGGAGGCACCGTTCTTCGGACGGGGCTTCGGGACGTTCACGCCGGCGCTGTACGACTTCCTCGACAACCAGTTCTTCATGCAGCTGATCGAGACCGGTGCGGTCGGCATGCTGGGCCTCATCTTCTTCATGGTCGTCGCCATCTGGACCGCCCGTCAGGTCCGGAGATGGACGATCGTCCGGGACCGCCCGACCGCCGACCTCGCCCAGGCGATGGTGGCGTGCATCGCGGTCCACTTCTTCACCTTCGCGACCTATGACGCACTTTCTTTCCGCATTGCCGGAATGTCGCTCTTCCTCATCATCGGCGCCGCGGGCGCGCTGTGGAGGATGGAACGACCTGTTGTCGAATTCGCTACGACCGAGGGGCGCTGACTGAGCCATGGCCCGCCGTCACATCGTGATCATCGTGCAGAACTTGCCGGTGCCGCTCGACCGCCGTGTCTGGATGGAGTGCCGGGCACTGATCGAGGCCGACTACGACGTGTCGGTGATCTGCCCCAGGGGTGAGGGCGACCCTCCCCATCAGGTCATCGACGGCGTCGAGATCCACAAGTACCGACCGGCACCACAGGCGAGCGGCGCCGCCGGCTTCGCGCTGGAGTTCAGCTACTGCTGGCTCCAGACGGCCCGGCTGCTGGCCCGCATCGCCCGGCGCCGGCGCATCGACGCCATCCAGGCGTGCAACCCGCCGGACACCTACTGGGCGCTCGCGTGGCCGTTCAAGGCACGGGGCACCAAGTTCGTGTTCGACCAGCACGACCTCTGCCCCGAGGTGTACGCCTCGCGGTTCGCCGACCCGAGCGAGAAGCTCATCAAGGGCCTGCTGTTCCTCGAGCGGATGACCTACCGGGTCGCCGACCACGTCATCTCGACGAACGAGTCGTTCAAGACGATCGCCACCGAGCGCGGCAAGCGCGACCCCGACGAGGTCACCGTGGTCCGCTCCGGGCCGAAGGCGGCGGCCATGACCCGGGGCGAGCCGGTCGCCGAGCTCAAGAAGGGCCGCAAGTACCTCTGCTGCTACCTCGGCATCATGGGCCCGCAGGACGGCGTCGAGAACGTGCTGTACGCGGTCGACGAGCTCGTCAACCAGCGGGGCCGCAACGACATCCAGTTCGCCCTCCTGGGCTTCGGTGACTGCTACGACGACCTGCGGTCGCTGTCGTCCGAGCTCGGGCTCGACCAGCACGTCACCTTCACCGGCCGGGCCGACGACGCCATGATCACCCGGTACCTCTCGACTGCGGACCTCGGCCTGTCGCCGGACCCGAAGAACGAGATGAACGACCTCTGCACGATGAACAAGACCCTCGAGTACATGGCCTTCGGCCTGCCGGTGGTCACGTTCGATCTGCAGGAGACCCGGGTCAGTGCCGGCGACGCCGCCTGGTACGCGACCCCGAACGAGGTCAGCTCGTTCGCCGACGGCATCGAGGAGCTGCTCGAGGACGAGCTGCGCCGGCGGGCCATGGGCCAGTCGGGTCGCCGCCGCATCGAGGAGAACCTCTCCTGGGAGTACTCGGCGGAGAACTACATCGCCGTGTACGACGAGCTGCTCGAGGTCGATCGGGACGCCGTCGAGAAGGCCCGACAGAACGGCCAGCCGGCACTGCGGGCCACCTCCCGCTGACGACACCGGACGTGAACGGAAGAACCCCCGGCTCCGAGGAGCCGGGGGTTCTTCGCGTCTGCGGTCGTCGGCCGTGCCACCGGCCGGCCGGGGCGTGCAGCACCGGCGGACGCCCGGGCCGACACGCGGCCCGGGCGAGCGATCAGGTCACCAGCCGCCGAGCCACTCGCCGCGGCGCTGCCAGGCACCGACCCAGGACATCTCCTCGTTGCCCTTGCGCCCACGGCTGATGGCGCGGACCGCGAGCGCCATGAGCGCCCGGACGCCGACCCCGCAGGCCAACAGCACGACCAGGACCCGGTCGAGCGGGGTCCGGAAGTGCTTGCGGAACAGCGTCGACTTGCCCTTGAGCACCAGGACCCGTCGGTTCGTCGGGATCGCCGAGGACGCACCGACCACGTGGGTGATGACCGCGTCCGGCGTGATCATCGGGTGGTACCCGGCCTCCCACGCCCGCATGCTGAGGTCGGTGTCCTCGCTGTACATGAAGAAGTCGGTGTCGAAGCCGCCGAGCTCGTCCCACACCTCACGGGAGACGAAGACGAGGCAGCCGGTGACGACGCCGACCTCACGGGGCGTCGAGCGGTCCCAGTCGGGGATCGCCTCGGGGTCGAACCAGGCCGTCCCCTTGAAGATCCGGCTGAGTCCGAGACCGAAGGAGATCGTGCTCCACACGGTCGGGCGGCCCCAGGCCGAGCCCGGGTCGTGGGTGCCGTCGGGGCGCAGCGTGCGCCCGCCGACGAGACCGGCGGTCGGGTGGTCCTGGGCGAACCGCATCAGCGCACCGATCGCGCCCTCGTGGACGATCGTGTCGGGGTTCAGCAGCAGGTAGTACCTGCCCGCGGCCTTGGTCGCGGCGAGGTTGACGCCGCGACCGAACCCGAGGTTCTCGTCCAGTGCGACCAGCTTCACGGCGGGGAAGTCACGGCGGATCATCTCCACCGTGCCGTCCTCGCTGTTGTTGTCGACCAGGACGATCTCGTAGCTCACGTCGGTCGTCGTGCGCTGGACCGACTCGAGGCAGCGGGCGAGCTCGTCGCGCGTCTTGTATCCCACCATGAGGATCGAGACGTCGACGGGGTCGCCCTCCGCCACGGGTTCGTCACTGATGTCGGCGCCCGGGGGGAGGTCAGCCATGAACCATTGCTCCTGCCTGTCTGGAACGGGTCGGATCGCCATCTCGCGATCCCACGATTCGGGCGGGAACGCCGGCAGCGATGGCCCCCGGAGGGAGGTCCTTCGTGACGACGGCCCCCGCGGCGACGACGCAGCCGTCACCGATTGTCACCCCCGGCATCACCATCACCCGGGCCCCCAACCACACGTCCCGGCCGATGCGAACGTCGCGCTCGATCTTCGGCTGGTGCATGATCACCTGTCCGGGTTCGGTGCCGTAGTTCGACGCGGTGATGAACACCTCGGGTCCGAAGAGGGCGTCCTCGCCGATGTCGATACGGCCGACGGAGTTACCCGCCCACAGGTGGCACCGGGCGCCGATGTGCGCACGGTCACCGATGCGGACGCGCTCCCCGTTCACGATCGACACGTTGGGCGCGAACGCCACCTTCTCCCCCATGTCGACCTTCGAGCGCTGACTGACGTGCGTGTAGTTGAAGTAGTGCAGCAGCTTCAGGCCGTGCACGTAGATCCTCGGGTCGAGGACCGACCGCACGGCCTTGACGATGCGCTCCCCCGTCGTACCGCCTGCTCGCACGAGAACCTCCGGGTCGTCTCGAACGGAAGATGTGCTGGCGCCCGGTGCCGGACGGCACTCAGGCGGCGCTCGAGCGGCGTGCCGACTCGTCGCGCTCCCACACGGCGGTGTCCCCCCAGCGGTTCTTCACCGCCGCCTGGGCCTTGGCCGCGAGCACGATACCGACGTACGCGCCGAGCGCCGGCCAGTTCCGCGGGGAGCGGGCGAGATCGCGCAGGGCCTGGAGCTGGCCGCCCCGCACCTCGTCGTTGTCGCCATCGAACAGCTCCCGGTCCCGGACGTTCGACGCGAACATCCGCGAGCGGATGCGCACGAGGCTCTTGAGCGTGTACGGCGGGTGGATCGTGAACGTGTGGTCCCGGACCGAGCGCCGGCGCCCCGCCGGCACGAGGCTGCGGACGTAGAAGTCGTCGGCGTCGGGGAACTCGGTGAAGCGCTCGCGGGTCTCGCGGTTCATGGCGTAGAAGCCGCTGCCGACCAGGTCGTCGGTGATGTAGGGCAGCTTGCCCCAGATCTCGTAGTAGGCCCGGACGGGCCACGGGCGGCCGCTCAGGTCGAAGGTGATCGCCGGGGCGGCCACGTCGGCCTCGCCGCGGTCGAGCACGTCGGCGACGGCCCGGAGGGCCTCGGCCGAGACGAGGATGTCGGCGTCCACGTACATCCGGGGGAACACCGTCGCGGCCTCGTCCCCGGCGGAGAGGGCCGCCCGCTTGGAGGCGACCGGCGAGTCGACCACCGTGACGGCGTCGCCGAAGCTGGCCGCGACCTCGGCCGTGCGGTCGTCGCAGCCGTTGGGCACGACGACGACCTCGAACTCGCCCGGCTCGGCACCGCGCAGCAGGTGCTCGATGCAGCGCCCGATCACCTGCTCCTCGTTGTGGGCCGGGATCACGACGCTCAGGCGGGGCGACCGCTCCTCGGGTGCCCGGGAGGCAGCCGGGGTTCGGCTGGTCGCCGGGGTCGCGGAACTGCTCGTCATGGCCGCCTCGGATTCCTCTCTCCGCCGATAAAGTCCCCCCTTCACGATACCGAAGGCTGATACAGACCGGCACGGCCTGTCGCCGGGTTACGATTGGACGTCGGACCACTGCTCGCACTGGGGCGGAGACCGAAGGAGCCTGGTCCGGCAAGTCCCCCTCGCGGCGAGGAGCATCTCAGCTCATGGACGTATCGATCGACCGGCTCCCCGGGTGGGGCGCCATCGTGGTCTGCGGGATGGCCTTCGGCGGGTCGCCTCCCTTTGCCGACACGCATCTGGCGTCGGCGATCGGCAAGCGCCGTCCTGTGCTCGTGGTGGACCGCCCCGTGTCCCTGCACAAGGTGCGGCGCGACAGCCGCGCCGGTCTCCGTCAGGTCGACGAGGGGATGTGGGTCCTCCGCCCCATCGCGACCCCCGGCTTCGACCGCCGCTGGCTCGCCCCCATGGGCGACCGGGTCATCGCCCGCCAGATCCAGTGGGCCGCCGACCGGGTCCTGCCCCAGCGCCGGCTGCTCGTGACCTTCAGCCCGGTGCGCGGCCTGCTGCCGGCGGTGCGGCGTGACCGCACCGTCTACTGGCGCCGTGACCTGGCGGCCGAGCGTCGCTACGTGTCGTCGGTCGAACTGGTCGAGAACCGCAACCACGAGCTGCTCGTGGCGGCCGACCTCGTCACCGGCGTCTCGCCGGACCTGGTGTCCCAGAGCGGCGTGGCCTCCGAGGCCCACCTGGTGCCCAACGGCGCCGACGTGGAGCACTTCGCGCGCCCGACCGACGCGCCGCCCGCCGAGCTCGGCGACGGCCCCGTGATCGGCTACATCGGCGCGGTGTCGTGGCGCCTCGACCTCCGCCTGATCAGCGAGGTCGCCAAGGCCCACCCCGAGTGGACCTTCGTGATGCTGGGCCGGGCCTCGGTCCCGGTGCCCCGCCTGCCGAACCTGCGGGTGCTGGGCGAGCGGCCCTACGACGAGCTGCCACGGTGGGTGCAGCGCTTCGACGTGGGCACCGTCCCGTACCTGGACAACCCGTTCAACCGGGCGTCGTTCCCGCTGAAGGTGTTCGACTACCTGGCGTCGGGCGTGCCCGTGGTGTCGACGCCGCTGCCGGCCATCGACGGCATGGAGCCGTTCGTGCGGTCGGGCCGCGGCCCGACCGGCTTCGCCGACGCGATCCGCGAGGTGCTCTCGTCCCCGCCGCCCACCGACGAGTGCCGGGCGATCGCCGAGCAGCACTCGTGGGCCGAGCGGGCCGCACGCGTCGAGTCGCTGGTCGCCGAGAGCTTCGAGTCGGGCGACCGCCCCGCCTCGCTCACCGCCTGAGCGGCGGAGAGCGGACGAACACCGCCTGAGCGGCGGAGAGCGGACGAACACCGCCCGAGCGGCGGAGAGCGGACGAACACCGCCCGAGCGGCGCAGGGAGCACGACGACCGCGCCCGGGCCGGGCTCTCGGCCCGGGCGAGCTCGCGTCATCCCTCCGCACCATCCCCTCGTTGGTCGTCGGTGCCCGTACCTGCGGGAACGGTGCATCGCCGGCGCCGTCCGGCGCTCTCCCGACGTGGAAGCCCCGGGTCGCTGAAGGCGGCTCGTTGGTTCGTGACAGAGGTGTTGCGAACCAACACCTTGGGGATGGTTCATGACGTCCGACCGCTAGGATGAGGTATGCCGTTGCTACGGAGCGTGGTCAACCTGGGTGGCAGGGTGGCCCAACGGCTCCGTGCGACATCGGTGGCAGATGGCGGATCGGGACAGGCGCTCCAGGGCATCGACGGCGCCCCGACTCCGGGAGAGGTTCGTGTCGGCGTCGGCGCCGGCACCGACAGACCACATGGATTGGCGACTGTGGTGATGGTGGCGAACACGGCGGGGACACGTCCATGGCGACGATGACACCTCGAGACGCAGAGACCGACCCGGCGGTCTACGCCGAGCGGGACATCATGGAGCTGACGGCTCCGGCGACCCAGACGGTGCGGCCGATCACCCATCGGCGCCCGACGGAGCGACGCAAGACGATGTCGCCCCGCGTCGCCAAGACGTTGATCGGCGCGGCCGACCTGGCGATGGTCTGCATCGCCATGCTCATCGCCCACCAGCTCGCTGCGTGGACGGGCGAGGAGCGCTCGCTGCCCGACACGCCGACGGTCTGGCAGATCACGGCGCTGTCGATCCCGGTCTGGCTGTTCACCCTCGTCCAGAACCGCCTCTACCAGGCCCGGTTCGTGGCCCGTCGGGGCCAGGAGCTGCGCCGTGTCGTCAGCGCCTCGGTGATCGGCTCGCTGTCGCTCATCGTGCTCGCCAACCTGACGTGGCGGGTCGACCTCCAGCGCGACCTGGTCGCGTTCACCTTCCTCTGCGCGGTCTCGCTGCTCATGGCCGAGCGCGAGGTCGTCCGCCAGGTGTTCAACCACCTGCGCCGGATCGGCGCCCGCATGCGCCCGGTGGTCATCGTCGGCGACAACGCCGAGGCCCGTGAGCTGGCCCGGATGTTCGACTCCGACCGCTCGCTCGGCTACCACTTCGTCGGCTTCGTGACCGTCAACCGCGACACCCGCTTCGATCGCCACGACGACGTCATCGGCCACACCGACGAGATCGCCGACGTCCTCAACGACTACGGCGTGACCAACGTGATGATCGCCAACTCGGCGGTCGACGTGGCCATGACCAGCAGCCTGATCCGCCAGCTGATCAAGATCGGCATCCACGTCGAGCTGTCCCCGACGCTGCCCGACGTCGCCGCCGAGCGCCTCACCGTCCGGCCGCTCGGCCGCTTCCCGGTGATGTACCTCGAGCCCTACCGCCAGTCGGGCTGGCGCATGTTCGCCAAGCGGGGCTTCGACTTCGCCGCCAGCTTCGCCGCCCTGACCGTGCTGGCCATGCCGATGGCGCTGCTGGCGCTGCTCGTGCGCCTCGACAGCAAGGGCCCGGTGCTCTTCCGCCAGGAGCGGGTGGGCCGCGACAGCAAGCTGTTCGACGTGCTCAAGTTCCGGACGATGGTGCCCAACGCCCACGAGCTGCGGCACCAGCTCGCCCAGGAGAACGAGGCCGACGGCCCGCTGTTCAAGATCAAGAACGACCCCCGCATCACCCGGGTCGGTCGGGTGCTGCGCAAGACCTCGCTCGACGAGCTCCCCCAGCTGTGGAACGTGCTGCGGGGCGAGATGAGCCTGGTCGGGCCCCGTCCGGCGCTGCCCGAGGAGGCCGAGATGTGGTCGGCCGACCTGCGGGACCGACTGCGGGTCCAGCCCGGCATCACGGGCATGTGGCAGGTCAGCGGCCGCAGCAACACCTCGTTCGAGGAGTACAGCCGCCTCGACCTCTACTACGTCGACAACTGGTCGCTGCTCACCGACCTCGCCATCCTCACGAAGACGGTGCCGTCCGTGCTCCTGCAGCGCGGCGCCAGCTGAACCGACCTTCCGACCACCGACGAGCCCGGCCCCCCGTCACGGCGGCGCCGGGCTCGTGCGCGTCCGGGGCTGTCTCCCGAGCTGACGCGGGCGTGGGAGGATGATCTCCGTGGCAGGGTTCGGTTGGTACGTCCTCGTCGGCGCCATCGCCGCGCTGGTGACCTCCGCCGCCGTGCCCGTCAGTCGGCGGATCGCCTGGCGGGTCGGGGCGGTGGCCGCGCCCGACGACCGGCGTGTCCACGCCTGGCCGACCCCGACCCTCGGCGGCGCGGCGATGCTCGCCGGGTTCCTCGCCGCGGTGGCCGCCGCCTCGCTGCTCGGCGCGTTCGAGCCGGTGTTCGCGACCGCCGAGGAGGTCCTCGGCGTCGTCGCCGCCGCGGTCATCATCTACGCGATCGGCATGATCGACGACCTGCGCGAGGTGTCGGCACCGGCGAAGGTCGCCGGGCTCGTGCTGGCGGGGAGCGTGCTGAGCCTGTCCGGCGTGAGCATCCTCTACCTGCGGATCCCGTTCGTCGGCCTCTTCGTGCTCTCGCCCGACCTGGCCGCGCTGGTGACGGTGCTGTGGGTCGTGTGCATGGCCAACGCGATCAACCTGATCGACGGCCTGGACGGGCTCGCCGCCGGGGTCGTCGGCATCGCCGCGGTGGCGTTCTGGCTCTACGGCATGCGCCTCGGCGAGGAGGGCATCCTGCGGCCCGACAACCTCAGCCCGCTGATCGCCGCCATCATCGCCGGGGTCTGCATCGGGTTCCTGCCCCACAACTTCCACCCGGCCACGACGTTCATGGGTGACGGTGGGGCGTTGCTGCTCGGCGTGCTGATGGCGTCATCGACGATCGCGGTCGGGGGCCGCCACAACGACCCGTTCAGCGGCCAGGCCTACTTCTTCTGGGCGCCGCTGATCATCCCCCTGCTCATCCTCGGCGTGCCGATCTTCGACACCGTCTTCGCGGTCATCCGCCGGGCGAAGGGGCGCACGGGCCTGACCGGCGCCGACAAGGGGCACCTCCACCACCGGCTCATGGCCCTGGGCCACGGTCAGCGGCGCAGCGTGCTCATCCTCTGGTCGTGGACCGCCATCCTCTCGGCGATGGTCCTGTACCCGAGCTTCACCGGCAAGGGCGACGCCGTCGTCCCCCTCGGGCTCGTGGCGATGGGCCTGGCCCTCTACACGTGGTTCCACCCCGGCGTCGTCCAGCAACGACGGGCGAACAAGGAAGCCGCGGCGAACGGCACCGCCGCACCGACGGTCGGGCCGGGCGACGCGCCGGACGAGGGCCAGCACGCGGCCGACGACGACGACCTCGAGCCGGGTCGCACGGTGCCCGACCGCGATTGACGGTCCTTCGGCGGTGCCGGTCCGCCGTGGCCGGGCACCGGGGGGCTCAGCCGGTCGGCGACGACTCGGCGGGGTCGGGCACCGGGGTGTCGAGGGCGCCGATCTTGGCGACCCGGTCGGCGTGGCGGCCGCCGGCGAACGACGCCGCGAGCCAGGCATCGAGTGCGTCGAGCGCGACCTGCTCGCCGAGGAAGCGCTCGCCGAGGCAGATCACGTTGGCGTCGTTGTGCTCGCGGGCGAGGCGGGCCGAGGTGACGTCGTGGACCGTCGCGGCCCGCACACCCGCCACCTTGTTGGCGGCGATGGCGATGCCGATGCCCGAGCCGCACACGCACACGCCGCCGTCCACCTCGCCGGAGGCCACGGCGCGGCCCACGGCAGCGCCGTAGTCGGGGTAGTCGACCCGCTCGGGCCCGTGGGTGCCGACGTCGACGACGTCGACCCCGAGCTCGCGCAGGTGGTCGGCCAGGACCGTCTTCAGCCGGAACCCGGCGTGGTCGGAACCCACGGCGAGCCGCCGTCCTGCTGGCATCTGCGCCTCACTCCTGCGGTGGTCACGTGCGGCTCCACGGTACGCGACCGGCCGGGGCTCAGGCGCCGGTGGCCTTCTCGGCGTTGTGCTGCTTCAGGCGCTGGCCGAGGACGGCCATGATCCGCTCGGACGCCTTGGCGTTCTGGAGCAGCACACGGAAGTCGTTCGTGTCGAACGCCAGCAGCTTCATCGGTGTCTCGGCGATGACCGTGGCCGTGCGGGGACGGTGGTCGATGAGGGCCATCTCCCCCACCATCGACCCGGCCTCGAGGGTGGCCACGTGCTCCTGGGCGACGTACACGTTGGCCGTGCCCTCGACGATCACGTAGCAGACCCGTCCGGTGTCGCCCTGGTCGATGAGCTCGGCGCCGGCGACGGCCTCGACCTCGGAGCCGAGGCGGGCGACCTGCTCGAGCTCGTCGCGCGTGAAGTTCTCGAAGAACGCGACGTCTTCCAGGTACTCGGTGGACGCCTGGTCCCTCTTCCAGAACGGCACGACGTGCTCCCTCCTCACGGGCGAAACCGCCCGGCTCGTCTTCCCCCTCGCCCCGCCGCACTGTACCCGCGCCCCGCTCGGCGGACCGCAGGCGACATGGGCCGGACGATCAGGCGTCGGGGAGGCGGGCGACGACGGCGCGGTCGCGGCCGGTGAGGTCGCGGCCGATCTCGGGCTCGAGTCCGGCGGCGCGGGCCAGCCCGGCGACCTCGGCGGCCTGGTGCGGCGCCAGCTCGACGACCAGCGCGCCGCCGGGGCGCAGCCACGCCGGGGCGCCGGCCACGATGCGGCGGAGGTCGTCGAGCCCGTCGGGGCCGGCCACGAGTGCGCCGCGGGGCTCCCAGTCGGCCACCTCGGGCGGCAGGTCGTCGCCCTCGGCCACGTACGGCGGGTTGGCCACGATCACTCCGAGCCGGCTCCGCAGCTCGTCGGGCAGCGCCTCGAACCACGAGCCCTCGGCCAATCGGACCCGGCGGGACGCGCGGCCGACGCCGGCGGCGTTGGCGCTCGCGACCTGGAGCGCCTCGGCCGACACGTCGGTGGCCCACACGTCGACGAACGGGCGCTCGTCGACGATGGCCAGGGCGATCGCCCCGCTGCCGGTGCCGAGATCGGCGACGGGGAGGCGGTCGTGGATCGTGGCGCCGACCGCGGCACCGACACGGTCGATCTCGTCGAGCGCCAGGCCGCAGACGACCTCGGTCTCGGGCCGGGGGATCAGGACCCGGCCGTCGACGAACAGGTCGAGGCGCCGGAACCCCCAGCTGCCGAGCACGTACTGCAGCGGCTCACCGGCGACGCGACGGGCGACCATGCGATCGAGGCGGGCGACGCCCCGCACGGTGGCGAGGCGGTCGGCGACCACGACGACGTCGTCGCCGGTGGCCTCCTCGACGATCCGGCGGGCGTCGACATCGGGCACCCCGATCCCGGCGGCGGCAAGCTTGCCGCGGGTCTCCTCCAGCAGCTCGCGCCAGGAGACGGTGCCGTCGAGGTCGTCGGGGTCGGTGTCGGACTCGTGCGGCGGCACGTCGGTCATGGCTTCGTACTCACAGCGGCTTCGTACTCACAGCGGCTTCGAGGTCACAGTGGCTTCGGGGTCCCGGCGTCAGGTCTCGGACGCGGCCCGGAGCTGGCGGGCCCGCTCGTCGGCGACCAGGGCGTCGACGACCGGTTCCAGCTCGCCGGCCAGCACCCGGTCGAGCTTGTAGAGGGTCAGGTCGATGCGGTGCTCGGAGACCCGGTTCTCCTTGAAGTTGTAGGTCCGGATCTTCTCGGAGCGGCCGCCGCCGCCGATCTGGCCGCGCCGCTGGCCGGAGCGCTCGGCGTCGAGACGGTCCTGGGTCGCCTTCAGCAGGCGGGAGCGGAGCACGGCCAGCGCCTTGGCCCGGTTCTGGATCTGGGACTTCTCGTCCTGCATGGACACGACGATGCCGGTCGGCTTGTGGGTGATCCGCACCGCCGAGTCGGTCGTGTTGACCGACTGGCCGCCCGGGCCGGACGAGCGGAACACGTCGATCTCCAGGTCGTTGGGGTCGATGGCGATGTCGACCTCCTCGGCCTCGGGCAGCACGGTCACGGTTGCCGACGAGGTGTGGATCCGGCCCTGGGACTCGGTGACCGGCACGCGCTGGACCCGGTGCGGACCGGCCTCGTGCTTCAGGCGGCTCCACACGCCGTCCCCCGCCACCCGGAAGATGACCTCGTTGTACCCGCCCATCGGCGACGCGACGGCCTCGAGCACCTCGAAGCGCCAACCGACCCGGCCGGCGAACGCCCGGTACATCTCGAACAGGTCGCGGGCGAAGAGGTTCGCCTCCTCGCCGCCCTCCGCGCCGCGGATCTCGACGATGACGTTCTTGTCGTCGTTCGGGTCCTTGGGCAGGAGGAGGATCTTCAGCTCCTCGGTGAGCCGCGCGATGTCGTCGGTGGCGCCGGTCACCTCGTCGCGCACGAGCTCGCGGTCGTCCCCGGTCGTCTCGGTGAGCAGCTCCCGGGCGGCCTCGAGGTCATCGGTGCGGCCCCGCAGCTCACGCCACACGGAGACGACGGCCTCCAGCTCCTTGTAGCGGCGGCTCTCGTCGGCGTAGCGGGACGGGTCGGCCAGGATCTCGGGATCGGCGAGACGAGCCTCGACGTCGTAGAACTCGCGCTCGAGCTGCGCCAACCGTTCTTCCACGTCGCCGATGGTAGGCGGTGGGCTGCGCCGTCCGGTCGAGGCCCGGAACGGCCCGTCGGTCGGGTCGGGCCGGTCGGCCTCGGCGGGGAACGCCCCGGGGGCCGACTCAGGAGGGCCAGGGGCCGTCGAGCTCGACGATCCTGGCGGGCCGGCGCAGCGCACCGGCGAGCGCGTCGGTCAACGGGTAGTGGTCCCGCGGGGGCACGACCAGCACCAGGTCGGCGTCGGGGCCGACCCAACCGAGCGTCTCGGCCCGGTGGCGCACGTCCGCACCCTCGGGCACCAGCTCGGGGTCCACGCCGACCGAGCAGACGACGACGACCCCGCGGCCGTCACCGTCGACGCCCATCGCCGCGGCGGGGAACGGGTCGATCAGGTTGTCGCGCGCCCGCGAACCCTCGACCGGCGCCAGGTCGGCCGCGTCGACCAGGCCGGGCTCGGCGAGCACGGCGGCGCGCAGCCACCGTTCGCGGGCCAGGCGGTTGAGCACGTGGGGGCGGGCGTCGCCGTGACGGTGGAGGCGCACGGTGGCGACCACCGAGGTGAGCGCCTCGCCCGGGTCGCGCACGGCGTCGAGCATCGTCGACGCCTCCCGGTCGTAGCGGCCGACGCCGCTCTCGAGCCGGTACCCGCCGCCCGCGTCGTCGGCGACGACGCGGGCGATCTCGAGACCGGCGATCTCGCCGGTGACGACGCCGTGCTCGACGACGACATCGACACCCAGCTCGGTCAGGGGTGCGGCCGCGTCGAGCGCGGCCGGTTCCGGGTCGACCGGCGCGACGACGGGGGCCGCGTCGACGGCCACGAGGTCGCGGCCCGCGGATCGGTGCACGGTCACGTCGAGCGACGTCTCCGCGACCCGTCGGGCGAGGACGTCGCCGCCATCGTCGGCCACGACGTCGAGCGTCGCGACCCCGGCCTTGTGGGCCCGGGCCAGCACGCCGCCGAGGCGACCGGTGGCGTCGCCGTCGATCAGGGCCCAGCCGCGGCCGGCGCCGTCGTGGGCGAGGGTCCCGGTGGCGACGTCCACGAACGTGAACGCCTCCGGGTCGTGGCCCCGGTCGCCCATGAGGGCGCGGAGCTTGACGGTGAGGAGCCGGGACCGCCGGGCGGCGTCCGCCCGGCTGTCGCCGACGTCGAGCTGATCGCTCACATCGACGGGGCCTTGGCGATCTCCGCCAGGAACTCGTTGTTCGACTTGAACGTCTTCATCCGGTCGATGAGCAGCTCGAGGCCCGCACCACCGGAGCCGCCGTCGGCGAGGCCGGACAGCACCCGGCGGAGCTTCCACACCATCTGCAGCTGGCGCCGCTCGAAGAGCAGCTCCTCGTGGCGGGTGGAGCTGGCGTCGACGTCGATCGCCGGGTAGATGCGCTTCTCGGCGAGGCGCCGGTCGAGCCGCAGCTCCATGTTGCCGGTGCCCTTGAACTCCTCGAAGATCACCTCGTCCATCCGCGAGCCGGTCTCGACCAGCGCGGTGGCGAGGATGGTGAGCGAGCCGCCCTCCTCGACGTTGCGGGCCGCACCGAAGAACCGCTTCGGCGGGTAGAGCGCACCGGTGTCGATACCGCCGGACATGATGCGGCCGGTGGCGGGTGCGGCCATGTTGTAGGCCCGTGCGAGGCGGGTGATGCCGTCGAGGATGATGACGACGTCCTCGCCCTGCTCGACCTGGCGCTTGGCCCGCTCGATGGTGAGCTCGGCGACCGCGGTGTGCTCGTCGCTCGGGCGGTCGAAGGTCGACGCGACCACCTCGCCCCGGACGGAGCGGCGCAGGTCGGTCACCTCCTCCGGCCGCTCGTCGACGAGCAGGATCATCACCTTGACCTCGGGGTTGTTGGCCTCGATGCACTGGGCGATGGTCTTCATCACCGTCGTCTTGCCCGCCTTCGGCGGCGACACGATGAGCCCGCGCTGGCCCTTGCCGATCGGCGAGATGAGGTCGATGAT
Source organism: Actinomycetota bacterium (assembly GCA_034211175.1). Lineage (GTDB taxonomy): Bacteria > Actinomycetota > Acidimicrobiia > Acidimicrobiales > CAIXPF01 > JAXHUH01. Next base: position 15,449 of record JAXHUH010000053.1, read on the forward strand.
CCTCGCCGTCATGTTGGTCGGGTCCTCGCTCTCCAACCGGAGCTTCTGGTCCGGGAAGAGCGGCGTGAGGTCCTCGAACTTCGGCCGGCCCCGCATCTTCTCGGGGTCCTCGCCGTTGACCCGGTCGACCCGCAGGAGGGCCGGGTTCTTCTCGTTGCGGCTCGCCGGGCGGCTGGTGCCGGAGATCAGGTCGCCCTTGCGGAGCCCGAACTGGCGGACCGTCTTCACGGAGACGTAGACGTCGTCCTTCGACGGCAGCAGGCCCTTGAGGCGCAGGAAGCCGTAGCCCTCGTCGCGCAGGTCGAGCATGCCCTCGACGGGCACCGGCTCCTGGTTGTTGCTCTGCGACTCGTCCTGGGGGCGCTCGCCCTTGTCGCGACCGCGCCGACGGCGACGCCGGCCGGTGCGCTCCTGCTGGGAGTTGTCGCCCGAGCCGTTCTGGTCGTTGCGGGACTGGTCGTTGCGGCCGCCGTCGCCCA
>JAXHUH010000054.1:0-20594 GCA_034211175.1 Actinomycetota bacterium
ACCCCCCCACCCGTACCACCCGGGGCCCCCGCCCCCGCGCCCCCCCCACCACCATGTTCCCCATCGGGGCCCACCGCCGAGGTGCTCCGGTGCACGCACGTTGACAATCGAGGAGACCCACTGCCATGGCTGACGGGCAGAAGATCCGCATCAGGCTGAAGGCCTACGACCACGAGATCATCGACCAGTCCACGAAGAAGATCGTCGAGACGGTCGTCCGCACCCAGGCTCGGGTCCGGGGGCCGATCCCGCTGCCGACCGAGAAGCACCGCTACACGGTCGTGCGCTCCCCCCACAAGGACAAGGACTCGCGCGAGCACTTCGAGATGCGGGTCCACAAGCGTCTCCTCGACATCGTCGAGCCGTCGCCGAAGACGGTCGATGCGCTCCAGCGCCTCGAGCTTCCCGCCGGCGTCGACATCGAGATCAAGATCCAGCAGGCCTAGGACTCGCAGGGGTTCTGGCGAACCCCTGCTGGTAGGGCTTCGTGGCCCTTCGGGCCGCTGGCTCTCGCTTCGCTCGAGCTTGCTGTTCCGCCACGTCAGGTCTCGCTTCGCTCGACGACGTGGCGGCGTGGGGCGTCGGCCCTGTGCTGGTCGGAACATGTTGTCGTGTCCTCCTCGGGCGCACCGCCCGGCACCTTTCAGGTGCTCGGGCGTTCCGTCGGCACCTCCGTCCGACCGTCACCGACGTGGTCGACGTGGCCGGTGCGTGGGCGTCACCTCGAGTGGGTAGATGCGCTCGCACCAGTCGGAACGACCCGACCCGGCTCGATCGGCGGTGTGCTGCGGGAAGTTGCCGTGGCACGGGGTTGTCGGGGCGTGTATAGTGGCAACGTTGTGCGCCCGGGTGGTGGCTCCGCCGCAAGCCCCCGGTGCTGCCGGCCCCCCGTGGGCCACCGTGAGAACTGACGTCTGCGTAGGTCCGCGCCAGGGCTCGTCCCACGCTCGGAAACCCCGCAGCAAAACCAAGGACAACGCTCCGCCGGGATCTTCCCGAGCGGAGCGTTCGCGTGAAATCAGAAGGGCCGCCATGGCGAAGACAGCGATCGTCGGCGAGAAGGTCGGCATGACCCAGGTGTGGAACGACGAGAACCACGTCGTTCCCGTCACCGTGCTCAAGGTCGCGCCGTGCCGGATCGTCCAGGTCAAGACCACCGCGACCGACGGGTACGACGCGCTGCAGGTGACCTACGGTCACGTGAAGCCGACCAAGCTCAACCGGCCGGAGCGCGGCCACTTCGACCGCGCCGGCGTCGAGCCCGGGTCCCGTCTCGTCGAGCTCCGCCTCGACGACATCAGCTCCTACGAGGTCGGCCAGGAGCTCGGCGTCGACGTCCTCGCCGATGTCACCTCGGTCGACGTGACCGCCGTGAGCAAGGGCAAGGGCTTCACCGGCCCGATGAAGCGACACGGCTTCAAGGGCCAGAAGGCCTCCCACGGTGCCCACCGCATCCACCGGGCGCCCGGCGCCATCGGTGCCTGCGCCACGCCCGCCCGGGTGTTCAAGGGCACCCGCATGGCCGGCCGCAGCGGCGGCGAGCGGGTGACGACCCTGAACCTCGATGTGGTCGAGGTCGATCCCGAGCGCGAGCTGCTGCTCGTGCGCGGGTCCGTGCCCGGCCCCCGCGGCGGGCTCGTCCTCATCCGCAACGCCGTGAAGGCGCGTGTCGAGGCAGGTGCATGATGGCGAACACCGCAGTCGCCCCGAAGAAGGTCGCCAAGCCGGCGCTCGACCCCGAGATCTTCGGCATCGAGCCGAACGTCTCGGTGATGCACCAGGTCGTGACGGCCCAGCTCGCTGCCCGGCGCGCCGGCACCCAGAGCACCCGCACCCGGGCCGAGGTGGCCGGTGGTGGCGCCAAGCCGTGGCGCCAGAAGGGCACCGGCCGGGCACGTCAGGGCTCCATCCGCGCCCCGCACTGGCGTGGTGGCGGCGTGGCGCTCGGGCCGAAGCCCCGCAGCTACCGCCAGCGCACCCCGAAGAAGATGGTGCGCCTCGCGCTCCGCTCGGCCCTCTCGGACCGTGCCGCCGAGCAGCGGGTCGTCGTCGTCGACGACTGGGGCTGGAACGAGCCCTCGACCAAGTCGGCCAAGGCCGCGCTCGCCAGCCTCGGCGTCGAGGGCCGTGTCCTGGTCGTCCTCGGCAAGGAGGACGAGGCGGTGTGGAAGAGCTTCCGCAACCTGCCCGAGATCCACTGCCTGCAGGCCGGCGAGCTGAACACCTACGACGTGCTCGTGAACGACTGGGTCGTCTTCACGTCGGAGACGCTGCCCACGGGCTCCGGCGCCGAGACGGCTGCCGCGAAGCCCGCAGCGAAGAAGCCGGCGGCTGCGCCTGCCGAGCCCACTGCCACGACGGAGGCCGACGAACCGGTCGCCGCCGAGTCGGCTGACGCCGACGACACCGAGGAGGCGAGCGAGTGAAGGACCCCCGCGACGTCGTGCTCGGGCCGGTCGTGAGCGAGAAGTCGTACTCGCTCATCGAGGGCAACGTGTACACGTTCAAGGTGCACCCCGACGCCTCCAAGCCCGAGATCCGTGACGCCGTCCAGTCGATCTTCGAGGTGAAGGTCACGTCGGTGAACACGATCAACCGCAAGGGCAAGCGCCGCCGCAACCGCCGCACCGGCGCCTGGGGCAAGCGTGCCGACTCCAAGCGGGCGCTCGTCACCGTCGCCGATGGCGACACGATCGACTTCTTCGAGGTCTGAGGATGGCTGTACGCAAGCGCAAGCCCACCAGCGCCGGCCGTCGCTTCCAGACGGTCGCCGACTTCAGCGACATCACGTCGACGAGCCCCGAGCGGTCGCTGCTCGCCCCCCGTCAGCAGACGGGCGGTCGCAACAACCACGGGCGCAAGACGTCCCGCCATCGCGGCGGTGGCCACAAGCGCCAGTACCGGATCATCGACTTCAAGCGGAACAAGGACGGCGTGCCGGCCAAGGTCGCGACGGTCGAGTACGACCCGAACCGCAACTGCCGGATCATGCTGCTCCACTACATCGACGGCGAGAAGCGCTACATCCTCGCCCCGAAGGACGTGAAGGTCGGCGACCGGCTCCAGAACGGCCACGGCGCCGAGATCCGCACCGGCAACGCGATGGAGCTGCGCTTCATCCCGGTCGGTACCACCGTGCACAACGTGGAGCTCCAGCCCGGCGCCGGCGGCAAGCTCGCCCGCAGTGCCGGCTCGAGCGTCCAGCTCGTCGCCAAGGAGGGGGCCTACGCCACCCTCCGTCTGCCGAGCACCGAGATGCGCCGCGTGTCGATCGACTGCCGGGCGACCATCGGTCAGGTCGGCAACGCCGACGCCGACCTCGTCAAGATCGGCAAGGCCGGCCGCAACCGCTGGTTGGGCGTGCGCCCCCAGACGCGCGGCGTCGCCATGAACCCCGTCGACCACCCCCACGGTGGTGGTGAGGGCAAGACCTCCGGTGGTCGCCACCCGGTGTCGCCGTGGGGCAAGCCCGAGGGCCGCACCCGTCAGAAGAAGAAGTCGTCCGACAAGATGATCGTCCGGCGCCGGCGCACGCGCGGCGCACGGCGGTGAGGTCGAAGCATGCCGCGTAGTCTCAAGAAGGGCCCCTTCGTCGACGATCATCTTCTGAAGAAGATCGACGACCTCAACGACCGGGGCGACAAGCGAGTCATCAAGACGTGGTCGCGTCGCTCGACGATCATCCCCGAGATGGTCGGCCACACGATCTCCGTGCACGACGGCCGCAAGCACGTCCCCGTGTACATCACCGAGTCGATGGTCGGTCACAAGCTCGGTGAGTTCGCGCCGACGCGGACCTTCCGGTTCCACGCCGGCCAGGAGCGCGGGGGCCGTCGCTGATGGCCTTCGGTGTCAAGACGAACGAGCGCCCGGGCACCCGCGCCGTCGTCCGCTACGTGCGGATGTCGGCGTTCAAGGCCCGCCCGGTGCTCGACCTCATCCGGGACGAGCCCGTCGGCAAGGCCGACGAGATCCTCTCGCTGACCGAGCGCTCCGCGGCCGATGTCGTCCGCAAGTGCCTGGCGTCCGCCGTCGCGAACGCCGGCAACAACGAGGACATCCCGCCGGACGAGCTCTACGTGTCGGCCTGCTACGCCGACGAGGGACCCACGCTCAAGCGTTGGCGCCCCCGTGCCCGTGGCCGGGCGACCCGCATCCGCAAGCGCACCTGCCACATCACGGTGGTCGTGAGCCGGATGTCGACCGACCGCTACGAGCGTCTCCGTGCCGAGACGTCCGGCCGGCCCGGTGCGCCCCGTCGTCGTGGTGACGCCGCCGAGGATCGCCGTCGCCGGGTCGCCGCCAGCCGCGGCGACGAGGCCCCCGCCGAGGACGAGGTCCCGGAGGAGGAAGAGGTCACTGAGACCGCCGCCGTCGAGGCGCCGGTGGAGGAGACCACGGCGGTCGAGGAGGCGGAGGTCACCGAGACCCCCGCTGCCGACACCGACGACGAGGCAGCTGACGAGGCCGAGACCGCCGCTGCGGCGGATGCGTCCGACGACGAAGACGACGAAGATCCCGCCGAGCGGGAGGAGAGCTGATGGGCCAGAAGGTCAACCCCTACGGCTTCCGGCTCGGCGTGACCACCGACTGGAAGTCCCGCTGGTTCGCCGACCGGGGCGACTACAGCGACCACGTCATCGAGGACTGGAACATCCGTGACTTCCTCATGACCCAGATGCCGCACGCCGCGATCAGCCGGATCGAGGTCGAGCGGACCCGCGATCGCCTGCGCGTCGACGTGCACACCGCACGGCCCGGCATCGTGATCGGTCGTCGTGGCAGCGAGGCCGACCGCCTCCGCGCCGGGCTGACCAAGATCACGGGCAACGCCAAGGTCCAGCTGAACATCCAGGAGATCAAGCAGCCCGAGCTCGACGCTGCGCTGATCGCCCAGGGTGTCGCCGACCAGCTGGCAGGCCGTGTCGCGTTCCGTCGCGCCATGAAGCGCGCCGTGCAGAACGCACAGAAGGCCGGGGCCCTCGGGATCCGGGTCCAGTGCTCGGGCCGCCTCGGTGGCTCCGAGATGGCCCGCACCGAGTGGTACCGCGAGGGCCGGGTGCCCCTGCACACCCTCCGCGCCGACATCGACTACGGCTTCCGCGAGGCCAAGACCACCGCGGGCCGCATCGGTGTGAAGGTGTGGATCTACAAGGGCGACATCCTGCCCTACAAGCTCACGGGCGAGGACAAGATCTCCAAGGAGGCCGCCATGGCCGTCGGGGAGACCTCGGGCACGTCCCGTCCCCGCAAGCCGGTCGTGTCCTCCTCGGCCGCCCAGCGCCGCCGCCCGGCCGCCGAGGCCGAGGCTGCGCCCGCTCCGGCGCCGGCTCCCGAGCCCGAGCCCGAGCCCGCTCCGGCGCCGGCCCCCGAGGCCGAGGCCGAGGCAGAGGTCGAGGCCGAGGCACCCGCCGCACCGGCGGCCGAGCCTGCGGCCGGGGCCGAGGCGCAGACCTCGCCGGCCGAGCCCGAGTCGACCACCCCTCTCGTCAAGGAGGGCGACGCCGAGTTCGAGCGCCTCCTCGAGGAGGAGGAGGAGATCGAGCGGTCCACGCGTGAGTCTCACGAGACGCCGCACTTCCGTCCGGGAGACGAGTGACATGTTGATGCCGAGGAAGGTCAAGCACCGCAAGCATCACCGCGGGCGGATGAAGGGCGACGCCAAGGGTGGGACGACCATCCAGTACGGCGACTACGGCATCCAGGCCCTCGAGCCGGGCTGGATCACGGCCCGTCAGATCGAGGCCGCCCGTATCGCCATGACCCGCCACGTCCGCCGAGGCGGCAAGGTGTGGATCAACATCTTCCCCGACAAGCCGGTGACCCAGAAGCCGGCCGAGACCCGCATGGGCTCGGGGAAGGGCAACCCGGAGCGGTGGGTCGCCGTCGTGCGCCCGGGCCGCATCATGTTCGAGCTCGCCTACCCCGATGAGAAGATCGCTCGCGGGGCAATCGAGCGGGCGATCCAGAAGCTGCCGATCAAGGCGCGCTTCGTGACGCGGGAGGAGGAGCTCTGATGGCACGTTCCGCCGAGCTCGCCGACCTGACGGACGAGGAGCTGCGCAAGGCGCTGTCCGAGGCGAAGCAGGAGCTGTTCAACCTCCGCTTCCAGCACGCCACCGGCCAGCTGGAGAACTACCGGCGCCCGAGTCAGGTCAAGAAGGAGATCGCTCGCATCATGACGAAGCTGCGCGAGCGTGAGATCGCGGCCGCCGAGGCGCTGGCCGGAGGCGAGGGCTGATGTCCGACACCACGACAGAGACCGACGGCACCCGCCACAACGGGCGCAAGGTCCGCGAGGGCATCGTCGTCTCCACGAAGATGCAGCGCACCGCGGTGGTGGAGATCACGAGCCGCGTCACCCACCGTCGCTACGACAAGACGATGCAGCGGGCCAGCCGCCTGTACGTGCACGACCCCGAAGAGTCGCTGCGCGACGGTGACCGCGTGCGGGTCCAGGAGACCCGCCCGCTGTCGAAGCTCAAGCGCTGGAGGATCCTCGAGGTCCTGGAGCGTGCCCGATGATCCAGCAGGAGTCGCGGCTCAAGGTCGCGGACAACAGCGGGGCGCGCGAGGTGCTGTGCATCAAGGTGCTCGGCGGCTCGAAGCGCCGCTACGCGTCGATCGGCGACGAGTTCGTCGCCACGGTCAAGGACGCGATCCCCGGTGCCGCCGTGAAGAAGGGCGACGTCGTCAAGTGCGTCGTCGTCCGCACCCGCAAGGAGAAGCGGCGCCCGGACGGCTCGTACATCCGCTTCGACGAGAACGCCGCGGTGCTGATCAACGACCAGCGCCAGCCGCGCGGCACGCGCATCTTCGGCCCGGTGGGTCGTGAGCTGCGTGACCGGCGCTTCATGCGCATCGTCTCGCTCGCGCCGGAGGTCTTGTGATGAAGATCCGCAAGGGAGACCACGTCGTCGTCCTCACCGGCAAGGACCGGGGCAAGGAGGGCACGGTCAGCCGTGTCCTGCCCAAGGCCGACAAGGTGATCGTCGACGGCGTCAACGTGGCCCGCAAGCACCAGAAGCCGACCCGGGCCACCATGCAGGGCGGCATCATCGACAAGGACATGCCGATCCACGTGTCGAACGTCGCCCTCGTGAACCCGAAGGACGGCAAGCCGACCCGCGTCGGGTATCGGTTCGACGCCGCCGGCAACAAGGTCCGCATCTGCCGGCGCACGGGAGATGACATCTGATGGCCTCCGGTACCACCACCGAGGTCGTACGGCCCCGCATGCGGGTCCGCTACGACCGGGAGATCAAGTCGAAGCTGCAGCAGCAGCTCGAGCTCCCCAACGTGATGACGGTCCCCGGTCTCGAGAAGATCGTCGTCAACATGGGCGTCGGCGAGGCGTTGAACCAGCCCCGCCTGCTCGACGGTGCGCTCGAGGACCTGGCGACGATCACCGGGCAGAAGCCGGTGACCACCCGGGCGAAGAAGTCGATCGCCGGCTTCAAGCTCCGGACGGGCAACGCCATCGGCGCCAAGGTGACGCTGCGCGGCGATCGTATGTGGGAGTTCTTCGATCGCCTCGTCTCGCTGGCGATCCCCCGCATCCGCGACTTCCGCGGCCTCGACCCGAAGGCATTCGACGGCGCCGGGAACTACACGTTCGGCGTCACCGAGCAGCTCATCTTTCCGGAGATCAACTACGACGCGGTCGATGCGGTCCGGGGCATGGACATCACGATCGTGACCACTGCTCGGAACAACGAAGAAGGTCGCGCGCTGCTGGAGGCGTTCGAGTTCCCGTTCAGGCGGGAGGGGTAGGAGCACATGGCGAAGAAGGCGCTCATCCAGAAGCAGCAGCGCAAGCCGAAGTTCAAGGTCCGGGGCTACACGCGGTGCCGCCGTTGCGGCCGGCCGCGCTCGGTCTACCGCAAGTTCGGGCTCTGCCGCGTGTGCCTGCGTGAGCTCGCACACGCCGGCGAGGTTCCCGGCGTCACCAAGGCCAGCTGGTAGGGGGTGACGGACTGATGTCGATGACCGACCCCATTGCCGACATGCTCACTCGTCTGCGCAACGCGAACATCGCGATGCGTGACGAGGTGATCATGCCCTCGTCCAAGCTGAAGGAAGCCCTGGCGGCCCTCCTCGTGAAGGAGGGCTACCTGGCCGACTTCGCCGTTGCCCCGGCCACCAAGAAGCCGGGCAACGAGCTCACGATCACGCTCAAGTACTCGCCCGAGCGTCAGCGGACCATCTCCGGCCTCAAGCGCGTGTCCAAGCCGGGTCTGCGGGTCTACCGCAAGGCCGGCGAGGTCCCCCGCGTGCTCGGCGGACTCGGTGTCGCGGTGCTCTCGACCAGCCAGGGACTCATGACCGACCGTGAGGCGCGCAAGCGCCGGGTCGGTGGCGAGATCCTCTGCTACATCTGGTAGGAGGCTCCGAGATGTCCCGAGTCGGCAAGAACCCCATCCCGATCCCGAGCGGCGTCGAGGTGTCGATCAACGGCCGCGTCGTGTCCGTGAAGGGCTCCAAGGGTTCGCTCGAGCGAACGATCCCCGAGCCGATCACGATCCGCGAGGAGGACGGGACGCTCCTGCTGGAGCGCCCGGACGACGGCCGTCGCGCCCGAGCGATGCACGGCCTCTCCCGCGCCCTCGTCAACAACATGGTGCTCGGCGTCTCGAACGGCTTCCGCAAGGAGCTCGAGATCGTCGGCGTCGGGTACCGGGCCAACGCCAAGGGCCCGTCCAAGCTCGAGCTGGCGCTCGGCTACAGCCACCCCGTCCAGGTCGACGCCCCCGAGGGCGTGACCTTCGAGGTGCCCCAGCCGACCCGCATCGACGTGGTCGGGATCGACAAGCAGCTCGTCGGCCAGGTCGCAGCGGACATCCGTGCGCTGCGCAAGCCCGAGCCGTACAAGGGCAAGGGCGTTCGCTACGTCGGCGAGCGAATCCTCCGCAAGGCCGGGAAGGCGGCCAAGTAGCCATGAGCAACTACAGCGCCAAGCGCCGCCAGGCGCGTCTGCGGCGACACGCCCGGATCCGCAAGAAGGTCCGTGGCACCGCCGAGCGCCCTCGCCTGGCCGTGTTCCGATCCAACCAGCACATCGTCGCCCAGGTCATCGACGACGGCGCGGGCCACACCCTCGCCGCGGCGTCGACTCACGAGGCGTCCTTCAAGGACAAGGCGACGGGCAACATCGAGGCGGCCACCGAGGTCGGCAAGCTCGTGGCCCAGCGCGCCCGCGACGCCGGTGTCACCGACGTCGTCTTCGACCGCGGCGGCTTCATGTACCACGGCCGCGTGGCCGCGGTGGCCGACGCCGCGCGAGAGGCGGGGCTGAAGCTGTGACCCAGACCGCCCGAGACCGCGCCCGGCCCGTCCGGTACCGCCGAGGGAGCTGAACCTGTGGCCGATTCCGACATCCAACTGCGCGAGTCGCGCGTCATCAACATCAACCGTGTCGCCAAGGTCGTGAAGGGCGGCCGTCGCTTCTCGTTCACCGCACTCGTGGTGATCGGCGACGGCGCGGGCCACGTCGGCCTCGGCTACGGCAAGGCCAAGGAAGTGCCGCTGGCGATCCAGAAGGGCACCGAGGAAGCGCGCAAGAACGTGTTCTCGGTCCCGCTGGCCGGCTCGACCATCGTCCACCCCGTGCTCGGGGAGATGGGCGCCGGCCGCGTCCTGCTGAAGCCGGCGGCCCCCGGTACCGGTGTGATCGCCGGTGGTGCGGCGCGGTCGATCCTCGAGGAGGCCGGCATCCACGACGTGCTCTGCAAGTCGCTGGGCTCGTCGAACCACATCAACGTCGCTCGTGCCACCATCGCCGGGCTCCGGGCGCTGAAGCGGCCCGACGAGGTCGCCCGCCTGCGGGGCATCAGCCCCGAGGAGTTCATGCCGGCCGGTCTGTGGCGCGCCTACAAGGAGTCCCAGCGCGGCCCGCACGTCCCCGACGAGGTGGCGTGACATGGCGCTGCGAGTGACCCAGGTCCGGTCGCAGATCGGGACCAAGCCGAAGCACCGGGGCACGCTCCGGGCCCTCGGGCTCGGGCGCATCGGCAAGGAGCGCACGCTCCCTGACCGCCCCGAGATCCGCGGCATGATCGCCAAGGTGCCGCACCTCATCACGGTCGAGGAGGTCGACGAGTGAAGATCCACGACCTGAAGCCCGCGCCCGGGTCGAACCGCGGCCGCAAGCGCGTCGGTCGCGGCATCGGCGGCAAGGGCGGCAAGACCGCAGGCCGCGGCACCAAGGGCCAGCGGGCACGGGGCACCGTGCCGGTCGGCTTCGAGGGTGGCCAGATGCCGATGCACATGCGGGTGCCGAAGCTTCGCGGCTTCAACAACCCGTTCCGCGTTGAGTATCAGGCCATCAACCTCGACACGCTCGAGGAGTCGGAGCTCGACGAGGTCTCGCCCGAGACGCTCCTCGCCGCCGGCCTCGTCCGCAAGGGCGCGCTGGTGAAGATCCTCGGTCGCGGCGAGCTCACCCGCAAGGTGACGGTCAAGGCCCATGCGTTCAGCCGTTCCGCCGAGGCCGCCATCACGTCGGCCGGGGGTACGGTTGAGGTACTGCCCCCGCCGTTCGGCAACGGCCGCCCGCCGGCCAAGGGCAACGCACTGACGAATCGCTGAGGTGGTGCCGGCCTCCGGGCCGGCACCCTCTCGACCACGAACCGACCGGGAGCGCACGCGTGGCCGCCAAAGGCACCGGCAGCGGGAACACCTTCATGCTCTCCAGCATGAAGAACATGTTCAAGGTGGCGGATCTCCGCAACAAGATCCTCTTCACCCTGCTCATCATCACGATCTACCGCTTCGGCGCCTACGTCCCCGCGCCGGGCATCGACCTCGACGCCGTCGAGGCGCTCCAGGACCAGGCGGAGCAGGGCGGTGTGCTCGGCTTCCTCCAGCTGTTCTCGGGCGGCGCGCTGACCCAGTTCGCGGTGTTCGCGCTGGGGATCATGCCCTACATCACCAGCTCGATCATCATGCAGATCCTCGGGGTGGTCATCCCGCGCATCGAGCAGTGGCAGCAACAGGGCGCGGTCGGTCAGCGCAAGATCACCCAGTGGACCCGCTACCTGACCGTGGCCATCGCGGTGCTGCAGTCGACGGGCCTGGTGTTCCTGTTCCACAACGGCGGCCAGGGCGGCTTGTTCAGCGGCTCCGCCGGCAGCTTCGACCTGGTGCCGAACTTCAGCGTCGCCCGGGTGCTGCTCATCGTCCTGACGCTGACCGCGGGCACGGCCCTCATCATGTGGATGGGTGAGCTGATCACCCAGCGGGGGATCGGCAACGGCATGTCGCTGATCATCTTCGCCTCGGTGGTGAGCGTGCTCCCGGCCCAGGGCGCCCGGATCCGGGCCGAGGCCGCGAACGGCAACGTCGTGCTCGCCATCGTGATCGCGATGTTCATCCTGTTGCTCGTCGGCATCGTGTTCGTCGAGCAGGGCCAGCGCCGCATCCCGGTCCAGTTCGCCAAGCGGGTGGTCGGCCGGCGGATGTACAGCGGCCAGAGCACCTACATCCCGCTCAAGGTCAACCAGTCCGGCGTGATCCCGGTGATCTTCGCCAGCTCGATGCTGTACCTGCCGATCCTCCTGTCGAACATCCTCCCGTCCGACGGTTGGGGGGCCTCGGTCCAGTCGTTCATCAACGACTACCTGGTCAACCCGACGAACGTCGTCTACATCCTCGTGTTCGGCATGCTCATCGTCGGGTTCGCGTACTTCTACACCGCGATCACCTTCGACCCGGCCCAGCAGGCGGACACGATCCGCAAGCAGGGCGGGTTCATCCCCGGGATCCGGCCCGGTCCCCAGACCGAGCGCTACCTCGCCCGCATCCTGTCGCGCATCACGCTCCCGGGCGCGCTGTTCGTCGCCGTCGTGGCCCTCCTGCCGACGATCTTCGTCGCCCAGTTCGTGAGCCGCAGCACGGTCCAGCAGTTCAGCTTCGGCGGCATCTCGGTGCTCATCTCGGTCGGCGTGGCCCTCGAGACGATGAAGCAGATCGACAGCCAGCTGATGATGCGCAACTACGAGGGCTTCCTGAAGTAGCAGCCGGACGGGTCGGCGGGCCCGCCTTGTTGACGGGTCGGCAGCAGCTTTGCCCGGACACGCGGCGCTCTGGCAGGCTCGACGCCACACCGGCCGAGCGCGAGGCGAGGCCGTGGCCCGAGCGATTCGTCGGTGCACGCCGCCGGGTCTCGGCCGGGCCGTCAGAGAGCGGGAAGCGGCCTCGCCGGCCGTGAGCTTCCCATGACAGCGAAGACCTCAGCTCAACCGGGAGCTCACATGGCATCACCCGTTCGTCTCGTCGTCCTCGGCCGTCAGGGTGCGGGCAAAGGCACCCAGTGCGCCCGCCTGGCCGAGCACTACGGTGCACTGCACATCTCGACCGGCGACATGCTGCGGGCCGCGGTCGCCGAGGGCACCGAGTTCGGCCGCAAGGCGAACGAGTTCATGTCCGCCGGTGAGCTCGTCCCCGATGACGTGATGCTCGGTGTGGTCACCGATCGCCTCGCCAAGCCCGACGCGGTCGAGCGCGGCTTCCTCCTCGACGGCTACCCCCGCAACGTCTCCCAGGCCGAGGCACTCGACGGGATGGTCGGCTCCGACGGCATCGACCGGGTGATCGACATCGACGTGCCGCTCGAGGTCGTCCTCGAGCGCATCAAGGGCCGCGGCCGCGAGGACGACACCGAAGACGCCGTTCGCCGCCGCCTCGAGCTCTACGAGTCCCAGACCCGGCCGCTCACCGCGTTCTACGACGAGCGCAACAAGCTGGCCACGGTCGACGGGGTCGGCTCCGAGGACGAGGTCTTCGAGCGGCTCTGCAAGGTCATCGACGAGGGGTCCTCGCGATCCTGAACCGGCGCGTCGAGCGCCGCAGCCCGGGCGAGGTCGCGGCCATGCGACGGGCCGGGGCCGTGGTCGCGGAGATGCACGAGCGCATCCGTGCCGCCCTGCGGCCGGGCGTCACGACGGCTGAGCTGGACGCGGTCGGGCGCGAGGTCCTCGACCGGCGCGGCGCGACGTCCAACTTCCTCGGCTACCACGGGTTCCCCGCCGTGATCTGCGCGTCGCCGAACGACGTCGTGATCCACGGGATCCCCGATGCCACCGTCCTCGAGGATGGCGACGTGATCTCCGTGGACTGCGGCGCCATCGTCGACGGCTGGCACGGCGACGCGGCGTTCACCGCCGGGGTCGGCACCCTCGATCCCGCGGTCGTCGAGCTCATCGCGAACGCCGAGGCGTCGCTCGCCGCGGCGATCCGTGAGATGCGCCCCGGGTGTCGGTTGGGCGACCTGGGCCATGCCGTGCAGACGGTGGCCGAGGGTGCCGGCTACGGCGTCGTGCGCGAGTACGTGGGCCACGGGATCGGCCGGGAGATGCACCTGGCGCCCGACGTGCCCAACTACGGGCGCCCCGGCAAGGGGATGACGCTGCGGACCGGCCACGTGTTGGCGATCGAGCCGATGATCACCGCCGGCTCCGCCGACACCTACGTCGCCGACGACGGCTGGACGGTGCGGACGGCCGACGGTTCGGTCGCCGTCCACGTCGAGCACACGGTTGCCGTCACCGACGACGGGCCGCTGATCCTGACGGCGCCGCAGGCCTGATCACGCAGCGCCCGCCCCACGGACGCCGCAGCGGCCGCGACCGGGTTCGTGGCGCGTCGGGGGTCGGCGGCTATCCTTCGGTTCCGATGGCGAGAGGGCGAGCCGTTCTGGCCGCCCTTCGTCCGCGACCGCGGGTGGGGTTGGCCTGCGTCGCTGGACGCGCTATTGTGCCTTGATGGCCCTGCGCGGTTTGCGCGCGCTTCGAGCGCCGCTCGGTGCGTGGCCATCCTTCAAGTCAGTTGTGGAGGCTCGTACTGCCGGGCCCGCAACCCCAGTGACCGCGACCGCCGCCGAAGCGGGTCGGGGGAGCCGGGGCTGCTCGGATCGGCGGCAGGGGCCCCCGCCCGCACCGTGACAACGACCGAGCCGGGATCCGTCCCGATCACCGCCGCTGTCGCCCAACGCATGAAGAAGCGCCATGAAAGTTCGTCCCAGCGTCAAACCGATCTGCGAGAACTGCAAGGTGATCCGGCGGCACGGTGTCGTCCGGGTGATCTGCACGAACCCTCGGCACAAGCAGCGCCAGGGTTGAGGATGGCACCCACGCAGATGGCACGCACCACCCCGACCCAGGCCGCGCCCGCGCGGCAGGAGAGCTGAACGATGGCACGCATCGCCGGCGTCGACATCCCCCGAGAGAAGCGCCTCGAGATATCGCTCACCTACATCTTCGGCGTCGGGCGGACGACGGCGCAGCAGGTGTGCGAGGCCACCGGCATCGAGAGCGGCACCCGCGTCCGTGACCTCACCGACGAAGAGGTCACGCGTCTTCGCGCCTACATCGAGCAGAACTTCAAGGTGGAGGGCGATCTCCGCCGCGAGGTGTCCCAGGACATCAAGCGGAAGATGGAGATCGGCTGCTACCAGGGCCTGCGCCACCGCCGTGGCCTGCCGGTCCACGGCCAGCGCACCCACACCAACGCGCGGACCCGCAAGGGCCCGAAGAAGACCGTCGCCGGGAAGAAGAAGGTGAGGAAGTAATGGCCAAGCCCAAGCCGGGTGGCCGTCGCCCCCGGCGGCGCGAGCGCAAGAACGTTGCGTACGGCGTCGCCCACATCAAGAGCTCCTTCAACAACACGATCGTGACGATCACCGACCAGGACGGCAACGTCCTGTCGTGGGCGTCGGCCGGCAACGTCGGCTTCAAGGGCTCCCGCAAGTCCACCCCCTACGCCGCGCAGATGGCCGCCGAGCAGGCCGCCCGTCGCGCGATGGAGCACGGGGTCCGCAAGGTCGATGTGCAGGTCAAGGGCCCCGGTTCGGGCCGCGAGACCGCCATCCGCTCGCTGCAGAGCACCGGGATCGAGATCACGGGCATCAAGGACGTGACCCCGGTCCCGCACAACGGTTGCCGTCCGCCGAAGCGCCGGAGGGTCTGAACGTGGCGCGTTACACCGGTCCGAAGGCCCGCGTCTCCCGCCGCCTCGGCACGAACATCTGGGGCACCCGCGGTGAGATGGTGGCGCTCGAGAAGCGCCCCTACCCGCCGGGTGAGCACGGCCGCAGCCGTCGTCGGGGCAACGTCTCCGAGTACCTGCTGCAGCTGCAGGAGAAGCAGAAGGCCCGCTACACCTACGGCCTCTCCGAGCGCCAGTTCCGCAACCTCTACGACGAGGCCAACCGTCGCGAGGGCGTGACGGGCGAGAACATCCTCCGCTATCTGGAGCTGCGGCTCGACAACGTCGTGTACCGCGCCGGCTGGGGTGCCACCCGCCCGCAGTCCCGCCAGCTCGTCTCCCACGGTCACGTCAACGTGAACGGCCGTCGGGTCAACGTGCCGAGCTATCGCCTTCGCAAGGGCGACGTCGTCGAGCTGCGGGAGAAGTCCCGCGAGCTCATCGTCGTGCGCCAGAACCTCGACGTGCTCGACCGCTCCGCCCCTGCGTGGCTGGAGACGGGCGACGGCGGCTTCCAGGTCACGGTCCGGGAGCTCCCCATGCGGGAGCAGATCGACGTGCCCGTGCGAGAGCAGCTCATCGTCGAGCTCTACTCGAAGAACTAGCTCCCGCTCCCGGAAGAGGACCCATCGAGATGCTCGTCATCCAGCGCCCCACCGTCGAGCCGGTCACCGAAGAGCAGGACAACCGTCAGAAGTTCGCGGTCGGTCCGCTCGAGCCGGGCTTCGGCTACACCATCGGGAACTCCCTGCGCCGCACGCTGCTGTCGTCCATCCCGGGCGCCGCGGTCACGCAGGTCCGGTTCGACGACGCCCTCCACGAGTTCGACACCATCCCCGGTGTCACCGAGGACGTCACCGACATCATCCTGAACCTGAAGGACCTCGTCCTCATCTCCCACGCCGAGGACCCGGTCACCCTGCGCCTCGACGTGCGCGGCCCGGCCGACGTCACCGCCGGTGACATCGAGCCGTCGCCCGAGGTCGAGATCCTCAACGCCGACCTGCACCTGGCCACGCTGAACGCCAAGGGCCGCCTCGCGGTCGAGCTGACCGTCAGCAAGGGCCGCGGCTACGTGTCGGCCGAGCGCAACAACGTCAGCTCGACGATCGGTGTCATCCCGGTCGACTCGATCTTCTCGCCGATCCGGCGGGTCTCGTACTCCGTCGAGCCCACCCGGGTCGAGCAGTCGACCGAGTACGACCGGCTGATCCTCGACATCGAGACCGACGGGTCGATCACGCCGCGCGAGTCGCTCGCCTCGGCGGGCGCCACGCTGCAGTCGCTGGTCCAGCTCGTCGCCGAGATGAGCGAGGAGCCCCAGGGCCTCGAGCTCATCGACAAGGCCGAGCCGGCCCAGCGTCGCGACCTCGACGTCCCGATCGAGGACCTCGACCTGTCGGAGCGCCCGCGCAACTGCCTCAAGCGCGCCCAGGTCAACTCGATCGGCGAGCTGATCGAGAAGTCCGAGGACGACCTGCTCGCCATCACGAACTTCGGCCAGAAGTCCCTGGACGAGGTCATCGCCAAGCTCGACGAGCGCGGCCTCACGCTGAAGGGGAAGGACTGACATGCCCGGCAAGCCGCGCAAGACGCGTCGTTTCGGCGGGAGCGCCTCGCACAACAAGGCCATGATGGCCAACCTGGTTGCGTCGCTCATCGCTGCCGAGGGCATCGTCACCACCGAGGCGAAGGCCAAGGCCATGCGGCCGATCGCCGAGAAGATGATCACGAAGGCCAAGAAGGGCGGCCTCCACAACCATCGCAACGTCGCGGCGTTCCTGCGCGACAAGGAGATGGCGACGAAGCTGTTCGACGACGTCGGGCCGCGCTACGCGGACCGCAACGGTGGCTACACGCGGATCCTCAAGCTCGGGCCGCGCCAGGGCGACAACGCCCCGATGGCGCGCATCGAGCTGGTCTGAGCCACCAGCCCGGACCCGAGCTCCGACGCTGAGCGAACCGACGCTCTTCGATCCTCCGCAACCGGCGGCCCCCAGGGGGCCGCTGGTGCGCGTCCGGCTGCTGGTCGCCTACGACGGCGCGCCCTACTCCGGGTTCGCCGCCAACCCCGGCGTGCGGACCGTGGCCGGCACGTTGGCCGAGGTGCTCGAGCGGGTGCTCGGCCACCCCGTCGAGCTGACGTGCGCCGGTCGCACGGACAAGGGCGTGCACGCCTGGGGCCAGGTGGTGAGCTTCGACACCGAGCCCCAGCGCTTCGACGCCGACGGGCTCACGGCGGCGGTCAACCGGCTGTGCGGCCCGTCGATCGTCGTGCGCGACGCGTCGTTGGCCGACGAGGGCTTCGATGCCCGGTTCTCGGCCCGTTGGCGCCGCTACCGCTACACGATCCTCAACGACCCGGTCCCGGACCCGTTCCTGGCCGCCACGGCCTGGCACGTCGCCCGGCCGCTCGACCTGGCCGCGCTCCGACTCGGCTGTGATCCGCTCATCGGCGAGCACGACTTCTCCTCGTTCTGCCGTCGGCCGAAGCCGGCGCCCGGCGCGGAGGAGCCGTCGCTGGTGCGTCGGGTGCTGCGGGCGCGGTGGGACCGGGTCGACGAGCGGGTGCTGCGCTTCGAGATCACGGCGTCGTCGTTCTGCCACCAGATGGTGCGCTCCGTCGTCGGCACGCTGGTCGACATGGGATCGGGCCGTCTCAAGCCGGGCGAGATGCGCTCGATCATCACCGCACGCGACCGTGCCGTCGCCGGTCAGCCGGCACCGCCGCACGGTCTGTGCCTCTGGGAGGTCGGCTACGATGATCCGCGCCTTGCCGGCGACGGTTCTTCGTCGTAGACTTGAACGTCGCTCGGCCGCGCTGTTGCGCGCCTTCGTCGCCGGTACCAACCCCACCGCCGATGGAACGGCCGCACGGCGTCACCTCACCAGAGGTCCGGTCATGGGTGCCATCACGACGATGGCTCACGTGACGATGAGCCAATCAATACGAGAGAAACCGCATCTCTTCATGCAGGAAGTCCGCGCGTGAGCACCTACACACCCAAGGCCGCCGAGATCGAGCGCAGCTGGTACGTCGTCGACGCCGAGGGCCTCGTCCTCGGGCGCATGGCGTCCGAGGTCGCCGCCGTGCTCCGCGGCAAGCGCAAGCCGACGTTCGCGCCGCACCTCGACACGGGCGATCACGTGATCATCGTGAACGCCGACAAGGTCGTCCTCACCCACGAGAAGGCGCACCGCAAGTTCGTGCACCGGCACTCCGGCTACCCGGGTGGTCTCAGCACCTCGACCTATGCCCAGGAGCTGTCGACGAAGCCGGCCGAGGCGGTGCGGCGCACCGTCCGGGGCATGCTGCCGAAGAACCGGCTCGGCCGTCAGACGCTGAAGAAGCTCAAGGTCTACGCCGGTCCCGAGCACCCGCACGGCGCCCAGAAGCCCCAACCTCTCGAGCTCGGCCACACCCGGGCCCGCGTCTGACAGGAGCCCGACGCATGACCACCCCTCTCGTCCAGGCCACCGGCCGTCGCAAGCAGGCGGTCGCCCGCGTCCGGTTCCGTCCCGGGTCGGGCAAGATCACCATCAACGGTCGCACCATCGAGGACTACTTCCCGTCCGAGACGCACCGGATGATCCTCACCGAGCCGCTCCGCCTCACCGAGCAGCTCGAGAACTACGACATCGACGCCACGCTCCACGGCGGTGGCCCGTCGGGCCAGGCCGGAGCCGTGCGCCTCGGCATCGCCCGCGGCCTCGTCGCGCTGGATGAGGAGTCCCGCACCGAGGTGAAGCGGGCCGGCTTCCTCACCCGCGACCCGCGGAAGAAGGAGTCCAAGAAGTACGGCCTCAAGAAGGCCCGCAAGGCTCCCCAGTACTCCAAGCGCTGAGCCTCGGCGCCTGTGCCCCCTCCGGGGGTGCGGGCGCCCGACGCCAGCCGCATCCATCGCCCGTACGGGCGAAGTCGCAGGGCCACCCTCGGGTGGCCCTCGTCGCGCCCGAGGGGCCGCCGGCCTGCGGCGCTACCGTACCGAAGGTGCGGAACTCGACCCGGGCCTTCGGGCGGCAACGGTGACACTGCGTTTCGGTACCGACGGCATGCGCGGCCTCGCCAACGCCGAGCTCACGCCCGAGCTCGTGCTGGCGCTCGGCCGGGCCGCGGCCCGGGCGCTCGCGGCCGATCGGGTCGTGCTCGGCCGCGACACCCGCATCTCCGGCGGGCTCATCGAGTCGGCCCTGTGCGCCGGTCTCACCGCCGAGGGCGTCGACGTGACGGTCCTCGGCGTGTGCCCCACGCCGGCCGTGGCCTGGACGGCGGCGTTCCTCGGCTGCCCGGGAGCGGTGATCTCGGCGTCGCACAACCCGTTCGGCGACAACGGGGTCAAGTTCTTCGCCGCCGGCGGCACGAAGCTGTCCGACGACATCGAGGACGCAATCGAGGCCGAGCTCGAGCGGGTGCTCGCCGACGGCGTCCCCGGGATCACCGACGACACCCGTCGCGGTCCGACCGGCGACGGTGTCGGCCGGGTCGTCCACGACGGCTCCGCGATCACGGGCTGGGAGGACGCCATCGTCGCCTCGGTCGACGGTCGATCGCTCGCCGGGCTGTCGGTGGTCGTCGACTGCGCCAACGGTGCGGCGTCGACGTGCGCCCCCGAGGTGCTCGCCCGCCTCGGTGCGGTGGCCGAGGTCGTGTGCGCCGAGCCCGACGGCACGAACATCAACGCCGGCTGCGGCTCGACCTACCTCGACCGGGTCCGCTCGGCGGTGCTGGCCTCCGGCGCCGATCTCGGCGTGGCCTTCGACGGCGACGCCGACCGTGTCCTGTTCGTCGATGCCCGCGGCGAGATGATCGACGGCGACCAGCTGATCGGCATGCTGGCCATCGACCGCAAGGCCCGGGGCGTGCTCGTCGGCGACACGGTCGTGGTCACGGTGATGGCCAACCTCGGCTTCCGTCAGGGCATGGCCCGCCACGGCATCGCCATCCGCGAGACGCCGGTCGGTGACCGCCACGTCCTCGCCGCGCTCGAGTCGGGGGGTTGGACCCTCGGTGGGGAGCAGTCGGGCCACGTGATCCTGCGCGACCTGGCGACCACCGGCGACGGGCTCCTCACCGCCGTCCACGTGCTCGACCTCGTCGCCCGCTCGGGACGGACGCTGCGGGACCTGGCCGACGACGCCATGACCCGCCTGCCCCAGGTGCTGGTCAACGTGCCGACCACCCGCCGGGACCCGGCCATCGTCGAGGCCATGGGCCCGGCGATCGAGAAGGTGCAGCGCCGCCTCGGCGAGCACGGCCGGGTGCTCATCCGGCCCTCCGGCACGGAGCCTCTCGTCCGGGTGATGGTCGAGGCCGACGAGCACGACACCGCCGCGGCGGCGGCCGACGAGCTCGTCGAGGTCGTCCAGCAGCTCACCGGCTGACGGCTGAGCCTGGCCCAGCTGCGCTCGCCGGCTGAGCCTCGCTCGCCGGCTGCGCCGGTCGAGCTGCGTTCAGCTGCGGCTGGTGCCCTCGGGACGAGCTCCGCTGGGCTCGGCTGGTCCTCGCTCGCCGGCTGGTCCTCGCTCGCCGGCTGAGCCTCGCTCGCCGGCTGAGCCGGTCGAGCTGCGTTCAGCTGGGCTGCGCCGGTCGAGCTGCGTTCAGCTGGGCTCCG
>JAXHUH010000055.1:0-54125 GCA_034211175.1 Actinomycetota bacterium
GCAACTGATTTCCAAAACTCCATTCCAACGCACCCAAATAATGAGAACCCACCGCTACCACATGAACTCCACATAACAAAAATGCCGTGGTCGGTCTGCGGGCGGCGTTGCTGATGGCTCCGGTGCTGCTGACGATGTTGTTCGTGCAGCTCGGCCGCCGGCGGCGCGCGTCGGCGCTCGGAGCTGCGAGCATGACGTCGGACCGGGTCGAACCGAGGGAGACGGGGAGCGACGATGGGTGACGAGCTGCTCGAGGTGACGGAGAAGCAGACGCTGTCGCGTGAGGCGGCGGCGGACCGGCTGCGGGAGCTGGCCGACCAGCTGGCCCGCCACAACGAGGTGACGTTCCTGCGGGACGGTGTCCGCTACCGGGCCAAGGTGCCGGCCGAGGTCGAGCTGACCGTGGAGGTCGAGCTCGGCGACGAGTCGGAGATCGAGATCGAGATCGCCTGGTAGCCGCCAGCAGCGCAGCGGCGGCACGCGCGGCGCGCGACGCGGTCACGAGCCTCGGGTGAGGGCCATGATCTCCTCGGTCGTCATGTCGAGGTCGCCTCGCCCTCGCAGCCGTTCGGCGAGCTGCTGCCCGAGCGCCGGCCGGTGCTGCGCCTTGCGTACGACGATGGCGTCGCCACGTCGCTCGAACTCCACCTCCGTGCCGGCCCTGATGCCGAGCGCATCGCGCAGCCCCTTCGGGATCGTCACCTGGCCTTCCTGGTTGACCTTCATCGGCATGCAACCTACCGGTGCGCACTCCCACGCTCTCGCTGGATCGAGCTGGCCCCCGCCGCAGTCTCTGAGGGCGACGACGGCGCTCCCGGCCGGGTGCCTCGTGCGCACCGACATGTTCGATGTCCCCGGTCGGCTCGGCCCCCCCGCCGACCACGGTGAACGCCCGTCGCGGCGAGCCATCAGGCATCCCCCGGCCGTGCCCGCGGATACGTTCGAAGAGTGCACGGTGACTTCGCCGACCTCGCTGATCGGTTCGCGCCGCTGGTCGAGCGGGTCCGGGGGCGGGACCTGGCGACGAAGCGGGCGGCGGTGGCGGAGCTGTCGCCGACCGAGCAGGCGGTGTTCGCCTGGTACTCGTTCCACGCCCACGCCCACGCCCACGCCGGTGTGGGCTCCGGGGCGGCGGACGACGTCGCGATGTTCCGGAGCATCTGTGAGATCTACGTCCTCGAGTGGCAGGTCTGGCACGAGGTCGAGCGGGCAGCCCCGGTGCTGGCGGTCCCCGGCGTCGAGGA
The DNA here is from genome assembly GCA_034211175.1 of Actinomycetota bacterium. Classification (GTDB taxonomy): domain Bacteria; phylum Actinomycetota; class Acidimicrobiia; order Acidimicrobiales; family CAIXPF01; genus JAXHUH01. The sequence goes on from JAXHUH010000055.1 coordinate 1,245, forward strand.
GCTGTGCCGCCGAATCCGTGTCACCGCCGAGGGCCGCCCCGCCGCCGAGCCGTGGCGGGACCTGAGCCTGACCTATCACCGCCTCGCCCCTGCGCTCACGAGGTCCGCAGCGAACGTGGCGCGCGCCGACGGGACGACCGGGTAGGTCGCCTCGCCGGAGGAAATGACCGCCGGGCCACTGGTGGTGGCGGCCCGGTTCACAGGAGTCGTGGTGGGTCGGTGCCCCGCGGTCGGCTGGCGCGGACGACGCCTCGGGGGTCGACGACCTCGAGCGTGGCGTCGGGCAGCAGCTTGGCGTGCCATCCCTGCTTGTGCAGTTTGCGGTGGTGTCGCCGGCAGAGCAGGGCGAGCTGGTCGATGTTCGTGAGCCCGCCGTGGGTCCACCAGACGATGTGGTGGGCGTCGCACCAACTCGGCTTGCGATCGCAGCCCGGGAACCGGCAGCCGCCGTCGCGAGCGACGATGGCGTTCCACAGCTCCTCGGGAGCAGTCCGCACCTTCCGCCCGTAGTTCAGCACGGCGCCGTCGGCGTCCATCAGGAGCCGGTAGACGAGCGAGTCGCAGAGCCACGAGTCGGCGCCGGGCCCGGTCATGGGCCGGCCGTCGATCGTGCGCATCTCGCCGGACGTGGCGTCGAGCAGCACGTTGATGTGCGGACGGTCGCGACCTGTCTTCTTGTTCTCGCCGTTGTGGTCGAGCGCGAACTTGAAGAGGTCGACGACTATATCGGCCCGCCGCTGCTTCGCATTCCGCGGCTGCTCGCCGTCGACGTCCTGTGATGCGAACTGCCGCAGCGCCGTATCGACGATCTCGGCATCAGCCGCATTGAACGTCGCGTTCAGTACACCCTTGCCGTTCGCGGTGATCGACCACGACGCCTCACCGGTCTCGTCGGGTAGCTCGCGCGAGTCGTCTGCGTCTTCCGCCGCGGCCCGCCACGCCTGCATGGCGACAGCGGCGTCGCCGGGCGAGAACTCGGCAAGCTGGGGCACCCAGTCGTGCTCGCGCTCGGCGAACTGCTCGATCAACCGGCCTTTGGTGTTGGCCAGGATCGCCGCTACGTGGCCGGATCGCAGCTCCCCAGCCTCGAACGCCTCGGCCGTGGCCGGCAGGTGCCGGAGCCGACGTGCCCGGTTCGCCTCGCTCCCGGCCGCCCGCCCGTCGAGCCCCTGGTTCCGCAGCCACGCGGTGGTCGACGTCGCCGAATCGATCTCAAACAGTCGCCGATCATCGAACTCCGCGAGCGCAGCCGCGATCTTCGCATCCAACTGATCACGCAGAGCGAGAACGGCGCGCAGCGTCTCGGGATCACACCCGAGATCGAGACCTTCGACCGCCTCCCGCAACAACGCCAACTCCGCCATCCGCACAACAAGAAGGGTACACCAGTTCGATCTCACTGCCAAACAGAAACCGCACGATTCCGTACGAAACATCAGCCACTCGCCCACGACTGTTCTGGTACGCGAATCCGACCACAGGTGGCCGGATTCGCGTACAAGTTCGGAGTTGACGGACTGCCCGACCCGGCGAAGGAGCACTACTGTCACGAATTGCGTGCATCGCCTCGCCGAGCGTGACGAGTCACGGATAGGCTCCGGGTCGTGGGAGCAGCGGGGACGGGGCAGACGGGGCGCCCGGCACGATCAGCAGCACTCGGGCGGTGAACGCGACGGGCGAGGCCGGCGAGTCGTCGGCCGGGACGATCTTCATCTCATACCGGCGCTCCGATGCGAACAACGCCGCCACCGCCGTCCGCCAGAACCTGCTCGCCCACTTCGGCGAGGTCGCCGTCTTCCAGGACGTGACCGGCATCCCGGCCGGAGCCCGGTTCCCCGACGAGCTTCGCACCCAGCTCGCCCAGGCCCGGGCCGTCGTCGTGCTCATGGGTCCGGGATGGCTCGCCGCGCTCGACGAGTACCACCGCCGCCGCATCGACGACCCGGCCGACTGGGTCCACATCGAGATCGCCACCGCCTTGGCCGACGACGACACCCTCGTCGTCCCTGTGCTGCTCGACAGTGCGACGATGCCCCCGGCGGAGGCGTTCCCGCAGCCCCTGGCCGGGCTCGCTGAGATCAACGCCGTACGGGTTCGGGCCAGCGACTGGGACGCCGACATCGAGGCGCTCCTCGACGCGGTCGCCGAGGTGGTACCGCCGCGGCAGGTTCACCGAGAGGGCAAACCGCGTTCGAAGGAGCAGCGGGCGTTCATCTCGTACGCCCGGTCGGACGGCCAGCCGTTCGCGATCCAGCTCGAGCGGGATCTGCCCGATGACATCGGGGCCTGGCTCGACCGCCAGCGGATGTCGGGCGACGACCGCTGGTGGCAGCAGATCAAGGACGCCATCGACGCCGCCCAGTACCTCGTGGCGGTGATGACGCCGGGCGCCATTACGTCAGAGATGACCCGCCGGGAGTGGCAGTACGCCCGCCGGCGCGGGGTGCGGATCTGTCCCGTGAAGGGCGTGCCCGACGCCGAGCTCGACTACGACGCGCTCCCGCAGTGGATGCGTGGCCGCCACTTCTACGACCCCGAGCACGAGCGAGAGCGGCTGGTCAGCTACCTCCGCGAGGACTACGACGAACCGAAGCGGGTCCCGTTCACCGCACCCGATCTCCCCCGCCAGTTCGTCCAACGCCCGGACGAGTTCGGTCAGCTGAAGGCGATGGTCCTCGACCGCGAGCGTCACGACCCCGTGCCGATCACGACCGCGCTCGCCGGCTCCGGCGGGTTCGGGAAGACCACCCTCGCCATCGCGCTGTGCCACGACGACGACGTCTTCACCGCCTTCGAGGACGGCATCCTCTGGGTCGAGCTTGGCGAGAAGCCCGACCTCCTCGCCAAGCTCACCGAGCTGTACGCCTCCCTGACCGGCCGGCGCCCCGGTTTCACGACGGTCCAGGACGCCGCCAACACGGTCGCCGACCGCCTCACCGACGACCGATGCCTCCTGGTGATCGACGACGTCTGGGACCGTGACCACGCCGAGCCGTTCCTGCTCCGGGCCGATCACTGCACGAAGATCGTCACGACCCGCGACCCGGGCATCGCCCGAGCACTCGGCTCGGACGGAACCGAACCAGTTGCGATCGACGAGATGACGGCCGACGAGGCCACCGACCTCCTGGTCGCGCGCGTGCCCGAAGCGGATGGGACGGCCCGCGCTGCGGCCCGGGCGCTTGCGCGGCAGCTGGGCGAGTGGCCCCTGCTGCTCAACCTCGCCGGAGCACTGATCGACGAACGCGTGGCGGAGGGCGAGTCCGTCGTCGATGCGATCGGCTTCGCTGCCGAGGCGTACGGCGACGAAGGCCTGAGAGCCTTCGACGAGCGGGACTCCGAGGCGCGAGACGCCGCCGCGGCTCGTTCGATGGCCGTGAGCGAGCGACGGCTCAACGAGGAGAACCGCGAGCGCTTCCGGCGGCTAGGCATCACCCCCGAGGACACCGACATCCCGTTCCGGGTCCTCGAACAGCTGTGGGGAGCCCGGCCGGTCTCCGCCGACCGCACGGTCAAGCACCTCGTCTCCCTCGGGCTGATCAGGCGCGACCTTCGAGCGAAGACGATCCGGCTCCACGACGTCATCCGCACTGAGCTGGAACGCCGGCTGAGGGATGAGGCCGCGGCGCTGCACGGCGAGCTCCTCGAGGCGATCGGCGGGATTACCGGGCTCGACACCGAGTACGGGTGGCGCTGGTGGGCTCACCACATGGTCGCCGCCGGCCGCGCCGACGAGCTATCGGGCTCGATGCTCACGTACCACTGGCTCGAGCAGAAGCTCGTCCACACGGACCCGCAGTCAATTCTTGCCGACCTGAGTCTTCTCGCCCTACCCGCAGCGTCGACACTGGCGTCGGCGGTCCGCCTCTCCGCAGGTGCGCTAACCGAGAATCCTGACGAACTCGCTGCACAGCTAGTCGGCAGACTCGACTTGGGGAACGACCCGATCCTAGATGCGATTACGGAGGCGGCTGAGCGCCGCAACGGGCCGTGTATCCATCCCCGATCGCCCTGCTTGACGCCACCGGGTGGGCCGCTGGTGATGTCACTGCGCGGCCACGCTGGCACCGTACGTGCTGTCGCTCTCAGTCCTGACGGCCACCACACCGTCACCGGCGCCGACGACGACACCGTGCGCGTCTGGGACCTCCGCACAGGACAACAAACCCAACAACTCAACGGCCACACCGACAGCGTCCGCGCCGTCGCAGTCACCCCGACGGCCGCTACACCATCACCGGATCATCCGACAACACCATCCGCGTCTGGGACCTCCGCACAGGACGACAAACCCAACAACTCAACGGCCACACCGACAGCGTCCGCGCCGTCGCAGTCACCCCCGACGGCCGCTACACCATCACCGGATCATCCGACAACACCATCCGCGTCTGGGACCTCCGCACAGGACGACAAACCCAACAACTCAACGGCCACACCGACGGCGTCCTCGCAGTTGCCGCAACCCCTGACGGCACTAAAGTCATCAGTGGTTCGTACGACCAAAGCGTACGCATCTGGAGCCTGGAAACCGGTGAACGGATCGCACAACTTGATGGCCACACGGGTGGAGTGTGGGCTGCCGTCACTTCCGCTGACGGCGACCGCGCCATCACCAGCGCATACGATCAGACTGTCCGCATTTGGGATCTCTCAGCCGCGAGACGAACCCAGAGATCCAACAGCCACACCGACTGGGTCAGAACCGTCGCCGTCACGAACGATGGCGAACGCGCCATATCGGGCTCTCATGACAGCACAATCTGCATCTGGGGCATAAGCCAAGGGCAACGACACCTCCGACTCACTGGCCATGAGGACCGAGTGCGGACAGTCGCTATCACACCCGACGACCGTCACGCAGTGAGTGGATCTGACGATCGGACCATTCGAGTCTGGAGTCTCGCAACGAGCAAAGTGACTCTACGTCTCCTCGGTCACGACGACGCCGTCAAGACAATCAAAGTTACACCTGATGGTTCCCATGTAATCAGCGGTGGTGACGACCAGACCGTGCGCGTCTGGGATCTCCGCGCCGGCGGACACGTGCTCACGCTGAACGGCGACACCGGACCAGTGTCGGCCGTTGCTATCACGCCTGACGGCGGCAAGTTGGTCGCTGGCTCATTCGGCGGGTGTCTCCACGTCTGGGACTTGCCAGCAGGCCGGCAAACCTTCCAAGTTGCAGGCCACACAGGGCGGGTGATGGCCGTCGCGGTGACCCCAGACGGGCACCACGCCGTCTCCGGGTCATCCGATACGACGATGCGTGTATGGGACCTCAGGTCCGGTCAACAGACACTCCAGGTCGATGGCCACACCGACTGGGTACGAGCGGTGGCAGTGACCCACGACGGCCAACACGTCCTCTCAGGGTCCTCTGATCAGACAATCCGAGCGTGGGACCTCACCACCGGCAAGCAGGTCGCGCGGTTCACCGGAGACGGCGGCTTCATCCTCAGCCTCGCCGTAACCACCGACGACGTCATCGTGGCCGGGACCGCCTCGGGGGCGGTGTACTTCCTCGACTTCGTGCGCTGACGGTCACCTGCCAGCTCGGCCGAAGCCGCCGCACCAGACCGCCATCGAAGGTTCCTCGAACCGCTTCCCCCAGTTCACCGTCGCTTCAACTCTGGTCATCTAGACATCTGGGGTACCGCCCCGACCAGGAGAGGAACCTACGGAGATGTCTGGGATCACCGCCCGTCGCCGGGCTGGCGCCGCGTTCGCGGCACTCGCCCTCGCCGGTGTCGTCGCCGGCTGTGGCGGGGACGACGATGACGCCGCCTCCTCCGAGACCATCCGCCTCGCCGTCACCGACGTGCAGGGGCTCGAGGAGCTCCAGCGGGAGTTCGGCGCCTTCAAGGACACGTTCGAGGAGCTGACCGACACCGAGCTCGAGTTCTTCGCCGTCGCCGACCGCGCCGCGGCGGCCACGGCCCTCGACGCGGACCGGGTCGACGTCGTCTTCACCGGCCCCGCCGAGTACGTCGTGATGCGGGCCCGCACCGACGCCGAGCCGATCGTCGCCATCCGCCGCCCCGACTACCACTCGTGCATCTACACCACCGTCGACAGCGGCATCACCACCGTCGACGAGCTCGCCGGCACCACGATCGCCATGAGCGACGTCGGCTCCACCAGCGGCCACCTCGGCCCGTCCCAGCTCCTCGTCGACGCGGGCTTCGACCCGCAGGAGGACATGGAGATCCTGACCGTCGGCGACGCCGTCCACGAGGCCCTCGTCCGGGGCGACGTCGACGCCGTCGGCATCGGCTGCCACGACTACGCCGAGTTCATGGAGAGCGACGACCCGGCGAACTACACGATGCTCGTCGAGGGCGACCCGCTCCCGCCCGACGTCCTCATCGCCCGCGACGGGTTCGACGAGGACACGGTCGAGCTGGTCCGCACCACGTTCGTCGACCACTTCGGCGAGCTGCTCGAGTCCATGCTCGAGGGCGCGGACAACGCCAAGTACGAGAACGCGGAGATCGTCGAGGTCGACGACAGCGACTACGACGTCGTCCGCTCCATGTACGAGGCCGTCGGCGTCGACGACTTCACCGAGTTCGTCGGCGACTGACGGGGCGAGCACGATGAGCGCAGCAGCGGTCGACGTCACCGGCCTCACCAAGACCTACCCCGACGGCCGCAGTCGCGGTCGCAACACCGGTGGCCACCGGGCCCTCGACGGCGTCGACCTGCGGGTCGAACCGGGCGAGACCGTGGCCCTGGTCGGTTCGAACGGGGCCGGGAAGTCGACCCTGCTGCGCTGCCTCGTCCGCCTCCATGAACCGACCGACGGGACCGTCCACCTCCACGGCATCGACGTCGGCAACGCCAACCGACGCCAGCTGCGACGCATCCGCACCGACGTCGGGTTCGTCTTCCAGCGCTACCCGCTCGTCAAGCGGCTCAGCGCGTTCCACAACGTCCTCCACGGAGCCATGGGCCGGCAGGGCAGCCGCTGCGTCTCGCCGCTCACCGCCCCCGACGACACACGACGCGACGCCATGGACTGCCTCGACCGCGTGGGGCTCGCCGACCTCGCCACCCAGCGGGCCGGGACGATGTCGGGCGGCCAGCAGCAACGGGTCGCCATCGCCCGCCTCCTCATGCAGGACCCGACGCTGATCCTGGCCGACGAGCCGGTGGCCAGCCTCGACCCGGTTGCCGGCGTCGAGGTCATGGAGCTGCTCACCGACATCGCCGCCGAGCGCGGCCTCACCGTCATCGCCGCCCTCCACCAGCTCGACTACGCGCTCCGTTTCACCCAGCGGATCGTCGGCCTCCAACACGGCCGTCTCACGCTCGACCAACCATCGGCCACCTGCGACGCCGGCCAGCTGAACGAGATCTACGGCGCAGCTCCCCCGGCGCACGCCCACACGACAGTGGCCGAGCACGAGCACACCCGCACCGCGGCGGCCACGGCATGACCGGCCGCGGCACCGACCTGCGCGAGCCGACCCCGATCGGCAACGACCGCGACCGTCGAGACGACCACCCCGACGCGCTCCCGCCGAGACTGCGGCGACCGAGCGCCGGCGCGTTCGTCCTCCTCGTCGCCGTCGGCGGGCTGCTGGTCCACGGCTACACCCAGGGCGCCAAGGTCGACCCCGCCACCCTGGTCGACGGCATGGGTCGGCTCGGCGAGTTCGCGGCCGACGCGTTCCCGCCCGACCTCGAACGGCTCCGGCCGATCCTCGAGTCGCTGCTCGTCACCCTCGAGATGGCGCTGCTCGGCACGATCATCGGCGTGATCCTCAGCCTGCCGCTGGCGGTCGCCGCGGCCCGCAACACGACACCCCACTGCGCCATCTACGCCGCGGCCCGGGGCTTCGTCTCCCTTTGCCGCACGGTGCCCGACCTGGTGTGGGGCCTGATCTTCGTCGTCGCCGTCGGCCTCGGCCCCCAGGCCGGCGTGCTCGCCATCGCGGTCGACGTCATGGGGTTCTGCGGGCGGTTCTTCGCCGAGAGCATCGAGGAGGTCGACCGCGACGTCACCGACAGCCTCCGCGCCACCGGCGCCGGGGGCGGGGCGGTCCTCGCCGGCGGCGTGCTCCCCACCTGCCTGCCGTCGTTCGTGGCGACGTCGATGTTCGCCCTCGAGTCGTCGACCCGCTCGTCGGTGGTGCTCGGCCTCGTCGGTGCCGGCGGCATCGGCATCGAGCTGTCGGTGTCGATGCAGCTCCTCCGCTACGACGAGGCGCTCACGATCATCGCCGCCATCTTCGTGGTCGTCCTCGGCGTCGAGCGGGTCAGCTCCGCCATCCGCCGCCGCCTCCTGTGATCACGCACCCCGACAGAATCCCGTCCCAACTCATCTAGATGACTAGCCTGGCACCGTGACCCTGAGCCGCTACTCCGACAAGCCGCTGTACCGCCAGCTCTCCGACCTGCTCCTGTCCAAGCTCGGCAACGAGTACGGCTGGGGCGAGCGCCTCCCGAGCGAGGCGGAGCTGGCCGCGCAGTACGACGTGAACCGGCTCACGGTCCGCCAGGCGCTCGACGACCTGGCCCGCCAGGGGAAGGTCGACGCCGTCCAGGGTCGGGGCACGTTCGTCGCCCCGCCACCGATCCGCTACCGGGTGGCCGCCGGCCGCGACGCCAGCTTCACCCGGTCGATGGCCGAGCTCGGCCACGGCGTCGAGAGCCGGTCGCTGCGCACGACCAAGGACCCCGACCCCGAGATCCGCACGGAGCTGCGGACGCGGCGGTCGGTCACCCGCTACGACTTCCTCCGCCTCGTCGACGACGCCCCGTGGTCGCTGTCGTCGACGTGGCTGACCCCGACCCGGTTCCCGGGCATCGAGGACCACTGGGCCGGCGACTCGTCGCTGTTCGGGGTGCTCGAGCGGCACTACGGCATCCGGATGCGGCGCGCCGGGCGGACGTTCTCGGCCGTGCCGGCCGCCCCGGTCGACGCCGAGCACCTGATGGTGGCGGTCGGCGCACCGCTGCTCGTGTCCCGGGGCCTGATCGTGGCCGACGACGGCGAACCGATCGCGGTGTCCGAGCACCGCTGCCGGGGCGACCGGGTCCGGTTCAGCGTCGAGTTCGACGACATCGACGGGCTCGACGACCTCGACCCGGCGGGCAGCGACCCACGGGAGGGCACGTGAGCCCCGAGGAGCGCTACGAGCACCTCGGACAGGTCGACGGGGCGACGCTCGAGGCGCTGGCCGACCGGATCCTCGCCGGCGACGCGGACATCGCCGTCGTCGCCGGGCCGGAGGCGGTCACCGCGCCGATCCGCCTGCCGGTCCCCGATGCACGGGCCACCGCGGTCGTCGGCCACGTCGCCCTCACCACCTGCACCGTCACCCTCGCCGGGGTCCGGGGCGACGGCTGCCGACCCGGCCGAGACCTGCCGGGCGCGGTCGCCGCCGCGGTGTGCGACGCCGAGGTCGAGCGGGGCGGCGACGCAACCACCGAGGTGCTCGACCTCCTCCGGGCGGCCGCGACCGGCCACGCGGCCACGCAGACGGATCGGGCGCGCATCGTCGAGCTGACCCGCACGGACACGACGCCATCACCAGGGACGCGGCCATGAGCGGTCACGCAGCCACGACGCGCCAGCCCGCCGTGTCGCCGGGACCCCGCGGCCCCGGACGGCGTGCGATGCGCCGGGGCGCGGCCGTGGTCGAGGGTTCGCAGCGATGAGCTGGGACGTCGTGCACGACAGCCGGGCCGTGTTCCGGGCCTGCCTCTCGGCCCAGTGCCGACCCGGCGACACCGTCGGACCCGTGCCCCGAGCCGGGCTCGCCACCGACCCGACGCTCGACACCGTCGCCGCGGTTCTGGTGTCGCTGCTCGACGACCACCTCACCCTCGCAGCCCCGTTCGGCGGCGCGGTCGGATCGGTCGCCGAGGCCATCCGGGCCGTCACCGGCGCCGGCTGCGCGTCGGTCGGCGACGCCGACTTCGTGCTCGTCACCCCCGGGGGCTTGGCGGTGGCCAGCCGCGCCCGGCGGGGCACCGCCCACGAGCCCGAGCTGGGCGCCACCCTCATCGCGTGCCACGGCCCGGGCCGGACGAACGTCGAGCTGAGCGGCCCGGGGCTGGCCGAGCCCGCACACACGACCCTGCCCCTCGCGGCCGACGAGCTGTGGGCGCTGTCGGTGGCCAACAGCAGCCCGCCGGCCGGCGTCGACGTGTTCCTCGTCGGCCCGAGCGGCGTGACCGCCATCCCCCGCAGCACGACCATCGTCGAGGAGCGGCGCTGACGTGTACGCCACGTTGGAGGAGACCGACGCCCTCGCGGCCGCGAGGGCACTCGGCCGGGCGCCGTCACCGACCGCCGACACGGCCGGAGCCGACAGCGACGACCGGATCGGCGCGCTCGACCTGCTCGGCCAGCAGGTGTGCACCGAGGCCGGGCTGTGGGCCCCCGACGCCGCTCGGCGGGCGCTGCGCCAGACCCGGGGTGACGTCCCCCGGGCGGTGGCGCTGGTCCGGGTGTGGGCCGCCGCGCTCCCCCGCATCACCTCCGAGGTCGTCGCCGACGCCGACGTCGCCATCACCCGCCGCGTCTCCTCCGCGTTCGCCGAGGTTCCCGGCGGGCAGTGGCTGGGCGCGGCACCCGAGCTCGGCTCCCGGCTCCTCACCTGGGACGACGACCCCGCCATCGGGGCCGAGACCCCGCCGAACCCGTCGTCGGCGTCGGGCGGCGACGACATCGAGCCGCCGCCGATGCCGACCCGGGCCACCTGCCCCCGGGTGCGGGACCTGCTCCACGACGTCCCGGTCCTCGGCCGCGATCCCGGCGAGGACGAGCGCGTCCCAGACGACACCGTGCGGCCGGACGACGAGCTGCACCACGGCGACGATCCGGCCCGGACCGCGCTGCGCCTCCCCTACGACCGACCGACCCGGCTCGGCGTACTCGCACGGGGCGAGACGTCGGGCCTCGTCGCCCTCGCCGCCCTCGTTCTCGGACGGCGCCGCGAAGCCGTGCTCGCCGAGCTGACCACGGCCGTCGTCGGCGTCCGGGTCGCCCACCCCCGTACCGGGGTGCCGTGTGTCGTCGCCGAGGTCCCGGTCGTCGAGGCCGACGCGGTCGTCGATGCCGACGTCGACGGGCGGGCCGGCTTCGCCATCGGCTGGGGTGCGTCGCTCGGTGAGCTCGACCGCCGCGCCGTCGCCCTCGCCCTCCTCGACGGCGCGATCCAGTCGGACGAGGCGAGCCGGTCCGACGGCGCGTCCACCCCGATCGACCTCGACACCCAGACGGTGACGGCCACGGTCGACGGCTCGGCCACCAACGGCTTCGTCGAGCACCTCCGTCTCCCGCACTACGCCAGCTTCGCCTCCTACCTCGACCAGGTCCGCCGCCCCGCCGCCCACGCCGACGCTCCGACCGACGGCGACGAGGACCACCCGGACGACCACGCCGGCGACGCTGATCACGACGGCCGCTCCGACCACGACCACAACGACCACAACGAAGCAGGGGCGACCCGATGAGCGCACCGACGGTCGCCGGCCTCGCCGCCCGCCACGGCCGGGGCCAGGCGTTCGCCTACCTCGACGAGGCGTCCAAGCGGGAGGTGCGCCGGGCCCTGCTCAAGGCGCTGGCCATCCCCGGCCGCCAGGTGCCGTTCGCGTCGAGGGAGATGCCGGTGGCCCGGGGCTGGGGCAGCGGCGGCCTCCAGGTCACCCTGTCGCTGGTCGGGCCGACCGACGTCGTGAAGGTGATCGACCAGGGCGACGACGCCTCGGTCAACGCCGACGCCATGCGCTCGCTGATCACCACGACCGCCGGCTGCGCCCCGGCCACCGACACCCGGGCCGCGACGATCGTCCAGAGCCGCCACCGGATCCCAGAGACCGAGCTGCGCGCCGACCAGCTCCTCGTCCTCCAGGTCCCCCACCCCGAGCCGCTGCGCCGGGTCGTGCCCGACGAGATCGCCGCGCTCGGCCACCACGCCGCCGGCGACTACACCCCCGCCTACCTGGACCTCTACGACGACGAGATCCGTCGCGGCGGCCCGGCCGGCGGGGCCGACCACCCGGTCGTCGTCGACGGGCGCACGTTGATGAGCCCGAGCCCGATCCCCCGCTACGACGTCCTCCGCCTCGACCGGCGGCCCCACCCGATCCTGCTCGGCGCCGGCCGCCGCGCCCGGGTCACCGCCCTCCCGCCCCACACGAGCGTCGAACCGCTGGCGTTCGCCGATCGCCCGCTGCGGGCCGAGCGGGGCGGCGGTCGCTGTGATCGCTGCGCCTCGACGACGTCGTACCGGGTCCCGGCTGCGAGCCGGTACGAGCTGGCCACCGACGACGGCGCCGACCGGTGGCGGTGCAGCGACGTCGACGCGTGCGCCCGTCGCCGTCTGGAGGCGGGCGGATGCTGACCGCCGACGAAGTGGTCGCGCCGGCGCCGTTGCGACCGCCGGAGCCGGTGCTGTCGGTCCGGGGCGTCGCCCGCCACTTCGGTCCGGGTTGTGTGCGCTGCGCCGAGACGACCGGCTCCGCCGCCGGGACGAACCGGTGCGCGGCCTGCGGCACGGTCGTCGCGGTGCGGAGCGCGTCGTTCGACGTCGGCCCCGGCGAGGTCGTCGGCGTCCTCGGCGAGTCGGGCTCGGGGAAGACCACCCTGCTGCGCACCCTCCACCTCGACGCGCCCGCCGACGACGGCACCTGCGAGGTCGCCGGCATCGGCGACCTGTTCGAAGTGGCCGGTCCGGTGGCCGAGCTCCAGCGGTCGACCGTCGTCATGGTCCACCAGAACGCGCTCGCCGCCGGGCTCCATCCGTCCCTGGCTGCCGAGTCGAACGTCGCCGAACGCCTCCTCGCCACCGGCGCCCGAAGCGTCGACGCCATCCACACCCGGGCCACCGAGCTGCTGGCCGAGCTGGAGGTCGACCCGGCCCGTCACCGCGACCGCCTGCGCACGTTCTCCGGCGGCATGGCCCAGCGGGTCCAGCTGGCCCGGGCGCTCGTCGACCCGCCGCCGGTGCTGCTCCTCGACGAGCCGACGACGGGCCTCGACCCGTCGGTCCAGGCCAGCCTGCTCGACACCATCGAGCGGGTCACCGCCCGTCTCGCCGGCGCGACCGTCGTCGTCACCCACGATCTCGGCGTCGTGCGGGTGCTCGCGTCGCGGGTCGTCGTCATGCACCACGGCGAGATCGTCGAGGAGGGGGTCGTCGACCAGATCCTCGAGGACCCGGCCCACCCCTACACCCAGCTCCTCGTGTCGAGCCGGCTGTGACCCCGGACCTCGATGTGGCCCTGCGCCTCACCGTCACCGGCCTGACCAAGGCGTTCGCCGGGGGGCCGGTCCTCCGCGACGTCGAGCTCGTGGCCCGCGGCGGCTCGGTCGTGACCGTGACGGGCCCACCGGGCAGCGGCACGACGACCCTCGCCCGCTGCCTCACCGGCACCTACCGACCCGACGCCGGATCGGTCGCCATCGGCGCCGACACCCCACCGGCCTCCGCGAACGGGCACGGCGAGCCCGTCGATCTGGCCACCGCCGATGCCCGGACCGTGGCATGGGCCCGCCGTCACCACGTCGCCGCGCTCGACGGGCCGCTCGCCGTCCCGCCCCGCCGTCCCGCCGCCTCGGCCGTGGCCCGGCTGACGGGGCTCGACGAGTCGGCCGCCACCGTCGTGCTCGACCGGGCCGGCGCCGCCCATCTCGCCGCCACCCCGGTCGGGCGGCTTCGGGGCGAGGAGCGACGCCGGGTCGCGCTCGCCGCCGCGCTCGGCGGCACCGCACCGATCGTGGTGCTCGACGACCCCGGCACCGAGGCGGCCACCGGGCAGTGGATCGCCGAGGTCGCCGCGACCGGGCGGGTCGTCGTGGTCACCGCCACCGAGGACCGCAGCCCGCCGATCCCCCGCACCGCCGCCGTCCCGGTCCTCGCCGGGCGCATCGAGAACGGAGCCGTCCGATGGCAGGAACCCTGATCGACCCGGCCGGTGGCCGGCCAACGGTCCTCGACCGCGTCCGGGTGATCCCCGGTGGCGGTCGACCCGGGATCGGTTGCGCCACCGTGGTCCTGCGCGACGACGGGGTCGTCGACCACATCGTCGCCCGCACCGGTGAGCCCGAACAGGTGCTGATGCCGGCTGCGGTCGACCTCCACCTCGACAACCTCCGCGAGCGGCGCCGGCCCCGGGCCACGGTCGTGCTCGACCAGGCCAGCGTGCTCATCGGGCTCGACGCCGAGTGCGCCGCCGCCGGGATCGGCACCGTCTGCCTGTCGGCCCGGTGCGAGCACTCGCCGGGCAAGGGGATCGAGACCGCCGACGCGCTCGCGTTGGCCGAGCTGCTCGAGGAGCTGGCCCCCCACCTGGCCTGTGACTGGCGGCTCCACGCCCGCTGCGAGGTCACCGACGACCGGGCCGTCGACGCGCTCGCCTCGGTCCTGCGGATCTCGTCGCGGGTCGTGCTCGTGTCGATGATGGAGCACTCGACGGCCCGGACCCGGTTCGCATCGGCCGAGGAGCACCGACGGTTCTACGCCGAGGACTGGGGTGTGTCGCTCGACGAGGTCGATGCGCTGATCGCCGAGTCCGACGACGGGGGCGCTGCGGCCGACGACCGCCGCCGGGAGGTGGCGAAGCTGGCCTCGACCGCCGGGGTCACCCTGGCCAGCCACGACGACCGCAACCCCGACGACGTCGAGCAGGGCCACGAGCTCGGCGCCCGGGTCGCCGAGTTCCCGCTCACCGTCGCCGCCGCGACCCGGGCCCGGGAGCTGGGCATGGCCACCGTGCTCGGGGCCCCCAACGCGGTGCGGGGGCGGTCGACCTCCCCCGGGAACCTGCTCGCCACCGATGCCGTGCGGGCCGGGCTGTGCGACGTCTTGTGCTCGGACTACCTGCCGTCATCGCTGCCCCAGGCGCCGTGGGCGCTCGACGCCGCCGGGGTCGCCCCGATCGGCGCCGCCGTCGACCTCGTCTCGGTCAACCCGGCCGCCGCGCTCGGCCTGGCGTCACCGGCGATCGCCGTCGGCCAGCCCCTCACCGCCACCCTGCGCCGCCGCGTCGGCAACGCCGACATCGGCATGGCCCTGTGGCGCGACGGCCACCTCGTCTTCGATCGTTCCCCGGCCGCCACCCGCCCGATCGGCGTCGGCTGACGCCGGCGGCGGCAACAGGTCAGGCCGACAGCACGGCGTCGAGGTCGAGCCCGGCGGTCCACGACGGCCCGCCGGCGACCTCGATGCCGTCGTGCCACCACCGTGCGCTCGGCGCGTCCGGGTCGATCACCAGCACCCAGGCGATGCCGTAGCGCCCGGCCCGTTCGACGATCGACTGCTCGTACGCCCGCTGCCGCCGGTTCGCCGGCGAGATCACCTCGGCCGCGAGCTCGACCACAGCACCGGTCAGGCGCAACGGTGCGACGCTCTCGGACCGGTAGACCGTCACGTCCGGCACCTGGTACTCGGCGTCGGGATGGTCGTGCTCGTACACCCCGATGCCGGTCGGGTCGACGGTGAGCTCGGCAGGCACGAGCGCCGCCATCTCCTGAGCCAGGCGGAAGACGACGCGACCGTGCTTGGGCGACGGGGGTGGATTCACGATGATCGCTCCGTCGAGCACCTCGACCCGGACGCCCTCGGGCACGATCTCGTCCACCGCATGCTGGGCACGGGCGAGCAACCGATCGTGGGCGGAGGTCATCGGGACGGACGGTACCGGTCCGGTAGCGGCGCCGCCGATGACAACGAGCATCATGACGGCGTGCGTGAGTTGGAGGGCCGGACGGCCATCGTGACCACCGCGTTCGACCGAGTGCTGCCGATCAACCTCCGAGGCGCATTTCTGTGCGCCCGCGCCCACATCCACGGAACCGCTGGCCGACGAGCCGCTCCGCTCTCGCTCCGGTCCGGAGTCACGGCCGCACCTCGGCTGGGAGTGAGCTCCGGGCAGAGGGAATCACCCTTGGGGGATGACGCCGGGCCGTGACCGCATGATCAGCATTCAGGCCATCTGCGACCGGATCGATGGAGGTCACGACCCGATGGCTCAGCCGGCCGACCGACATGCGCGCACGATGCTGCCGATCCCCGATCGACCCCGACCGGGGCTCACGACCTACGACGCCAAGGACCCGGACACCGACTTCCCGCCGATCACGCCGCTGCTGCCCCCCGAGGGGGCGCCGAACGTGCTCGTCGTGCTGCTCGACGACGTCGGCTTCGGCGCATCGAGCGCGTTCGGCGGGCCGGTCCGCACCCCGACCGCCGACCGGCTCGCCGCCGGCGGGCTCCGCTACAACCGGTTCCACACCACGGCGTTGTGCGCCCCGACCCGTCAGGCGCTGCTCACCGGGCGCAACCACCACTCGGTGGGCATGGGCAGCATCACCGAGACGGCGACGTCGGCACCGGGCAACAGCTCGCTTCGGCCGAACACCAAGGCCCCGCTGGCCATGACGCTCAAGCTGAACGGCTACTCCACCGCGCAGTTCGGCAAGTGCCACGAGGTGCCCGTGTGGCAGTCCTCGCCGTTGGGCCCGTTCGACGCGTGGCCGTCGGGTGGTGGCGGGTTCGAGACGTTCTACGGGTTCATCGGCGGCGAGAACAACCAGTACGACCCTGCGCTCTACGACGGCACCACCCCGGTCGAGCCGCCGGCGGCGGCCGAGGAGGGCTACCACCTCACCGAGGACCTGGCCGACCGGGCCATCGGGTGGATCCGCCAGCAGAAGGCGCTGATGCCCGACCGCCCGTTCTTCACCTACTTCGCCCCCGGTGCCACCCACGCGCCCCACCACGTCCCGACCGAGTGGGCCGACCGCTACCGCGGCGAGTTCGACGACGGATGGGACGTCCAGCGGGAGCGCACGATCACCCGCCAGAAGGAGCTGGGCGTCATCCCCGCCGACACCGGCTTGACGGCCCGCCACGACGAGATCACGGCGTGGGACGACATGCCCGACGAGCTCAAGCCCGTCCTGGCCCGTCAGATGGAGGTGTACGCCGGCTTCCTCGAGCACACCGACCACCACGTCGGCCGGATCGTCGACGCCATCGAGGACCTCGGGATCCTCGAGAACACGCTGATCTACTACATCATCGGTGACAACGGTGCGTCCGCCGAGGGCACGATGCAGGGCGCGTTCAACGAGATGGCCAACTTCAACGGCATGGCCGCGCTCGAGACGCCCGAGTTCATGCGGTCCAAGGTGGACGAGTTCGGGACCCCGACGTCGTACAACCACTACTCGGTCGGCTGGGCGTGGGCGATGAACACGCCGTTCCAGTGGACGAAGCAGGTGGCGTCGCACTGGGGCGGCACCCGCAACGGCACGATCGTGCACTGGCCCGGCGGGATCACCGAGCAGGGCGGCCTGCGCTCCCAGTTCACCCACGTGATCGATGTCGCGCCCACGATCCTCGAAGCCGCCGGGCTGCCCGAACCGACCATGGTCAACGGCGTGCAGCAGGCGCCGATCGAGGGCACCAGCATGGCGTACACGTTCGCGGGCGACGACGAACCGGAGCGCCACGACCTCCAGTACTTCGAGATGTTCGGCAACCGCGGGATCTACCACAAGGGCTGGAGCGCGGTCACCAAGCACAAGACACCGTGGATCCTCGTCGGCGGGAACCTCCCCGCGTTCGACGACGACGTGTGGGAGCTCTACGACGGCAACAGCGACTACAGCCAGGCCCGGAACCTCGCAGCCGAGCAGCCCGAACGCCTGGCCGCACTGCAGCGGCTGTGGCTGATCGAGGCGGTCAAGTACGACGTGCTGCCGATGGACGACCGCTCGGGCGAGCGGCTCAACCCCGAGCTCGCCGGCCGACCGACGCTCGTGCGGGGCACCTCGCAGACGTTCTACCCGGGCATGGGGCGCCTGTCGGAGAACAGCGTCCTCAGCATCAAGAACAAGTCGTTCTCGGTCACCGCCGAGATCGACGTCCCGACCGGGGCCGCGAGCGGCGTGATCATCGCCCAGGGCGGGTACTTCGGCGGCTGGTCGGTCTACCTCCTCGACGGCACGCTGCGGTTCGCGTACAACGTGCTCGGGATCCACGAGTTCGTCGCCAGGGCCGACGAGGCGATCCCGGCCGGCAACCACCAGGTGCGGATGGAGTTCGCCTACGACGGCGGAGGGCTCGCCAAGGGCGGCGACGTCCACCTGTTCTGCGACGACACCGAGGTCGGCAAGGGCCGGGTCGACATGACCCAGCCGATGATCTTCTCCGCCGACGAGACCTGCGACATCGGCTACGAGTCGGGCACGACCGTGTCGTCCGACTACACCGTCGCGACGAGCCGGTTCGACGGCAAGATCCGCTGGGTCCGCCTCGACATCGGCGCCGACGACCACGACCACCACATCGACCCCGAGGAGCGCCACCGCATCGCGATGGCCCGGCAGTAGCGGGGCGGGCTCGGGCGGCCGCCGGCCTCGGCGGCCGCCCGCGCACGTCACCTCGGTCAGGTCACGTCGGTCAGGTCACGTCGGCGGCGACGCGGAAGCCGATGTTGCCGGTCGAGCTGTCGGGGGTGTTGGCGCTGCGCGCGTCGACCCGGTAGCGCCAGCAGTAGCTCTCGTGGCACAGGTAGGAGCCGCCCCGCATCACCCGGGCGGTGCCCTTCCTCGGGCCGGACGGTGCTCGGCGGGGCGAGCGGGCGTAGTAGCCGGGATCGAACCAGTCGGCGCACCACTCCCACACGTTGCCGGTGACCTCGTGGAGGCCGAGGTCGTTCGCCGGGAACGATCCGACCGGGCACGTGCCGGTCCAGCCGTCGGCGGCGGTGTTGCGCTGGGGGAACCGGCCCTGGAACACGTTCATGCGGTGCTCGCCGCCGGGTTCGAGCTCGTCGCCCCACGGGAAGTGGGCGCCGGCCCGATCGCCCCGTGCCGCCCGTTCCCACTCCGCCTCGGTCGGCAGTCGGGTACCGCTCCAACGGCAGTACGCGACCGCGTCGTCCCAGCTCACGTGGGTCACGGGATGGGCCTCGCGGCCACCCAGGTCGCTGTGGGGGCCCTCGGGATGGCGCCAGTCGGCGCCATGGACCTCCCGCCACCACGGCGCGGCGGCGACACCCCGCGTCGGGGGGAACTCGTCGGGGAGCAGCCCGGCGAACACGAACGACGTGCCGAACCGCTCGGCGGTGGTGCGGTGGCCGGTGTCGGCGACGAACGCGCCGAACTGCTCGTTGGTCACGGCACAGGCGGCGATGGCGTAGGTGGCGAGCTCGACGTCGTGGACCGGGCCCTCGCCGTCGTCGGGGTATCCCCGGGGGTCGTCGGTGCCCATGGCGAACGTGGTCGCGGGCACGGTCACGAGCCCGGTCGGAGCGCCTCCGCCCGAAGCCCGCTCCGCCCGGTCGGCGACCGCGGCCGACCGGGCGGGCTCGGGGCGGGACGGCCCGCAGCAGGCACTCATCGCGCAGGCCCCGCCGGTCCGCTCACCGACGACGACCTGCGGCCCGTGGACGGTCGGTTGCTCAAACCTTGCGCAGCTCGCCGCCGTGGACGATCAGCGCCCAGATGATCAGGGCGTCGATCACCATGACCGTGATGGCCCAGAACGGGTAGGCGGGTAGCCACAGCCAGTTCGCGAGCAGGCTGAGGCTCGCGGCGATCACACCCACGGTCCGGGCGACGACGCTGCCGGTCAGCAGTGCGGCGCCGCTGAGCGCGACGACGAGCCCGATGATCAGGTGGGCCCAACCCCACGTGGTGAGATCGACGTAGAGGGAGTCGGTGTGCGCCCACACGACCCACTCGTCGTTGACGAGCGCCACCAGGCCGCTGATGGCGTTCATGACCCCGCCGACCATCATGAACACGGCGGCGAACGCGATCCAACCGACCCAACCGCTCACATCGCGGTAGCCGACCCCCTGGGTGTCCGACATGGTCCTCGACATGCGAACGTCTCCTTCTCTCGGCAGCCCGCGGACCGGGCGCTCCCCGCAGGCGACGGTACGAGAACGAGGTTCAGGCGTCGTCACACGACGCGGGTGAGATGTCCTGGAACCGTGGCGTCAACGGAGGTCTGCGAGGATCCGGCGCAGCACCTCGGCGTCGTCCGGCCCGGTCACCGGGGTCGAGAACTCGACGCGGTCGACGCGACCCGAGTAGCGCTCCCGGAGCTTCGAGGCGATCTCGTCGTGGGTGCCGAGCGTGGCCACGGTGTGGAGCATCTCGTCGGTGACCAGGCCCGGCAGCTCGTCCCACCGCTGCTCCCGCGACAGCTGCGAGGCCTTCTCGGCGATGTCGCCCCAGTCGTGGAGGTGGAACGTTCGCCGGTACGACGGCGTCGACAGGTAGAACGCGACCCGGGCCCGCACCGTCTCCGCCACCCGCTCCAGGGCCGCGGCATCGGGCGCGGTGCCGACGAGCGGCTTCATGCACACCTCGACCTCGGCCACGTCGCGACCGGATCGGGCCGCACCCCGAGCGAGCGCAGGGAGCACCTCCTCGTCGATGAACCGGGGCGTGCACACCGGGTGGAGACGCACCCCGTCCGCGACCTCACCGGCGACGGCGCACATGTTCGGCCCGATGGCGGCGACGTGGATCGGGATCCGCGGGTGGTCGATCGGGCCCGGGTCGAACAGCGGCACCATCAGGTCGAGGCGATAGCGCTCGCTCTCGTAGGCCAGCGGTGTGCGGTCCTGCCAGCTCGACCACACGGCCCGCACCGCGCCGATGTAGTCGCGCATCCACGGCGCCGGCGGATGCCACGTGACACCGTAGCGGCGCTGGACGTGGGCCCGGACCTGGGTGCCGAGGCCGAGCACGAACCGACCGCCCGACAGCTTCTGCAGCGACCACGCCGACATCGCGGTCACCGTCGGGCTCCGGGGGAACGCCATGGCCACCGACGTGCCGAGCCCGATCGTCGAGGTCGTCGACGCGCCGAGGGCCAGCAGCTGGAACGGGTCGTCCTTGGTCTCCTCGACGAGCACGGCATCGAGGCCGACGTCCTCGGCCAGGGCGGCGCCGGCGGCGAAGTCGCGGATGTCGAGCGGTGTGTCCGGTGCCCGCAGCCCCGGGTCGAGCTTCCCCAGCGGCAGCAACGATTCGACCAGCACGCGACCCATCCCCCCGGACTCCGGCCCCTCAACCCGTTCTGGACCCCACGGAGTTCCACCGGTGGCATTCCGCGGGGACCAGTTCGGATGTTCGGGGGGATCCTGACAGCGGGGCGGGGACAGAATCGAACCGGTGGCGGTCGTGCTGCTTGACTGTTCGTCATGACCGCCGTCACAGAGTCCGTGGACCTCGCCACCGAGGGCGACATCGCCGTCATCACGGTGAACAACCCGCCGGTGAACGCGCTGAGCCACCACGTCCGCCAAGGGTTGTTCGACGGCGTGACCCGGGCGTCCGCCGGCGGAGCGCGGGCCATCGTGCTGATCTGCGACGGGCGCACGTTCATCGCCGGCGCCGACATCAGCGAGTTCGGCGGCGCCCCGAAGGGCCCGGGCCTGCTCGAGACCCAGTCGGCGATGGAGGACGCACCGGTCCCGGTCATCGCCGCCATCCACGGCACCGCGCTCGGCGGCGGCCTCGAGGTCGCGCTGTGCGCCCACTACCGGGTGGCGCTGTCGTCGGCGAAGTTCGGGCTGCCCGAGGTCAACCTCGGCCTCCTGCCCGGCGCCGGCGGCACCCAGCGCCTGCCCCGCGTCGTCGGGGTCCCCAAGGCGCTCGACATGGTGACCTCGGGCCGCCACATCGGCGCCGACGAGGCGCTGGCCGACGGCCTGGTCGACGAGGTCGTCGACGGTGACCTCACCGCACTGCGAGCCGCGGCGGTGGCGTTCGCCGAGCGGGCCGTGGCCGAGGACCTGCCGCTCGTGAAGGTCCGCGACCGAGACGACAAGGTGCTGCCCGCCCGGGGCAACGAGAAGCTGTTCGCCGACTTCCGGGCGTCGATCGCCCGCAAGGCCCGGGGCTTCCTCGCCCCCGAGTACAACGTCCAGTGCATCGAGGCCGCCGCCAACCTCCCCTTCGACGAGGGCATGGCGGTCGAGCAGCGCCTGTTCCGCGAGGTGATGACCGGCCCGCAGTCCGCGGCCCAGCGCTACTACTTCTTCGCGGAGCGCGCCGCCAACAAGGTGCCCGACATCCCCAAGGACACGCCGATCGCCGACATCCGCCGCTGCGGTGTGCTCGGTGCCGGGACGATGGGCGGCGGCATCGCCATGAACTTCGCCAACGTCGGCATCCCGGTCACGATCGTCGAGCGGGACCAGGAGTCGCTCGACCGCGGCCTCGGCGTGGTCCGCAAGAACTACGAGCGCTCGGCGTCGCGAGGGTCGATCCCGGCCGAGGCGGTCGAGGAGCGGATGGCGCTCATCACCGGGTCGACCGACAAGGACGACTTCGCCGGCTGCGATCTCGTCATCGAGGCCGTGTTCGAGGACATGGACCTCAAGAAGTCGGTGTTCGCGGAGCTCGACAAGATCTGCAACGCCGACGCGATCATGGCGACGAACACCTCGGCGCTGGACGTCAACGAGATCGCGTCGGCCACGTCGCGGCCCGAGAGCGTCATCGGGATGCACTTCTTCTCGCCGGCCAATGTGATGAAGATGCTCGAGGTCGTGCGCGGCTCGGCGTCGTCGCCCCGCACGGTGGCCACGGCGATGGCGATCGGCAAGCGCATCGGCAAGGTCGCGGTGCTCGCCGGCGTGTGCCACGGCTTCATCGGCAACCGGATGCTGTTCCAGCGCCGCATCGAGGCCGACCGCATCATCCTCGAGGGCGCCACGCCCGCCCAGGTCGACCGGGTCCTCTACGACTTCGGCTTCCCGATGGGGCCGTTCGCCATGAGCGACCTCGCGGGCCTCGACATCGGCTGGAAGGCCGAGACGTCGACGGGCTCGTCGGTGCGGGAGATCATGTGCGAGAGCGGCCGGCGGGGCCAGAAGAACGGCCGCGGCTACTACACCTACGATCCCGAGACCCGGGCCTCGACGCCCGACCCCGAGGTCGAGCAGATGATCCGGGACTTCGCGGTCGGCCAGGGCATCGAGCAGCGTGCGGTGACCGACGACGAGGTCCTCGAGCGCTGCCTCTACCCGATGGTCAACGAGGGGGCGAAGATCCTCGAGGAGGGGATCGCAATCCGGGGCAGCGACATCGACGTCACCTGGGTCAACGGCTACGGCTGGCCCATGTACCGGGGCGGGCCGATGTACTGGGCCGACCAGGTCGGCCTCGCCGAGGTCGCCGACAAGATCCGGGGCTACAGCGACTCGCTCGGCGGTCGCCACTGGGAGCTGTCGCCCCTCCTGGCCCGCCTCGCCGCCGAGGACGGCAAGCTCCACCAGCACACCGCCTGACCGCACGGCTCGGGAGCGCGCCGACCGCGCCTGGTCTTGCATGCACCGACGACCACCCGTGGCAGTCTGTGGATGCAAGATCAGCAGGAGCAGCCCCCGATGTCCTCCCCCGCCCACGCGGACGAGCTCGCGTTCGTCCGTGCCTTCGTCGACGACGCGGTCGAGCTCGTGCGTGGCCTGCGGGCCGACGGGTTCCGGACCGAGACGAAGCCCGATCGCTCGCTGGTGACCACGGCCGATCACGAGGTGAACCGGCGCTTCATCGACGCGGTCGCCTCGACGTTCGGTGACGACCGGGTGCTCGGTGAGGAGGAGAGCCGGGAGGCGGCCGGGCCGAGGACCTGGGTGATCGACCCGATCGACGGGACCGAGCAGTTCGTGCTCGGCATCCCGACGTCGATGATCGCCGTGGCGCTCTGTGACGCCGCGGGCCAGCCGATCGTGGCCACGGCCGCCAACCCGGCGACCCGGGAGACGTACTGGGCGGTGCGTGGCCACGGCGCGCACCGCGACGGCGTCCGCCTGCGGGTGTCCGACCGCAACGGCGTGACGGCGCCGGCCATCGTCCGGGCCTCGGGACCGCCGGCGACCGAAGCGAGCGTCCACAGCGACGGGCTCGTCCGCATGGCCACCGCCGACGCCCCGGAGGTGGTGCCGGTGTGGTTCCCGTGGCCATCGGCGTTCAGCGGGTGCAAGGTGGCCGAGGGCTCGTGGGACGCCGACCTCTACGGCCACATCGGTGCGTGGGACGTCGCCGCCACGGCGCTCCTGGTGACCGAGGCCGGCGGCCGGGCCACCGACCGTTACGGCCGCGACCAGCGCTACGACGGCCCCGTCGACGGCTGCGTCCTCTCGAACGGCCTGGTCCACGACGCCATCGTCGAACGCTGGACGTCGGCCTGAACGACCAGCCCGAGCGGAACTCGTCGGGTGCTCGGGTCGTCCCAACGTCGGAGGTGGTCTCGTGCGTTGGAAGGTCCTGGCCGGTGTCGGGGTGGTCTCCGCCCTGCTTGCGCTCGTCGACTGCAGCTCGGACGATCCGTTCGACGGGACGGTGACCGCACCGGCGGAGCAGGGCGAGGGTGTCGAGGACCGGTGGGTCGTGACGATCGACGCCGACCTCGGCGCCAACCCGGTGAGCGGCCAGGACGTCCAGGTCGCGTTCGATGCCGGGGACCTCACGTGCGACGACGACCGAGCGCTTGATCCGGCCGACCTCGCCATCGGCGACCGGGTCACGGTCGAGCCCGTCTCCGGCGGTGGCGTCGAGACGATGGACCCGCCGATCATCGGCGCCACCTCGGTGGTCGTCGAGTGCGGCGCCGCGTGAGCCGCTGCTGAGCAGCCCGCCGGCATCGTCGTGCGGCCGCGGCTGATGCCGAACGGGACCGGCGGTTCGGCCATGCTCGCGGGGTGTCGCTGCTGTCGTCGTTGACCGGCCGTCTGCGGGCCGGGCCCTACGACCGGGAGATCCTCCGCCTCGCCGTTCCCGCCCTCGGGACGTTGGTCGCCGAACCGCTGTACGTGCTCGCCGACACGGCGATCGTCGGCCACCTCGGCACCGTGCAGCTCGGCGGCCTGGCGCTGGCCACCAACGTGCTGCTCACCGGGTTCGCCGTCTTCATCTTCCTCGCCTACGGCACCACCGCCTCGGTGTCGCGCCTCCTCGGCGCCGGCGACGAGCAGCAGGCGGCCCACCAGGCCACCCAGGGGATGTGGCTCGCCGCCGCGATCGGGGTGTTCCTGGCCGTCGCGGGCTGGGTGTTCGGCCCTGCGCTGATCGACCTCCTCGGCGGCGAGGGCGAGGTCCGCACCAACGCGCTGATCTACCTGCGGATCAGCCTCATCGGGTTCCCCGCCCTCCTCGTGACCCTGGCCGGCACCGGCTACCTGCGCGGCCTGCAGGACACCCGCCGGCCGCTCTACATCGCCCTCGGCACCGCGCTCGCCAACCTCGTCCTCGAATCGATCCTGATCTACGGCTTCGACCAGGGCATCGGCGCGTCCGCCCTGTCCACCGTCGTCGCCCAGGCCGGTGGCGCCGCCGTCTACGTCACCTGGGTCGGCCGGGCCGTCCGGGCCCACGGCGTGAGCCTGCGGCCCGATCCCCGCACGATCGGGCGGCTGCTCGTCGTCGGCCTCGACCTGCTCGTACGCACCGCGGCGCTGCGGGGCTCGTTCACGTTCTCCACCGCCGTCGCCGCCCGCATCGGCACCGTCGACCTGGCCGCCCACCAGATCGCCTTCGAGGTGTGGGCCTTCCTGGCGCTGAGCCTCGACGCCATCGCCATCGCCGGTCAGGCGATGATCGGCCGGTTCCTGGGTGCCGACGACGCCGACGGCGCCCGTGCCGTCGGGCGGCGCATGCTCGAGTGGGGCCTCGGGGTCGGCGTGGTGTTCGCCATCGTGGTCGGGCTGCTGCGCTCCCCGATCGCCCACATCTTCAGCTCCGATCCCGACGTGATCGCGCTCGCCGCGTTCGTGCTCGGCATCGTTGCCGTGATGCAGCCGCTCAACGGCGTGGTGTTCGCGCTCGACGGCATCCTCATCGGCGCCGGTGACATGCGGTTCCTCGCGTGGGCGATGGCCGCGGCCGCCGCCGTGTTCATCCCCGCCGCGGTGCTCGTCCTCGTCACCGGCGCCGGGATCGGCTGGCTGTGGGGCTCGCTCGCGCTGCTGATGCTCAGTCGGTTCGCGCTGCTCCAGTGGCGCTTCCTCGGCGACGGCTGGCTCGTCACCGGTGCGGTCCGCGCCCGGCGCTGACGACGGCTTCACGCGACGTTCACGTCCTCCGTCGGGACGGCCGCCCGCCCGCGCGGGGTACGGTCCCGAGCGATGTTGGTCCACGTCGGGTGCGAGTTCGTGCAACAGGCCCTCGAGCCGACGCACGCGATCGTCCAGGTCGAACCGCGGCCCGACGGCGTCCACCACGTCGTCGACGCGTCACTCGACAGCGCGACCGAGGCGACCTCGTCGACCTACCTCGACGGCTACGGCAACCTGTGTCGGCGCCTGACTTTTCCGCCGGGCCAGTCGGTCATGCGCTTCGACGCCCACGTCGACGTGCCGCCGAGCCCCGACCCGGCCGACCCGAGCGCCGTGGAGATCGCTCCCGACGCGCTGCCGAACGAGGTGCTGCGCTACACGCTCCCGAGCCGGTTCTGCCCCTCGGACAAGCTGGCCGACGCCGCACGGCAGCTGTTCTTCACCCACCCGCCCGGCTGGGGCAGGGTCCAGTCGGTGGTCGACTGGGTGCACGGCTCGATCAACTTCGCGTACGGCTCGAGCGGGCCGATGACCGACGCGCTCGACGTCTTCAACACACGCCAGGGCGTGTGCCGTGACTTCGCCCACCTCGGCGTCGCCATGGTCCGCGCGCTGAACATCCCGGCCCGGTACGCCTTCGGCTACCTGCCCGACATCGACGTCCCTCCCAACCCGATCCCCATGGACTTCTACGCGTGGATGGAGGTCTACCTGGGCGGGCGCTGGTGGACGTTCGATCCCCGCAACGGCGAGCGCCGCAAGGGCCGGGTCCTCATCGGCCGGGGTCTCGACGCCCTCGACGTCGCCATGGTCTCCTCCTACGGCCAGCTCCAGCTCGACTCGATGACGGTGTGGGCCGAGGAGTCGAACGGCGCGCCATGAGCGCCGCAACGAGGCCGACGCCCCGGCGCGTGTGCCCGGTCAGGCACACGTCAGGTGAGACCGCTCGACGACCTGGGTAGGCGCACGCACATGCTGATCCACGTCGGTTGCGAGTTCGTGCAGGTCACCTCCGGGCCCACCCACGCGGTGCTCCAGGTGGAGCCGCGCGCCGACGCGCCGCTCCACGTCGTCGAGGCGATGTGGGACGAGCGCACGCCCATCGCCTCGTCGGTCTACACCGACGGCTTCGGCAACTCGTGCCGACGGATCACGCTGCCCGAGGGCCGCTCGACGATCCGCTACGACGCCCGGGTCGAGACGCCGGACGAGCCCGACGCGGCCGACGACGGCGCCATCGAGATCCCGCCCGAGCTGCTCCCCCACGACGTCCTCCGCTACACGTTGCCGAGCCGCTACTGCCCCTCCGACGAGATGGAGCAGGTGGCGACCGACCTGTTCGGCGACGGGCGCCACGGCTGGGCCAGGGTGCGGGCGGTCAGCGACTGGGTCCACGAGAACGTCACCTTCGGCTACGGGACCAGCACCCCGACGACCGACGCGCTCGACGTGTTCCACTCCCGCGAAGGGGTGTGCCGCGACTTCACCCACCTCGCCATCACGCTCCTGCGTGCCCTCGGCGTGCCGGCCCGGTACGCGTTCGGCTACCTCCCGGAGATCGACGTCGAGCCGACCGGCCTGCCGCCCGACTTCGCGGCGTGGATGGAGGTCTACGTCGGCGACCAGTGGTGGACCTTCGACCCCCGCAACGGCGGGCGCCGCAAGGGCCGGGTCCTCATCGGCCGCGGCCTCGACGCGCTCGACGTCGCCATGGTCTCCGCGTTCGGCCGGGCCGACCTCGAGTCGATGACCGTCTGGGCCGACCTCGAGACCGACCCCGACCCCGACCCCCTCACCCCCGGCACCGGCGCGACCCCCGAGCCCGCCTGAGGGACGAGTCGGGCCGTTCGGCCCTTCTCACCGGCCACCGGCGACGACGATCGTCGAGGTGGCGGACGACAGCGGGCGGCGGGCCCGAGCACCAGCGGCGAGGACAGGAGCCGAGGGGGTCGTGATCGAGCATCCACCGCTGCCCACGACCGAGGCGGCCCGGGCGCTCGGCTCGTGCGCCTGGCGGGCCAACCTGCTCCTCGCACGGGGGCGACTGCGCCAACCGACCGGCTACGTGGGACGCCGGCTCACGTTCGCCGACGGCACGTCCTCGGCGGTCTACCGGGAGACGGCGGTGGACCGGCCGGCGCCACCGGCCGCACCGGCGGTGCTCGTCGTCGCCTTCCGGCTCCGCCACGTCCGCAGCGACCGGGCCCACGCCGCGTTCCGGGCCGAGAGCCTGCTCAACACGGTCCTGTTCGCCGGGTTCCCGGGCTTCGTCTCGAAGCTGTGGCTGGCCCACGACCAGGACGACCGGTACCGCGGGTTCTACGAGTGGGACGACCCGGCGCTCGCCCACGACTACGTCGGGGCGCTGTGGCGGGTGCTGGCGCTGGTCAGCGTCCCCTCGTCGATCCGCTACGCGGTGCTCCCCGGGTTCCGCCGCGACCAGCTCCTCGACGACCCGGCGGCGGCCGACGCCATCGCGCCGGGCGAGGAGGCGGCGTGGTGGCGACTCACCGACGTCACGAGCGTGACCGCATGAACGGCGCCGGGCCCGACGTGATGGTGGTCGGCGCCGGGCCGACCGGGCTCACGACGGCGCTCGCCGCCCACGACCACGGCGCCCGGGTACGCATCATCGACCGACGCCACGACACCGTGCGACCGTCGCGGGCGCTCATCGTGCACCCCCGCACGCTCGAGGTCCTGCGCCCCTACGGCGTGACCGACGCCCTGCTCGACCGGGCCGACGTCGCCCCGACCGGCCGCCTCCACGTCGGCGGACGGGAGATCGAGGCCGTCCTCGGGCCGTTCGCGCTCGACGACACCGCGTTCCCGTACCTGACCTTCGTCGGCCAGGTCGGTGTCGAGGCGGTGCTGGCCGCCGCCCTCGCCGAGCGGGACGTCGCCATCGAGTGGGGCACCGAGCTCGTCGACGTCTCCGCCGGGCCGGACGGCGTCGACGTGGTGGTCCGCACGGACGGCGGCCTCGACCGGTTCACGGCCGGCCACGTGGTCGGCTGCGACGGGTCGTCGAGCACCGTTCGCGAGCTCGCGGGCGCCGGCTGGCACAGCCTGTCCTACCCGGTGGAGGCCGTGCTCGCCGACGTCGAGCTCGACGGTGCGCTGGAGGAGGGCGTCGCCCACGTCGCACCCGGCCGCGACGGGCTCGTGTTCGTCTTCGCGCTCGGCGAGCGGGCAACGTGGCGGATCCTGGCGACGCGCGCCGCGACGCCCACCGCCGACGGACGTGGCCGCGACCCCGCCACGGCAGGCGAGGTTCGGCCCGCGGAGCTGCAGGCCCTCCTCGACCGTGCCGGGCTCGGCGCCCGGGTGGTGTCGGTCGCCTGGTCGGAGCGGGTCCGACTGCGCCGGGGCATCGCCCGCCGCTACCGGGCCGGGCCGCTGTTCCTGGCCGGCGACGCCGCCCACGTGCACTCCCCCGCCGGCGGCCTCGGCATGAACACCGGCATCGGCGACGCCGCCAACCTCGGATGGAAGGTGGCGCTCTCGGCCCGGCACCCGGCGGCCACCGGGGCCGACGATGCGCTGCTCGGGTCCTATGAGCGCGAGCGCCGACCGGCGGCCCAGCAGGTGCTCGCACTGACCCACACCCTGTTCTGGGGCGAGGCGTCGACCGACCCGTTCGCCCGCGCCCTGCGGACCGACCTGGTGCCGCTCGTCGCCCCGCTCGTACCCCATCTGCTCGCCCGGCGCCGCCTCACCGCAGCGGGGATCCGCCACCTCTCGCGCCTGCGGGTCCACCACCGGCAGAGCCCGCTGTCGGTCGACCACGGCCCGAGGTGCGGTCGGCTCCGGGCCGGCGACCGCCTCGGCGACGCACCGGTCGTCGTCGACGGGCGCCCCCGACGGCTCCACGAGCTGTGCGCCACGCCCGGCTTCCACGTGCTCCTCGATCGCGACGCACCGCCGATCGACCCGGGCCCGGACCCGCTGGTCCAGGTCCACCGCCGCCAGGAGTCGGCCGGCTCCGGTTGCCTGGTCGTGCGCCCCGACGGCCACGTCGGCCTGCGCAGCGGCGACGTCGACCCGGTGGCGATCGCCGGCTGGTTCCACCTCGTCGGCATCGAGCGACCGCCCGGCGACCGGGCGGCGCTCAGCCGGTCGCCGTCGCCCGCCCGGACCGGTGGCCCCGGATCCGCACCCGCAACCTGATGCTCAACGCTGCGGCGATCGCCAGGGCGCCGGCTGCGACGAGCCAGAGCGCCGAGTAACCCCAGGCGGCGGCCACGACACCCCCGGCGACCGGGCCGAGCGCCGCGCCGATGTAGACGCCGGTCTGGCTGATCCCGGTCGCCGACGCCGGCGCCGAGGGGTTGTTGCGCACCACCGACAGGTTGAACAGCCCGGGCCACGCCCAGCCGGCACCGAACACGAGCACGAGCCCGCCGAGGTAGGCGGCGGGCTCGTCGAGGGCGAACACGCCGAACCCGACGGCGCCGAGGGAGAGCAGGACGATCACCCGGCGGATGGGCAGCAGCTTCGGACCGTCGGCCAGGCGGCCGTGGACGAGGCGCGAACCGATGCCCACGGCCGAGCCGACGGTGAGCAGCAGGCCGGCAGGGCCGGCGGCGACACCGCTCGCCTCCGCCGCGGTCACGAGGAACGAGGTGAGCATGCTCGCCGCCCCGGCCCCGAGCGCGCCGACCATGGCGTAGCCGACGAGCAGGGTCGTGGGCAGGTCGGGCCGCTTGCGCTCCGGGCGGGGCCCACGATCGCTCCCGGCCCCGGCCCCGGGTCCCTCGTTGCGGCGCCGCAGCCGCACGCCGGTCCCGGCGCGGTCGATCGTGCCCCGGGGGAGGACGAGGAGGGCCGTGACCGCCACGATCGCGGCGACCACGTAGGTCCACCGCCAACCGACGGTCACCGCGACCGCGGGGACGAGCACCCCGCCGATCAGGCTGGCCATCGGCATCCCGGCCTGCTTGACCGCGAACGCGATGCCCATGCGGTGGGGTGGCAGCCGCTCGACCAGCAGCAGGTTGGCGGCCGGCTGCGTGAGCGCGTTGGACGCACCGGCGACCACGAGCAGGAGGCCGAGGACCACGGGCGAGCGGACGACGACGGCGAGCAGCGCACCCGTGGTCATCGTCAGGACCAGCCCGATCCGCATCGCCGCGGTGCCGCCGAGGCGCTCCGCCACCCGCCCCAGCAGCGCGGACCCGAGCGCGGCGCTGGTGAAGAACCCGCCGATGCACAGGCCGAGCGTGCGGTCGTCGAGCCCGATGTCGCTGCCGAGCTGCACCGCCACCGCCCCGGTGAGGAACGCGGGCATGGCGCTGGCCGTCGTCCCGGTGACCCCGGCGAGCATCGCCCGGTTCTCGGCGACTCTCGCAGGCGATCGCCGGCCGGAACCGCCCGCGGACCCGCCGGCGCCTCTCGCGCTCACCGCCGCACCGGGCCCACGCTCCACGCTCGTCCCCACGTCACGCCGGCCAGGATCGCGGACCCCCGTCCCGACATGCACGGCCGGCCATCGGCCACCGGCCGGCGAGCCGGCGCGGGATCAGCTCAGGTCATGCCCTCGGGGGCGACGGTGAAGCGGCCGAGGTGGCCGGTGTCGTTGTAGCAACGCAGGCGCCACATCTCGTCGTGGACGACGAGGTGGTGGATCGAACCGTTGTCGGCGCCGGCGAACGCGAACGGCCCGGCGCCGGTCGCGTGGCCGCACAGGGCGGCGATCACCCCGCCGTGGACGAAGCACACGACCTTCTCGTCGGGGTGGGCGGCGTGGATGCGCCCGATGGCACCGACGACCCGGGCGCTGAGCTCGGCGTTCGACTCGGCACCGGGGATGAGGCCCCAGTCCTGCTCGACGTGCATCCGCTGGTAGATCGGGTCGTTCTCCGCCGCCTTCTGGCGGAGCACACCGCCCTCCCACTCGCCGAGGTGGACCTCACGGAGATCGGCCTCGACCTTCGGCACCATGGCGAGGTGGGCCGCCAGCGGGGCCGCGGTCTCGTGGGTGCGGCGCATCGTCGTGACGTAGAGCGCGTCGATGTGCTCCTCGCGCAGCCGCTCACCGACCCGCTCCGCCTGGACGACGCCCTGGGGAGCGAGGGGCGGATCGCCCTGGCCGTCGATCAGCTCGAACGGCTGGCCAGGCACGAACGGCGCCGACTCACCGTGGCGGACGAGCAGGATCTCGGTCGCCCCCGGCGGTGTCTGGAACCGCGACTGGCGGTGGGCGGCGGGCTTGGGCGCGTCCTCGATGCTCACGGTTCTCCCCGGCTCGGCGGCTCCCGCCCCACCACGAAGCCCCAGGTGGGCGGGCTGGCGACCCTACCAGGCGCCGTTGAACGCCCGATGGCCGTGCGGCAACGGGGGTCGGGCCCCCACCTGAACCCCCATCGCCCCGGGGACCGAACGGGGTGGATCCCCGATCCCCGCCGAACGATCCGGGTGGATCCTACGTATCGCAGGGGGCCACCGGGGCCTCCCTCATACGCAGAGAAGCCCAGGAGCACCCGATGTACGCCAAGACCGCCGCCGAGCTCACGTCGTCGAACACCCGCCGCCGGGTCCCCCGCCGCCCGGTGCGCCTCGTGGCCCGCTGGGAGGGCACCACGCTCCGCTGGGTGACCATCCCCGTCGGGTGATCCGGGGCGCCTGCGCCAACCCCGGGAAGACAGAGAACCGAAGGGACCGATTCACCGACGAGACAGATTCTTCGGGCACGTGACGAGCCCCGAGGGGCAACCACCCAGATCACAGACCATCTCTTGGGTAGATCCCCCATCGCGCTCATTGAGGTGCCCGAATCGACCGATGTGGGTAGAGCGGAACCGATGCCCGTCGACCGTCGTCACAACCCACGCACCTTCGCCGAGGAGCCTCCGCCATGACCGAGCCGACCGTCTCCGATCTCAACGACCGCCGCGACCGCACGGTCACGTTCACCGTTCCCGATGAGGCCCGTTCCATGCCGACCCGGGCCACCATCCACGCCCGCACCGCGGCCGAGCTGATCGCGGAGGGCCACGACGTCCACAACCCGCCGGAAGCCGCCTGAACCACCTCGTCGCCGAGCACCGGCCGCCCCGCGACCGGTCGCTCAGCCACCTGATCGCCAGCGGCCCACGACGCGGGCCGCGAGAACCAGCGGGAACCACGCGGGCCGAGCTGGCCGCACCGGGCACACCGGTGCAGCCAGCTCGGCTCGTTTGCGTGTGAAGCGCTCGCCCGCCCCGGCGCCGGGGCCGGGGCTCAGCCGGCGGCGGCGATCCGCTCGGCCAGGAGCTTGTTGACGACCTTGCCGTCGGCCTGGCCCTTCGTGGCCTGCATGACCTGGCCGACGAAGAACCCGGTCTTCTTCTTGCGGGCCTTGTCGTCGCCGGCGACGAGCTCGGCCCACACGTCGGCGTTGGCGGCGATGATGCCGTCGAGGGTGGCGGCCAGCTCCGAGGTGTCCATCGCCTCGAAGCCCCGCTCCGCGGCGATCTCGCGGGGGCCCTTGCCGGTGGCGACCATGTCGGCCAGCACCTGCTTGGTCTGGGTCGCCGAGAGCTCGCCGCCGGTCTCCATGGTCACCAGCTCGGCGAACGCGGCCGGGTCGAGCTTCTCGGCGCCCTCGACGGCCAGGTTGTGCTCGACGTGGGTGAGCACCCGGGTCGCGTCGGCGCCCGCCACGATGGCGGCCAGCGCCAGGTCGTCGAGCTCGCGCTCCACGGCGATGGCGACGTCACCCGGCTCGACCGACGCGGCCTCGGCGAGGCGGTGGCGGCGGTCGGCGGGCAGGGCCGGCAGCGCGGCCCGGATCTCGTCGATCCACGCCGGGTCGGGGTCGACCGGCACGAGGTCGGGCTCCGGGAAGTACCGGTAGTCCTCGGCGTCCTCCTTGGAGCGGCCCGGGCGGGTCACGCCGGCGGCCTCGTCCCAGTGGCGGGTCTCCTGGTGGACCCGCTCGCCCGACTCGATCAGGTCGACCTGGCGACGGGCCTCGTACTCGATGGCCCGACCGAGCGAGCGCAGCGAGTTCACGTTCTTGATCTCGCAGCGCAGCCCGTACTCGCTGGCCCCCTCGCGGCGGACCGACACGTTGGCGTCGACCCGCATCGAGCCCTCCTCCATCTTCCCGTCGGAGGCGCCGATGGCGACGAGGATGGCCCGCAGCTCGCTCACGTACTGGCGGGCGTGCTCCGCGGATCGCAGGTCGGGGCGGCCGACGATCTCGAGCAGCGGCACGCCGGCGCGGTTGTAGTCGACGAGGCTGTAGCCGGCGTCCTGGATCCGACCGCTGGCGCCGCCCATGTGGGTCGACTTGCCGGTGTCCTCCTCGAGGTGGGCGCGCTCGATCCCGATGCGGGTGCCGTCGGGCAGCTCCAGCCAGCCGTCCACGTTGATCGGCTGGTCGTACTGGCTGATCTGGTAGTCCTTCGGCATGTCCGGATAGAAGTAGTTCTTCCGGGCGAAGATCGACCGCTGCACCGAGCAGTGGAGGGCGAGGCCGGTGCGGATGGCCAGCTCGACCGCCTTGCGGTTCAGCACCGGCAGCGTCCCCGGCAGGCCGAGCGACACCGGGTCGACGTTGGTGTTCGGCTCACCGCCGAACTGGTTGGGGGCGCCGCAGAACATCTTCGTCGCGGTCGCCAGCTCGGCGTGGACCTCGAGGCCGATCACGACCTCCCAGCCGGCGGGGACGGCGGCGTCGTTCGTGCCGGAATCACTCATGAGGCATCTCCCACCTCGGCCTGGGCGGGCGCCGCCGCCTCGAGCACACTGGCCACCTGGAACATGCGCTCCTCGCCGAGGAGCGGGGCGAGGACCTGCACACCGACCGGCAGCGCGTGCGCCCCGGTCCCGAACGGCACCGACATCGCCGGGTGGCCGGCGAGGTTCGACGGGATCGTGCAGACGTCGTTGAGGTACATGGTGAGCGGGTCGTCGGTCTTGGCGCCGATCGGGAACGCCACCGTCGGCGACGTCGGCGACAACAGCACGTCGACCTTCTCGTACGCGGCCTCGAAGTCGCGCACGATGAGCGTGCGCACCTTCTGGGCCTTGCCGTAGTAGGCGTCGTAGTAGCCGGCCGACAGGGCGAACGTGCCCAGCATGATGCGCCGCTTGACCTCGTCACCGAAGCCGGCGGTGCGCGACGCCTTGTGCATCTCGTAGGTGTTGTGCGAGTCGACCCGCAGGCCGTAGCGCACGCCGTCGTAGCGGGCGAGGTTGGACGACGCCTCGGCCGGGGCGATCAGGTAGTAGGCCGACAGCCCGTAGATCGTCGACGGGACCGACACCTCCTCGACCTTGGCGCCGGCCGCCTCGAGCGCCTCGGCCGCCTCCCGGGTGCGGGCCGCGACCTCGGGCTCGATGCCCTCGACCCCGTCGCCGCACAGCTCACTGATCAACCCGACCCGCAGGCCGTCGACCCCGCGGCCGAGGGCGCCGGCGACGTCCTGGCTGACACCGGGGATCGACGTCGAGTCGAGCGGGTCGTGGCCGGCGATCGCCTCGTAGAGCGCGGCGGCGTCGGCGACGTTCCCGGCGAACGGCCCGATCTGGTCGAGCGAGGAGGCGAACGCGATCAGCCCGTAGCGGCTGACCGTGCCGTACGTCGGCTTCATCCCGACGACGCCGCACAGCGACGCCGGCTGGCGGATCGAGCCGCCGGTGTCGGAGCCCAGCGCCAGGGGCGTGAACCCGGCGGCCACCGACGCCGCCGAGCCCCCGGAGGACCCGCCGGGGACCCGGCTGTGGTCGCGGGGGTTGCGGGTCGGCTTGAACGCCGAGTGCTCGGTGGACGAGCCCATGGCGAACTCGTCGAGGTTGGTCTTGCCGACGGCGATCGCACCGGCGGCGGCGACCTTCTGCACGACGGTGGCGTCATACGGCGGGCACCAGCCCTCGAGGATCTTCGACGAGCACGTCGTCGGCACGCCGTGGGTGCAGAGGTTGTCCTTCAGCGCGATGGGCACGCCGGCGAGCGGGCCG
Source organism: Actinomycetota bacterium (assembly GCA_034211175.1). GTDB lineage: Bacteria > Actinomycetota > Acidimicrobiia > Acidimicrobiales > CAIXPF01 > JAXHUH01. The sequence goes on from JAXHUH010000055.1 coordinate 37,242, forward strand.
ACGTCGGTGCCGGCGGCGATGCGGCGGTCGATCTCGTCGGCCGCGGACAGCGCCTGCTCGTCGAGCACGGCGTTGAACGCCCCGATGACGTCGTCGCCGCGGACGATGGCGGCGAGGTGCTCCTCGACGACGGAGCGGGCGGTGCGGTCGCCGGCGCGGACGGCGGCGGCGATCTCCAGTGCGCTGCTCACGGCTCCTCCCCCAGCACCGGCGGGACCCGGAAGCGACCGTCCTCGGCGGCGGGCGCCTGGGACAGGACCTCCTCGCGGTCCACGCTCGCGTTCACGACGTCGTCGCGCATGACGTTGACGAGCGGGTACGGGTGGGCGGTCGGGGGGACGTCGGCGAGGTCGAGCGCCTCGACGTCGCGCGCGTGGTCCAGGATCGCGTCGAGCTGACCGGTGAACGTGCCGAGCTCATCGTCGGTCAACTCCAACAGCGCGAGCCGGGCGACGTGCGCCACGTCATCCCGTGTGATGCGTTCGGCCATGTCCCCGATGGTAGGCCCAGCACCGCGACCCACGGTGCCGGTAGCGTTGCCGCCCGATGGCCGACTCGTATCCCTTCCTCAGCGACGAGTGGATGGACGCCGCCAAGGCGATCCGAGCCGAGTACGCGGATCGGCTCGATCCCCCGTCCACCCCGATCCGCATGAACAACATCATCACGAACGTCCCGTTCGGTGACGGCGTGGTCCATGCCCACCTCGACACCAGCGAGGGACGCATCGTGTTGGACCACGGCCACCTCGACGAGGTCGACGTGACCGTCGAGACCGACTACGACACCGCCCGCGCCCTGTTCGTCGACCAGGACCCCCAGGTCGGGATGCAGGCGTTCATGAACGGCAAGATCAAGGTGACCGGCGACATCTCCCGCGTCATGGTCATGCAGTCCCAGCAGATCGACCCGATCGCCCGCGAGATCGCCGAGAAGGTCCGCTCCATCACCGAGGGCTGAACCCACCCCACCTCCGCTGCGCGTTCTCCTCTGCGCGATGACCGGCCGGGCGTTGGCCCGACGCCGAGGGCTACCGTCCGGCCATGACCGCACCGTTGGAGGGCATCCGGGTCCTCGAGCTGGCCAACTTCGCGGCCGCGCCGAGCGCGGCGGCGATCATGGCCGACCTCGGAGCCGAGGTCGTCAAGGTCGAGCCGATCGCCGGTGACGCCATGTGGGGCACGATGCGCCAGGCCCGGATGCCGGAGGGCCAACCCAACCCCGACCACCCGATGCAGTTCGTCAACCGGGGCAAGCGGTCGGTGGCGATCGCCATCGACACCGACGACGGCGCCGCCCTCGTCCGACGCCTGATCTCGTCGAGCGACGTCGTGATCACCAACCTCCTCCCCGGGCGCCGGTCCCGCTACGGCCTCGCGCCCGCCGACCTGCTCGCCATCAAGGACGACCTGGTCGTCGGCGTGCTCACCGGCTACGGCGAGGAGGGCGACGAGATCGACCGGCCGGGCTTCGACGTCACCGCCTTCTTCTCCCGCAGCGGCCTGGCCGGCCTCCCACCCGACCCGAGCGCCGGGCCGGTCAAGTTCCGTCCGGCCCAGGGTGACCACACCACCGGGCTCGCCCTCTTCGGCGGGATCATGGCCGCACTGCGGGCCCGTGACCTCGGCGGCGGTGGCCAGGTGGTCGAGGCGTCGCTCCTGCGTGCCGCCACGTGGACCGCGGCGTTCGACCTGGTGACCGCCCTGGTCGACGGCCGCTCGGCCACACCCCGGAACCGACGGGAGTCGGTGAGCGCCATGGCCGAGGCGTACCCGTGCGCCGACGGGCGGTGGATCCAGCTCGCCATGGTCCACCCGACGGCGAAGTGGCCCGCGTTCTGCACGGCGATCGAACGGCCCGAGCTGATCGACCACGAGGTCTACGGGACACCGAAGGGCCGCTTCGACCACATGGCCGAGCTCATCGACCTGCTCGACGACGTCTTCCGCACCCGCACCCTGGTCGAGTGGGGCGAGCGGCTCGACGCCGAGGGCTGCGTGTGGGCGCCGGTGAACACCCCGGCCGAGGCCACGGTCGACCCCCAGGTCCGGGCGACGGGGGCGTTCGAGACCGTGGACCACCCCGACGGGCCGTTCGAGACCGTGGCGGTGCCGTTCCGCATGCCCGGCGCCGACGTCGGGGTCCGCGGGCCGTACCTCGGTCGGGGCGCCGACACCGACGACGTCCTGTCCGATCTGCTGGGCCTCGACGCCTCCGAGCTCGACCGCCTCCGCGGCGCGGGCGCCATCGGCGGCTGACCGTGAGATGACGGCTCGGGAACGATCGCGTGATCGGGTGATTCACCGCCGGCCCTGAGTGGTAGAAGAGGCGGCGTGTCCATGTTCCTCGCCGTCCTCCGTCGATCCGGTCCCGAGTGGGACCCGGCGCGCCCGATGGAGGACCAGGCCGGCTGGGCGGACCACGCCGAGTTCATGAACCGACTCGTGACCGGCGGTGTCGTCGTCCTCGGCGGCCCACTGGCCGATGAGCAGCGGGTGGCGCTCGCGGTCCAGTCGGACTCCGAGGAGCACGTCCGCGCCACACTCGGCCGGGACCCGTGGAGCGGATCCCACCTCGAGGTCGAGTCGATCGACGAGTGGTCGATCCACCTCGACTCCCGCCTCCCCTAGTCGGTTGCGACCTGCGAGGGGCCGACCACCTCGACGGTCTGGACGCGGACCTGCAGCTCGACGGTGACGTTCCGGCCGAGCGCCGTCGACATCCGCTCCTGGAGCGCCTCCGCGGACGGCACCCCGGTCGGCGGGCCGACGATCGTGACCACGACGGTGGCTCCCTGCACCGAGACGTTCAGCGCGCTGTGCCGTGCCCGCGTCGGAGCGTCGCCCGGGCCGGCGACGTCGTCGGCCCGTAGCCACGCGTCGACCACCGTGTTCGCCCGGCCCGCCTCGATGGCGTTGGTCGCGACCTCACGACCGTTGAGGGCGAGCGCGCCGACGACGAACACGGCGAGCGTGACGATCGCGGCCGAGGCGGTGCGCACGCGCTGCTGGTTCGGGCCGAGCGAGCGGATCGGCGTCAACCCCGTGACCACGAACGTGATCCCGCCGACGATCACGATGGCGAGGGCGTTCGACGCGAACAGGAGCAGGGCGCCGATGCCCTCGTCGACCGCACCCGCGCCGAAGGCGATGCCGACGACCGACAGCGGCGGGACCAGCGAGATGGCGATGGCGACGCCGGGCAGCGCCCCGGACACCCCGGGCCGCGACAGGCCGAACGCGCCCGCCGCGCCGGCCGCGATGGCGACGACGAGGTCGGGGATCGTCGGCGACGCACGCCCCAGGATCTGGGTGTTGGTCGACGGGTCGAGCGTGACCGGCGCGGCCCCGGCGAAGACGAACCCGACGAGGACGACCAGGACGACCGCGGACGAGACGAGGAGCGCCGCCCGCGCCAGCCGGTTCGGCCAACCCATGACGACGGTGACGGCGATGGCCATCAGCGGGGTCATGAGCGGCGCGACGAGCATCGCCCCGATGACCGTGGCGGTCGAGTCGAGCAGCACCCCGCCGGCGGCGATGACGGCCGACAGCAGCATCAGCACGTAGAACCGGCCGACCCTGGCGCGACCGTCCGGCCCCTCGAAGAAGAGGGATCGCAGCAGCTCGTTGCGGTCGTGCACGGGCAGCGACCGGTTCACCAGCCAGTCGAGGACGACCCGACCGGCGTCGGCCAACGATGCGTCCGCGGCGGCCCCGGAGCCGATCGTCCGGGCGATGGCGACGAACCCGACGACCGCGAACGCGATGGCGCCCGACATGACCACGATGACCAGCAGGGCAGCGGGCCGCTGCCACAGGACCGCGGCGACGAAGAGCGCCGCGAGCGTCCGGGCGATCGGCCAGGCGATCCCGCGCTCGGCCCGTCGGCGCAATGACCCGGCGAGGTCGACGAGCGGGACCACGACCAGCGCACCGGCGAGCACGCGCCCGGTGAGCCCGATCGACAGCCCCGGTCCGACCGTGATGACCGCGCCCAGCACGGTCACCGCCGCCGACCGCAGGATCAGGGCCCGACGCCGGGGCCGGGCTCGGACCAGCTGCCACAGTGAGGTCGCCCCGAGCGCGACGACGCCGACGCCGGCGAGCCGAACGACGACGCGGCTCGTCGGCTCGGGCCACAGCAGCGACACCAGCGCGAGCGTCGCCGCGAGCAGCGTGCGGACGACGAGCGGGTCGAGCAGGCGCCCCATGTGAACGTGCCGAACCTCGAACACGAACGGCAGGTCGTCCGCGAACACGTCCCGGTGACCGCCGTTCGCGGGAACCTCGTGCTCACCGGGACCGACGTCGACGTCGTTGTCCGGGGACCCGCCGGCACGCTCCATCGTCTCGAACGTAGTTCGTCGACTCCACCGCCGATGACGCCTCGACGCCGGCCACGACGACGCGACTCGGGCGACGACGGCTCTGCGAGCGTTGCGCGTTCGGCGCCGCCGCCGACTCGGCGGATGGGTGAGCGGGGTTACACTCCGGCGCCGTGGCCCGAGCCGACGCCGTCTCGTCCGACCTGCTGCCGATCCTGGCCCGGACGATCGAGGCCGGCGAGCCGCTGCCATCGGAGGAGGCGCTGGCCGAGGTGCTCGGCACCAGCCGGCCGACCATCCGCGAGGCGCTCATCCGGATGGAGGCGAACGGGCTCGTCCGACGCCTCCACGGGTCGGGCACGTTCCCCAACCCGGCGGCCACACAGGTGCCGATCCGGCTCGACCAGTCGACCGACTTCGCCGACCGCCTCGCCGCCGTCGGCTTCGACGCGTCGGTCGAGGTCCTCGCCGCCGAGGTGCTCCCGGCGGGGTCGCCGGTGCCGCCGAGGCTCGACGCCCAGGACGACCGGGTCCTGCGCACCGTGAAGCGGTGGCGGGCCGACGGGGTGGTGGCAGTCGTGGCCGTCGACCACGTGCCGCTGGACCGCCGGGTCGGCAACGATGCCGCGGTCGCGACGGCGTCCGAGCCGGTGCTGGCGCTCGCCGGCGCGGTCGGGCTCGGCCGGGCCGACTGGATGTGCACGTGGCCGGCGGCGGTCGAGCTGGACGACGAGCTCGCCGGGCTCCTCGAGCTCGAGCCGGGCCGGTCCGTCCTGCGCACCGAGCAACTCGGCGTCGAGCGGCACGGCCGCCACGTGTTCCACGCCGTCGAGCACCACCGGCCCGATCTCGTCGAGTACGGCCTGGTGCGCACCGTCTACTGAGCCGGGCTGAACCGCGGCGCCGCTGGAAGACCCTCCCGACCAGGATCTTCACCAGCAACTGATCGGTTCGGAACACTCCGGAAACAACGTCGTCATACGTTCTGGGCCATGTCCCTCGACCTGAGCTCGTCGACCGGCAGCCACCTCCTCGACGACCCCGCGTTCCGCCACTTCTGGTACCCGGTGGCCCGGGCCGACGCCCTGGCCGACGGGCCGGTCACCCGCCACCTCCTCGGCGAGGAGCTGGTCCTGTGGTCGCCGGCGCCGGGCATCGTGTCCGCCGCCACCAACCGCTGCCCCCACCGCGACGCCCGCCTGTCGACCGGCTGGGTCGAGACGTGCGGCCTCGTGTGCCCGTACCACGGCTGGGCCTTCGGGGAGGACGGCCGGGCGACCCGCATCCCCCAGCTCGCCGAGGGCGCCGCCGTGCCGCCCAAGGCCGCGCTCACCACCTACCGGGCGGCCGAGCGCTACGGCTGGGTGTGGGTCGCGCTCGACGAGCCCCGCCAGCCGATCCCCGACCTGCCCGACATCGACGAGAAGGGCTGGCGGGTCGTCTACGAGCCCGAGTCGGACTGGGACTGCACGGCGCTGCACCTCATCGACAACAACATCGACCCGGCCCACATCGCCTGGGTCCACCAGAACAGCTTCGGCACCCCGGAGCGCCCCGAGGTCGACGTGCCCGGCGTCGAGCGCGACGAGCTCGGGATGGTCATGACCTACGAGGTCGCGGTCGAGAGCCGCCCGGGCGAGATCGGCGGCACGATCCGCTCAACGGTCAACCGGCTGTGGGGCCCGTTCCTCATGATCAACCGGATCACCTACCCCGACGGCGTCGTCCACCTGATGGTCAAGGCGTGCACCCCGGCGACGGCGACCACCACCCGCCAGCTGCAGATGGTCGTGCGCAGCGACTCCGAGGAGGAGCGCCCCGCCGCCGACATCATCGCCTTCGACGCCCAGGTCTGGGACGAGGACAAGGCGGTGCTGGAGCACTGCTGGACCGACTACCGGCTCGACCTGGTCGACAACGTCCACCTCAAGACCGACCGGCCGTCGATCGAGTACCGCCGCTGGATCAGCGACATCGTCGCCGCCGGCTCCGCAACCACCTGATCGGTCGGACGGCTGCACCACCGGTCGTCGCCCCTGCCGCTCGCGACAGCGTCGCCTCCCCCGCTGCCGCTCGAGCGGAGGGGCGGCGATCGGGTCTTGCCGCAACGCCCTGACCGGCGCCGGCCGTTCAGCGGTCGGGGCTGTCCTCGTCGTCGCGGATGAGCTGGACCGGCTCGACGCGGCTCACGGGGTGATGCCGCCGAGGATGCGGAGGTCGTCGGCGTCGAGCTCGTCGGCCGGGCCGCGGCGGATCAGGTCGGCGAAGCCGTCGTCGGGGTCCATCGTCGTGATCGCGTAGAGCCGGCCGGTCCCGGTGTTGCGGATCTGGTGGACCGAGCCGGGTGGGAGCACGAGGAGCTGACCGGCCCGGACCGGCACCTCCGCCCCATCGCTGGTGGCGATCCCTTCGCCGGCGAGGAACCAGAACGTCTCGGTCGAGCGGGGATGGCTGTTCGGTGGCTGCGAGCCGCCCGGGTCCCAGATCTCGTACGACACGCTCGGCTCGTCGGGGCCACCGGGGGCGCGGACGACGGCCAGCTTCACCGTGTCGCCCGCCGTGATCCGGTGGCAGGGCGCGTCGGCCGCGTCGAACAGCTCGTAGCTCGTGGTGTGGCCCGATGGCTCGCTGGAGGGGGTCGGCATCGACGTCAACCTACGACGACGTTGTTTCCGTGGCGTGTCCTGGTTCCGCCGGATGTCCGCTCCGGCGGGCACCCGGCGACCCGAGCTCAGAGGGTGGTGCCGGCGGGCTCACGGTCGACCCACCGCTGGAACGCGGCGAGGTCGACGTTGCTGCCGCACAGGATCGTCGCGACGCGGCGGCCGGCGAAGCGGGCGGGGCCCTCGAGCACCGCGGCGACTCCGAGCGCGGCCGACGGCTCCACGACCAGGCCGGCGTGTTCGTAGAGGAGGCGCATGCCGGCGACGATCGACGCCTCCTCGACGAGCAGCGCGTCATCGGCGACGACGAGGAGGTCGGCCAGCACCTCGGGGATCGGGTGGCGCCCGGCGACGCCGTCGGCGATCGTGTCGATCCGCTCGGTCGTGACCACCTCGCCGGCGTGGAACGACCGGGTCATGGCCGGCGCCCCGCTCGGCTGGACGCAGACGACCTCGGTGCCGGGTCGCAGCTGCTTCAACACGTACCCGACACCCGTGGCCATCGCCCCGCCGCCGAGCGCGACGAGCACGATCTCGGGAGCCGGGTCGAGCTCGGCCAGCTCCAACCCGATGGTCGCCGCCCCCTCGCAGGTCTCGAGGTCGAGGCTGTCCTCCACGAGCCGGATCCCCCGCTCGTCGGCGATGGCGACGGCCAGGGCGCGGGCATCCTCGATGTCACCGTCGACCAGCACGAGCTCCGCACCGAGCGCCCGGATGCGGTCGAGCTTGCCCGGGTTCGCGGACCTCGCTGCGACCACCGTGACCGGGATCGCCCGGCGCCGGCCCGACCACGCCAGCGCCTGGCCGAGGTTGCCGGCGCTGGCGCACACCGCGCCCCGCCCGTCGAGCGCGCTCGTCACCAGCTCGGTCCCCCGCCCCTTGAAGCACCGCACCGGGTTGGCCGTCTCCAGCTTGATGAGCGCCTCGCAGCCGAGGCGGTCGCCGAGCGGATCGCACACGTAGGTCGGCGTGTCGAGGAAGACCGGGTCGATCGCCGAACGTGCCGCGCGGATCCGATCGAGATCGAGGCGCGTCGATGGCGACGGAGTCGTGGTCACCCGGGCGAACGTAACGCCGGGCCCGAGCGCGCGAGCAGGCCGATCGGCGACGGATTGGACACGGTCGTGGGTCGGGCCCGCGATCGGCGACCCGGAGTCGGACCCGTCAGATGCCGAGCGGGTGGGCCTCGTCGACGGTGTAGCGGTAGAACGCGCCGTCCGGCCACTGCGGGGTGTCCCACCCCCACCCACCGGTACCGGCGCCGGCGATCACCACGCCGTCGGGGCCGGTCAGCTCACCGTCGACATGGGCGCCGAACGGCTCGAACCCGGGCGGGTCGAGCCGGTCGCTCCAGCGGTCGAGCGACAAGGAGCGGAGCCGGCCGTCGTCGCCGACGGTGACCTCGACGTCGACGGACTCGCCCAGCGCGGCGAGGCGCACGACCGCCCGGCGATGGTCGACCGGGGTCCACACGGCGCCGGCCTGGGGTGTGAGCGCCTGGGGCAACCACGCCACCGTCTCCGCCACGAGGCGGCCGATCGCGCTGCGGGTCACGTCCGGCCCGGACCCACGGGCCACGGGCACCAGGCCCCACAACCGGAAGTCCATCGCTGCGCCGGCGGCGGTGAGCACGTCGGATCCGGTGACCCTCATGAGGCCCGAGCCCACGACCGGCTTCCACACGAAGCCCGCTCCCGCGACCAGGAGCTGGTCCGCGGTGAACGGCATCCAGCGCTTGCCCAGGCGGATCTCGCCGGACTGCGAGAGCGTGGTCGCCATCGCCAGCGGCGCGCCCTCGGGCAGCACCCGACCCAGGAAGCGCCGCGCCGGGTCGGGAAGGTCACGCAAGGTCGCCGGGTCGAAGCGCTCGACCGCGGGCGCGACCTCCGTCGTCAGCTCCCGCCAGACGACGTCCGCGTCCGCGGGCCGACGCTGCGAACGTTCCCGGCGGACACGCTCGGCGGGACGGGCTGCAGCCATCGTCACCGGCGTGGCGAGCGGTTCGGCGTGTCGGGCCGACGACCGGTGGAAGTGGAGGACAAGCATGGGCGCTCCTTCCCACCCTCGATCCTGCGCCACGGCTGCCCGGAGGAGCAGGGCCGAAGGTCGGGAAGCGTCGCCGATGCACGAGGTCACCGCCGGTGATCGGCTGGGGTGGCCCGCCCCGACCGGCCGGCGCCGAGCCTCGGACCATGACCGTCAGCCAACGGCGGACTCGCAGATCGGGCCGAGGTAGCCGTCGATCACGTCGATGGCCTCCTGCGCACCGGGCTCACCGGCGACGAGCAGCAGGGCGGCGAGGACGCCCGGCGGGACGTCGTCGCCGAGGAGGGCCTGGAGCGCCCCGAGGTCGACGTCGGTGGCGGTGCCGTCGGCGACCGACGAGTAGAAGACGCAGAGCAGCGCAGCGTCGTCGGCACCCTCGGCCACGACCGTCTCGACCCGCTCGTTCAGCTCGGCGCACGCCAGCGGGTCCCCGCCGACGCAGTCGTCGCGCAACAGGTCGCTCGGCGCCTGGGTGAGGGCGTTGCCGAGCCCGTAGGCGTCCTCCGCGGTCAGCCCGGCGGCCTCGAGCTGCTCGCACGAGCCGGCCTCGTTCTCGCCGTAGAGGCAGTCGAGGAGGAGGTCGACGTACACCGGGTCGTCCACGCTGACCTCGAACGCCGGCGCGTCGCCGGCCGTGGTCCCGGTGGTGTCGTCGCTCGTGTCCGGGGTCTCGGACGCGGTCGTCGTGGTCGCCTCGGCGGTGTCGTCCGGCGTCGCGGTCGTGGTCGTGTCCTCGGCGGTGTCGTCCGGCGTCGAGGTCGTGGTGGTCGTCTCGTCGGCCTCGTCGTCGGGCACACCTCCGCAGGCGGCGACGACCAGGACGGCAGCACCGATCACGGCCGCCAACCGGCCCCGGGAGCGGCGGCGGGCGGTGGGGCCCGGTCGCTCCGGGAGCGGCCGGCCCCCCGGGAACACATGACGGTCGTTCGTCCTCATCAGGCGCACCGTACGCCGGTCAGCCCGCCGGTGGGTGGACCCGGCACGCGCCCGTCGGCGCCACGGGAGGAGCATCGTTGCTTGCTGTTGCGTCGCGCAGTACCGTGCTTCGCGCAGTAGTTCGCGTAGCACAGGTCGCCCCGCCGGACGCCGGGGCACGATCGCCCGGAGGGCCGATGGACACGACACAGCTGCTGAAGGGGGTGCTCGACCTCGCCGTGCTGGCGGTCCTCGCAGAGGACGACGCCTACGGGTACGACGTCGTGCGCACGCTGCGCGAGGCCGGCCTGGAGGACGTGGGCGACGCATCGGTCTACGGCACGCTCCGTCGCCTCTACCGCAGCGGCAAGCTCACCTCCTACGTCCGCCCGTCCGACGAGGGCCCCCACCGCAAGTACTACGGGCTGAACGGGCCCGGGCGGGACCACCTCGAGGAGAGCATCAAGACCTGGGACTCGTTCACCGCCACACTCGACTCCGTCCTCGCGAGGGCCGCCCGATGAGCACCCCGAACGCCACCGCCGACCCCGACCTCACCCCCGAGGCCGCCGAGTTCGTCGCCGCCGTCCGCCACCACCTGGGCGACGTCGAGCCCGACGAGCTGGAGGAGATGCTCGACGACGTCCGCATGCACGTGCGGGAGGTCGCGGCCGACACGGGCCGCCCGCTGGCCGAGGCGCTGGGCGACCCGGCCGCGTTCGCCACCGAGCTGCGGGTCACCGCCGGCCTCGGTGCACCGGAGGACGACGAGCCCACCCCTCGGACGTCGCTCACCGACCGGGCGCGAACGCTCTCGTCGGCCGTGGGTCGCCAGCCCCGGGTCGCACCCGTGGTGGCGTTCCTGCCCGAGCTGCGCCCGGCCTGGTGGGTGCTCCGCGGGTTCCTCCTCGCCGTGCTCGCCGGCCACATCACCTCCGGCACCGACGACCAGCTACCGGTCCCGGCGATCTACGACAGCCGACTGCTCGGGATCGTGGTCACGGCCACCCTGATGGTCGCCTCCGTCCAGTGGGGCCGCGGTGGCTACACCGACCGCCGCCGACACCTCGGCGTCGTCGCGGCCTCGCTCCTGGCGGGCCTCGGCGGCATGCTCGCGCTCGGCGAGTTGCTCGACGACGGCCCGACCTACGTCGGCTACGTCGACGACGGCTTCAGCCCGTAACGCGCCCGGCTATGGCCGCTACTTCGACCCGTCGACACCCCCGGCCAACCTCTACGCCCAGCTCCCCGACGGCACACCGATCGACCAGTTCCGGCTGTTCGACCACAACGGGACGCCGGTCGAGCTGGCCGAGTACGGGTACCTGGACGACCGTGGCCTGGAGTACCAGGCACCCCCGGTGCTCGACGGCGGCATGCCGGTGTGGAACCAGTACCCGCGCACCGTCACCATCGCCACCTACGACGAGTCGGGCATCCCGATCGAGCTGCCGTCGCCGTTCGACGGCGGCGAGTCGATCGCGTCGGCCCCGACGACGACGGTCGACCTCGGCTCCGTCATTCCCAGTGACCCGGTGCCCGACGACCCGACGCCGGACGGGGAGGACCCGGAGTCGACCACGACGATCGGGCCCCCGGTGAGCACGACACCCGAGCCGCCGGTGACGACCGACGCCCCTGAGGCAACCGCGCCGCCGGCCACGACCGCTCCCTCGACCACCGCCGCACCGCCCGCCACCACGACGGTCCCGTCCGACACGAGCGTTCCCGCCGAGGGACCGTGATCGGCAGCGTCGCCCGGGCACCCGGAGGCAGAATGGCGGGGTGGCGTCGGACCCGCTGACCGAGCTGACGGTGCTCGAACCGCTCGGCGTGACCGAGGAGCGGGTCGAGCCTGAGGACGACGACCGAGTCCGCTGCCGGGGCTGCTCGTCGGTGGTGGCCCAGGCCGCGGACGCGGTCGCCCGGGGCGGCGGCCACGAGCACACGTTCCGCAACCCGGCGGGCTACTCGTGGACGGTCCGGTGCTTCCGCGACGCCGGGGGATGCTCGTCGTCGGGTGAGCTGACCGACGAGGCGACGTGGTTCGCGGGCCACGAGTGGTGCTTCGCGACGTGCACGTCATGTGGCCGCCACCTGGGCTGGTGGTACGTCGGGGCGGAGGGCTCGTTCGTCGGCCTGATCGCCACCCGCATCACCTGAGCCCGCGGGTCACCTCGTCGGCGTGCGTCCGAACGCGGCGAGGAGCGACGCGTCGTCGGTGATGGCCGAGGCGTCGATGCCGAAGTGCTCTGCGGTGAGCGAGCCCGACGCGGCGAGCTCGGCGACGGCCCAGGCGACGAGCTCGTCGTCGATGGCGGCCGGCGGATCCAGCGCCTCGGCGAGGTCCCACCCGTGGATGATCAGGTCGTGCAGCCGGGCCCGGAGGACGTCGCGGCCGCCGAGCCGACCGTTGATGTGGTGGTAGCTGCCGTCGAGGGCACCGGACCGGGTGAACGCCTCGTGCTGGCGCCGGGTCGTCTCGGCGAGCGCCGAGGCCCGGTCGTACTCGTCGCCGAAGGTGGCCATGGTGGCGGTCATGGCGTCGTCGGCCGTGGCGCCGCCGAGGATCTCGGCGGTGAAGACGTTGCCGCCGACGACGTGGTCGACCAGGTCGCCGACGGTCCACTCGGCGCACGGCGTCGGACCGTCCCAGGCGCGGTCGCCGATCGACGACCCGAGCCGGCTGAGGTGGTCGCCGGCGAGGGTGAGGGCGTCGAGGTCCGAGGGTGCGGCGCTCATCCGGCGGACCGTAGCCACCGCAGCGTGGCCGCGCCGGAACGTGCGTGGGAGGGTGTCCGGACAACGACCGAGCGACCAAGATGGTGTGATGGACAGACCAGATCCGATCCCGCACGTCGACGGTCCGGCGGTCTGGCGTGGTGAGGACATCGCCGACGACCCGACATTGCGTCTCGACCTGACCGACGACCACGTCGCGGAGCTGCGCGCCGCACTCGACGCGGTGCGCGACCGGCCGCTGCGGGAGATCACGGCCGAGGACTTCCCGCTGCCGACCCTCGGCCCCCACCTCGACGCGACGGTCGACGAGTTGCTCGACGGCCGGGGGTTCGCCCTCCTGCGGGGCGTGCCGGTCGACGACCTGAGCGACGACGAGCGGCGCCGCATCTACTGGGGCATCGGACAGCACCTGGGCGTACCGATCAGCCAGAACGACGCCGGTGACCACCTGGTGCGGGTGCGCAGTGAAGGGCTCGACTTCTCGAACCCGACGGTGCGTGCGTACCAGACCGACGCCCAGCTCGACTACCACTCGGACTCGAGCGACATCGTGGGCCTCCTGTGCGTGCGCCCGGCGAAGGAGGGCGGGGTGTCCACGATCGTGAGCGCCGGCGCCGTCTTCGACGAGGCCGTGCGCCGCCGCCCGGACCTGCTCGACGAGCTGACCGGCAGCTGGTGGTGGGATCGCCGCAAGCCCGATCTGGCGACGTCGTTCTTCTCCTGTCGGATCTTCGCCGACCACGGCGGCCGGCTCTTCAGCTACTACGGCCGGGCCCACATCGAGTCGGCGACCCGCTCGCCCGACGTGCCCGAGCTCACCGACCGCCAGATCGAGGCGTTGGACGTGCTCGATGCGATCGCCAACGACCCGGCGTTCGTGCTGAACATGCACTTCCGGCCCGGCGACATCCAGTTCCTCAACAACCGGGCCGTGTGGCACGCCCGCACCGCCTACGTCGACCACCCCGAACCGGAGCGACGCCGGGAGCTGTTGCGACTCTGGCTGACGGTGCGTCGCCCGCTCGACCTGCCCGAGGACTTCGCCGCCGCCGGGATCACCAACCGGGCCGCCGCCTTCGGCTGAGCCGGCTCGTCGGCGCCGTACCCGATGGTGCCGGGATGCCTGGCCGTCCCGCTCGTGTTCTGGTCCGGGCGAGGACCGCGCAATACGATCGAGCCCACGTGTTCCCGGTCCCGAACCCTCGTGTCACCTCCGGCGGCTCACGCACCACCCGGCCGGTGGGCGAGCGCACCCGGCATCCGAGGATGACGCGCTCGTGGCGGAGGCCGCAGCCCCACGTGGAGCGCACGGGGCTCCGCGGCGACGAGCAACGGTGAACGCTCCGAATCGCTCGACGCGGACGCGGCGGACGCAGGAGGAACGAAGCCACGCGACGCGCACTGCGCTCCTCGACGCAACGATCGAGTGCCTGGTCGAGCTCGGGTACGCGGCCACGACCACAACGGTGATCGCCGAGCGGGCCAACGTGTCCCGCGGCGCCCAGCTGCACCACTACCCGACGAAGTCGGCGCTGGTCTCGGCAGCGCTCGAGCACCTGGCCACGGAGCTGGGGCGCGAGTTTGCCCAGCGGACGACGCCGCTCGACGGGCCGGAGAGCCGGGTCGAGGCCGCCGTCGACGCGCTCTGGGAGAGCTACGCCACCCCGCTGTTCGCCGCGTGGGTCGAGCTGGCGGTGGCGGCCCGCACCGACACCGAGCTGCGGGCCGAGCTGGCGCCGTTGGACGAGCGCCTGCGCGCCGCCGTGTGCTCGGTCCTGGGCGAGCTCTTCGCGATCGAGCAACCCTCCGACGATGTCCCCTCCGACAAGGTCGAGGCCGCGCTCGGGGCGACGCTCTTCCTGCTCCAGGGCATGGCCTTCGAGCAGCTCGTGGGCACCGGCACCTCGGGCGCGCGCACGCGCGACTTCGACGCGGTGCTCGACCTGTGGAAGCGGTTCCTCCGCGACGATCTCGGGCGCTGACCCCGAGCGGGTGCCGGGGTCAGCCCCGCGGCGGACCGCTCAGGCGGTGAGCTCCTGGATCCTGGCCGTCAACGCCGGATCGGCGTTGCCCGAGCCCTGCATCTGCATGAGCGTGGTCATGTCGCCCTCGACCTTGATCTGGCCCGACATGAACGCCTGCATCGCGGCCTGCTGGTTCCCGTCGACGAACATCTGGCGAGCCGTGTCGTAGGGGACGATCAGCTTGGTCGGGGCATCGACGTTGCCGGCGTGGAACGAACCGCCGGAGATGTGCAGGTCCCGGTCGCCGTCGGGTCCGCCGGTCACCGTGAGGTCCAACGTCACGTCGGGAGCGTCACCGCTGGACAGCTCCGATTGGGCGGCCGCAACCGCATCGAGCCACTCATCGGACAGGAAGGCGTACGTCACGAGTCCCCCTCAGCGTCGTGTGCTGGCCGAAAGCTACGCAGAGCGAACTTTCCGGTCAAGCACGACTGTTTGTTTCATGGAGACCGGCCTTGGCACGGGCGCCGTACGCTCACAGGAAACCGGAATCCGTTCGGCTACGGCACCGAGCCGGCAGGCACGATCCAGTCGACCACCTGCCCGATGATTGCGGCGATGCGGTCGTAGTCGGCGTCGTAGTGGAGGACGGCGAGGCCGTGACGCTCCGCAGTCGCGGCGATCAGAAGGTCCGAGTGGCTACTGCCACGCCGGGGCATGGGTGTCGCCGTCGCCGAGGTCGGTGAGCTCGCCTGCGGTGAGCCTCTGCAGGTCACGTCGTCGGGCCGCCAACGCCGCGACCTCGGCCAGTGCCCGGTTCACGGTCTCGTCCTCGGTGGTCGTCCCGAGCGCCTTCCGCGCCTCGGTGAGCGCCGACTCGTCGATGTCGACGACGGTCCGCATGCTCGCCTCCGCTGATGTCGAATCCGCGCACGGGACGATAGCGATGATCGCTGGTCGGCCCAGCCGAGGGGCACAGCGAGCACAGCCGGCCGGCCCTCCCGCTGACCCGCTAGTTGCCCGAGACATGCCCGACGACGCAGCGTGGGAGTCGCAACGCCGGACCCGGGGGGAGACCGTCGACGTGGACCGCATCGAGATCGAGCTCAGGCTCAACCGCACGCGCACGAGCTGCATCGAGCACCTGCGCACGCTGAGCGAGGACGAGCTGCACGCGCCGCGGACCCGCAGCGAGCACGACCCGTCACTGTGGTGGTCGGAGGCCGATCACTTCGTGCACACGACGTTGATCGAGCGGAACTTCAACGACATGATCCGCCGCCACCTCGCCGGCGAGGTGGCGATGGCGGGCTCGCCGGTGCAGCTCGACGACGACCTGAAGCCGGCAACGTCGTGGGACGAGATCATGAAGGCGGTGAACCGGTTCACCGAGGAGTGGGCCGTCGAGCATCGTGGCAAGCCGCTCGACGAGCTCGTCCGCCTCGGCGCACAGGTCCGGGGCGAGACCCTGCAGCTGCTGTCCGAGCTGACCGACGAGCAACTGGCGGACCGCATACCCAGTGCGCCGTGGGCCAACGGTGTGGTCGGCGGGATCCTGGCGGCCAACGCCGACCACGCCGAGATCCACCACGGCTGGGGCGTCAACGGCCCAGGCCCGGAGCACGCGACGACGGCGACCCCGGAGTCGAGCGCCTGAGCGCCGGCACCGCCGCGGCGGCGTTCCGGCCCCGGCCGCAACGGCGACCGTCAGCACGCGGCGAGCCGGGCTCGACCCAGCGCTGCACCACGTGCCCCGACGTCGTACGCCTGCGGCGCCTGCCCGTACGACCGAGCGGCCTGTGGACCCGGCACCACCGCCGCAGCGGGAGTCGGGCGCGCCGGTGCGGCGACCCGGGTCGGGGTCGCCTGGCCGGCGCTGCTGGTTGGGCGTGCGGAGGTGGACCGGCGGGCGGTCACAGGAGTCTTGGTGGTTCGAGGCCGGCGGGTTGGCTGGTGCGGACGCGTCCGTCGGGTGCGGTGACTTCGAGCGTGAGGTCGGGGAGGAGCTTGGCGTGCCAGCCGCCGTCGTGAATCAGGCGGTGGTGGTGCCCACAGAGGAGGGCGAGGTTGTCGAGATCCGTGCACCCACCCTTGGTCCAGTGGGTGAGGTGGTGGGCGTGGCACCAGCGGGGTGGGCGGTCGCAGCCGGGGAAGCGGCAGCCGCCGTCGCGGGTCGCGACGGCCTTCCACTGGTTGGGCGGCGCGGTGCGCTCGGAGCGGCCGTAGT
>JAXHUH010000056.1:0-12894 GCA_034211175.1 Actinomycetota bacterium
CCGCAGGCAGGTTTGGTCTACAGCATAACACCCCGAACTGAACTTCATGCCTCGGTTGGCAAAAAGACCCGTTTTCCGCACCTAAAGGAGCTTTACAGCAAATATGCAGTAGCGCGTCCGAGATGGTCTGGAACGCGGCCTGGACCTGACCACCGAGCGTCGCGACGACGGTCACGATCACGGCGGCGATCAACGCGACCATCATTCCGTACTCGACCGCCGTCGCACCCTCTTCCTCGGTGCGCAGCGCGGTGTACAGCTTCACGATGAGCTCGTTCATGTTCGGCGGGCTTCTTTCGTTGAGCGGATGTTTCAGGCGGATGCAATTGCTTGCACCACAACCATCGTCCGCGCCCGCGCACAGCTGCATTCGCTCTCTGGACGAATCCGCTACACGATGTTCTCATCGCTTCGCACCAGGACCGAACGAGTCGGTCCGCCCGCCCGGCCGTGGCCCCCGCCGATGGCCGCTCAGTGCAGCCGCAGCCGGACCCAGCCGGTCTCGATCGACTCGTCCGCCACGTCGTAACCCGCGTCGCCCGGCAGGAGCGGTTCCCATCCACCCTCGCCGTCGGGCGACGAGCGGACGATCTCACCTGCCCGGGCACGGCGCGCCGCCTCGACGACGTCGTCGGCGCACTCGAAGGCGGCGAGCGAGCGGATCATGCGCCGGGTCGGTGTCATCAGCGCGGCCTCGCCACGCTCGAACGCGGCCAGCAGCTCGTGCGGGCGGGCCCAGCGGGAGGCGACCGCCTCGTCGTCGTCGTGGGTCGCGCGCTGGCCGACCGGGGGCCGCGCGACGAAGAACCGGGCGTCGAAGCGTCGCGGCGGGCCCTGCGGCGTCACCCAACGGGACACGTAGTGCACCGCGTCGAGGTCGCAGACCAGGCCCAGTTCGTCGAGCACGTGACCGAAGGTCACCTCCCCGGCGTTCAGGGCCTGGCGGAGCTGTCCCGTCCGGGGGCCCGGCTCGAGCGGGGCCCCGCCACCGGACACCGGGCGGGCCAGCAGCAGCCCCGCCTCCTCGAACGTCTCCCGAACCGCGGCCACCCGGTGCGCCGGCGAGACCGGCTCGGCGCCGGGTGCGTCCGGTCGCTCGTCGCGGGAGGGGCCGACCCGGGCCGCGACCACCTCGTCGTCCGGGTCGACGCGCCCGCCGGGGAACACCCACATCCCGCCGGCGAAGATGGTCGCCGCGTTGCGGCGCAGCACGAGGACGTGCAGGTCGGGGCGGTCGTCGACCAACATCACCGTCGCCGCGGGCCGCACCGGCACCGCTGCGGGGTCCTCCGTCACGCCGGCGCCGCTCACGAGGGTTGCTCGAAGCGGATGCGCGGTCGTTCGCCGACCTCGGCGGGCAACGGCACGAGCACCGCGAGCTGGCGGGCCTGCGCGAGCAGGTGGCCATCGGCGGTCCAGATCGCGCCCGACTCGTCGATGAAGCCCTCGCGGGCGGTCTCGGAGCGGAACACGGTCAGGCACCACTCGTCGGGGGCCATGGCCGCCAACTTCTCGTGGTCACGGAAGTGGACGGTCAGCTCGAGCGTCGGCACCGTCGTCGGCGGCGGCTCGGGCAGGCAGAAGATCGGCGGCACCCAGGCGTCGGCCATCGCCGCCATCACCGCGGCGTCGGGCTGCTCGGGCTCGGACAGGCGGATCCACCCGCCGACGACCGCCTCGTCGGTGCCGGTCGCCTCGGTCGGGCCGTACACCCAGCGGGAGTCCCACCGGTGACGGATCGCCGGGCCCTGCTCGTCGCTCACCAGCTGGCCACAGGCGTCGGGCGGGGGCACGTCGGGCATCCGCAGGTGGTCGAAGTCGACCATCGCCGGCCGCTCGTCGGAGAACGCCGCCACCGCGAGGGCCTCGAGCCGGTCGCCCTGACGCAGGCGGGCCGTGCAGAACGTCACGCCCCGGCCGTCGCGCTCGACGGTGACCTCGACCTCCGCGTCGCCCTCCCGGGGCGGCGACAGGTAGTGGACGGTCAGCGTGCGGGCCAGGCGCCCGGGCCGGGCGATCTCGGTCTCGCACGCCCGCAGCAGGATGGCGGCGACGAGCCCCCCGTTCGGGCCGACGGCGACCCACCAGTTGCGGTTGATCTCGACCCGGTAGCGACCGTCCCCCAGTGCCTCGAGCGTCGTGTCACGTGCGAAGACCGTCATCGGCGCCGAAGGTACGCCGTGGCGTGCCGTCGGGGCGAGCCTGCGGGGCGGGTGGGCGGGCGTCCCGTTCGCGTCGGCGACGGCTCGTCGCCTCCCGCGGACCGGTCGCCACCGGGAGGGGCGGCCCTAGCCTGGGCCCGATGCCCGATCCGTCGACCTCCGAGGGCCGGACCGCGACGCTGCGCAAGACCGCGGTCGCCGCGTTCCGCCACGTCCCCGTCCCCGTCCTCGCCCGGCTCGTGGACCTGCCGCTCCCGGCACCACTCGACCGCGCCGTGGCCAAGGGCCTCGGCGGGCGGGAGGTGGTGATCCGGCGCGGCCCGGCGGCCGGGCTGCGCTACGACGCCGCGGAGGCCGACCCCTTCGGTGCGCTCGGCACCTACGAGACGCCGGTCCAGGAGGCCCTCGTCGCCCACCTCCAGCCGGGTGACGTGTTCTACGACATCGGCGCCAACGTGGGGTTCTTCTCGGTGCTCGGCGCCCGACTCGTCGCGCCCGGTGGGTGGGTCTACGCGTTCGAGCCGGCGCCCGACAACGCCGAGCTCGTGCGGCGCAACCTCGCGGCGAACCGGTTCCACCACACCGAGGTGCTCGAGGTCGCGGTCGCCGGTGAACCGGCGACCACCGAGCTCGAGCTCAGCGGGTACGCCGGCGGTCATGCCCTCGTGTCGGCCGGCGGCACCCCCGACCACGCCGGGGTCGTCACCGTCGAGGCGGTCGTGATCGACGATCTCGTCGCCGCCGGGCGGCTCCGCCCGCCGACGCTGGTGAAGATCGACGTCGAGGGCGCCGAGCTCGACGTCCTGCACGGCATGGCGCGCACGATCGACGAGCACCGGCCCCACCTGCTCGTCGAGGTCGACCACGAGCACCGGGCCGGGCTGACCGAACGACGTGCCGGCATCGAGGCGTTCCTCGGCGAGGCCGGCTACGAGTGGACCGAGCTGGAACCGGCGTACCCCGGCATCGCCTGGGAGGTGGCCCACCTCATGGCCTCGCCCACCGACCGGTCGTCGCCCACGGCCTAGCCCGCCCCGGCTGCCCGCCCACCTGAGCGTGATGTGGTCCGGAGGTCGAGGTCCGGACGCCGTGCCCGGGAGGTCCGAGCCCGTGGCGGGATCGTCACCTCACGAGGTGGTCACGCGGCCGTAACACCCTCGACGCGTGACGAAGGTCATTCGCCGCTACCGTCTCGTCATGGGGCTGCACTCCGTGAACCCGGCGGACCGGTACCTCCAGCAGCTGTCCCGGTCCGACCTGCTCATCCTGGCCGAGGCGGCAGGGGCGGGCACCGACGACGCCGATGCGGCGTTGGCGCACTTCCGCGACGATCCCTCCGCCATCGAGAGCGCGCTGTTCGCCGACGACACGTTCCGGCACCTCTTCGGTGAGCGGACGATCACCGTCAGCGGCACGACGTCGGCGCCGGCGGAGGCCGCGATCCACGAGGGCTTCTCCGAGGCCTCCCCGTTCCTGCTGTTCGCGGTGGCGGTCCACCGCGGCGTCATGGACCTCCACACCTCGCCGTTCGTGTCCGAGCGGGTCGGCGCCCACCGGCGCATCCCGATCTTCGACGCGGCGTCGATCCTCGACTACTACGTGGAGCCGTCCCGCCGGCTCTTCGCCGCCGAGCACCTCGCCTCCTACACCCAGGTCCGCAGCGGCCCGGTGTGGGTCCGCCACAACGGGAAGCTGCGCCGCCAGCGCTACAGCGAGCTCGACCCGGCCCGCCTCGCCGCCCTCCTCGACGTCCTCCCCGACGAGGACAAGGTCGGCATCTACCGCCGCCTCGGCGACCTCGCCCTCTTCCTCACCGGCGTGTTCGGCGACCACACCGCCCGGGAGGCGCCACACCCGATCGAGGTCGAGCGGCTGATCCGCACGGTGCGCGACGAGCCCGACCTGCGCCTCGACGTCGACGAGATCGCGGCGCTCGCCGGCGGCAACGGCCGGGCCGGGCTGTTGAGCACGCTCGGGCCCCGCTGGTACCGGATGGCGGCCGACCGCTCCCCACTGCCGGCCGTGCGCCGGGCACTGCACGACGTCGCCGAGGGGTTCGACACCGCCCGGCGCTTCCTCACCCTGGTCACCGACCGCTACCTGTTCGGCGGCACCGACCGCTGGTTCGGCACCTCCCACTGACCCGGGCGCCCGGCCGACCCGACGCCCCGCCGACCCGGCCGCGACCCCGACGGTCGTCCCCCACCGCGACCCCGGCCCCGCGGCCTCACCAGGCGATGTCGGTGGTGAGGAGGTCGGCACGTGCCGGCGGGAACAGGACGCGCACGAGGTCCGCGCCCTCACCGGGCCGGGCATCGGGCAGGTGGGACGCGAGACCGTCGATGGTCCACGGGCCGAGCACCAACGACAGGAAGGCGTCGGGTGGCACCGTCGGCGGCCCGCCGTCGCGCTCGACGCGCAGCGGGCCACCGGCGACGAGCTCGCCGATGCGTCCCCGCTCGATCGGGAGCCGGACGTGCCACCGGTAGAAACCGATCGTCAGCTCCCTCGACACGCCGGCGAACGGCGAACGGGCCAGCCGCGCCTCCAGCTCCGGGCGCAGCAGGTCGAGCAGCGCCACGGGTCGGTCGCAACCGAGGTAGTACCAGTCGTCGACGGGAGCGGGGGCGGCGAGCTGCGACCAGACCGAGGCGACCAGCGTGTCGTGGCGGTCGTCGACGAAGAGCGACCGGTCGCCGACCTCCGCGGCGGTCGCGGCCACGAGCTGGCGCAGTGCCGTTGCGTCGCTCGCCACGGCCTCGGTGATGACGACGACGTCGGAGTGCGTCGCCACCCGGGCGGCGGCCCCGATCGCGCCGTCACGCGTCGCCACCCGCAGGCACGAGCCCGACCAGTCGAGGAGGCGGCGCCACGCCTCGGGCGATCGGACGAGGGCGAGCCCGACCGAGCGCTGCGCGGCGGCGTGGAGGAGCGCCACCCGGTCGAGGTCGTCGACCCCGGCGGGCCGCACCGCCCAGGCACCACCCGCGGCGACGGCCCCGCTCGTCGGCGCCGCCGCCGGGCCCGACGGCCCGCTCCCACCGGCCGGCTCGGCGACCGGGCGGTGGGCCGGGTGGGGGGCCACGTACTCGTAGCCGAGGCGGCGGTAGAAGTACGGGATCCCGACGACGATGCGCACCAGGTGACCCCGGGCGAGCGAGGACGCGGCCAGCGCCTCGCACAGGTGGCGGGCGATCCCGCGGCCCTCGTGGGCCCGGTCGACCGCCAGCAGCACCAGCTCGCCGGCCGGTACCGCGACCTCGCCGACCCGCATGGTCGCGTCGAGCAGCGCCACGGTTCCGACGAGGTGACCGCCGCGGTCGACCGCGACCGTGAACGCGCCGGGTCCCACCTCGGGACGGTCGAGCAGGAGGCGGGCGTTGGCGGCGTCGGCCGGGGTGAGCCGCTGCGCCACGAGATCGGTGATCGGCCCGGCGTCGGCCGCCCGAGCGACCCGGACCTCGTGGTCGTCCATGTGGGCCCGATCATCGCGCGGACCGGGGACGGACGTCCGTGCAACGCGCCCGGCCGCCGCACCGGCCGGGCGAAAGACCACGTGGGGCCGGGTACCGTCTACGGACGCGCCGTCGACGCTTGGCCGCAGCCGTGATCCCTCTTCGCGACGAGAACCCGACCAGGCGGACGGCCTGGGTGACGATCATCCTGATCGTGATCTGCTGCGTCGTGTACTTCCGCGTCCAGCAGCAACCGCAGCCCACCGACCTGATCGAGACGCCGGCCGGGGTCGTTCAGGTCCCGTCCGACCTGGGCTTCACCCTCGAGTACGCGGCCATCCCGTGCGAGATCCTCCGCGGCAACCCCCTCACCTTCGAGGAGGCCTTCCGCACGTTCAACCAGGGCGACGTCGACGCGTGCAGCGACGGTCAGGGCATCCGGCTGTTCCCCGACAAGCAGGTCTGGCTCGTCGTCGGGCTGTCGCTGTTCCTCCACGGCGGCATCGCGCACCTCCTGTTCAACATGTGGGCGCTGTGGATCTTCGGGAACAACGTGGAGGACCACCTGGGCCGGGGGAAGTACCTGGCCTTCTACCTCCTCGGCGGCGTCGCCGCGACCGCTGCGCACGTGTGGGCCAACCCCGACAGCACGCTGCCCGTGGTCGGCGCGTCGGGCGCGATCGCCGCGGTGATGGGCGCGTACCTGGTCTGGTTCCCCAACGCGCCGATCCGTACCTCGATCCTGATCTTCATAATCCGCGACATCCGGGCCCGCTGGTTCCTGCTGTTCTGGTTCGTGTTCCAGTTCTTCACGGCTGACAACAGCGGCGTGGCCTGGGAAGCTCATGTCGGAGGGTTCGTGTTCGGCGTGGTCGTCGGGCTCGTCGTGCGCGTGAGTGACGCAGCGCGGCGGACGATATGGTCGGACACGTACCGGGATCGGAATCCCTGGGGCGCCGCCGGCGGGGCGGGGCCGGACCACAGGGGACCTCCGTTCCCAGATCGCGACGACCAGTCGGGACGCTGGTGAGGCGCGTCACGAGGCGGGCATCCCACTGACCGGTGAGAGGAAGCATGAGCGCGGACACGTTCTACGGCCTGCGGGAGCTGCTCATCCCCGGCCCTTCACAGACCACCGGCTATCGCACGGTGCTCGTGATCGGAACCACCGGCGCGGGCAAGTCCACGCTGATTCGTCAGCTGATGGGCACCGACCCGAAGACCGAGGCGTTCCCGGCCACGTCGACCTCGAAGACGACGGTCGCCGAGGCGGAGCTGCTGCTCGCCCCCGGTGACCACTTCGCGGCGATCACCTTCATGCCGCTCGCCGATGTGCGGACCTACGTCGAGGAGTGCGTCGTGGCGGCGGCGCTCGCCGCGTTCGAGGAGCGCAGCGAGACCGAGATCCGCACGCGGCTGCTCGAGCACGTCGACCAGCGGTTCCGGCTCAAGTACGTCCTCTCCGACGGCCTCTCCGGTGACCCGGCGATCGACGGCGTCGGTGACCGTGACGACGACAGCCTGACCACGGTCCAGCGCATCCGCCGCAACACCGAGGCGGTGCTCGGCCAGATCCGGGCGCTGCTCGACGAGGCGGTCCGCGCCGGCCTCGAGGAGCTCACCGCCGAGGGCCTGGTCGACGACGACGTCGACAACGACGAGTTGTTCGTCCTGCTGCGCCACCGCCTCGTGGGCCACCCGACGGTCGGCGAGATCGTGAGCTTCCTCGTCGAGGAGATCGCGGCCCGCTTCGACCTGATGGACCCGGAGGAGCTGACCCGGGGCCAGGACGGCTGGCCGCTGTACTGGCGGTTCCAGACCGACGACCGGGCCAAGTTCATGCGGTCGCTGCGCCGGTTCGTGAGCATCGACGCCGAGGAGTTCGGCCTCCTGCTCACCCCGATCGTCAACGGCATCCGGGTCCGGGGGCCGTTCCACCCGACGTGGGCGAACGAGATCCCCTACGTGATGCTCCTCGACCGCGAGGGCCTCGGCCACACCCCCGACTCGGTGTCGAGCCTCCCGTCGTCGACGACCCGCATGCTCGACGACGTCGACGTCGTGGTCATCGTCGACAACGCCCAGCAGCCGATGCAGGCCGCGCCGGTGGCGGCGATGCGCCAGATCGCGGCGGCCGGCCACGGCGACAAGCTCGTGCTGGTCTTCACCCACTTCGACATGGTCCACGGCCCGAACCTGCCGGACCTCGACGCCCGCCGCCATCACGTGATTGCGTCGGTCGACCAGGTGCTGAGCGCCATCGGCTCGGACCTCGGCTACCCGACCGAGCGGCTGCTCCGGTACCGGCTCGACCGCAACCTCTACCTGCTCGAGCACCTCCACAAGCCGATCGACGAGAACTCCGACGTCCGGACGGTGCGGGAGCTGCAGTGGCTGTTGAGCCAGCTCCGGGTCGAGGCGACCCCGCTCGAGCTGGGCGACTGCCGGCCGGTGTACGAGCTCGACGCGCTCCGCTCCACGGTCCACGGGGCCATCTCCGGGTTCCTGCAGTCGTGGGAGCGCAAGCTCGGCCTCGGCACGTCGGGCGCGCCGGCGGTGCACTGGAGCAAGATCAAGGCCCTGTGCGTGCGCTACGCCCGTCGGTCGAACGACGAGTACGAGTCGCTTCGCCCGGCCGGTGACCTCCTCGGCGCCATCACCGATTCGCTCCGCCGGTTCGTGACGTTCCCGACCCGTTGGACGGGTGAGCCGCCCGACGAGGAGACGGCGCAGCAGCTCTACGACCACCTGACCCGCCAGGCCGGCGCCCAGTTGCGGCCGCTGGTGCGGTCCCGGCTGTTCGACGACGCCGGCGAGCTGTGGGCCGAGGCCCGCGACATCGAGGGCCAGGAGTCGGCCCAGCGTCGGGCCGAGTTCATCATGCGCAAGATCCTCGAGCAGCGGGTGCCCGCCGGCGGCGGCGCTCCGGTCGGCGACGAGCAGGACTTCGCGGCCGCGGTGGTGCGGACCATCGTCGACTCGGCGTCCGAGCTCGACGTGGAATTCGCGGAGTAGCGGCGTAGCAGCGTTCGCCGAGCGGCGGCGGTCTCGGCCCACCAGCCGGGCTCGCGGGTAGGAGCCCTGGTCGGTGGGTGTTCGGCGCCCACCGAATTCACTCGCGGTATTGCATAGGCCACGCAGCGCGACTACACAGAGGCGCGCATGCGTCCCCGGACCGCAGCCGTCGCGGCTGTCGTCCTGTTCGGCGCGGCGGCCCTGCTCGCGGCTGTCGGCGCACCGGACAGCATCCGCTCCGCCGAGGCGGTGCCGCGATCGGACGCGCCCGTCTACGCCCGCACCGGCTTCTGGTACCCCGGTGACTCCGCCGACGTCGCCCGAGCGTGGTCGGGCGGTGCCGCGTGCATCGACGTCGACGATCAGGCGTCGTCCGGCGAGGCCGTGCAGCACCTGGGCATCGACCTGCACACCACCGGCGAGGTGGTGCGCGCGCTCGACGACGGCGAGCTGATCGGCGTCGCCGAGGAGGACGGCACCGGCGTCGTCTTCGCCCGCCACCGCACCGAGGACGGCGCGCCGTTCGTGGCCGTCTACGGGCGGGTGAGCGTCGAGCCGGCGCTGGCGGAACGGCTGGCGCTCGGCGAGGTCCCCGTCGCCGGCGGTGAGCCACTGCCCGGCGTCGCGGTCACGTCCGGCGGGACCGCCGCCGCCACCACGATCCACCTCGGCGTGGTCGCCGGCGATCGGCCTCCGCCCGGGCCGTGGCTGGAGCGCCCGTGCGGCGAACCGCCGACCCACGCGAGCGACGACTACGTCGACCCGGTCGCCTTCCTGCACGGCAACTTCGCCGCCGGCGCGGTCGCCGGGCCGGTCGACCTGCGCGCCGACTGCCTCGCCCGCGGTGGTGAGGCGGCGGTCGCGCTCGACGCGGCCAGCGCCGGTTCGTGGGTGTGCGCCGGGCGGCGGGTGGCCGACATCGACCCGGCCGACGTCGGCGCGGCGTGTCGACTCCAGCTCGGCCCCGCCGCCACCGCGGTGCGGGTCGACGACGGTCCGCAGGGCTGGATGTGCGCACCCGGCGGCTCCATCGACGGTGCCGGGGCCGGTGGGGGCGCGATGCCCGCAGACCTCGACGGGTGGTGCGACGCCACCGGCGTCGGCGGCCTGGAGGCGACCGTGTTCAACGCCGCGCCGTTCGATGCCGACTCGTGGCGGTGCGTGCACGGCGTCGAGCTCGGCGGGTTCGACTTCACCCGCCTGTGCCGCGAGGCGTACGACCCGAACGGCACCGGCCGGCCGCCGGACACCGCAGCGACCGCCGCGGACTTCGCCGATCCGGCCAGCTGGCGCTGCTACTGGACGACCCGCGTCCCCTGAGCCCGAGCGCGGGGCCGGCTACCCGTGGTCCGCCACGATCGGCCACTGGATCTCGGTACGCCGGTCCAGCGGCGCGACCTCGGTCGGATCGTCGAGGTACACCTCCCGCGGCGGGCCGGCGGGCTCGTGGCCGTGGGACTGCATCCAGGCCGCGAGCACGTGATAGGCGGGCGCGACGTCCTCGTAGGAGCCCCGGTGGATCGTCGTGGCGGCCGGGCCCGGCGCCACGATCCGGCCACGCACCTCGGCAGCCTCGTCGAGGTCGTCGGGCAGGCCGTCGACCGGGATGCACATCTCGATGTCGCCGGAGGTCTCCTCGTCGATGACGTCCCACAGCACGAGGAACGGCGGTCCGACCGGCTGGCGGCCTGCAGCGCCCAGCGCCTCCATCACCGCACCGAAGCCGTGCCCGACGGCATCGGCGACGGTCTCCATGGTCGCGTTCGTGCGCAGCCCGACGACGTCGACGGGCCCGAGCTCGCGGACCTCGACCGTGTACGGCACGATCGGCTCCTCGTCGCGCAGGAGCCGCTCGACCAGCTCGATCCGCCGCTGCTGCTCGGCGAGCTGGTGCTCGAGCCGGGCCCGGTGGCGGTCGAGCACCTTCGCGACGACGTCGGGGTCGTCCGACGCGAGGATCTCGCCGATGTCGCCGAGCCCGAGGTCCGCGCTGCGCAGCAACCGGATGGCCCGGGCCTCGTTGGCCTGCGCCAACCGGTAGTAGCGATAGCCCGACGACGGGTCGACCTCGGCGGGACGCAGCAGGCCGAGCTCGTCGTAGCGACGGAGCGCCTTCGCCGACAGGCGGGTGAGGGCCGAGAACCGGCCGATGGGCACGAGTTGTTCCATGAGGTGCAGGCTCGACCTTCCCGCCGGGGCAAGGTCAAGGGTGTCGTCGGCCGAAACCCCGGCGTGGGCTCAGCGGTCGCCGGCGCGGCGGGCGTAGGCCTCGAGCAGGCGGGGACCGTCGAGGCTGCGCACGTACGGCAGCGGATCGATGCGGGCCTCGATCACGTAGTCCGTGAGCGCGTTCTTCGCCACCGCGACCAGGTCCTCGGCCGCCCACGGCTTGGCGATGTAGTGGTCGAGGTCGGCGTCGTTGACGGCGCGGATCGTGTCGGACTGGTCGGCCTGGCCGGTGACGAGCACCTTGCGGGCCGACGCGGTGGCCGGGTCCCGGTGGAGCTCGACGAGGAAGTCGACCCCGGTGGCCCCGGGCAGGCGGTGGTCGGCGAGCACGAGCGCGACCCGGTCACCGTCGCCGGTGACGTCGGCCAGTGCGGCGCGGGCGTCCTCGACGTCGTCCGCGGCCTCGATCCGCACCGCATCGGCCAGTGGCGCCAGGTCGCGCACCACGGCGTCGCGCACCTCGGGCTCGTCCTCGACGACGAGTACGACCAGCTCGTTCACGTCTCGCTCCGTTCTGCTGCCCCACCGCCGTGCCCGTCCCCGACGCCGCCATCCCGCCCGGCCCCGGCCCCGGCCCCGGCCCCACCACCGTGCTCGGGTGGATGGCTGGCGAGCACGACCGTGACGGTCGTGCCCCCGCCCGACGACTCGAGCCCGATCGTGCCGCCGTGCTCCTCGACGATCTGGCGGCAGATCGACAGGCCCAGGCCCGAGCCGAACCGCACCTGGCCGCCCTTCGTCGTGAAGTGGGGCTCGAACAGGTGGTCGGCGACCTCGGGCGCCACGCCGGGGCCGTTGTCGCCCACCCGGACCCGCACCCGCCCGGGCTCGGGGGCGTCGACCGTGACCTCGAGGTGCACGTCCGCTCCCGCGGCGTCGACCGCGTTGGTCACGAGGTTGGTCCACACCTGCTGCAGCGGCCCGGGACGGGCCGTGATGTGGGGCACCGGCTCGTAGTGGCGGGTCACGGTGGCCGACGCCAGCCGGTGGCCGACGAGGCGCAGGGCGTCCTCGACGGTCCCGGTCACCGAGACGTCGTCCACGAACGGGCTGGCGTCGCCGCCCCGGAGGTAGGCCCGCAGGCTCTCGACGAGGTCGGTGACCCGTGCGGAGGCGGTCCCGATGTTGCGCAGCCCGGTGCCGAGCTGGTGGGCCGCGGTGAGGCGGCTCAGCCGGTCGTCGTCGAACGGTGCGAGCGCCGCCGCGTGCTCGACGTCGACGACCCCCGCGGCGACGAGCCGTTCGGCGAGGGCCCGGTCGCCGAACCGCTCGACCAGCGCACGACGGGCGGCACGGCCCGCGGCGGACGGCATCGGCTCGCTGGTCAGCGCCCGGGTCATGGCGTCGCGCACCAGGTCGTCGCCGATGAGGCGCGTCGCGTCGTCGGCGACGTGGGCCGCCGCCCGGGCCAGCGCGGCGGTCGGGTTGTTGAGCTCGTGGGCGATGCCGGCGGCGAGCTCGCCGAGCGTGGCGAGTCGGGCCTTGGCGATCAGCGCGGCCTGGGCCTCCTCGAGCGCAACGAGCGCGGAGGCGAGCTGGTCGCGCTCGGTGGCCAGCGATGCGGCGAGCGCATCGACCCGGGCCTGGAGCTCGTCGGACTCGCGCAGGCGGGAGGCGAGGGAGTTGACGAGCAGCCGGGTGAGGAGCGCACCGATCTCGGGCTCGGCGTCGAGCGCCCGGTCGAGCTGGCCGAGGGTCAGCGGGATCGCCCGCACCTCGGTCGTGGCCCGGACCTCGAGGAAGGCCCGGCGCTGGGTGGCCAGCGACAGCAGGCCGACGATGGGGCCGGCGGCCTCGTGGACGATCCGCTCGCGGTCCTCCCGGTGGCGGATCAGCCGGACCTGCCCGTCGAGGATCACGTAGATGCCACCGACGTCGCGACCCTGCTCGAGCAGCACGGACCCGGCGCTGACCCGCAGCCGGGGCGGGTGCCCGAGCGCCCGGTCGAGCGCGGCGACGAAGCGCTGCTCGAGCTCGCCCTCGTCGAGCTTGGGGGCGAGCAGGACGTGCCGGTCGCCGTTCGCGCCGCCGTC
>JAXHUH010000057.1:0-3031 GCA_034211175.1 Actinomycetota bacterium
GTGGGCTTCGCCCGACGCCGCCGCGCCGCGCGCATCGCCGTGTCGTGCGGGCTCGCCGCCCTCGTGCTGGCGGTCCCCGGTGTGTGGCTGCTCGCCGTGGACACGGCCAGCGGGCCGGTCGAGGCGGCCCGCCACTACGTCACCGCGCTCGCGGCCAACACCCTGGCGGGCGTCGCGTGGATCGCCCTCGCCGTCGTCGCGTCGTGCGAGGATCCCCGGACCGACCCGGCCGGATAGCCGGGCAAGGTCTCGTCGGGCGCATCCCGTCTCCGGCAGCACCGATGCACCGGATCGGTGAGCTGTGGGCCGGCGTCGATCCCTCCGGTGCTGATGGATCGGTGTTCGACATGTGCTCGACACGGATCCATCGAATGGGGGCAAAGGGGCGGAGCCCGTTCACCACGTGGTTACCGTGCACGCGATGTTGAAGGCGATCGTGCGCGGCGGGCTCGATCGGACCCGGCTCGTGCCGGTTCGCTGGCACCGCCGACCCACCTCCTCGTGGCTGTCGTCGTTCCTCAAGGCGCCGGTCACCCGCGTCGCTCCGCTCGAGGGTGAGCGGGGCGTCGAACGCCGGGCGAGCGCCACCGCGGCGCTCGGGCCACTGCCGGTGTGGGACGGCTACCCCACCTCCGGCGACCTGGCGTGGAGCTCGGACGAGGTCCGGACCTCGCCCGCGCTCGGTGCCCTGTACTCGCGCCTGGTGATGGCCCGCCGGCCGTCGGTCGTCGTCGAGTTCGGCACCGGGTTCGGGGTCTCCGGCATGTACTGGCTCCTCGGGCTGGAGGCGGTCGGGCGGGGCACGCTCCACACGTTCGAGCCCAACGCGGGCTGGTACCCGCTGGCCTGCGAGAACCTCTCGTCGGTGAGCCACCGCTTCGTCGCCACCCACGGCACGTTCGAGGACCACGTCGACCGGGTCGTCGGCGGCAAGCCGATCGACATCGCCATGATCGATGCGATCCACACCCGCGACGCGGTCATGGCCCAGTACGCGATGGTCGTCGAGCGCCTGGCGGCGGGTGGCATCGTCGTCCTCGACGACATCGACGCCTCCGACGAGATGCTCGCCTGCTGGCGGGACCTGGCCTCGGCGCCCGAGGTGCGGGCCTCCGCCCGTCTCGGCACCCGGGTCGGGCTCCTCGAGCTGTAGCGCGGCGCCGCCCGGCGCGCGATCATCCCGCCAACGGGGATCGGTTGCGGGAGGGGGCTCGGGAGCGTGACGGTGCGCGAGGGGCGTGATGGGCCGGGCCGACGACGGCCCGACGACGACGCGGCGCCATGGCGGCGGTTGCTCGGCGAGCACCGGGCCGTCTGGGAGCTCGGCGCGCTCGGTGTCTCCACCCCGGCGCTCGGGCTGTTGCCCAAGGGGTCCCGTCCGGTGCTCGTGCTGCCGGGTCTCGGGGCGTCGGACCGATCCACCGCGCCGTTGCGGGCTACCCTTCGACGCCTCGGCCACCACGTGCACGGCTGGCGCCTCGGCACCAACCGGGGCCCCGATGACGCGGCCCTGGCCGGCGTCCGCCGCCGGTTCGACGAGCTGGTCGAGCGCCACGGTGAACCGATCGACCTGGTCGGCTGGAGCCTGGGCGGCATCTATGCCCGGGGCCTCGCCCGCCGCCACCCGGAGTCGGTCCGCCTCGTCGTCACGCTGGCCAGCCCGTTCCGGGAGGTCGAGCGGGCCCGCGGGCTGGAGGGGCGGCCGCTGCCGGTGCCGTCGACGTCGGTGTGGTCGCGCTCCGACGGCATCGTCCCGCCGGAGGCGTGCGTGGCGGAGGTCGTCGACGAGCGCACCGAGAACATCCGGATCCGGTCGAGCCACCTGGGGATGGGGTTCCATCCCGCGGCGGTCGCGGTCGTCGCCGACCGTCTCGCCCAGGCACCGGGTACGTGGCGGCACTTCGACCCGCCGGCGGCGCTGCGGGCCTGGTACCCCGATCCCCGGGTCCCGGGACGGGCCGGCTCGACCCGCTGAGCTGCGGCGGCGCCGTCCGGTGAAGGGGCCCGGTGACCGGTCGGGGCCGGCGGTCGGTGTCAGCGGCGGCGCAGGGTGCCGACGAAGCGCTCGGCGAACACCGCGGCGAGGCCGAAGCCGACGAGCGCGACCGGCACGACGAGCAGGGCGGCGCTGGTCTCGCCCGCCGCCGAGGCCCGGTGGTAGAGCACCGTGGACGCCAGGGCGATGGTCGCGCCGAACCCCGCGGCGATCGCCGGGGTGCGGGCGTAGGTGACGACCGCACCGATCGGGATCAGCCAGAAGGTGACGATGGCGAGCAGGAACAGCGCGCCGATCGGGTCGATGGCCCGGTCGAGGGTGCCGGGGGCCTGGACCGCCACGCCCAGCGCACCGGCGCCCACCGCGCTTCGCCCGACGAGGGCCCGGGTGTGATCTCGTTCCGCCATGGTTCGAGCATCGTCGACCGGCGGCGATCACACATCGGGGGTTTCCCGCACCCGTTCCCCGACGCGTCGGGGGAGGGGTGCTCGGGTTGGGTGGCGCCGCCCGATCAGCGCGCCGTCAGAGCGCGACGGTGATGCGGTCCGAGGTGCGCTCGTCGCCGGTGCTGATGACGAGCTCGAAGCGCTCGGCGCCCGCGGGCACTGCGAAGCTGACCGGCACCGCGGCGAACGCGTCGGGCGCCACGGTGATGGGTCCCGGCGTCGGCTGCGACGGTGCCAGCGGCTGGCCGTCGACCTCGAGCGCCAGGTCGGCGGGCGAGATGGTGATCGGTTCCGAGCCGGTGTTTCCGACCGTGAGGGTCAGCTCGAACGGGCCGCCGTCGGTCGGGGGCTCGTCGTAGACGAGTGAGTAGCGGGTGGCCACGTCCCCGTCGGGCGGCGGTGCCGTCGTCGGGGGCGTGGTCGACGGTGTCGGTGCCGGCGCGGTGACGGCCGGTCCGTCGTCATCGTCGGAGGCCTCGTCGGCCTCGTCGGCGGGGGCCGGCACGTTCGGGCCGAGTGGCCCGGAGTTGCTGTCCACCGAGGCCCGCTGGCTGGTGCTGCTGAGCCCGACGTCGAAGCGCGAGTACAG
>JAXHUH010000058.1:0-33717 GCA_034211175.1 Actinomycetota bacterium
GGCCCGGGCCCGGCCACCGGGGGTCACCGGATCAGCGCCAGGCGAAACCCTGGTTGCGCAGAACGGCGTGGTTGCTGCTGTGGGCAGCGATCGTGGCGCTCCTGGCCTGGAGCTTCACGGCCACGTCGGTGGGCTCGGCGGCCTCTTCCTTCGGGGTGTTGTCACGGTCGGACACGGTGGTCACCTCCTCTCGCGTTGGTCGCGGCGGGTTCCGCGCCCGCCGGTGCTCCTTCGGCGGCACACCGGCGGGTCACGGCTCGTCGGGCCGGGCGGGCGCAGCGCGCCCGCTCAGACCACGATCTGGTGGTGGACGAGGGCCCGGTACCGCTCGGAGCGCTCGAGCAGCTCGTCGTGGGTTCCGGTGTCGGCCACCCGTCCGTGCTCGAGCACGACGACGCGGTCGGCGGTGCGGATCGTCGACAGGCGGTGGGCGATGACGAGCGAGGTGCGTCCCCGCCGGGCGGCGGCCATGCCCTCGCGCAGCGCGCGCTCGCTGAGCGCGTCGAGCATCGAGGCCGACTCGTCGAGGATCAGGATCGGGGCGTCGCGCAGCAGGGCGCGGGCGATGGCGAGGCGCTGGCGCTCCCCGCCCGACAACCGGGCGCCGCGCTCGCCGACGACGGTGTCGAGGCCGTCCTCGAGCCCGTCGACGAAGCCCGCCTGGGCGACGCCGATCGCGTCGCGCACCTGCTCGTCGGACGCGTGGTCGACCCCGAGGCGGAGGTTGTCGGACACGCTCTCGTGGAACAGGTACACGTCCTGGGGGACGTAGGCGACCAGGTCGCGCAGCGCCTCGAGCGTGAGCGTGCGCACGTCGCGACCGCCGACGGTGATGCGGCCGGCCTCGATGTCCCAGAACCGCACCAGCAGGTGGGCACACGTCGACTTGCCGGCGCCCGAGTGGCCGACGAGCGCCACGGTCTCCCCGGGGGCGACGGTGAACGACACGTCCTCCACGGCCGGCGAGCGGTCCTGCGTGTACCGGAAGGTCACCCCCTCGAACGCCACGGACGGCTGCTCCACGGACGTGGCGTCGAGGACGCCGTCGTCGGCGACCGCGGTCGGTTGGACCAGCAGCTCGAACACCCGGTCGGCGGCCGCGGTCGTGACGCCCCACAGCCGCGTCGCCCCGAGGAGGGTGATGATCGGGGCGAACGCCCCGCCGGCGAGGACCACGGCGACCGGGAACGACACGAGGTCGAGCCGCCCGTCGCTCGCGAGGCGGGCGCCGACGACGATCGCGCAGAGCACACCGCCGGCGGTGAGCACGTTGGCCGCCGCGGCCTCGATGCCCGCCCGGCGGCCCTGGCGGAGCTGGGCCCGGGCCAGCGCCGTCGAGCCCGCGTCGACCGCGGCCAGGCGCTCGGCGCCCCGCCCGAACGACACGACGTCGCGCAGGCCCTGGACCGAGTCGATGACCTCGGTGTTGACCTCGGCGGTCACCCGGCGCAGCTCGGCACCCTGGCGGGCGGCGAGGGCCCGCAACCACAGCGGGATGGTCGCGGCGGCGACGAGCCACGGCACGACCACCAGCGCCACGAGCGGCGAGACGAGCGCAAGGGCGACCACCACGATCGGTGGGAGGATCACGGCCACCATCACGTAGATGAGGGTGTGGGCGTAGAACATCTCCATGCCCTCGCTGTCCGCCATGGCGCGGGCGACGAGGTCGCCCGAACGGCGACGGGCCGTGCCCCCGGGGGCGATCCGGTCGAACGCCCGGAACAGCCAGTGGCGGACCTCGGCGAGGATCCGGAACGCCAGCTCGTGGGACAGCCAGGCCTCGAGCCACGAGCACGCCGCCCGGACGAGCACCACGACCGCGAGCAGCCCGACGCGGGGCCACAGCCACGACGCGCCCTGCCCGTCGATGGCGGAGGCGACGATCCAGGCCGCCAGCGCGCCGGCCGTGACCTGCAGGCCCTGGTTGGCGACCCCGGCGGCGACCGAGGTGATGAACGGCCGGCGGTAGCCGCCGAGGATCGACACCATCCCCCGCCGGCCCCGGCCGGCGGCGGTGTCGAGATCGACGACCCCGGGCTCCCAGGTGGCCGCAGCGGTCATGCCGACCTCTGGGCGGCGACGAGCTCGGCGTAGCGGCCGCCGGAGGCGAGCAGCTCGGCACCGCCACCGACCTCCGCGAGGTGGCCGCCGTCGAGCACGAGGACCTGGTCGGCGGCGGCGATCGTCGACAGTCGATGGGCGATGACCAGCACGGTGCGTCCTTCGCTGATGCGGCCGAGGGCGGCCTGGATGTGGGCCTCGTTCTCGCCGTCGACGCTGGAGGTCGCCTCGTCGAGCACGAGGATCGGCGCGTCGGCCAGCAACGCCCGGGCGATGGCCACCCGCTGGCGCTCGCCGCCGGACAGGGTGCTCCCCCGCTCACCGACTGGCGCGTCGAGCCCGCCGGGCAGGCGGTCGATCAGCTCGGTGGCGCCGGCCGCGTCGATCGCGTCGGCGAGCTCCGCATCGGTGGCGCCCGGCCGGGCGACCAGGAGGTTCTCGCGGATCGTCCCGGCGAAGAGGTAGATGTCCTGGGACACGATCGTCGTGAGTGATCGCACGTCGGCGAGGCGCATGTCGGCGACGTCGATCCCACCGATGCGCACGGCGCCCTCGTCGGGGTCGAAGAGCCGCAGCAGCAGGTTGACCAACGTGCTCTTGCCGGACCCGGAGCGCCCGACGACCGCGGTCGTCCGTCCCCCCGGCGCCACGGCGGACAGGCCGGTGAGCGCGGCCGACGCCGCCGCGGGGTAGGTGAAGGTGACGTCGTCGAACACGATGTCGGGCCGCTGATCGGTGGGCGGCGCCACCGGCTCGTCGGGGTCGGTGACCAGCGGCTCGGCGTCGAGGAGCTCGAAGATCCCCCCGGCGGCGGCCATGCCGTAGAAGCCCTCGTGCCAGTAGTTCTGCAGCTCGACGAGGGGCTTGAAGCACTCGCCGGCCAGGAACAGGACGAGCAGGAGCTCGCCCGCGCTCAACGACCCTCCCGCGAAGCGCAGCGCCCCGAACGCGGCCGCCATGGCGGTGCCGACCCCGAACACCGTGGCGGTCACGACGTAGATCCCGAGCGACGAGCGCAGGTTGGCGATCGTCGCCCGGTACAGGTCGGCGGAGTCGGCCTGGATGGCCCGGCCGCGCCGGTCGGAGGCGTTCAGCAGCTTGAGCGTGGTGATGCCCTGGAGTGCGTCGAGCATGCGGGCCGACAGGTGCTCGTACGCATCCCAGTGGCGCTGCCCGGTCCGCCCCAGCGTCCGGGTCCACATGGGGCGGGCGAGCGGCACGAGGGCGCACGACACGACGACCACCGCGCCGACCACCGGGTCGAGGGCGACGAGGAAGCCGGCCAGCGCGAGCGGGGCGGCGACCGCCACCACGGCCTGGGGGAGGTAGAAGCCGACGTAGGCCTGGAGGGCCTCGACCCCGTCGACCACGGTCGCCTGGACCTTGCCCGTGCCGCGGGTGGCGGCGTAGCCGGGCCCGAGGTCCAACAGCTTGGCGTAGAGGCGGTGGCGCAGGCCCGCCTTCACCTTGGCCGACGCCCAGTGGGCGGCCAGGTCCCGGAACCACAGCAGTGCGCTCCGGGCAACGACCAGCGCCGCGATCACCGCGACCAGCCCGGTGAGCTCGTCGGCCGACGCACCCTCGAGCACGTCCCGAACGATCAGGCCGGTGGCGAGACCCTGGCCGATCGAGCACGCGGCCGCGCCGAGGCCGGCGGCGAGCGTGAGCCCGACCCGGCCGGGCGCCTCCCGGGCCAGCCCGGCGAGCCGCCGCTGCACCATCATCCGCGTTCGTCCTTCACGAGACTCCCGTTGGTCGCACGAGCACTCGGGGGCCGGACACGACGCTGTGCGCCGACGTCGACACGCTCCCGACTCGAAAGTGGGAACCATTCCTAGTAGCTTGGACCTCTGCCCGCAAGGCCCTCGCGGCGCAGCACGCGTCGCCGCACGGTCCGGACGCACAGAGACAGACAGAGCACAGGAGGTCACGTGCGCCGCACGCCCCAGCTACTCGCCGCCCTCACCCTCGGCCTCGCCCTCGTCGCGTGCGGCGGTGACGATGACGACGCCGAATCGGCATCCACCACCGACTCGGCCGCGTCGGCCGAGAGCACGACCACGACCGCCGCCGAGGACACAGCCGAGACCGACGACACCTCCGACGCCGAATCCGACGCCGATGCCGATGCCGATGCAGGTGCGGCCGGGCCGGTGACGGTCGAGCTGTGCGGCCGGGAGTGGACCTACGCCGAGCCCCCGCAGCGCATCGTCACCACCGACACCCCGATGCTCGACCTGGCCCTGATGATGGGCCTCGGCGACCGCGTCGTCGGCTACTTCGGTTCGGTCGACAACCTCGACCCGGCCGTCCAGGACGAGGCCGCGGGGCTGGAGCGCCTCGGCGACAACTGGCCCTACCCCACGCTGGAGGCGATCCTCGCCGGCGAGCCGGACCTGGTCATGAGCTACGGCTACAACGCCGAGGCCGGGTTCACGGCCGAGCGCCTCCAGGAGGAGGGCATCGGCAACTTCACGATCTCCGAGGGCTGCGAGGACTTCACCGGCACGTCGACCATCGACAGCTACTACGAGGACGTGCGCACGTTCGCCGAGATCGTCGCCGCGCCCGACGCCGCCGACGAGCTCATCGCCGGCTGGCAGGACCGGGTCGACGCGGTGGTCGACGGCGTCCCCGAGGGTGAGCCGGTGCGGGTGCTCAACACCGGCAGCGGGGACCCGGCGGCGCCGTTCGTCAGCGGCAACCGGGCCGTGGCCCACGACCTCATCGAGACCGCGGGCGGCGCCGACGTGTTCGGCGACACCGACGAGGTGTACCTCAGCCCGACGTGGGAGGAGGTCGTCGCCCGTGACCCGCAGCTGATCGTGGAGTCCTCCGGCTTCGGGCAGGAGGGCCTCGACGCGGTGATCGCCCACCTCGAGTCGAACCCGGCCCTGTCGTCGATGGCCGCGGTCACCCGGGGCAACTTCGTGTCGATGCGGTACGAGGAGGGCGTGCCCGGCCCGCAGATGTTCACCGGGCTCGAGATCCTCGCCACCGCGGTCGCCGACGCCGCCGGGTGACGACGGTCGAGACGGGGGCCGACGAGCGCACGTCGACCGACGCCACCAGCGCCGGGCGGCGCGCCGACGAGCCCGGGAGGCCCTCCCCCCGAGGGACCAGGACGGCGGTTGCGGCCGCCGTCCTGGTCGGTGCACTGGTCATGGTGCTGACGATCGCGGCCATGGCCGGCTCGACGGCGATCGCACCGGGCGACGTCTGGCGCATCATCGGTGCGCACACGCTCCCGTGGGACGTCTCGACCGAGGGGATCGCGACGAGTCACGACTCGATCGTGTGGGGCATCCGCCTCCCCCGCGCCGTGCTGGCCGCGGTCGTCGGCGCCACCCTGGCCGTGGTCGGCGCCGCGCTCCAGGGCATCGTGCGCAACCCGCTCGCCGACCCGGCCGTGCTCGGCGGCTCGTCGGGCGCGGCGGTCGGCGCCATCATCGTGCTCATCGCCGGTGTCACGCCGTTCGGGACGTGGTCGCTCATGGTCGCGGCGTTCGTGGGCAGCACCCTCGGCTACGCGCTCACCCTCACGCTCGCGTCGCGCACCGGCATGCTCTCGCCCGTTCGCCTCATCCTCGCCGGCGTCGCGGTCAGCTACCTGCTCTCGGCCGTCGCGAACCTGCTCGTGGCGACCGCCGACAACCCCAACGAGGTGCGGTCGGTCGTGTTCTGGCAGCTCGGCTCGACCGCGAGCGCGCAGTGGCGCACGGTGGTCGCCCCCGCCGTGCTCCTCGTCGCCGGCACGGCCGTGCTGCTGCTGCGGGCCCGGGTCCTGAACGCGCTCCTGGTCGGCGACGAGACCGCCGCCTCGCTCGGGGTCCGCCCCGACCGCGTGCGACGCCAGCTCATCGTGGTCGTCGCGCTGCTGAC
This sequence comes from Actinomycetota bacterium, assembly GCA_034211175.1. Taxonomy (GTDB): domain Bacteria; phylum Actinomycetota; class Acidimicrobiia; order Acidimicrobiales; family CAIXPF01; genus JAXHUH01. Next base: position 5,947 of record JAXHUH010000058.1, read on the forward strand.
GGCCGCCGCGGTGGCGTTGTGCGGCACGATCGCGTTCGTCGGGCTCGTCGTCCCCCACGCGGTGCGCCTGGTGACGGGCAGCGACCACACGCGGGTGCTGCCGCTGTCCGCCCTGTGCGGCGCGGTGTTCCTGGCCGCCGCCGACATCGCGGCCCGCCTGGTCCTCGAGCCCCAGGAGCTGCCGATCGGCGTGGTGACGGCGCTGATCGGTGCACCGGTGTTCTGCGTGCTCGTCCGCCGACCGCTGCGGGACCTGTGATGGACGTGCGCATCGGCGGCGTCGCCGTCGAGCTCGGCGGCTGGCGGGCGTGCGACGACGTCACGATCGACGTGCCCTCGGGGTCGTTCACCGTGCTCGTCGGGCCCAACGGCGCCGGCAAGTCGACGCTGCTGCGCTGCATCTACCGGGCGCTGCGCCCGGCGGCCGGTGCGGTCCTGGTCGGCGGCGACGACGTGTGGGCGCTCGCAGGTCGCGACGCCGGGCGCCGCGTCGCCGCGGTCGTCCAGGAGGGCGCGGCCGGGTTCGACCTGACCGTGCGCGAGCTCGTGTCGCTGGGCCGCCTCCCCCACCGCCGCTCGTGGGAGCGCCTCCGCGACGACGACCGCGCCGTGGTCGACGATGCGCTCGGACGGGTCGGGCTCGACCCGATGGCCGATCGGGCGGTCACGACGCTGTCGGGCGGGGAGCGCCAGCGGGCGCTGATCGCCCGGGCCCTGGCCCAGCAGGCGTCGGTCCTGGTCCTCGACGAGCCGACCAACCACCTCGACATCCGCCATCAGCTCGAGACGCTGGAGCTGGTGCGCGACCTGGAGATCACCACGATCGCCGCGCTCCACGACCTCGCGCTCGCCGACCGGTACGCCGACCGCGTCGTCGTCCTCGACCGGGGCCGCGTCGTGACCGACGGCCCGCCCGCCGCCGCCCTCGACCGGCACACGATCGCCGAGGTGTTCGGCCTGCACGCCGAGGTCGTGGAGGCCGAAGCCGGCGAGCGGACCCTGGTCCTGCGCCTCCCGCCGGCCGTCTCGGCGCCGTCCGCGCCGCCCGGGGTGAACGGCGAACGACGCGGGGCCGCCGATCCCAGCTGACGTCCCATCGTCGACGGTCCTAGTCCGTTCACCCTCCCGGTATCTTTTATACGCAGCATTGGTGAGAGGATCGTCGGGTACCACGACGCCCGGAGGGACGGCACCGCATGAAGAGCCCGATCGCGCTCGACGCGTTCGACGAGTCCGACCAGGACGTCCGCCTTGCGTCGACGATGCCGGCGGCGGCGTACACGTCGGAGGCGTTCTTCGACTTCGAGCAGGAGGCGATCTTCCGGCGCGAGTGGCTGTGCGTGGGCCGGGCCGAGCAGGTGCCCGAGCCGGGCGACTACTTCACCCTCGACCTGGTCGGTGAGCCGCTCGTCGTGCTGCGCAACCACCAGCGCGAGGTCGTCGTGCTGTCGACCGTGTGCCGCCACCGGGCCGCCATCATCGTCGAGGGTGAGGGCAACTGCGGCCGCAACCTGCGCTGCCCGTACCACTGGTGGACCTACGGGCTCGACGGCCGCCTCCTCGGCGCCCCCGAGATGCACGAGACCGACTCGTTCGCCAAGGACGAGATCGCGCTGCCGACGATGCGGACCGAGATCTGGAACGGCTTCGTGTTCGTCAACCTCGACCGCGACGCCGAGCCCCTCGCGCCACGCCTGTCGAAGTTCGACGACCTCATCGCCGAGCACCACCCGGCCGAGCTGGTCACGTCCCGGCAGTTCGAGATGGACCTGCCGTGGAACTGGAAGATCATGCTGGAGAACGGCACCGAGCACTACCACGCCGCCTTCCTCCACAACCGCTACATCGCCCCGGGCTCGTCCGACTCCTACGTGCCGGCGTGGGAGGGCCGCGACGACAGCGCCATCATCTCGGTCGTCCCGGTGCCGGTGCCCGACGTCGGCGTGAGCCCCCACGGCGGCACGTTCTGGCCGCCGATCCCGACGCTGAGCGACGAGGCCCGGCGCCGCTTCGTCTTCTCCGCGGTGCCGCCCAACCTCCACATCGGCCTGCAGTCGGACATGATCTTCTGGTTCATCACCTTCCCGCTCTCCGCGGGCCGGACGCTGGCCAAGTGGGCGTACTGCGTGCCCGCCGACGTCGCCGCGTCACCCCAGTTCGAGGCCACGCTGGAGCTGGTCCACCGCGGCGTCGAGACGTTCAACGACGAGGACTTCGCGGTGAACGCCGGCATGCAGCGGGGCCTGGGGTCGCGCTTCGTCGAGCGGGGCCGCATGTCGGTCGAGGAGGAGACCGCCGCCCACGTCGCCCGCTGGGCGATCCAGCGCTACCGGGACGAGGACGCGAGGACCTGATGTCGGACCCCGACCCGCTGGGCACGTTCGACGGCCGGGAGACGCTGAGCGACCGGCTCTACGCCCACCTCGAGACCGCCATCATCGACGGGGCCATCCGCCCGGGCGAGCGGATCCACGCCGACGAGGTCGCCGAGCGGTTCCGGGTGAGCCGCATCCCGGTCCGCGAGGCGTTCCGCGCCCTGGCCGCCGAGGGGTGGCTGGAGATCCGGCCACGACGCGAGACGGTGGTCGCGTCCCGCTCCGAGCGCGAGCTGCGCGAGCTGGCGCACGCCCGCCGGGTGCTCGGCGCCGAGGTCGCCGGCCTCGCGGCGCTGAACCGGACCGACCACGACCTCGTCGTCCTCGACCGCCTCGTCGAGGAGAACGGCGAGCTCCTCGACGCCGGCGAGCTGGCGGCGCTGTCGCGCAACAACGAGGCGTTCCACGTCGCCATCGCGGTGGCCGGCCACAACCGGGTGCTCGAAGACCTGGTCCGGCGGACCGAGAAGCGCAACCGCTGGTACTTCGAGGCGTCGCTGCCACCCGACGGCCCGGTCACCACCCGGGAGCACCGCGAGCTGATCGAGGCGATCCGCGCCGGCTCGACGGAGCGGGCCACCGCGATCGCCACCAGGCACCTTGCCCGCACCCCACGCCCCGCCGCCGACCTCGGCCTCGACGCCGTCCACTGAACCGGCCCCGGCGATCGTCAGCCCTGCGGGGCGCCGATCGTGCCGGGCGCCGGGGTGTAGGGCTGCAGGAAGTCGTTGGCGGGGGCGCCGGCCTCGCTGAGCACGATGGCGGGCACGGACACGCCGTCGATCTGCTCGCGGATGATGTCGGCGTGGCCGGCGTGGCGGGCGATCTCCTCGACCTGGTGCACGAGGTGGTAGCGGGCATGCGCCGGGCGCTCGTCGAAGACGCCGAACCACGGCGCCGGCGGCTCCGTCGTCGGGGCCGACGGGTCGACGGTGCGAACGGCGGCGAGGTACTCAACCCTGGTCCGGTCGAACTGAGCGATCACCCCGGCGACGGTCTCGTCGCCGGTCACGGTGAAGCCCTCGTGGTACGCCGCGATCGCGCCCTCGTCGTACTCGTCCGGCCCGGCGCCCGTGCCGTGGTATCGGTCGATCGCCCCCTGCATCACCTGGGTCACGTGCTTGATCAGCCCGCCGATCGACAGGCTGCTGCGACACGGCCGTGACGTCGCCTGCTCCTCGGTCAGGCCGATCGCTGCGGCCCGGACGGCGCTGAGCTGCGCGTCGAGGTGGTTCACGAGGCCGGTGATCTCGTCGTGGCGTGCCGGGGTGTACATCGTTGCCTCCGTCTGTCGGTCCTGGAGGCAGTGTCCGCCCTCAACGTGGTCACCCAGTGGCCACTTCTGATCGGAACATCTCGAGCTCAGCTGCGGGGCGACGACCGGTCGATCGCCGCCCGCAGGTCGCCGCTCGTCGCGGTGAAGCCGAAGGCGTCGCGGATGTTGAACAGGGCGGCGTCGACGCAGAACCGGGGAGACGTCGTGGCGGTGCAGTCCTCGAGGAGGATGCAGTCGTAGCCGAGGAACGAGGCGTCGGCGAGGGTGTGGAGCACGCACTGGTCGGTGTTGACCCCGGCGAACAGCAGCGTCGTGACGTCGAGGTTGCGCAGCACGCTGTCGAGCTCGGTGTCCCAGAAGCCGGAGTGGCGGTACTTGTCGACACCGATGTCGGTCGGCGCCGGCTCGAGCTCGGCGTCGATGGCGGCCGACCAGCTGCCCTTCGTCAGGATCGGGTCGCCGTTCGGCAGGAGATCACCGACGCTGCGGCCGCCGAAGGCCCGGGCGAACGCCCGCCGCAACGCCGGGGTGAGGTTGGCCCGATCAGCCCGGTTGCCCCAGTTGACCCAGACGATGGGCACGTCGGCGCCACGCAGGACCGGCAGCAGCGCCCGCAGCGGACCGATCGGGGCCCGCGGCGGCTCGACCGGGTCGGCGACGACGGAGGCCAGGCCGTCGGGGTGGAGGAACAGGTGCTGCATGTCCACCACGACCAGCGCGGTGCGGGCGAGGTCGAACGCCACCGGCTCGGCGAGGGCACCCAGCGTGAGGGGCCGCCGGGCCGGGCCGCGGCGGACGAGGTCGAACGCCCCGGCGTCTGTCGGTCCCGGTTCCTGCGTCCGTTCCTCGCCCATCCCTCACCGCACCCGTCGATGTGTCGAACCTGCGTATGAAGTATCTCAGCCCGCCGACATGGGACGGTGACCGCGCCCCGGCCGTCGCGTGCCGGCGGCCCGGACGTGCACCGACCGCCAGCCCCGGTGCGGGAGCGCTGCGGCGGCGGAACTATCGTCAGGTCGGTTCGACCTCCTTCCCACGACTCCGACCGCCCGGGCGATGCGCCCCGCACCGGCACCGGCGACCCCGACCGGCAGGCGGGGCTCGAGACCGTGCGCCGCGCCGCCGCCGAGGCCGGGCTCGGGGCCGACGACGTCGAGCTGTTCCGAGCGAGCAGCGCCCCGCTCTACCGGCTCGCCGGCCACGTGGCCCGTCTGTGCGAGGACGGCGACGCCGCGGACCACGAGCACTGGATCGGCGTCGAGCTCGAGCGGGCCGGGGTCGCCGCCGCCCGCCCGGTGGCGCCGCCGGTGCACGTCGGCGACTCGTGCGTCGTGTTCTCGGCGTGGATCGACCACGACCCCGAGCCGCCGACCTGGCACGACGTGGGCCTGGCCGCGGGCCGGCTCCACCGGGCGACGACGACGTCGCCGTGGACGATCGAGCCGCTGCTCGACTCGATACGGGCCCGCCTCGACAACGCCACCGAACGGGGCCTGACCGACCCGTCGGAGGTCCAGCTGCTGGGCGGCCTGCTCGACGAGCACGGCACCCGCCTCGCCGTCATCGCGGGCGAGGACCCGCTGGGCTGGGCCATCTCCCACGGCGACCTCCACCCCGGCAACGTCATCATGGCCGGCGGCGAGCCGGTGCTCGTCGACCTCGAGCTGACCCACCCCGGACCATGCTCCTATGACGTCGTACCGGCGATGGTCGCCGTGGACCGCTACGGCAAGGTGCCGACCGCACTCGACGAGTTCCGCGTCGGCTACGGGACCCCGATCCCCGACTGGCCCGGTCTGGCGGTGATGCAGACGGTCTACGAGGTGTGGCTGACCATCTGGTCGCTCACCGCACGCGACAGCAGCGCGCTCCACGAGCGCGAGGCCACCGTCCGCCTCCGGCACTGGACCCACGACGACCCGACCCCGTGGTCGTTGCTCTGACCTGAGCCGATCGCCCGCCGCCGTGGTACGGCCGGCTTCCTCAGGGTTCTCACAAGGTCGACGTCGATGCTCACCGGCCGGCGCCGCCACTCCTCGGCGGCGCGCCCGACGACACGACGCTCCACCGGAGGCACCCCATGAACCGACGAGCCGAGGACCTGCTCACCTTTCGACGACGATCCGCCCTGTTCGGCGCCGCACTCGGGTTCGCCGCGTCCGTCGCGCTGCTGGTGGTGCTCGCGGTCGGGCTCGGCACCGTCGACATCGGTGAGAACGTCCTCGACGAGGTCGCCGCATCGGACGACCCGGTCGCCGACGGCTCGGGCCTCGCAGGCGGTCGGCTCCGGGACCTGATCGGCGGGGCGGACGGCCCACTGGCGGACCGCCTCAACGAGCGCCTCGACGAGGCCGGCGGCGAGGTCCGAGCCTCGTTCATGGGCCAGCTGGCGCTGAGCGCCGCCATCGGCGTCGTGCTCGTCACCGCGACCGGAGCGGCCGCCGGCTGGTGGCACGGCGGTCGCCTCGCCACGATCGCCGTTCCCGCGACGACGCAGCAACCCCGCTCCCGACCCCGCCGCTGAGCCCGCCGGCCCGCCTCGTCCGGCGCGGCCGGCGACCGGACGGGGGCGCCGAACCCCTATCCAGGCGGGAGCGCGTCCGCTAGGGTGACGCCGGGCTGAGAAACCGCTTTCTCAGCCCGCCTCCGGATCGACCGCGGAGGCGCCGGTGTTGGGGGAGAACCACGAGGGGGAATGGTGTTGCACGCTGCCACGGCACCCGTCGACCGAACCGCGGCGCGCCCACCGGGCCCGCCACACGGCGGCGGCGGGCGACGGTGAGGGCGCGGCCGTGAGCGCGATCGCCGAGCTGCGCGGCCTGCGCGCCGATCGCCGCGACCGCGGCGCCGGCCGGGCGACCAAGGGCCTGAAGCACCGCCACCGCGACAACCGCACGGCGATGCTGTTCCTCGGGCCGTGGGCGATCGGGCTGGTCTTCATCACCATCGGGCCGGTCATGGCGTCCCTGTGGCTGTCGTTCACCGACTACAACCTGCTCCAGCCGCCCGAGTTCATCGGCCTCGACAACTACCGGGAGATGCTCGACGACCGGCGGTTGTGGACGTCGTTCCGGGTCACGCTCCGCTACGTCGGCATCGGCGTCCCGCTCCAGCTGATGCTGGCGCTCGGCCTGGCGGTCCTGCTGAACCGGGGGATGCGGGGGCTCTCGTTCTACCGGTCGGTCCTGTACCTGCCGTCGCTGCTCGGCGGCTCGGTGGCGGTGGCCATCCTGTGGCGCGAGGTGTTCGGCACCAACGGGATCGTCAACCACTTCCTCGCCATGGTCGGCATCGACGGGCCCGGCTGGATCTCCAACCCCGACACCGCCCTCTACACGATCATCATCCTGCACATCTGGACGTTCGGCTCACCGATGGTGATCTTCCTCGCCGGGCTGCGCCAGATCCCGGAGATGTACTACGAAGCCGCCGCGGTCGACGGTGCGAGCCGCTTCCGCCAGTTCCGCACGATCACGCTGCCGTTGCTGACACCGATCATCTTCTTCAACATCGTGTTGCAGGTGATCTTCGCGTTCCAGTCCTTCACCCAGGCCTACATCGTCTCCGGAGGCACCGGCGGCCCGGCGGACTCGACGCTCTTCTACACGCTCTACCTGTACCAGGAGGGCTTCAGCTACCTCCACATGGGCTACGCGTCCGCGATGGCGTGGTTCCTGCTCGTGACGATCGGGTTCTTCACGGCGTTGAACTTCTGGCTCTCGAGGTTCTGGGTGTTCTATGACGACTGAGCTCGCCATCCCGACGGGGTTCATCGACGAGGCACCCGACGAACCGCCCGCGCGTCCGACACCGCCCCGGCGGCACCGGCCGCTGCGGCGCCGGTTGCGGCGGGTGCTGCGCCACGTGAGCCTCGTCGTGCTCTCGCTCGTCATGATCTACCCGCTGCTGTGGCTGCTGGTGGCGTCGTTTCGGCCCGACGAGCTGGTCTTCCGGGACCCGGGCCTCCGGTTCAGCGACCTCAGCTTCGACAACTACCGCTTCGGATGGAGCGCGCTCGCCCACCCGTTCAGCCGCTACCTGCTGAACACCGCGGTGCTCACCCTGGGCGCGATCATCGGGAACCTGGTCTCGTGCTCGATGGCCGCCTACGCGTTCGCCAGACTGAACTTCGCCGGGCGGCGCATCCTGTTCGCCGTCATGTTGATGACGATCATGCTGCCGATCCACGTGATCATCGTCCCCCAGTACGTGCTCTTCTCGAAGCTCGGCTGGGTGAACACGTTCCTTCCGCTCGTGCTGCCGAAGTTCCTGGCGACCGATGCGTTCTTCGTCTTCCTCATGGTGCAGTTCATCAGGGGCATCCCCACCGAGCTCGACGAGGCGGCGCGCATCGACGGCGCGAACCACGTGCGCATCTTCGTGCAGATCATCCTGCCGCTCATGGTGCCCGCACTGGCGACGACGGCCATCTTCACGTTCATCTGGACCTGGAGCGACTTCTTCGGCCAGTTGATCTACCTCACGTCGCAGGAGAACTACACGGTGTCACTCGCGCTCCAGAGCTTCCTCGACGCCTCGTCGAGCTCCGACTGGGGCGGCATGTTCGCCATGTCCGTCGTGTCGTTGGTCCCGTTGTTCGTCGCCTTCCTGATCGGCCAGCGATACCTCGTCCAGGGCATCGCCACGACCGGGATCAAGTGAGCCGGCCCACGCCCCGCCACCGGGGTGGGTCTCCCCTTCGCCCATCGACCGACCAGCCACCCCCACGAGCAGAGCACGGGAAGCGCACATGAACGATCTCCCGAACGTCCCCGCCAACGACCCCGCGGACGACACGGTCGTACGCCGCCGGTACGCCGTGATCGGGATCGGGTCGCGGTCGCTGATGTACCTCGACGCGATCTGCGGCGCACACGCGGACCACGCCACGCTCGCCGCGTGGGGCGACACGAACCCGGGGCGCCTCGAGTTCGTGGCGTCGCACCTACCGGGGCGGGGCCTGGAGCGGGTACCCCGCTTCCGACCGCCCGAGCTGGCCGAGGTCATCGCCGAGCACCGGATCGACCGGACGATCATCACGTCGCCCGACGACACCCACGCCGCCCACATCGCCACCGCGCTCGACGCCGGTTCCGACGTGGTCGTCGAGAAGCCGCTGACCGTCGACGAGGCCGGCGTCGAGCTGATCCTCGACGCGGTCCGCCGCACCGGGCGCAACGTGACCGTGACCTTCAACTACCGGTACTCGCCCCGCAACGAGTCGCTGAAGCGGGTGATCACCGACGGCACCATCGGCGAGGTCACCTCCGTCCACTTCGAGTGGCTGCTCGACACGTCCCACGGGGCCGACTACTTCCGGCGCTGGCACCGCTACAAGGACGTCTCCGGCGGACTGCTCGTCCACAAGTCGTCCCACCACTTCGACCTCGTCAACTGGTGGCTCGACGACACGCCGACCCGGGTCTACGCGCGCGGCGGACTGCGGTTCTACGGCGCCGCGAACGCGGCGCGGCGCGGGCTCGGTGACCGCCCCGGGCGGGGTTCGGTCGACGTCGCCGAGCGCGACCCGTTCGGCCTCGACCTGCGCGACGACGAGGTGCTCCGCGGCCTCTACTACGACCAGGAGCACCACGACGGCTACCTGCGCGACCGCGACGTCTTCGACGACGGCATCACCATCGAGGACAACCTGTCGCTGGTCGTCGACTACGGATCGGGCGCCACGATGGCCTACAGCCTGTGCGCCCACGGCCCGTGGGAGGGCTACACGGTCGCGGTCAACGGCACGGCCGGACGGGCCGAGCTGACCGTCGTCGAGCGGGGCGCCGTCCTGTTCGACGAGACGGGCCGGGTGACGGTCGACCCGAGCGCCAGCCCCGACGGCGTGGTGGCCGACGCCAGCCGACCGGGCGGTGAGCGCCTCGTCGTGCAGCGCCACTTCGAGCCCGCGCACGAGGTCCCGATCCCCACGGGCGAGGGCGGTCACGGCGGCGGCGACGCCATCCTGTTGCGCGACGTCTTCGTCGGCGGGGTCGACGACCCGCTCGGACGGGCGTCGACGTGGCGGGACGGCATCCGATCGGTCGTCGTCGGCATCGCCGGGAACCGCTCCCTCGCCACCGGGATGCCGGTCCGCATCGACGAGCTGAGCTTCGGCGCCGCGGTCACATCGCCCGCACCCAACGGGCACGGCCGCGCGCCGGCGCCCGCCGCCGACTCGGGCGGCCCCGGCGAGGTGGCCGTGACCCGCACCGCACGGTGACGCGGGCCACCGACCGCATGCGCTACCTCGTGACCGGCGGGGCCGGACGCCTCGGCCGCAGCGTCGTCGCCGCGATGGCCGACGCCGGCCACGACGTCGTCTCCCTCGACCTCGTCTCCGGCGACACCGCCTCCGGCGATCTCATCTCTGGCATGACCGTCTCCCGGGAACCCGGGCGCTCCGAGCACCCCGACGGTGACCATCGGGTCACCGAGGTCGTCGTCGACCTCCTCGACCGGGCGGCGACCGACGAGGCGTTCGCGGCGGCCCGGCCCGACGCCGTCGTCCACCTCGCGGCGGTCGCCGTGCCGTTCAGCCTGCCCGACGCCGAGATCTACGCCCGCAACACCGGGATCATGTACCACGTCCTCGAGGCCACGGTCCGCTGCGGCGCCCGGGCGCTGCTCGTCGCGAGCAGCCCGACCGTCATCGGCTACGGCAACCCGGCCGGCTGGCTCCCCCGGTACCTGCCGCTCGACGAGGACCACCCGCTCGAACCCTGGCACGGCTACTCGGCCTCGAAGGTCGCGATGGAGCAGCTCGTCGCCCTCGCCGTGCGGCGCCACGGCGACGACCTGCGACTCGGCGTGTTCCGGCCGTGCTACGTCGTCGCACCGGAGGAGTGGGCCGGAGCACCGACCCAGCAGGGCCACACGATCCGCGACCGACTCGCGGACGCCGATCTCGCCGCCGTCGCGCTGTTCAACTACGTCGACGCCCGCGACGCCGCCGCGTTCGTGCTCCGGTGGCTGGAACGGGCCGACGAGGTCCCCAACGGCACCTGCTTCTTCGTCGGCGCGGCCGACGCCCTGGCCAAGGCCCCGATGAGCGAGCTGCTGCCCGTCTACCTCGACGGCCTGGGCGACCTCGCCGCCGGCCTGGACGGCGACCGGCCGGTGTTCGACTGCTCGCGCGCCGAGCGGCTCCTGGGCTGGACGCCCCGGCGTTCGTGGCGGACCGAGCTGGCCGGGGCGGAACGCTCATCCGACACGGTGGGCTCCGCCCCGGCATCCGACAGATCCGACCGAGCGAACCCACCGGACGACGAGGGGACCCCATGACCCGTCTGCGCCTGGCCATCGACCGTGTGCTCTTCTTCCCGGTCACGCCGTTCACCCCCGACGACGAGGTCGACCTCGACCGGTTCGGGGACCACCTGGCCGACCGGCTCACCCACCGGCCCGGTGCGGTGTTCGCAGCGTGCGGGACCGGCGAGTTCCACACCTTGTCCGTCGACGAGCACCGCCGCCTCGCGGAACGGGCGGTCGCGGTCACCGACGGCGCCGTCCCCGTCATCTGCGGCGCCGGCGGCCCGCTCGGCCATGCCCGCGCCTGCGCCCGCTCCGCCGCCGACGCCGGCGCCGACGGCCTGCTGGCGATGCCGCCCTACCTCGTCGGGGCGCCCCAGCAGGGGCTCGTCGCCTACGTCGAGGCGATCGCCGCGGTGAGCGACCTCGAGCTCGTCGTGTACCACCGGGCGAACGCGCAGCTCACGCCCGCGACGGTCGAGCGGCTGTTCGCCAACCCGAAGGTCGTCGGCGTCAAGGACGGGGTCGGCGACCTCGCCATCGCCCAGCAGTTCGTGCTCGCCGCGGCCCACGCCGGACGAACCGGCGCCAGCTTCTTCAACGGCCTGCTCACCGCCGAGCTGACCCAGGCGGCCTACGACGGCATCGGCGTGCCGTACTACTCGTCCGCAGCGTTCGCCATGGTGCCCGACGTCGCCACCGCGTACCTGGGAGCCCTTCGCCGTGGCGACGACGAGCTGCGGCACCAGCTCCTCGAGGCGTTCTACCTGCCCCTCGTCGCGCTCCGGGACGAGACCCGCGGGTTCGCGGTGGCGCTGATCAAGGCCGGGGTCCGCCTGGAGGGGCTCGACGTCGGTCCGGTCCGCCCACCGCTCGTCGACCCCGACCCCGAACAGCTCGACCGCCTGCGGCGCATCATCGACGACGGCCGGAAGGTGCTGGCATGACCCCTACCCCGGCCCCTACACCGACGGCGGACGTGCGCCCCGCCGCGCCGACGATCGAGCGGGTCGACATCGAGCGCCGGGTCGTGCCGCTGACCCGCCCGTGGGGACCGACGGTGACCGAGCTGACCTTCGTCGCGGTCGACGTCCACGACAGCGACGGCGGCACCGGCCACGGCTTCTCGTGGACACCGTCGATCGGCGGCAGTGCGGTCACCGCCCTGCTGCGCGACGACCTGGCGCCGTGGGCCGTCGGCCGCGAGGCCGAGCCCGACCTGTGGACCGACGCCTGGGAGCACGTGCACGAGGCGGGCGGCGGTGGCATCACCACCATCGCTCTCGCCGGTCTCGACCTCGCCCTGTGGGACCTGCGCTGTCGCCGCCACGGCACGGGGCTCGACGACCTCCTCGGCCGCCGCCACGACACCCAGCCGGCCTACGGCAGCGGAATCAACCTCCACTACCCGCTCGACGAGCTGGTGGCCCAGGTCCGACGGTGGGTCGACGCCGGGTTCGACGCCGTGAAGGTCAAGGTCGGCAAGCCGGACCTCGGCGAGGACGTCGAGCGGCTCGCCGCGGTCCGCGACGTGCTCGGCCCCGATCGCCGCCTGATGATCGACGCCAACCAGCGCTGGGACCTCGAGCGGGCGACGATCGCGGCCGACGAGCTCGCCGCCTTCGACCTGGCCTGGCTGGAGGAGCCGCTGCGCTCCGACGACACCGCCGGCTACGTCGAGCTGCGCCGCCGGACCGACGTGCCCATCGCCATGGGCGAGAACGTCCACCACTGGTACCGGTTCCGGGACCTGCTCGACGCCGGGGCGTGCGACATCGTCCAGCCGAACGTCGTGCGGGTCGGCGGGATCACCCCGTTCCTGCGGATCGCCGAGCTCGCCCACCGACGCGACGTCGAGCTCGCCCCCCATCTCCTCCCCGACCTGTCGGCCCGCCTGGCGGTGACCCTGCCCGGACCGACATGGGTCGAGGAGGTCGAGGACGCCGGCTTCGGCGACCTGGGCGTGCTCGCCGAGCCCAGCGGCGTGCGCATCGAGGCGGGCCGGGCGCACGTCGAGGCGACGGTCGGCATCGGCGTCGAGCTCGCCGGCGGTGCCTCGTGAACGCCGCACGCCGGACGGCCGCGTCGGTCACCGAGCCGGCCGACGGCGCCGCGGCAGCCGCTTCTCCCGGGTCCGACCGACCCGCGAAGCTCGACCGGCTCCGCGCCGTGCTCCGGGCCCGCGCCGCCGAGGCGCTCGTCCTGACCAGTCCCGAGATGATGGCGTGGCTCCTCGACGGCGCCCGGACCCAGGTCCCGCCGAACGGCCCGTCGGTGATGGCGGCCGCGATCACCGCGGACGACGAGCAGCTCGTGTGCGCCCACAACGAGATCGGGCGCATGGCGGCCGAGGAGCTACCCGGCGGCACGACTCCCGAGCCGGTGCCGTGGTTCGAGCCGCTGACCGGAGGGCTGCCGGTACCGGACGGGACCGCGGTGCTGGCCGAGGCCGACGTGGTCGACGAGCTCCGCGCGGCCCGGGCCTCGCTGCTCCCGCTGGAGCTGGCCCGCTACCGCAGCCTGTGCCGGGACGCGGCGACCGTGGTCACCGACGTCGTGTCCGCCGCCCGGCCCGACCACACCGAGCGCCAGGTCGCATCAGCGCTGGCGGCCGGGCTCGTCGCCGTCGGCGCCGAACCGCTCGTGCTGCTGGTCGGAGGCGGTCGCCGACTCCTCCACCGCCACCCGCTCCCCACCCACGCACCGGTCGGCGACCGCTTCCTGGCCGTGGTGTGCGCCCGCCGCCACGGCATGATCGCCAACCTCTCACGCTGGCGCTCGTTCGACGCCGGCTTCCGTGATGAGGCAGGGCGCGAGAACCCGGGCGACACCGTCGATGCAGCCCGCCGTCTGTTCGAGGTCGAGGCCGACGCGCTCGACGCCACCCGGGCGGGCGCGTCGCTGGCCGACGTGTTCGCCGCCCTGCGCCGGGCATACGCGGCCCACGGCTTCGACCCCGACGAGTGGACCTGCCACCACCAGGGCGGGCCGACCGGCTACCTCGGCCGCGACCCGAAGGTGTCCCACACCAGTACCGGCTCGGTCGTGGCCGGTCAGGCGTTCGCGTGGAACCCCAGCGCACCCGGCGTGAAGGTCGAGGACACGGTCCTCACCGGTCCCGCGCCCGACGGCGCCACGCCCGACGGTCCCGCCATCCCCGACCCTGCCGGCATGGAGGTCCTGACCGTCGATCCCCGCTGGCCGACCGTGTCCGTGCGTGGGCGGCCCCGCCCGCTGATCCTCCACGGCTGAGCGTCACCGCCGCGCCGAGCACCCACCGAACCGCCACTCGATCCCGAGGAGACCCAACCGTGCCACCGCCGCAACCGCTCCCTTGGCTCCGCGTCGACGGCGACCGGATCGTCGACCCCGACGGCGCGACCGTGCACCTGCGCGGGGTCGGGCTCGGCGGGTGGATGAACATGGAGAACTTCATCACCGGCTACGCCGGGAACGAGTCCGCCATGCGGGCCCGTCTCCGGGCGGTGATGGGCCCGGCGGCGTACGACGCGTTCTTCGACGCGCTCGACGTCGCGTTCTTCGACGAGGCCGACGCCGCGTTCCTCGCCTCGATCGGCGTGAACTCGGTGCGGATCCCGGTGAACCAGCGCCGCTTCGAGGACGACGCGAGGCCCTTCGAGCTGCTCGACACCGGGTTCGACCAGCTCGACCGGGTCGTGTCACTGCTCGGCCGCCACGGCATCTGGTCGATCATCGACCTCCACGCCGTGCCCGGCTGCCAGAACCACCACTGGCACAGCGACAACCCGACGCATGTGGCCGCGTTCTGGGACCACCCCCACTTCCAGGACCGGGTCGTGCACCTGTGGGAGGCGCTGGCCGACCGCTTCCGCGACCGTCCCGAGGTCGCCGGCTACAACCCGCTCAACGAACCGGCCGACGAGTCCGGTGAGGTGCTCCCGGCGTTCTACCGCCGCCTCGAGGCCGCGATCCGGGCCGTCGACCCCGACCACGTGCTGTTCCTCGACGGCAATCGCTACTCGACCGACTTCGCCTGCTTCGACGAGCCGTTCGACAACGCGGTCTACGCCTGCCACGACTACGCACTCCCGGGCATCGCCGGCGCCACCGAGTACCCGGGCGTGACCCGGGGCGAGTACGTCGACCGCGGCGTCGTCGAGGCGACGTTCCTGCGGCGCAGCGAGTTCATGCGCCGCACCGGCACCCCGATCTGGGTCGGCGAGTTCGGCCCGATGTACCCGCCGGGCCGCCCGCAGGACACGTGGCGCCACCGCCTCCTCGCCGACCAGCTCGACATCTACCGCGACCACGGCGCCGGCTGGTCGCTGTGGACGTACAAGGACGTCGGGCTCCAGGGCCTGGCCCACACCCGTCCGGAGAGCCGCTACGCCAAGCTGATCGAGCCCATCCGCGAGCTGAAGGACCGGCTCGGGGTCGACTCGTGGGGAGGCAGCGACCTCGGGGTCCGCGACGTGCTCGACCCGATCGACGAGGTCCTCGACCGCCACGTCGCCGGCTACGAGCCCTACCCGTGGGGCCGGCGCCAGCACGTGTTCCGCCTCGTGCGCCACATCCTCCTGGCCGAGCCGGTGGCCGACCGCTACGCCGAGCTGTTCCGCGGGGTCACCCCCGACGAGGCCCGCGAGCTGGCCGACTCGTTCCGCCTCGAGGAGTGCACGATCCGCACCGAGGTCGTCGACCTCCTCCGCACCCACCTCACCCCCGCCTGACCGACCCCCCCTACCCATCCCGAACTGGGTTCCACATCCGCCACGTGGGGGTCGGCGGCTCTGAGGCCCAGAACGGGCGGTTGATCGCCCTGAGCGCGGACTGGGTAGCGTCCCCGGGGTGTTCGTGAAGGTCTGCGGCGTCACACGACCCGCCGATGCCGTCGCCGCCATCGATGCCGGGGCCGACGCGCTCGGGCTCAACTTCGTGCCCTCGTCGCGACGCCGCATCGATGTCGCGGCGGCACGGGCGATCGTCGCGGTGGTGCCCGACCACGTCATGACCGTCGGCGTCTTCCGGGACCAACCGGTCGACGAGGTGCTCGCCATCACGGGCGAGCTCGGTCTCGACGCGGCCCAGCTCCACGGCGACGAACCGCCCGAGGCCACCGCCGCCGTCGCCGCGGGCGTGGGGACCGTCATCAAGGCGGTCGCGGCCGGGACCCCGGCAGCCGACGCCGTCGGTGATCACGCCGCCGACATCGTCCTCCTCGACGCCCCCGAACCCGGCGGCGGCATCACCTTCGACTGGGGCCTGGTCGGCGACCTCGTCGCGAGGCACGACGTCCTGCTCGCCGGCGGACTGGCGCCGGACAACGTCGGCGACGCGGTCCGCCGGGTACGACCCTGGGGCGTCGACGTCGCGTCCGGCGTCGAGTCGGCGCCCGGGTGCAAGGACGCGTCCCTGATGGCCCGCTTCGTCAGCGAGGCCCACGCCGCGACCCACCGCGCGAGCACCGCCTGAGCGCTCGGCGACGCCGCCGCCGGATCAGCGCTCGGCGACCCAGGCGAGGACGTGATCGACGTCGTCGCGGGCGAGGCCGGCCGCGTAGGTATCGATGCGCCCGATCTTGTCGTCGGGCGCGAACGGCGCCGGCGGCATCGTCACGACGGGGAACGGGCCGATGCCCAGCAACGGCGCCAGGACGTCGTTGGCCTCGTCGTTCCAGCCGGTGGCCCACGCGAGGTCCATGGCCCCGCCGAGCTCGGTGATCCAGCGGCCGTGCGCGGGGTTGACCCGCACGGGTTCCTCCCCAGGGAACAGCGTGTGGTCCACATAGCCCGCCGGCGGCTCCGCCGCGGCGAACGGGTTGAGCACGCCGTCGACATCGAGCAGGAGCAGCGGCCGACCCATCACCTCATCCTCGCCCAGCCCCGCCCGGCCCCGAACCGGGTTCCCCGCCAGGCACCACCAGCCCGCACAGGAACCCAGAACCCGGACACCACCACGAACCGGGTTCCCCACCGGGCACCACCAGCCGGCACGGGAACCCGGAACGAGGGTTGTCAGGGGAGGGGGTGGAGGGACTCGTGGGTGACGTGCCAGCCGGGGCCGAAGCCGGGGGTCGGGGCCTCGGCGCCGTCCCAGCCGGCGGCCATCAGCGCCACGGCGGCGAGCAGCGCGCCGTTGCCGGGGAGGTAGATCGGCAGCTCGGCGGTCTGGCGGTTGTGGCCGTTGACCAGGTGACGGTTCTTCGGCGTGTCCATCAGCAGCGCGTCGACGGCGGCCGCCGGCCGCCCGAGCCGAGTCGCGCACATGGCGGCGACCGGGTAGTCCCAACCCCACGTGCTCGACCAGTCCCAGTCGGACCACACGGCGTCGAACGTCCGGGACATCACCGCGGGATCGATCACGGGCGTCGGCGGCACCACCCCGTAGGCGGCGAGCATGCTCGGGTGGTCGTCGCGCACCAGGTACGGCTCGGTCGCCAGCGCGGCGTAGATCTCACCTCCTCGGCCGGGCGCGCCGGCACCCCGCTCCACCAGGCGGTGGGGCCGGGCCATCCCACCGGCGACGGCCCGCCAGCGCTCGGGCACCGGCCGACCCGCCCACTCGCACCAGCGGATGGCGACGCCGAGGGCCGACGCCCACTGGGCCAGTTCGAACGTCGGGTTCCGGGCCGTGCGGCGGGTCGGGTGGTACGACTCCTGGGCCGGCACGATCGGCGGTCCGAGGCCGAACCCGTCCGGTCCCTCGACGGCGAGGGACGCCATCGTCTCGGCGGTCTCGGCGACCAGGTCGAGCCACCGCTCGACGACCACCAGGCCGGCGTCGGCCGACGACGCGGCGGCCGCCCGGCGCACGAGCTCGGCGAGCTGGATCGGCTGGGGCTGTTGCCAGACGAGGAACGGCCCGATGCTCGACGGCGTCTCCCGCCCGGTCGGGTCGACCTGCTTCGGCCACCGGGCACCGCCGAGCCGCTGGCGCCGTGCCGTGGCCCGGGCCCGGGGTGCGATCCGCTCGTACCAGGCCAGCTGGCGCTCGACGACGTCCGCGTGGCCCCACAGCGCGAAGTGGGCGGCGTGGAACCAGTGCATCTCGAGATGGGAGCGCCCCCACCACGAGCTCGTCATCAGGCCGGTCTCGGTCGGGAGGACCGATCCGCTGCTGTTGAGCGCGGTCAGGTACCGGGACAGCACGATCCGCCGTTCGAGCTCGGGAGCCCGCGGGTCGTCGCTGCCGGCCAGCTCGACGGCGGCGCCCGTCTCCCAGAACCGGGACCACCGTGCGGCGCTGGCCGCGACCACCGGCGCCGACGATCGGATGGGCGCACCCCGGGGTGCCTCGGCCCACTCGATGGTCAGGTCGAAGCCGCCCCGGCCCCGGACCACGAGGTCGTGTTCGCCGAGCACGATGAGCTCGAGCGGCGCCCCGGCCCCGTCGGTCCCGGCCACGCGGACCTCGTGGTGGTGCCCGTCCAGCGTCCGGCGCACCGTCCACGCGCCCCGCGCACCGGCGACGACGCTGCGGTGCGCCTCGGGGCGACCCCACTCGGCGGCGTCGCCCCACGCTGCGCTGCCGTAGGGGAAGCGGAGGCGCACGCCGCAGCGGACGTCGGCCCCGGTGACGGCGCGCACGCCGACGAGGTCGCGCGTCGGGTGGGCCGCGGTCTCGATGCGGAGCTCGGCGCCGGCGGCGACGAACCGGCTGCGGACGGTCCCGGTCCACAGGTCGAGCTCCTGGTCGACGCCAGTCGGGTCATCGGCGGCGAACGGGTCGGCCAGCCACAGGCCGACGCGGCCGAGGTCGAGGCGGTGGGGGTTGGCCCGCAACCACGTCTCGGCCGCGGTCTGGTCCGGCCCGTCGTGGCGGTCGGACGCCAGGTCCGGGTACGGCACCGGGCCCCGGGCCGTCTCGTAGGAGCGATGGGTCTCGTCCAGGGTGTGGGTCGGGCCGGGCATCGAGTGCCAGGCCCACGCCGCGTTGGTGCCGAGCAGGGTCCCACGGGGCGCCGCCGGGTAGCGCTCCGGGAACGTCTGGAGCCCGGTGACGTCGACGGTGAACCCGAACGACCCGTTGCCGACCTGGAGCGGCGCCTCGGGCTCGATCCGCCGCAACCGCACGTTGTGGCGCCGCACGAGCTCCGCGCGCCGGATCCCCGGCCCGCCCACGGTCACCGCCCACCTCCGGCCGCGTCACCGTGCGGAGGTGGTGTGGGGCCCACCCGGGCAGCGGGCCCCACACCTGTCTGCGCCGTCCTCACCACCGCAGCGGGGGACGGGCCGATGCCCGGGAGCTCACGGCACGATGGCCGTGGCTTCCGAGACCCACTGCTCGGCGGCCTCCTCGGGGCTCAAGGAACCGAAGAGCACGTCGGCCTCCAGGCGCAGCGTCATGTCGTCGACCTCGCCCTGGCCCTCCGAGGGCGGCGGGAGCGAGGGCCCGCCCTCGGAGGCCACCATCCCGAGGAACTCGGCCGAGCGCTGCTCGTACTCGGGCAGCAGCGGGGTGATCGCCTCGCGGATGGTCGGGTTGAACGAGAGGCCCCGGTTGGCGAGGATGATCTCGGCGGGGGCCGGCTCGTTGAGGAGCCAGTCGATGAGCATCGCCGCCTCGTCCGGGTGGTCGCTCTCGGCGTAGATCGAGAAGAACTGCGAGGGCAGCACCGTGAGGCCGGGGCTCTCGAACTCGGTCTCGCCCGGGAAGTTCAGGATCTCGAGCGGCGCACCGAGGATGTCGGCGAAGTTCTGGAGCTGGTTGGAGTAGGCGAACATCGTCGCCGCCCGGCCCTGGCCGAACAGCGTCTGCTCCATGGTCGTGCCCACCAGCTCGGTGGTCTGCTCGGCCGATGGCATGCCGCCGTTGTCCATGAGCCGGCGCGGCAGCTCGAACAGGTCCGTCATCGTCGCGACGTCGACGCCGATGCCGCCCTCGGCGAGGTAGAGCGGCTTGTCGCGCTGGGCGGCGTAGGTGCCCTTGACCTCCTGGATGCGCCAGTCCGTGCCGTAGGTGTCCTCGGGCAGGCCGGCGGAGAGGTCGCCGGCGAAGGTGACGAAGTCGTCCCAGGTCCAGCTGCTGTCGTCGGGCAGCTCGACGCCCGCCTGCTCCACCAGGTCGAGGTTGACGAGCAGGCCGAGGGTGTTGCCCCCGGTGGGCAGGCCGTAGACCGCCCCGTCGAGCTCGGCGGCCGAGTAGGTGTTCGGCTCGTACTGGTCGAGACCGACCGTGTCGGCGACCTCGTTCAGGTCGAGCAGCACACCGTTGCCGCCGTACTCGGTCGGGTACGAGCCGCCGAGGGTCATGACATCGGGCGCGTCGCCGGCGGGGAACGCGACGGCCAGCTTGTCGAAGTAGCCGTCGAAGACCGACGGCTCGGCGACCACCTCGATGTCCGGGTGCTCCTCCATGAACGCATCGATCATCTGACCGGTCAGCTCGTCGCGCTCCGGGTTCCCCCACCACGTGAAACGGATCGTGACCCGTTCGCCGTCGCTCTCGCCCTCTTCCGCCGCCCCGTCACCGGCCGTGTCACCGTCGTCGGAGGCGGCGGTGTCCTCATCGGTCGAGGAGTCGCTCCCCGTGTCGGCGGCGGGCGCCGCCTCGTCGTCCGAGTCGTCGGACGAGCCGCACGCCGCGACCAGCGTGAGCACCACGCCGAGCGCCAGTGCGCGCGCCATCCCCGTCTTCCCCTTGCGCATCCGTCGCGCCTTTCTCTCGTCACGAGGGTGGCGTGCACCACCCGGCTGCCTCTCGTGGGACACGCGGCATAGGCGAGACCCCCCGGTGAAGCACTTCCCCGCCCCCGAAGAAAGCGCTTTCTCAAGGAACGTAGCACCGGGTTGGAGGGTGGTCAACGAGCACGGCCGGGCGACGTCGGAACCGGCACGAACGGAAGAACCCGGGCGGCCGACGACGCGATGGCGCGCCGCCGCGTGCGCGATCAGCCGGTCGGGGAGACCGCGAGATCGTGAGGAGCGGTCGTCGCCCGCACCTCGAGACGGGGCTGGAACATCATGTTGTGGCCCGGCCGCTCGCCGCGGATCACCGCGTGGAGCCGTAGCCACGCCTGGGTGCCGAGGTCGTCGTTGGGCACCGACACGGTCGTGAGCGGCGGCGACGTGTAGCGGGCGAAGGGGATGCCGTCGAACCCGGTGACCGAGATGTCGTCGGGGACCCGTACACCCAGCTCGGACAACCCGTTCATGAGGCCGACGGCGACGAGGTCGTTGTAGGCGAGCACGGCGGACGCCCGGGTTCCGGCGACCACGGTGGCGACCCGGTGGCCGTCCTCGGACGAGAACCCGCAGTCGATGCGCTCGAACGTCACGTCGTCGTGGGCCCGCTCGAACTCGTCGAGCGCCTCCAGTCGGTGCGCGTTGGACGAGCTGCGCTCGGGCCCGTTGAGGAACGCCATGTCGCGATGGCCCAGGTCGTAGAGGTGGCGGGCCAGGCTGAGGATGCCCGCTCGGTAGTCGATCGACAGCGAGGGGGCGAAGTCCCAGGTGCTGGGCCGGTTGATGATCACCAACGGCTGGAGCGACTCGACGATCTCGGAGAGCCGCTCGGTCGGCATCCGCGGCGCGCACAACACGATCGAGTCGCACCGTCGCCGGGTCTCGACGGCCAGCAGCGCCTCCTCGTCCGCCGACTCACCGGAGTCGGCGACGAGCACCCGGTAGCCGTCCCGCGATGCCGCCTTGCTGAGGCCGGAGAGGACCGCCTGGAACGCCGGGTTCGACAGGTCGGGCACGACGAGGGCGATGGCGTTGGTCTCACCGAGGGCCAGGCTCCGGGCCACGGGGCTCGGCGAGTACTTGAGCTCTGCCGCGGTGCGGCGCACCCGCTCGGCCACCTCGGGCTCACCCACGAACCGCCCGTTCATCACGCGCGACACCGTCGACGGTGAGACCCCCGCCCGCTCGGCGACCTGCGCGATCGTCACCGACCGCCGGCCGGAGGTGCGTTCGGTACGCCTCTGCCCGCGAGCCATCGCGGCGAGCGTACCGGTCCGCGGACGCGCCCTCCCGGGCGACCCGTCCGGATGAACGCGCGACGCCGAGTGTATGAAACGTTCTCCATCGGCCGCCGCGGTGCCCGCCGCTGTCGCCCAGGGCCCTGACCTGCAGCTATGCGCTGAGGAACCGCTTGCACCATCCAGGGTGACGTGACCGATGTCACGACGAGTTCCTGCGCCGGTCAGTGCCCCGACGTAGGGAACCGAGCGATCAGCCGGTCGGCGATCAGCTCATGACCCTCGGGCCCAGGGTGGAGGCCGTCGCCGAGCGCATCGGCATCGGTCGGGCCGAGCAGCTCGCGCCCGTCCAGGTGGCGCAGCGCCGTGTCGCCGTGGGCGGTCCGCTCGGCCACCACCGCCGCGATCACCTCGCGCACTCGGCCGATCGACAGCCCGCCGGCGCCGACGGTGCCCGGGTCGCCGACGGCGACCAATCGACCGTCCCGCAGCACGGTGGGCCCGGGACGGCGCTCCGCGGCGGGGAACACGATCGGCGAGACGACGAGGACCGGTGTCTCGGGGTGGCCGTCGCGGATCGTGTCGAGGAAGCCGTGGAGCGCCGAGGTGAACGTCCGCTCGACCATGGTCGCCCCGTTGACCACGTTCACCCCGAGCTCGAGCGAGATCACCTCGGCGGGCAGGTCCCGGATCGAGCGGGCCGCGAACTGGTCGAGCTGGCACTCCCCGGCGAAGGCCAGGTTGGTGAGCGACAGCCCGCGCTTCCGGGCCACGATCGCCGGCCAGGTCCGCGCCGGGGACCGGGCCTCACCGCCGTGGCTGATCGAGCTGCCATGGTGCACCCAGCGGGCGTCCGTCGACCTCCGGGGCGGCGCGACGCGGGCGCCGGGATCCACCGCCAGGCGCTCGACGGTCACGACGGCATCGTGGGGCAACCACACCTCGACGACGCCGACGCGGCGCTGCGGGCGCTCGAAGCGGAAGCGGAAGCGGAAGAAACCGGGCCCGGACGACGCCGCGGCCGAGAGCGCTACCGGGCCCCGGGAGGCGACGAGCTCGCCGTCGATGACGAGATCAGCCACGGCGTCGCGCACCGGCGTACCGGGCGTGAGCGTGTCGAGCCAACACTCCAGCTCGATGGCCACCGCGTCGGTGGCGAGGGCGCAGCGGACACCCGATGCAGCGTCGATCCGCCGCCTCGCCAGGTCCCCGACCTGCGACCGGTAGAGGCCGGCGAGCCGTCTGGGTGACACACCGCGGGGCCCGACGTCGACCCACGCCGCACCCCACCACTCGACCACCCCGCCGACCAGGTCCAGCTGTTGCATCGCCGGCGAGGATCGCATGGCCACGACACCTGCGCCCGGGGCCCGGCGACATCGCGCACGGCATCCGAGCGTGGCCTCACCCGGGGAACCGGCGAAGAGGCCGGATCACCGGCCCCCCGAGGAGGCAACCCGGCGCACGCGGATCGTCCCGTTCGCCATCCGATCCACGAGCGCCTACATATGATGATAGGCATACCTCACTTCATGCGCAAGGAGGCCTTGGCTCTGCCGAGCCCTGACGGCACCGGGCTCGTCGTCAGCTCGCGGTCGGCGCGGCCCGGTCGAGCTCGGTGGGGAGTCCGAAGTGGGCGAACAACGTGGGATCGAGGAAGTAGGTGACCGCGGCGACGCGGTCGTCGGCGAGCTCGACCACCTGGAGCGAGAAGGCGTGGAGGCGGCCGTCGTCGCCGGGGCGGTAGTGGGCGAACCCCGGGCCGCCGTTGACCTCGACGGGCACCAGGCGCGAGCCGCGGCAGCCGGCGCCCGGACCCCGCATCCACGCGGCGACGTCGGTCGGGCCCTGCAGCCACAGCGAGAACGGAGGCATCGTGTGGCGCACATCGTCGGCCAGGAGCGCGACGAACGCCTCGATGTCGTAGCGCTCGAACGCGTCCACGTACCGGGCCAGCAGGTCGCGATGGCGGTCGTCGAGCCCGGCGGCCCCGGTGGCCGCCGGGTCCGGGGCACGACCGGCCAGGGTCGTCCGGGCCCGCTGCAGCGCGCTGTTGACCGACACGGTCGTCGTCCCGAGCAACTCGGCGACCTCGCTCGCCCGCCACGACAGGACGTCGCGCAGGATGAGCACCGCCCGCTGGCGCGGCGGCAGGTGCTGCAGGGCGGCGACGAACGCCAGGCGGACCGATTCCCGCTCCGCGGCGCGCTCGGCCGGGTCCGCCCCACCCACGATGCTCCCGGTCGGCGCCGGACCGACCCAGGTCCCGTCGCCCAGGGGCTCGCCCAGCGTCGCCGTCGGCGACGACGGGGCTTCGAGGTCGGCGGGCAGCGCACGGCGACGGCGGCCGGCGAGGAGGTCGAGGCACACGTTCGTCGTGATCCGGTAGACCCACGTGCGCAACGACGAGCGACCGGCGAAGGTGTCGAGGCGCCGCCACGCGCGCGACATCGCCTCCTGGGCGGCATCGTCGGCGTCGGCCGCGGAGCCGAGCATCCGGTAGCAGTAGCCGACCAGGCGGGGCCGCAGCTCCCACAGCTCCGCCTCGAGCTCCGGACGGCCACGGGGGGCGACACCGGACACCGGACCGTTCCCGGACTGCAGGTCGACCACTGTGCTCTCCTCCGAAGGGGGCGGATGACCGATGGCCACGACCACTGGTCGCAACACCCGGCGCCGCTGGCACCGTGACCCAAGACTAATGATTGGACCGACCCGTCGTGACCGCGCGGGCGAGCAGGTGCGCGCCCCCATCCGACCACTACGTTCGCCCGTGTCGCCACCGGATTCACCGGCGGCGGGAGCGAATCGAGGGGGAGACCGATGGGCACCATCGAGACCGGGACCGACCACCTGCACGCCACCGTCGACGACGGCGTCGCCGTGTTGACGATGAACCGCCCCGAGCGCCGCAACGCGCTCTCCAGGGAGATGGGCGAGGCGATGGGATCGGTGCTCGCCCGCGTCGAGAAGGACCGTGAGATCCGCTGCGTGGTCCTCACCGGTGCCGGGGGCGCGTTCTGCGCCGGCGGCGACGTGAAGGGCTTCGCCGCCCGCGCCGACCGGCCCTCGAACGGGTCGTCCGACGGCCCCACGCTCGACGAGCGCATCCATGCCCAGCGCCTCGACCAGCGGGCCACGTCGGGTGCGCTGTGGCGCATGCCGAAGCCGACGATCGCGGCGATCGGGGGGCCTGCCGCCGGCGCCGGGCTGTCACTCGCGCTCGCCTGCGACCTCCGGGTGATGACCGAGAGCGCCATCCTCACGACGGCCTTCGCCCGCGTCGGCTTCTCCGGCGACTACGGCGGCTCGTGGTTCCTCACCCAGCTCGTCGGGCCGTCGAAGGCCAAGGAGCTGTACTACCTGTCGAGCCGGATCGATGCACGAGAGGCCCTCGACCTCGGGCTCACGAACAGGGTCTTCCCGGCGGACGAGTTCGAGGACGGCTGGCGATCACTCGCCCGCCAGCTCGCGTCCGGACCTTCGATCGCGTACCGGTCGATGAAGGAGAACATCAACCGCGCCGCGGTCGGCATCGACGCGATGGAGGCGATGGACCTCGAGGTCACCCATCACGTGCACTGCGGACAGACGGATGACCACAAGAACGCGTCGAAGGCATTCGTCGAGAAGCGCGAGCCCGTCTTCTCGGGGCGTTGACCATCACGACGCTCCGGTGACCGGCGGAAAGACCCACCGGCCGCCGCGACGAAAGCCGTCACGACCGGCCCAGCCCTCCGAGCGCCACGCGATGACCTCACGCGGCGCGACGAGGGTGAGCGGGCCGTACTCCTCGATGGAGTAGTCCCACTCGTACTTCTCGTCGTAGACCGCGAGGACCCGCGCCATGTCAGCCGCGTCGTCGCCGTAGCCGGCGTCGAGCACGTCGGCATGACCGGTGACGATCACGACGTCGGTCGCCCCGCCGACGTGTACGGCGACATCGGGCGCGGTGCGGACGGCCCGCAGCACGACGGGGCTCCCGATCGACAGCAGGAGCGCGTCATCGAGCCAGATCCCCCACACCGGCCGCGGATGGGGCGTTCGGTTGGCCGACGCCACCACCCAGTAGACGTCGGCCCCCACGAGCTGGTCCCGGACCTCGCCCCAAGGCAGCTGCTCGAGCCGCGCCGGCCCGCCGTACATCCGCAACGGCAGAGACGTCGGCGCCACGGGCACACCGTACGCCCAGGCGGATCACGACGCGCCGAATCGAAGGGCCGAACGGCGCGTGCGGCTCTTGGCCTGTTCGTCTGTCCGAACCAGGCACGCGCACGCCGGGTCGCGATGTGCATCCGACACACCCGCACACGGCACGGCGACGAAGCGGCCGTCGAGTGTCGAGGTCAACGCACCTTTGCCGTACGAAGAATCCTCACATCGCCGAACACCTCGCGTCGCGATCGTGTTCGCGGCGATCGCACCGAACGGGCGCGCCGCTAGCGTTCACGAGGCGGGTTGCGGAGGCCGGTCGGTGGGAGGCCCCGGAAGCAGTGCGACGAACGGTCGGCGGACGAATCGGACAACAGCGCACGACGCGCGCGCCCCGGTGTGCCGTGATCATCGTGGCGTCGCTCGTCGCGGTCGTGGCGATCGGGTGCGGACCGGATGACGGCGACGCGTCCGCGGACGTCGCCGCCGCGCCCGCCGGTGTACGGGCACTCCCCGACGTCGTCCCGGCCAGCCTCCCCGCGCTCGAGAGCTTCATCCCCCAGCCCGACGGGACCAAGACCGCGACGCTCAGCGAGGACACGTTCTTCCCACTGGGTGCCGCCGAGCTGACCGCCGAGGGCGCGGGGCTGCTGGCGTCGATCCTCCCCGGGCTGGCCTCCCACGAGGGGCCGATCACGATCGAGGGCTACACGGACGGCCTCGGGTCGACCGAGGACAACCTGGCGCTCTCGGCGGCGAGAGCGGAGGCCGTGAAGGGCTGGCTGGTCGCCCACGACGTCGACCCGGCCGCCATCTCGACCGAGGGCCTCGGCGAGGACGGCGCGGTCGACGACATCGCCGACCCGAGCCGGCGCAAGGTCGTGATCACCCTGGAGGACGCGTGACACGCCGCCCCGGCCACACGCGCCGACGAGGGCGCGCCGCGAGCGCGGCCATCGTGGCCGTCGCCGCGTCGCTCGTCGGCTGCGGCCCGGTGGCGCCGGGCGCGTCCTGCGACGACCTGCATCCCGGCGACGACGGCGAGCCCCACGACGCGGTGGTCGTGCTCCTCGACGTCGCCGACAACCGGGCGGCGGCCGCCGACGAGACCGCGGACGCGATCCGACCGTTCCTCCTCGACGCGCTGGAGACGGGCCACTTCGTCGAGCTCGTCGCCTACGGCGGTGACGGCGCCGACGTGGTGACGAGCGACTGCCTCGGGGGCGACGACCTGCTGCTCGTCGACAAGCGCAACGAGACCGCGCGGCAGAACCTCATGTCCGCCGGGTCGGAGCTGCTGACCGACGAGGTCCGCTCCGCCGTGCTCCGCACCCCGGTCGCCGACCGGGGGAGCCCGTTGCGGCTCCTGGCCCGGGTGAACGAGCGCCTGGCGACGCTGCGCAGCGCGGCCGACGTGGGCGACGTGACCGTCGTGCTCCACTCCGACCTCCTGGCGTCGTCCGACACCGACGACTGCCTGAACGCCGACGGCGTCACCGCCACGGCCGAGCAGGCGACGGCCATGGTCGAGCGGTGCGTCGACGAGGGCCAGCTCGCCCCGCTCGACGGCGCCCGGCTCCAGCTCCTCGGCGTCGGCCGGCGGGCGGAGACCACGAGCCAGACGTTGCTCGCCGCCCACCTGCGGCGCGAGCTGTGCGAGCAACTGGCGGGCGGGTGTCTGAGCGAGGAGGCCGACGGCGACGACGCGGCACCCGGCGACGCGCCCGAACCGACCGGGGCCGGCGATCCGACCACCACGACGGGACCGGCATCGACGGCGGAGACCGTCGTCGACGCGGGGCGGGACGACGCGG
>JAXHUH010000059.1:0-5440 GCA_034211175.1 Actinomycetota bacterium
GTCGGCGCCAACGAGGTGGCCGCCGCGGCCAGCGACGCGGCGACCCCGAGCGCGGCGATGGGGCCCGAGGCCCCGGCGGCCACGGCGGCGAGGGCGACGAGCACGGTCGAGGGGCCGGCCTGTCGGTAGGCGGTCAGCCCGACCGGGCGGGGGAGGAGGGTGAGGAGCAGGCCGATCGCCCACAGGGCCCAGCACCCGGCGGCGACGGTCCAGGCGACGGGCGAGCTCCGGCCGTCCAGTGCAGCATTGAGGGTCGGCCCCAACGTGAGCGGTAGGGTCGCCCATGCGACGCGGAGCGGCAACGGTCCGAACGAGTTCATCGGCCGTCGAGATTTGCCTATCCGGCGGCGGTATCGCTATTCGCGGGGGTGTACCCGACGGTCGGTGATCGGCTGTCGGGTGGTGGGATGACGTCAGGAGTCGAGTGATGCGAGCGGTCGACCTCCCCGTGGGACTGGCGACGTCCGTCGGACCGCTGCCCCACGCGGACCCGGCGGAGGCGTGCGCGTACGTTCTCGATGCGCAGCCCGGCCTGCCCGCGCTGCCGTCGGTGCCGAACCGGTCGCTGCTCGACCGGCGCATCGCCCAGGCCGCCTGGGGCATCCCCGGCGTCCACGTGATGCCCGACGGCTCGGTCGAGGTCGACCACGACGTGCTCGAGCCGGAGACCCCGTTCACCGACCGCGAGTTCGCCGGTGCCGCCTACGAGACGCTCCACCGGTTCCTCGACGCGGTCGCCGACCGTCAGGGCCCGGCCAAGTTCCAGCTCACGGGGCCGGTCAGCCTCGGCATCGCGCTCCACGCTGTCGGCGTCGACCGGCCCCGGGCGTTCGCCGCGGCCCGCACGGTCGTGCGCACCCGGGCGGCGGCCCTGCTCGACCTGGTCGAGCGGCGGGCACCCGGGGTCACGCCGGTGGTGTTCGTCGACGAGCCGGGCATGCGCTCGTGCCTCGACCCGGAGTTCCCGGTCGGCCCGAACGACGCACTCGACCTCGTGTCGACCGTGCTCGCCGTGCTCGAGCGGCGGGCGATCACCGCGCTGCGCTGCGGGCCCGGCGGCCCGGCCGATTGGCAGCTGCTGCTGCAGGCCGGCCCCCAGATCCTGTGCGTCCCGCTCGACGGCGGGATCGAGCACGGCTCGGGGTCGCTGACCCAGTTCGTGGAGAACGGCGGGTGGATCGCGTGGGCCGCGATCCCGACGTCGGGCCCGATCGGCTCGAGCGGCGACCGGCCGTGGCGTCAGCTGGCCGACGTGTGGTGCGAGCTGGTGACCGGCGGCTGTGATCCGGTCCCGCTGCGGACCCAGGCCATCGTCATGCCGACCACCGGGCTGGGCACCCACACGATCGCCCAGGCCACGGAGATCCTCGACCTGACCGCCGAGATCGCCGGCCGCGTCCAGGACCAGGCCACGGGCATACGTTTGACGGTCGGGGCCTGACGACCCGCTCAGCAGTCTCCTAGTTCCAGGGTCCGCCGTGGCCGTCCTCGTAGGCGGCGAGGTCGGCCAGGCTGGTGAGGGCGATCTCGTCGAGGGCCACGCCCCACGACGTGACGGTGACGAGCACCAGCTCGTCGGTGCAGGCGACGGCCAGCCACAGCTCGGCGGTGGTGCCGAGCCCGCAGCGGAGCGGGCGCCCGTCGAGCGGGATCGTCGCGAGCTGCCACGAGTCGTCGGGCGCACCGTCGGTGACGGCCCGCCACGCGGTCCACGCCTCCTGCTCGGTGCGGCGCCGGGCGAGCGTGGGGACGTCGAGGTCCTCGGCGGTCAGGCGCAGCCCCGCCGTCTCGACCAGCACGCGGGGTTCGCCGGACCGCTGGCCGTGGCCGAGCACGTAGCTGATGTGCCCGCCGCTGCCGTGGCCGAACCCACCGGTCCAGCGAGGGCCCGTCCATCGTTCGTCGAGCCCGACGAGCGGCACCTCGGGCCGATCGAAGCGGATCGGGCGCGGCCCCTCGACCCCGTCGGGGTCCCAGCGGAGCCATCCGCTCCTCACCCCTTCGGGGGGCCACCTGGCTGACATGCTTTCAGGCTAGAGGGCATCGCTCGCAGTGCGGACGGGACCACACAAGGCGCGCAGCTGGCGCTGCCGGGGCCTGTCGCACCTGGTCCCGGCCGGTGGACGCCGTCCGGCCGGGCTGCCGGAGCGTGTCGGTGGGCGCCGGTACGCTCTCGCCGTGGTCGAGAACCCCGCCGAGCGCGCCGCCGAGCTGCGATCCCAGATCGAGCACCACAACCGCCGGTACTTCGAGGACGACGCGCCCGAGATCCCCGACCCCGAGTACGACCTCCTCGTGCGCGAGCTGCGCCGGCTCGAGGCCGAGGACCCGGACCTCATCACGCCCGACTCGCCCACGCAGAAGGTCGGCGGCGCCCCGTCCGGCGCGTTCAGCCCGGTCACCCACCGGGTGCCGATGATGTCGCTCGACAACGCCATGGACATGGACGAGCTGCGGGGCTGGGGCGAGCGGTTGGTCCGTCGGCTCGACCAGGGCGAGGACGCGGCGCCGATCGGCTACGTGTGCGAGCTGAAGATCGACGGGCTGGCGATCTCCATCACCTACGAGCAGGGCCGGTACGTCCAGGCGGCGACCCGGGGCGACGGTCGCGTCGGCGAGGACGTCACCGCCAACATCGCCACCCTCGCCGACCTCCCGACCGAGCTCGGCCCGGACGCGCCCGACCTGTTGGAGGTGCGGGGCGAGGTCTACCTGCCGATCGCCCGCTTCGAGCAGCTCAACGAGGAGGCCGAGGCGGCCGGGCGGCCCCGGTACGTGAACCCCCGCAACACGGCCGCCGGCTCACTGCGCCAGAAGGACCCGGCGATGACCGCGGCGCGGGGCCTCACCATCTGGTGCTACCAGGTCGGCGCCCTGGAGGGCGGGCCCACGTTCTCGACCCACAGCGAGTCGCTCGAGTGGCTCGCCGGACTCGGCTTCCCGGTCAACCCCGAGATCCGCACCCTCGACACGCTCGACGAGGTCTACGAGCACTGCGTCCACTGGCGCGAGCACCGCCACGACCTCGCCTACGAGATCGACGGTGTGGTCGTGAAGGTCGACGACCTCGCCTGGCGGGACGTGCTCGGCGCCACGTCGAAGGCGCCCCGGTGGGCCATCGCCTACAAGTTCCCGCCCGAGGAGCGCACGACGCTCCTGCGGGCCATCGAGGTGTCGGTCGGGCGCACCGGCCGGGCGACCCCGTACGCGGTGCTCGAGCCGGTGTTCGTAGGCGGGTCGACCGTCGGCATGGCCACGCTCCACAACGAGGACCAGGTCGCCCTCAAGGACGTGCGCCCGGGCGACACCGTCGTCGTGCGCAAGGCCGGCGACGTGATCCCCGAGGTCGTCGGCCCGGTCCTGGCCCAGCGCCCCGAGGGCTCCGAGCCGTGGACGTTCCCCGAGCGGTGCAGCTGCCCGCTGGAGGCGCCGTTCGTCCGCCTCGACGACGAGAGCGACACGTTCTGCACCGAGGTCGAGTGCCCGAACCAGCAGTACGCCCGGATCGAGCACTTCTGCTCGCGGGGTGCGATGGACATCGAGGGCTTCGGCGAGCAGCGGGTCCGCCAGTTCGTCGACCTCGGGCTCATCGGCGACGTCGCCGACGTCTACAGCATCGACCTCGACAAGGTGCTCGAGCTGGAGGGCTACGGCGAGGTGTCGGTGCGCAACCTGGCGGCCGCCATCGAGGCGTCGAAGGACCGCCCACTCGCCAACCTCCTCGTCGGGCTCAACATCCGCCACCTCGGCGGCACCGGGAGCCAGCTCCTGGCTCGGGCGTTCGGTGACCTCGACCGCCTGATGGCGGCGTCGGAGGAGGAGATCGCCGAGGTCGACGGCATCGGCCCGATCATCGCCCAGAGCGTCGCCGCGTTCTTCCGCAAGGACCGCAACCGCGAGGTGATCGAGCGGCTGAAGGCGGCCGGGGTCAACATCGTCGGGCCGGCGGCGCCGAGCCTGCCCCAGACGTTGGCCGGGATGTCGGTCGTGGTCACCGGCACGCTCGAGAACTTCACCCGGGACCAGGTGGAGGAGGCGATCACCGGCCGGGGTGGCAAGTCGCCCAACAGCGTCTCGAAGAAGACGACGGCCGTGGTGGTCGGCGACTCGCCCGGCGCGTCGAAGGTGACGAAGGCGACCGACGCCGGCGTCCCGATGATCGACGAGGCCGCGTTCGTCACCCTCCTCGAGACCGGGGAGCTGCCCCCGACGCCCGACGACGAGCTCCCCGACGACGAGCCCGACGGCCGGCCTCCCGACGAGCACGTCCCCGACGACCAGGCACCCGCGGGCGTCGCGGCCGACGGCGACCCGACGGGCGACGCCGACTGACGCTGCCGCCGTGGCGAGCGACGAGACCCACGCCGTCCTCCACACGGTCAGCGCGGAGGACGGCACGCCCCGCCGGCACCGCATCTGGTTCGTGCTCGACCGCTCCGCGCTCGACCGGACGTCGGTCTACGTGTTCTCCGGCGGCCGCCGCGAGCCGGCGTGGCTGACCAACCTCCGGGCGCGGCCCGGGGGCGAGGTCACGATCGGCGGGGAGACGTGGCGCTACGCGGCCCGCATCGACGTGCTCGACGAGGCCGAGCGCGACCGGGCGCTGGGCCTGCTCCGGGCGAAGTACCGCGGCCGCACCCGTTCGACGATGACGTCGCTGCGGGGTCGGGGCGTCCTCGTCGCCCTCGACCTCACCCCCTGACCGCGTCAGAGGACCTCGAAGCACCAGCGGAGGGGGGACTGGGACCGTTCCGGGCCGTCCTCGATCCGCCACACGACCACCTCGGCGCAGTTCGCGGCCGGGTCGAGCGCCTCGATCGCCCGGCCCTCGCCCGGCTGGAACACCAGGTAGTTGAGGTCCTCGCGGCGGTCGGTGGCGATCTGGTTGTCGGGGATCTCGGTGCCGTTGATGCTCAGCCGGCCCTCCCAGCCCGGGGCGAGATCGGCGCCGACCCTGCCCTGCTGGAGGATCTCGGCGCCCCGCTCGGGGATCAGCCCCTGCACCCCGGGGTTCTGCTCGACGACGACATCGCCGCCGTCACCGCCCGTGGCGATCCGGCCGGCGACGACGATGAGCCCGACGGCGAAGATGCCGGCGATCCACGGTCCGAAGCGGCGAGCCATGCGTTGCACGCACACACCTTGCCCGATGGCGGGGTCGTACCTGCCATCGCCGCCACCAGCGGCCACCAGCCCGCGAATCGGTGGCCGGCTGTTCACTCTATGCATTTGATCCGAAGTGCCGTCGGCCGACAGGAGGGCCCGGGCATCTCACCCGGCGGAACCGGACGGAAGGACGGGGCGACGATGGCGCTGGACGGCGGGCGCGCGGCCGCTGACCCATCGAGCGGGACGGACACGGCGCACGCGCCCGGCGAGGCCGAGGCGCCCGCCGCGCCGGTTGCCGTTGCGGACGGTCGCCGCCGGGTCGGGCGCGCCG
>JAXHUH010000060.1:0-10479 GCA_034211175.1 Actinomycetota bacterium
GCTCGGCGTCGTGGTGTCGGGCGGCGCCGTCGTATTGGTGGTCGGCGTGCTCGTCGCGGGTGGAGCCGCCGTCGTCGTCGGCGAGTCGCCGACGACGCTGGTCGTCGTGGCGTCGCCCGGGGTGGACGGCGTCGGCTCGGTCGGTGCACAGGCCGCGAGGCCGGTGAGGCTCACCGCGGTGACGATGGCCGCACCGTAGGTGCGGTACCTCGACATGGGTCCCATGGCGGCCCTCCTCTCGTGGTCGGTCCGGTGCCGTCTCGGGCGACCGGACCACGGGTCGATCTCGGGCGCGCGACGCCGCCGCTCCTGGTGCGTGAGCTCCGCCGTGGTCGAGCGCCGCCGCCCGGGCCGAGTGCCCGGAACGCGGTGCGTCTGCGCCGGTGCCGAGTGTACGACTCAACATGACGAACGTGTTGCGTTCGACACAAAACGCACCCGACGGGCGGTGATGCGACCTCCGATCAGGCCCGCCGAAGCCCCCGGCGTCGTGTCGCGTGGTCGTCACCTCGAGCCGATCACGTGGGCTTTCTGCACCGCGGGCTGTCGCGTTCCGATCCGATCGCGCCGCCGGTCCGGGCGCCCGTCGGTCGTGTTGCCGTCATGTGTCGAAGGCGAGGTGATGGGGTGGCCGCCGGTGTCGACGAGGCGGCCGCAGGTGGGCTGGAGGCGCCGCTGGAAGCGCGCCCACGCCCGAGGCGAGGCCGGCTGACTGGTCGCCGCTCGCAACGACCGATCAGGCGGGTCGACGTCCTCGGGTGTGTCGTGAGGCGCGAGCGCCGTCGCTGTCGCCGGTCTCGTCGCCGGTGACCGTGGTCCGGCCGGTGGCCGTCAGATCGGATGGACGGTCGCGTCGGACGATCGGGCGTCGCCATTCGAGAACCACGGCCGCGGGGCGACGTGCTCGGGCCGGTCCGCTCCGGGCGCCGGCTGCGCCGCCGTCGCCCGTTGCGGGACCTCGATGCCCAACCGGTGCAACTCGCTCGTGGCGACCGATCGACCGATCTCCGTGAGGCGGTACGACCGTCGCCGCTTCGCCCGGCCGTCGGTCAATTGGCGCACATCGTCGGGGTCGTCCTCTGCGACGAGCAGACCGGCGGCATGCAGCCTGGCGAGTGCCGGATAGACCGAGCCGCTCGGGAACCCCGTCTCCTCGATGATCTGGGCGCCGTACGCGGACCGATCTCTCAGGAGCATTCGGTACACCGCGATGACGACGACGCCCGTACGGGGCCGTTTCACGATCTCGGAGGGAGCGGGAGAAGTGCGGTGGAGTCGACGGAGCGGCTCGGGTCGATGCGCATCCTGCGTGAGCGCATGCTCGTCCTCCTCGGATGTGTTGCGATGAGAATCGCATGCCCCGGCGCGCCGCATACGGCCTGGTCAGAAGGCCGGTTCATGGCCAACGCACATCAGGGGCTGATGTGAAGTAGGGGTAGTGTAGAACTTCTACCCAATCGGGTCAAGGTCCTACTGGCCTCGTGGGCGGCCGCTTGCCGTTTCCTGGTGATCGTGTCATGAATATCTATTAGTTCTTGGATTTTGCGGCTAACTTAGATGGGGACCCGCTTCTCGACACGCATGATGTCACCTCCGCACAGTGACACGTGCGCCGAGGAACAGGAGGCCAGGCTGCTATGGTCTTCAACTTCTTCCGGTCGCTCCCGGACTACATGCTCCCAGTCATCACGTCGCTTGCGGCAGTGTTGATTCGGATCGCGTGGAGAGGGAAGAACGGTTGGGCCGTCCGGCTCGAACGTCGGATCAGGCTGTGGCTCGGTCGCGCCGAGCGACGGGTCACGTCGACCGTCTCGGTCGCCATCAGGCGGCTCTGGCGCAGCATCTGGCCCACGATCGAGCGCGACGAGCCGCGCCCGGCCGTGCAGTTCGCCGGCATCTGGGCCGTGCAGCGCCTGCGCCGACGGGGAGCCGCCGCCGACTTCACCGCGGAGCTCGCCGCCCGCCCCGACGCGACGGTCCGGGGCGTGCTCCGCACCGCGAGCGTGGAGTTGAGGACGCGCGTCGCCGAGCTCGCTGCCAGGGACGGCACGACCCGACTCGGCCTGGCCCTGCTGTGGCTGTCGATCGGCCTCATCGGGTCCGGGGCGCTCCACCTCATGGGCCCTGTTCCCCACGTCATCGCCGCGATGGGTGTCCTCGTCGCCGGCGCCGCGCTGGCGCAGGTCGGCCAGATCCTCGCCGACCCGGCGGAGCACGCGAGGAGTGCGCACTGGCGGCTGGTGGTGCTGACGGGAGGTCTGCTGGCCGTCCTCCTGGCTCCGCCGGGCGGCATGGACGCTCCCGACATCGGCGGTGCCGGTCCGGCCATCGCCACGACGGCACTGCTGAAGGTCTTCGCGCTCATCGGGGTGTGGGCCGCCATCGACGGGGTGCGCGGCGGGCGCGGCCTTCGTCCGGTGCGACTCGCGATCGTCGCCTGGGCGTGCGTCAACGTCCCGGCGATCGTGTTCGCGCCGGAGCCGCCCGAGGTCATGGTCGGGCTGGCGAACGTCGTCGTCTCGGTGAAGGCGTGGCGGACCGCTGCCGCGCCGACGAGGCGCTACGCGCGGATCGCACGCCGGGCCCGGGCGCGTGGCTGGCGCCGGCAGGTGCGCGAGGCCGCGGTCGCCGCTGCCGTCGTGGTCGGGGTCGCCGTGGGCGCGGCCCCGGTCGCGGCGGCGTTGTGCGGTGTCCGCGACCACCTCGGTGGTGCGAGCGAGGAGGTGGCGGCCCTGATGACCGAGTCCGTCGACGAGGTGCTCGCGCTCGCCGGTTGGGTGCTCGACGCGGCGGGTGACGTGGACCTCGAGATGGCGAGCGACACGGACCTCGAGGTGCCCGGAGCCACGACGAGCACGACTGACACCTCCGGGCCGAGCCCGACGGCCGCCACCACGGCCCCGACCACGACGACCACCGGGACGGCGCCGCCGAGGGCCACGACCGTGATCACGCCGTCGGCGGTCCCGACCGATCGGGCCCCGACGTCGGCCACCACGGTCGCCGACGTCTGGCCGGTCGCCCTTCCGTCGTCGGACGCGGCCGGTCCGTCCCCGGACGCGGCCGGGATGGAGGACGAGTCGACCGAGACGGCGACGCTCGAGTCGGACACACCGTCGACCGATGCCGTACCGAAGGTCGACCCGACGGAGTCGACGGTGCCTCCGGAGGCCGCTGGGTCGACGGTGCCTCCGGAGCCCACCGGCCCGACCGCCCCGACCGAGTCCACGGTGCCGACCGTCCCGCCCGAGCCCACGGTGCCGACCGCGCCGCCGGTCGCCGCGCTCGCCGACGTCGGTGTCGACTACGACGCCACGAACGGGCGGCTCGTGATCCACTGGACGGTGCAGGACGGCACGAGGCCCGCCGGGTACACGCTGCGGTGGGGCACCGGCACCGGCGAGCGCTACCCGCGCGAGCAGGTCGAGGTCGGGGCCGGGACGCATCGTCACGAGGTGGTCGACGCCGAGCTCGACGGCGTTCACGTCTGGGCCGTCCTGACCCCGCACGACGAGTTGGGCCGACCGACCGAGCCTGTCCGAGCCGAACGCATCGCGGGCACGACGCCGGTCGAGCGCATCGTGATCGACCACGATCCCGCCACCCGCGTCGCGACCGTCGTCTGGGAGGCGGACGAGGACAACCCGTACGTCCGAGGGTTCAAGGTCTCCTGGGGCGACGGCAGCGGTTACGTCGGCGACGTCACCGTCCCGAGGGAGCAGCTCCTGGTCGAGATCGACGACGTCGGTCCCGGGTGGTTCGGTGTCGACATCTGGACGATCGGGCCCCAGGGATTGGTGGAGGCGACGAAGACGAGCCTCCGCGTCGAGCTCGCACAGCCCGCGGAGCCCGCTCCGCCGCCCACGACGGCTGCCCCGACGTCGGAGCCGGTCGGACCGGACCCGGCGGTGATCGAGACCGACGGCGTCGCGGCCGGCGAACCGTTGACGACGACGGCCCCGCCGCAGGCCACGGGCTTCGGCTGCGGCTGTCGGCTCGGGGCGAGCCGACCCGGGCCGGACGCCGAGTCGGCCACCGAGGCGCGGGGTCAGCGGGCCCGGGCCGCGTCGAGGAGGAGGCGGCGCTCGGCCG
This sequence comes from Actinomycetota bacterium, assembly GCA_034211175.1. GTDB lineage: Bacteria > Actinomycetota > Acidimicrobiia > Acidimicrobiales > CAIXPF01 > JAXHUH01. Next base: position 4,093 of record JAXHUH010000060.1, read on the forward strand.
ACGCCAGTGCGCGGCGGGCGGCCGGGACGGCGTCGGGGTTGACCGACACCGACGTGATGCCGAAGCGCACCAGGTGCTCGGCGAAGTCGGGACGGTTCGACGGGGCCTGGCCGCACAGCGACGACGTGATGCCGGCGTCGCCGCACGCCCCGATGATCGCCTCGATGGCGGCGAGCACCGCCGGGTCGGACTCGTCGAACAACTCGGCGCAGATCCGCGAGTCGCGGTCGACGCCCAGCATCAGCTGGGTGAGGTCGTTCGAGCCGATCGAGACACCGTCGATGCCCATCGCCGCGTAGTCGGCGATCCGGTAGACGACCGACGGGACCTCGGCCATCACCCACCGCTTCAGGCCCCGGCGCCCGCCGAGCGGGCTGGCGTCCATCGCCCGCAGGCAGGCCTCGAGCTCCCACGCGGTGCGGACGAACGGGATCATGACGACGAGGTTCGGCGTGTCCTCGTGGACCCGGGCGAGGACCTCGAGCTCGAGCGCGAACACGGCGGGGTCGCGGATGTAGCGGAAGCAGCCCCGGTAGCCGATCATCGGGTTGTCCTCGACCGGCTCGTACTCCTCGCCGCCGACCAGCTCCCGGAACTCGTTCGTGCGGAAGTCCGTGGTCCGGTAGACGACGGGCCGCGGCGCGAACGCCCGGGTGATGCGGGACACCTCGGCCGACAGCTTGTCGACGAACTCGTCGGAGCGGCCCTGCTCGATCAGGTGGCGGGGATGGGTGCCGTCGAGCGCGTCGGTGATCATGAACTCGGCCCGCAGCAGGCCGACGCCGTCGACGTCCATCGCCGCGACGTCGGTGGCATGGTCGGCCAGCGCGAGGTTGACGTACAGCCTCGTGGCCAGCGCCTCCGGTGCGCCCCCGCCGGTCGGGCCCGCCGCCGGAGACGCAGCCGCGGTCGCCCGGGCCGGCTCGAGCGTCGCCGCCCGGTCACCGGCGTAGACGAGGCCCCGGGAGCCGTCGACCGTGACCAGCTCGCCGGCACGGAGCACCTCGGTGGCGTTGCGGGTGCCGACGACACCGGGGACGCCCATCTCGCGGCTGACGATCGCCGCGTGGCACGTCATCCCGCCGCCGTCGGTGACCAGCGCGCCGGCCCGCCGCATGGTGGGGACCCAGTCGGGGCTCGTCATGCGGGCGACGAGAATCTCGCCGTCGCGCAGGTCGCCGCCCTGGTCGGGGGACTCGAGGAACCGGACCTCGCCGACGGCGACGCCGGGGGACGCCCCGAGGCCGGAGACGATCGGCACGGCGCCGGCGTCGCCCCCGGCGGGCGCGTCCGTCGACGCACGGGAGCCGAGCGTCGTGATCGGTCGGCTCTGGACCAGCCACGTGCGGTGCTCGTCGTCGAGGACCCACTCGACGTCCTGGGGCTCGCCGTAGTGCTCCTCGACGCGGAGCCCGAGCCGGGCGAGCTCGACGACCTCGGTGGTGTCGAGCACCGGCGCGACCCGCTCCGCGCCATCGAGCTGGACGACCCGGTCGCCGCCGGCGGCGTCGGCCACGATCTTGTGGGTCTTGTGGCCGATGCGGCTCTGCAGCACGCGGGGCCCGCGCCGATCGACGACGTAGGTGTCCGGTTCCACCTGCCCGCCGACCACGACCTCGCCGAGACCGAACGCGCCCTCGATCACCATGCGGGAGCGGTCGGTCGACGACGGGTCGACCGTGAACATGACACCGGAGCGCTCGGCGGCGACCATGCGCTGCACCACGACCGCGATCGCCGGCTCGTCGGTGAGCTTCCGCTCGGCCCGGTAGCTGACGACCCGTTCGCCGTACAGCGAGGCCCAGCAGTCGACGATCCGCTCGGCGAGCGCGTCCTCGCCGACCACGTTGGTGAACGTCTCGTTCATCCCCGCGAACGAGGTGTCGGCCGTGTCCTCTGCCGTGGCGGACGAGCGCACGGCGACGGGGCCGCGTCCGATGGCGTCGTAGGCGGCCATGATCTCCTTGCGCAGCGCCCCGGGGATCCCGGCCGAGCGGATCAGGTGCCGGCACGCGGCCGAGACGTCGGTGAGCGCCGCGGCGTCCGTCGGGTCGAGCCCGGCGATCCGGCCGACCAGTTCGTCACGGACCTCCGCGTCGTCCATGGCCTCGAGGTAGGTCGGGGCGGTGAGGACGAACCCCGGCGGAACGGGCAGGCCCGCGGCGGTGAGCTCGCCGAGGTTGGCGCCCTTGCCGCCGGCGGCGGTCACGTCGGTCTTGCGAAGCCGCTCGAACGGCACCACGACATCGGTCATCAACATGGTCTCGCTCCTCTCGAGCGTGCGATCCGGTGTCACCACGTGTCCGGGCGCAGCAGCGTGAGCGCGGCATCGGCGGTGACGACCGGTCCGTCACGGCACACGAGCAGCGGTCCGAGCCCGCGCCCGCCACTCGCGACCTCACCGCAGCTCATCGAACGTTCCAGCGACAGGCTGATGCGCGCCGGCTCGACCCCGCGCCGCTCGAGCATCCCGGTGGCGGCCCGCATCATCGGATCGGGCCCGCAGACGAGCGCGGACGTCCGATCGGGGTCGCGAACGGCCGCGGCCACGAGCGCGCTGACCGGGCCGAGGTGGCTCCGCCAGGCGTTCGTGGCGCGATCGAAGGTGACGGCGACGTCGATGCGGTGCCCGGCGACCCAGCGGGCGAGGTCGGTGGTGAACACGAGCGCGTCGGGGGAGCGGGCCCCGACGAGCAGGGTCACCCGCCGGTACGCGCCACGGTCGGCGAGCACGGCCTCGATCGCCGGCCGCAACGGTGCCAGGCCCAGCCCGCCGGCGACCACGACGAGGTCCCGGCCCCGGCAGCGGTCGAGTGGCCAGCCGTGGCCGAACGGCCCGCGGACACCGACGTGGGTCCCGGTCGGCGTCGCCGCGAGCGCGGTGGTGAGCGGCCCGACCGCCCGGATCGTGTGCTGCCAACGACCCGGTTCGATGCCGCTCAACGAGATCGGCGTCTCCCCGATGCCGTAGGCGTAGAGCAGGGTGAACTGGCCCGGACGGGCGGCGGCGAGGCCCGCGTCGGCCACGTCGACGCTCAGGGTGACGGCGTCGGTCGTCTCGCTCCGCCGGTCGACGACCCTGCACGCCACCGGCGACAGCGCGGGCCCGATCGGCGGGCGCCCCGTCGAGAGGCCGCCGTGGTCCCGGCGTCGCCCGCCCTCGTCGTCGCCGTGGTGCGGGGACCGGCCCGCGAGCGCTCGGGTGCGGTGCGACACCTCGCCCGGGGCGGCCGCCAGCCCGTCGAGGCCGGCGAGGTCGATCACGGCCCGCCCCACATCCCACGCGGCGGCGCCCACGACTGCAGTGTCCGCCCCCGCCGACCCCCTCAGAAGGGGCGAACGTCACACTCGGACACCCGGTGCCGCGATGGCCCGGCCCGGTGGCAGTCAGACGTGGTTCGGTGGTGGGCCGGCGAACGGGAGGGGGCCGACGGTGGCCCAACGGTGGTTGCGGACCTTGTCGGTGGCGATGAGGTTGACGCCCGCGGCGATGGCGCGGTCCCACAGGTCGGGGCTGTTGACCACGTAGGCCCGGGTCACGAAGCCGGGCTGCGGGGCGAACCACCGGGCGACGCGGCGGTCCCACGCCCACGACTCGGTCGCGTTCACGTTGAAGAAGACCCGGTCGCCGCCGGTGGTGCTCGGCCGGTGGTGGCTGCGGCGCACCCGCTGGTCGGCGAAGCACAGGCGGTCGCCCTCGGCGTCGAGGTAGGCGCGCTTGGCGTCCTCGTCGCCGGAGAGGCACAGGACGAACCGGCCCCGGAGCTCGCCGAGGGTCGGCCAGCCGGTCGCCGTGGCCCCCGCGACGAGTGAGGTGGCGCCGCCGCGGAGCTCGGCCGGCGTGTACAGGCGGTCGGCGCCGAGGTGCTCGGCGAGCGTCGCGTCGAGGTACGTCGCGAACCGGGCCGGGTTCCGCACCGGCGGCTTGAGGTCGAGGGTCACCGTCACGACGTGATGGCCGGCCTCGAGCTCCGACCACCGGCGCAGGTGTCGCAGGTACGCGGCGAGCTGGTGGTCGGCGTCGGGGCGCCAGCCGTCGTGGTCGATCGCCCACATCGGCAGGTTCGGTGACTCGCACAGGTCGAGCTCGAGGCCGCGGCAGCCGCCGTCGTGCGGCTCGTGGCGGTCCCAGGCGAGCTGCTCGGTGAGCGGTCGTTCGTCGCGGGCGTAGGAGTTGTGCGACACCTTCCGGATCGCCTCGTCGTAGCGCAGGTCGTCGGTCTCGTCGGCCACGTTCGTCTCCTGCCGTCGGACACGGACCGACCCGACCGCCGAAGGAGGAGGATGGGCCGGGTCGGCCGTGTCACGAAGCGAGTACGGGCGCGACAACCGTACGGTTCACCGTTCGTGTCGCCGCGCCGCGCCGGCGTCGGGCATCGGCCCCCGTCACGCCCGCCACCGGATCACCGTCGAGCGGCGCCCGCCGGGCGGGCCCCAGCCTCAGTCCGGGTGGACCCCGCCCGACCGTACGGCCGGTGACGTCCAGGTCGGCCTCCCCGACAGCTCGACGTCGTTCCACACCGGCTCGGTCGAGCCGCTGCCCGCGGGTGGGCTCACCTTCACGTGCTGCAGGCTGACGATGAACGAGCCGCGGCGGTGGTCGCGGAACGGGCGCTCGCGGTTGCCCGGCGGGTAGACCGGCGCGTGGTCGAGCTCCGGCCGGACACGGAAGTTGGCGGCGTCGCCCGCCCGGAGGTGGTACTGGTCGTCCTCCGGCAGCTGGGTGGGGTCGGTCTCGAGATCGGAGAACAACCGCCCCCCGTCGAACGCCGGGGTGAAGATGTACATGGTGACCCTGCCCTCGACGGCGTCGGGGCCGCACAGCTGGCGGGTCGCGAACCTCAGGGCTCGCGCCGCCCATTCCGGCATCCGGCTGTAGTTGCGGCTGAAGCGCTCCCAGGACACCTGCACGTCGAAGCGCGGCAACGGGCAGACCCACCACACGTCGATGGGCCAGCGTCGCGTCGCCTTCTTCTCCGCGTTCTCGTCGTAGCCGGTGGCGATGATCATGGCCCGCCGCAGTGCCTCGGCCATGATGCGTTGCACCTCTCCCTGGAGTTGCAGGAAGAAGCCGGTGCTCGGTGTGTACCAGTCGACCTCGAAGTGATCTTTGAGTGACTTCGGCCCGCCGCTCCACCACGTCGGCGTGCCGTTGCGAAACACGGTCCGCTCCATGAGCGTCGTGAGGTCGTCGGACTTCAGAACGTCGACGCTGTCGACCAGCGCCCCCGCTTGTTCGATGAACGCCACGAGCTCGTCGTCGGTCGCGCCGTTGAACGCGGACTCGAGCAACGAGATGCCGGGACCCTTGTCCACGGAGTACGGCATCGGTCCACCCATGACTACCTCCCGGTGGTTTCAGGTGTGTACCAGTAGAGCTCGAGCGGTTGTGCCATGCCCTTGACCGCCTGGGTGCCGGCGGGCTCGTAGGCGCGTGGTTCGGGGGAGGAGCGGCGGACGTCCGCCGTCGTCAGGATCGATCCCGGTGCGGCCAGGCCGGCGACGCGGGCCGTGCGGTTGACGAGGCCGCCGAAGGGCCGCCCGTCCCGCCAGTAGGCGTCACCGGCGTCGAGTGCGATGCGCACGCCACTGCGGCCGTGCTCGGGGTCGTCGGCATCGTGCGCATCGAGGATCGCTCGCGCCGATGCTTCGCAGGACTCGACGTCGCGAAACCAGGCGATGATGCCGTCACCCGTCGTGTCGACCTCGCGGCCGGCGGGCGCCCTGATGTGGTGACGTGCGGTGTCGAGATGTTCGAGGACACGTCGGTAGTACACATCATCACCGTCCTCGTCGGCGGTCGCGGACGAACCTACCAGATCGGTCATCAAGATGACGGCGAAGTTCCCTCCCCAGCGGGATCGTTCGGCGGACGTCTGTGAACGAACACCGAGTTGTCGCCGCAGAGACACCGCGCGTGCTTCGAAGATCGGCATGCCGAGTCGGTTGAAATGTCGTTCGGCCGAGGTGCAGCATCGAATGGCGACGCGGGTTGCGCCGTTGTCGGCGTTGAGTCGCGCGTAGCCGAGCTCGGCACGCGCGAGATCGGGGAACGCGCCGATGCGCTCGAGCTCCGCCATCGCCGTCTCGTAGGCGCGCATGGCCGCCTCGTGCTCGTCGAGCACCGTGAGCAGGTCCGCGAGGAGGCGACGGCGCGAGGCCGGCCAGCCGAACGCGAGCTCGTTGCCCCCGATCCGCTCGTCGGACAGGGCCAGCCAGGCGAGCCGTGCGTCGTCGGGGTCACGGCGGAGCTCGTCGGTGGCGAGCCGGTCGGCGTGGATGAACAGCCGGGTGAGCTGGAGGAAGGAGCGCGGCTCGACCGATGGCGGCTCCGGTGGACGATCGGGGTCGTCGCCGCCGAGGTAGGCGTCGCTCACCGGCCGGCCG
>JAXHUH010000061.1:0-4870 GCA_034211175.1 Actinomycetota bacterium
CGGCGACGGCCGCCAGACGCCCGAGCCCGGTCACGACGATGGCGCCCGCGACGGGCCTGGGCCGTCGGGCGCCGATGAGGAGGCCGCGGGCGACCGCGGCCGGCCCGTTGAGCGCCACCCAGCCGCAGGCGACGACGACCGGCACGGCGTCGGGGAGGTGGAGGTACGCCGCGACGAGTGGCGATGCGACGACACCTGTCGCGCCGACCGCAGTTGCGCCGATCGATGCGCCGAGGAGCGCGCGCCGGCCCGATGCCATCGCCGCCACCGCCGCGGGCGTCATGACTCCTCGAATGGCATCCAGCGGTGCGCTCGACACGGCTGCCGTCTCACGGGCCACGGCGATCTGGACGGCCGTCAGCGGCACCCCGAGCACGGCGAGGACCGACACCAGTGCGCCGAGCCCGCTGTAGTCGCCCGGGTCGAGCAGTCGCCCGGCGGCCGCGTGGAATGCGAACATCAGCGCGGCGCCCAGCGCAACGGCGACGACGAGGACGACGCCGTCGCGGCCTTCCTGCCGCCCGGGCCCGTGGTTCACCTCGCGAATCGCCGGTCGGTCGACGCGCTCAGCTCGGTGCCCCGCGGCGTCTGCGCCCGACGAGCATCGAGGCGATGCCGGCGGCGAGGAGCGCGACGCTCACGGTGAGGACGGCGGCGATGTCGCCACCGGTGGACGGCAGCGCCCCGCTGCCCACCGCGGCGACGGTGATGGCGATCGTCGCAGTGACCGGCTCGTTGGCGGCGTTGACCCCGCTGGCCACGATCGAGTGGCTGCCGGCGGCGACGCCCGCGGGGATGACGACGGAGGTCCGGAGCACCCCGTCGCCGTCGGCGGTGAACGTGCCGAGTGCGATCGGGTCGGAGCGCAGGACGACGCTCACCTGGCTGTCGGGCAGGAACCCGTCGATCACGAGGTCGACCGTCTGGCCCGGGGCCGGGCTCGAGTCGCTCACGGTGCCGTCGTCGAGGGTCCCATAGCCCTGTGCGCCGACGGTTGGCGCCGTCGAGGCGAGCACGGTCAGGGCGATGGCGACGGCGGCGAGGACGGATCGAATCCGTGGCCGCCGCCGACCGGGATCACGGGATGTTGACATCGCCCCGGGTTGTCGGTCGTCCACCCGATCGGCTTGACGTCCCCGGTGACTTCTCCCCAGGCGCGGGGACGGGTTCGTGGTGGTCGAACCCCGATCCGCCCGCGGACGCGGCCCCGAGCGCGATGCCCGCGCCCTCGACGGCCTTGAGGACGACCAGGCCGGCGGCCCGCACCGGTTCGCGGGCGACGGCGCCGGCCGGGACGGCCCGGCGGGGGTCGAAGAGCCGGGCCCGGGCCCACGGCCGTGACCGGTACGCCGGGATCGAGCGCCCGTAGTAGCGCTTCTTGGCGAAGCAGCGGCCGAGACGTACGACGCCCTCGTCGTGGACCACGCCCGCCACCGTCCGCCCGACCGGCCAGCCGGCGGCGACGAGGCGGTCGTGGAGCTCCCAGTCCTCGGGCCCGGTGAGCGCCTCGTCGAACCCGCCGGCGTCGAGGAAGACGTCGCGGCGGAAGAACCGTCCGGCCTCGGACCGGGTGTCGCCGAGCGAGTCGCGCCGCTCGAGCGCCCGGCACCCGGCCCAGAAGCCGCGTCCGGTGGACACCTCGGGGACGACGACCGGTCCCACCTCGGGTCGGCGGTCGAGCAGGTCGATCACCTCGGCGGCGACGGTCGCGTCGAGGAGCTGGTCGGCGTCGATGAACCCGACGATGTCGGCGGCGGTGGCGCGGGCGCCGACGTTGCGCTGCGCGGACCGCTCCGGTCCGGCGCGCAGCACGCGGTCGGCGAGCGCGGCGGCGATGCGCATCGTGTCGTCGGTCGAGCCGTTGTCGACCACGATCAGCTCGACCGACACCCCGGCGCCGAGATGGTCGTACTGGGCCCGTGCACAGGTCAGGCACGCCTCGATGGTCCTGGCGGCGTTGCGTGTCGGCACGACGATCGCCACCGTCCACCGTTCGGGCTGCCTCGGAGTCTCACGCATGCCGGGCCCTCCTCCGCGTCGTTCTGGCCAGCGCAGGTGAACGGCTCGCCCGGGGCCGGTCTTGACCCCCGGGCACCCGCGTTCAGCGGGGAGCGCGCCAGACCGGGGCGCGGCCGGCTCGCGACTCGGGGACGAACCCGGCCGCCGCCGGGTCATAGCCGGCCGCGGTGGTGAGCACGCGATCGATGCCGAGCCCACCGAGGTCGTTGACGGGGGCGGGCCCGGCGAGCGCCTCGGCGATGCGCCGGGTGTCGTCGCTCCCGGCGAGGCCCGGGACGCGGGGATCGTCGGACACGACGACGGCCGGCCCGAAGAACGCGGGCGCCGGGTGGGTGACGACCCGGCCGCCGGTGAAGCCGGGGTCGAGGTAGGCGTCGAACGGCACGACGACCACGCCCCCGGGTGCCGCGTCCTCGATCACCGCGGCGGCGCGCTCCCACTCGGCAGGGTAGCGGACCGCGGCGAGCCGTCCGCCGACTCCCCACGCGAGGCCCGGCGTGAGCGCGATGGGCGCGAGGGACGTGACCACGAGCGCCGCGCCGACGAGCCGACCGGGGCGTCGCCGTCCGAGCGCCCCGGTGAGCCCGTCCGCCGCGTGGGCGAGCCCGTAGGCGGACGCGATCGCCAGCAACGCCAGGAACTTGCCCGGCTCCCGCAGTGCGGCGCCGCCGGGAACGGCGTCGACGACGAAGCGGTGCGCCCACCCGAACGGCCCCCCGGTGCCCCACGCGACGACCCAGCCGACCACGGCGACGACGGCCAGTGCCGTGGCGACCGGGCGTTCGAGCCGGCGCGCACGCCACCAGCCGACGATCGCCGCGACCGCGACCGCGGCGGCGACCACGTTCGCGGCCGTCGAGCCGTCGACGCCCGGGGCGCCCGGCGACGCCCGCCAGAAGCCGCGCTGGAGGAGGGTGCCGACGAGCAGCCCGAGCCGCGGGTCGGCGCGGGTGGTGAAGGCGTTGGCCGTCGACGCGTCGCCACCGTCGGGGGCGTCGGCGAGCGCGGGGAGCAGCCACGCGAGCGTGCACGTGGTGGCCACGGCCGCGGCGGCCGCCATCCGACGCAGACGCGCCCCGAAGCTGCCCGGCCCGACGACGAGCACGACCGCGGCGACCGGTGCCGCGCCGATCACCAGGAACTGGACGCTGCACGCGCTCGCCGCCGCCCACCAGCCACCCCAACGCAGCCACGGCCGCTCGCCGCCCGGGTGGGCGAGCGCGGCGACGAGCGCGACGAGCAGCGCGTAGCCGGCGAGCGTGGCGACGTGGCCGGCGTAGAGGCGCTCGTGCACGAACGGGTTCCACACCACGGCGGTGGCGCCGGCGAGGCGCGCCGCGAGCGAGGTGGGCACCAGCCGGCTGCCGGCCCAGCCCGCGACGACCAGCCAGAGCGCCGGGACCAGCCAACCGACCGCGGCACCGGCGACCGCGTCGACGGCCGCGGCGACCGCGAAGAACGCGGGCCCGGCGGGCAGCGACGCGCCGCTCCCGATCCGGTCGGCGAACGTCGTGTGCGGGCCGACCACCCAGTCGAGCGTGACGACCCACCCCCGCCCCGCCATCGGGCCGATGACGACACCGGTGAGCACGGCCGACCACACGACGGCGACGAGCGTTCGATGCGTCGTGGTCGCCCCGGTCACCGGCGACGCCGGAGCGGCCATCGCGAGGAGGGTAGGACCGGGTGGTGCGGAGGCGGTCAGGCCTTCCCCCCGATCGGTGAGCACGACATGCGCTTTTGCGGGACCCGGTGTGTTGGGTAGACACCTCCCACGCCACCGACCGAGCGACGAACGGACGAAGTGATGCGAGCGATCCTCATCGACCGCGACGACGACGGGAACCAGCGCGCCGAGCTGACCGAGGTCGACGAGAGCGGCCTGCCCGACGGCGACGTGACCATCGACGTCGCGCACTCGACGATCAACTACAAGGACAGCCTGGCCATCACCGGGTCGTCACCGGTCGTGCGCAGCTTCCCGATGGTCGGAGGCATCGACCTCGCCGGCACCGTCACCTCGTCGACCAGCGCCGACGTCGCCGAGGGTTCCGAGGTGCTCGTGAACGGCTGGGGGATGGGCGAGGTCCACTGGGGCGGCTACGCATCGAAGGCCCGGGTGCCCGCCGCCTGGACGGTGCCGGTGCCCGACGGCATGTCGACCCACGACACGATGGCCGTCGGCACCGCCGGCTACACGGCGATGCTGTGCGTGCTCGCGCTCGAGGACCACGGCGTCACGCCCGATCGCGGTGAGGTGCTCGTGACCGGCGCGACCGGCGGGGTGGGCAGCGTCGCCGTGTCGTTGCTGTCGACGCTCGGCTACACGGTTGCCGCGTCGACCGGCAAGGCCGACGAGGCCGGCTACCTGAAGGAGCTGGGCGCGACCTCGATCATCGACCGGGCCGAGCTGTCGGAGAAGGGCCGCCCGCTCGGCAAGGAGCGGTGGGCCGGCGTCGTCGACAGCGTCGGCAGCCACACGCTGGCCAACGCGCTCGCCCAGACGAGCTACGGCGGCACGGTCGCCGCGTGCGGCCTCGCCCAGGGCCCCGACCTGCCGGGCACGGTCATGCCGTTCATCCTCCGGGGCGTGACCCTCGCCGGTGTCGACAGCGTCCACTGCCCCCGCGAGCGGCGCCTCCAGGCGTGGTCGCGGCTCGGCAGCGACCTCGACCGCTCCCACCTGGCGCTCATGGTGCGCGACGTCGGCCTCGGCGACGTGATCGCCGCCGCGTCCGACCAGATGGCCGGCGGCGTGCGGGGCCGCCTCGTCGTCGACGTCAACACCTGACTCTGCGCCGGCGGACCCGCAGCAACCCCACCGTTCTGGACCGCGCGGAATGCCACCGGT
>JAXHUH010000062.1:0-10644 GCA_034211175.1 Actinomycetota bacterium
CCGGCGCGAACGGCGAGCCGGCCACCGCCACCACGCCCGCCGACGACGCCGCGGTCGCTCCGGCCGACGGTCGGCCCGGCACGACCATGTACGTCAGCTGGGGCGGCTCCGGGCGCGGCCAGGCGCTGCGGGCCGCGGTCGAGCTCGCCGCGTCCGCCGAGCGCGACCTCACCTCCCTCGCCATCCTCGACGCCCGCACGACCGCGGACCTCGACCCCGAGCTGGTCGACGCCATCGAGGACGAGCTCGTGTGGCTGCTGCGGGCGCAGACCCGCATGATCCGCCGCGAGCTCGGGTTCGCGTCCACCGCCACCGAGGTGGTCGTCCGGCGCGGCCGCATCGTCGACGTGCTCAAGACGGCGATCAACGACCTCGGCGCCGATCGGGTGCTGATCGGGGCGCCCGCGCTCATCGACCCCGGCACGGAGCACGTCGAGAGCGTCCACCGCCTGATCGAGATCGTGGACGAGGGCACCGGTGTGCGGCCCGAGATCGTCGACCCGGACGACCACCAGCCGGCGGGGAGCGCGGGCGCGACACGGTGACCGCGCCGCGTTCGCCTCGGCGTGAGGACCGGCGGCATGTATCGTCGGGACGGAACGGCGGAGCGGTGACACGTGATCAGTCGCGATCGCGTTCCATCGCCGAGCCGTGGCCGACCGAGCGGATCAACGGCGGACAGAGATGGCGGGCACGGATGGCGGCACGGGGAAAGACCTCGGCGACCTGGGCTCACGTCGACGCCGCGTCTGCCGATAGGCCTAGAGAGAGGTTCGCGCCCCGCGGCGCGTGCGCATGCACGAGGCCGCGACGAGCGCGACAGGCGGACCTGCGAGCCTGAACGAAGAGAGGCAACGGGACAGTGGACTTCTTCGTGAGCCACATGGCCGAGGACCGCGACTGGGCGGACTGGATCGCCGGCCATCTGGAGGCGGCCGGGTACACGTTCGGCCTGCAGCGGGACCCGACGACCTACGGCGCCGACCCGCTCGAGCCGATCGAGGAGGCCCAACGGCGGGGCCTCAACGTCGTGGTGGTCATCTCCGAGCTCTTCGTCGAGTCGCTCCAGCTCAGCGGAGCCCCGGTGGTCGGTCGCTGCAACGGGCCGTCGCCCGTCGTGGTGGTCGCCATCGAGGAGGTGGCCATGCCGATGAGCCTCCAGCGCTCCCATGTGGTGCCGCTCCACGCCATCGCCGAGGACTACGACGCGGCGCGCGGTGCGCTGCTGCGCGCGATCGGCGCGCTCGACGCGCCGCCGAGCCGCCCCTCCAGCGGGGTCGGCGCCCACGAGCCCCACGCGGCCCCGGCGCACGTCGGGGGCGCATCCACCGGCGTCGCGCCGGTGCTGCCCCAGACCAACTGGAGCGCACGCCCCTGGGAGGACGAGCAGGCCGGCCCGGCGCCGGCCCCCGCCGCGAGCCCCATGGGGTACTCGTGGGCCGAGGCACCCCAGCAGGCACCGGCACCCTCGCCCCAGCCGACCCAGCCCGCACCGGCACCCCAGCCGATCCAATCGCCCCAGCCCGCACCGGGGCCGCAGCCGGCACCCCAGCCCGCACCGAACCCGTTCGCACAGGCGGCGCCCCCGTCGCCCGCGCCGCCCGCGGCCGAGGTGCCCGATCCGTTCGCGGCCCCGTCGCCCCCGGGCGGAGCGGACGCGTTCGCCCCGCCGCCCGGTGACGCCCCGCCTCCGTTCACCCCGGCGCCGCCGCCCGGCGGTGCCCAGCCGTTCGCGGCCCCCGCACCCGGCGGTGACGGCCCGGGCACCACCCCGCCCAGCGGCCGCGCTCCGTTCGCGGCGCCGGGAGGCGACGACGCGGCACCCACCATCCCGCCGCCCCCCGACGACCGGACCGGCCCCGCGACGCCGACTCCGAGCGGCGCCGACGACGCCCCGCCCCCTCCCCCACCGGGTGTCGGGCTCGCCGGGCTGACCTCGACCCTGCCGGGCGCACCGGGCCCGGAGGCACCCCCGCCCGGGCCCGCGGGCGACGAGTCGGGCCAGCGCCCGCCCTCCGGCCTCGCCGGCCTCGGTTCGACGCTCGGCGGCCTGTCGCCGCGGGCGCCGGGCGACACGGGCGACGCCGAGCCGCCGCGAGCCTCGGCCGGCCTGTCGCCGACGGCACCGGGTGCGGGTGACGAGCGCGCCGACGTGACGGGCTCCGGCGCCGATGACGCGCCGGCCGCCCCCGAGCCGCCCGCACCGGGGCGACCGGGCCTCGCGGGCCTCACCTCGACCCTGACCGGCGCCGGGAGCGACGCACCGTCCGACGGTGGCACCGGCTCCCCTGCCGACGCCGATGCGACCGGGCCCGCCGATCGCGGCCCCGGCACGTCGCCGTTCTCGTTCGGCGCCTCCGACGCGGCGGCACCCTCGCCGTTCTCGTTCGGCACGCCGGCCGGTGATTCCCCGTTCTCGTTCGGCGCCGCAGAGGGCGAGCGCCCGGCCGGGGCACCGGCCCCGTCGGCCGACGCCGACCGGCCCGGGACGCACGACGAGACCGCCGACGCGCCCGGCACCGCCGACGGCCCCGGCAGCCCGACCAGCCCGCCGTTCGGCGCGGGCGACACACCCCTCGCCGGCGACCCGGCCCCCGCGGCGCCCGACTCGCCCGGTCCCCTGCCGTCGGCGGGCCTCGGCCTGCCCCAGCGGCGCCCGTCCGGCGAGCCCGCGTCGTCGGCACCCGACGCACCGCCGGCCCCCGGCCCGAACGCCACCCCCGAGGGCGGGCAGGCCCCGCCCCCGCCGTTCGGCGCCCCCGGGCCGACGGACGCACCGTCGCCCGCCGGTACGCCCCCGCCGCCCGCGTTCGGCAGCGAGGACCCGGCACCGCCGCCCCCGCCCCCGGCGTTCGCCGCCGGCGACGCCGCGCCGTCCGCGCCCGCCGGCCCCGATGCCGGCGACGCACCGGCCCCGCCGCCCGCGTTCGGCGGCGACACCTCCTCGCCGCCGCCCCCGCCGCCCGCGTTCGGGACCGGCGGCCCGGCGGCGCCACCTCCGCCGTTCGGCGCGAGCGACCCGATCCCGCCGCCGCCCCCGGCCTTCGGCGATCCCGGCTCGGCCCTGCCCGATCCGGGCACGGCACCCGCCCCGGAACGCCACGAGCCCGGCGCCGGACCGGGGACGACCGGACCAGGGACGACCGGACCGGGCACGAATGGCCTCTCCGGCGGCCCCTCCGCGCCGGAGCCGGCGAGCAGCGGCTTCTCGTTCACCGCGGCCGGCGGCGCCGATGCGCCACCCCCGGCGGCACCCGCGACGCCGACGAGCCCGACCGACGGTCCCGCCGACGCGATCTGGCGGCTGCCGCATCCCCGCAACCCGCACTTCGCGGCGCGCTCCGAGGTGCTCGACCGCCTCGCCGTCGACCTGCGCCAGGCGACCGCCGGGCCGGACGGCCCGCTCCAGATCCAGGCACTGACCGGCACGAACGGCGCCGGCAAGTCGGCGACCGCCGCCGAGCACGCGTACCGGCACGCCCACGAGCTCGACATCGTCTGGTGGGTCCGGGCGTCCGGCGCCTCGACGATCCGCAGCGACCTCGCGGCGCTGGCCGACGCGCTCGGCCTCGACGGCGACGACCCCGTCGCCGACCTGCGGGCCCACCTCGGCTCGACGACCCGGCGCTGGCTCATCGTCATGGACGACCTCGGCACCTGGGAGGACGTGCATGCGTACGTCCCGTCCGCGGGCCACGGCCAGATCCTCATCACCTCGTCGAACCGCAACGTCCACCCGGGCGGCGAGCTCTACGACATCGTTGGGTTCGGTCGCGAGACCGCCCGTTCCTTCCTCCTCGCCCGCACCGGGCGCAACGACGCCGCGGGCGCCTCCGAGCTGGCCGAGCGCCTCGGCGGGCTCCCCGCGGTGCTCGAGCTGGCGGCGGCGTACCTCGTGCGGCGCCAGATGCCCTTCGGGGCGTACCTCCACGAGCTCGCCGACCACCGGCCGCCGGAGACGATCCCCGAGGCCCGTCCGACGACGGTCGTCGAGTCGTGCGTCGCCGCGTCGATCCGGGCGCTCGAGAAGGAGTCGCCCACCGCGGCGG
The DNA here is from genome assembly GCA_034211175.1 of Actinomycetota bacterium. Classification (GTDB taxonomy): domain Bacteria; phylum Actinomycetota; class Acidimicrobiia; order Acidimicrobiales; family CAIXPF01; genus JAXHUH01. The sequence continues at coordinate 4,050 of JAXHUH010000062.1, forward strand.
CGATCGCGGTGGCGATGAGCTCGCTCGCGGGCAGCGAGCTGCCCAAGCTCCTGTTCGCACCGGTCGACCACACCACCCCGCGGGCGCTCGACGTGCTCGCGGTCTACGGGCTGGTGACCTCCGACGGGCGCACGCTCACGATGCACCCGCTGATCCAGTCGGCGCTCGGCTCGATGCGGTCGCGCCGCTCGGCGGAGCAGTCGACGCTGTTCCTGCTCGAGCTGTTCGTCCAGGCGCTCGACGAGCCGTGGGCCGATCGCGAGTCGAACGAGATCAGCCCGCACCTGCTCGACGTGTTGGACCACGCGAGCGTCCACGGCATCGAGACCGCGAGCCGGGCGCGCCTGACCGCCCGCGCCGCGGAGTGGATGGCCCGCCAGAACGAGGCCCGCCAGGGCGCGGACCTCGCCCGCGAGGCGATCGGGCTGTGCGAGCGCCAGCTCGGGCCGGACGATGCGATGACGCTGTCGTCGCGCCGGCTCCTCGCCGACCTGCTCATCGACCTCGGTGAGCGCCACGAGGCGCTCGCGGTGCAGTCCAAGGTGCTCGAGGACTGCGAGCGGGTGAGCCCGAACGACACCGCGACGATGATCGCCCGCGCCAACCTGGCGGCGAACCACCAGTCGCTGGGCGACCACGAGCGGGCCCTGCCCCTCGCCGAGCGGGCGGTCACCGAGCTCGACGGCGTGTTCGGCCCGGACCACCCCGAGAGCCGCGACGCCCGCCTGACGCTGGCGACGAGCCTGGCCGCCACCGGTCGGTCCGACGAGGCGCTGAGCCTGCGCCGCCGGGCCGCCGCCGGGCTCGACCGCAACGACCCGCGGTCGCTCGCCGCCCGCGAGGCGCTGCTCGCCAGCCTGCTCGACACCGGCCAGACCGACGAGGCCGAGCGACTCCGCCCGGGCCTCGTCGAGGACCTGACCGCGGCACTCGGTGCCGACCACCCGCGCACCGTCGAGGCACGCGCGCCGCAGCCGAACCAGGCGCCGGGCGCGCCGGGCGCGCCCGCCCCCGCCGACACCGGACCGGCGGCTCCCGCGCCGCCGCCGATCTTCGGCGCACCGCAGGCACCGGCCGAGCTGCCGACCCGACCCGGCGCGATGGGCGCACCCGGCTCCGCGCTGCCCCCGCCGCCCGCGCCCGCCCGGGCGACCCAGCAGATCTCGACGGCCGGCCCCGTGCCCCCGCCGCCGCCCGCCTCGGGCCACGGCGCGGACCCGGCGATGTCGCCCGGTGGCGACGGCCAGCCGATGACCCCGGAGGGCCTGGAGCAGCTCCTGGCCGACCTCGAGCGTCGCGTCGGCAGCGACCACCCCGACGTGCTCGTCACCCGCGGGCACCTGGCCGCGGCGTACGGCGAGCGCGGGGACTTCAACCGCTGCGTGCAGGTGTACGAACGGGTCGTCCGTGACAGCGAGCGGATCCTCGGTCCCGGCGACGCCCGCACCCTCAACGCCCGCAACGCCCTGGCGAACGCCCATGCCAGCGCCGGCGACCTGCAGACCGCGCTCCGGATCCAGGAGCGGCTCGTCGAGGACCACGAGCGCTCGCAGGGGCCCGACCACACGTCGACCCTCATCGCCCAGCACAACCTGGCGAACAGCTACTCCGACCTCGGCATGCACGAGCGGGCGCGCACGCTGCGCGAGCGGGTGCTGGGCCTGCGCGAGCAGATCCTGGGCACCGACCACCCCCAGACGCTGGCCGCACGCAACAACCTGGCCAACACGTACTCCGACATGGGCAACGAGGTGCAGGCGCTGCGCCTGCGCCAGGAGGTCGTCAACGACCGCGAGCGCATCCTCGGGCCGTCGCACCCGCAGACGATCGGCGCCCGCAGCAACCTGGCCAACAGCTACGCCGCGGTCGGCGAGCACCAGACGGCGCTCACCATCCGCGAGGAGGTCCTGAACCAGCGGGCGGCCATCTCCGGCCCGGACCACCCGCACACCATCGCCGCCCGCAACAACCTGGCGAACAGCTACGCGGCGAGCGGCGACATGCAGAAGGCGCTCGAGACCCGCCAGCGGGTCCTGTCCGACTGCGAGCGGATCCTCGGGCCGAGCCACCCCCACACCCGCACCGCGGCGTCGAACCTGGCCGAGAGCTACGCGGCCCTGGGCGACGAGGAGCGGGTCGTCGAGCTGCGGGCCCGCGCCGCGGGGACCGCACCGGCGATGGGTGGCGCGCCGCCGGCCGACGGCCGCGGCGGCATGTGGTCGAACCAGCCGGGCTGACCTCGTTCGGCGCCCACGACATCGACGTCCGGTCACCGTGACCGGGCGTCGGGTCGGGGCCGCCGGTGTGCGAGGATGCGGCGATGGGCGACCGTGTCCTCGTGTGCCGTGACCTCCGCAAGCGATTCGGTGAACGCACCGCGGTCGACGGCGTCGGCTTCGAGATCGCGTCGGGTGAGACCTACGGGTTGCTCGGCCCGAACGGCGCCGGCAAGACCACGACGATCTCGATGCTGTGCGGCCTGCTGTCGCGTGACGACGGCGCCGTCACGGTCGCCGGCCACGACCTCGACACCGACGCCCTGTCGGCCCGGGCATCGATCGGCTACGTGCCCCAGGAGCTGGCGATCTACCCCGACCTCGGCGGACGGGAGAACCTCGCCTTCTTCGGGCAGTTGCAGGGCCTGCGCGGCGCCGAGCTCGATCGCCGGATCGACGAGGTCCTCGACATCGTCGGCCTGACCGACCGGGCCGACGAACGGGCCGAGAAGTACTCGGGCGGCATGCAGCGGCGGCTCAACATCGGCATCGGGCTGCTCCACCGACCGGCCCTGCTCGTCCTCGACGAGCCGACCGTCGGCGTCGACCCCCAGAGCCGCAACGCCATCCTCGAGGCCGTGTCCCAGCTCGGCTCGGAGGGCATGGGGGTGTGCTCTACACGACGCACTACATGGAGGAGGCCGAGCGCCTGTGCGACCGTGTCGGCATCATCGACGAGGGGCGCATCCAGGCCGAGGGCACGCGGCGCGAGCTGGTCGAGGTCATCGACGAGCTCGACCGGGCCCACCTCGTCGTCGACGGTGACCGCGAGACCATCGCCGGGCGCCTGGCGGGCATCGACGGCGTCCGGTCCGCATCGGCGACGTCCGACGGGATCGAGCTCACGTTGGAGGACGGCCACGCCCACATCGCCGCCGTCCTGAGCGGCGTCGACCACGCCGGCGGCCGGGTGCGTGGTGTGGAGCTGGTCGAGCCCGACCTCGAGGCCGTGTTCCTCCACCTCACCGGCCGCCAGCTCCGCGACTGATCGGCGGCGTGCTCGCCGGCGACCGCGATGGCCGGCAGGGGGCGGGGCTCAGCGCACGATCGCCCGGCGCAGCACCACGGACGCGGCAGCGAAGAGGACCGCCCCGTAGACCGCGAGCACCACCAGCTCGGTGGCGACGTCGCCGTAGCTGCCACCCTCGAGCACGATCTCGGTGAACGCGTCGACCGCCCACGCGTGCGGGGTCACGTGGGCGACGGTGCGCAGCGTGTCGGGGAACACCTCGAGTGGCACCATGCACCCGCCGATGGCGCCGAACACGAGCCCGAGGAACACCGAGGCGCCCGACGCCTGGGACTCGTTGTCGAACAGGGCCCCGACGAGCATCGCCGCGCCGGTGGCGACGATCCCGAACAGCAGCGTCACGAGCAGCGACGCCCCGAGGTCACCCCAGTCGACGCCGAGGAGCAGGGCGGTCACGACGAGGATGTAGAGGCCCTGGAACAGGTTGGTGAGCAGACGCCCGCCGGCCGAGCCCAACAGGACGTCCCGCGACGGGATCGGCGCCGCCAGCATCCGGCGGACCACGCCGAGCTCTCGGATCCGGATCAGCGCGGCCGCCGAGGTCAGCCCGGTGATGAACACGAACAGCACCAGCTGCTGGGCGGCCACGAGCGAGGTCGCGCCCGCCCGCTCCGACCACGGGGTGCCGTCGGGCTCGACGACGTCGACCCGGGGTGCCCCGCTCTCGGGCGCCAGCCGCAGCGCCACGTCGATCCCCTCACCGACGGAGCCGACGCCCTCCTCGGCGGCGAGGCGCCCGGCCCGTAGCACGGCCGCCTGCTCCTCGAGCACGGCCTCCACCAGGCTCCGCAGCCCGGTGCCACCGCTGTCGGGGGTCGCCAGATACTCGACCGTCACCTGCTCACCGACGTCGACCCGATCGGCCGCGTCGTCGGGGACCACCACCAGGGCGGCGACGTCCTCCCGCCGCAGGTCCTCGAGCGCGTCCTGTCGGGTGTCGACGCGCACCACGTCGACGCCGTCGATCGATTCGAGGTCGTCGACCAGGCGGGCGACCGTGGGGTTGGCGTCGAGGGCGTCGGGGGCCACCAGCGCGACCGTCGGGTCGAACCCGGAGACCGCCGAGCCGATGACCACGACGAGCGCGAGCGGGAAGATGAACACGAAGAAGTAGTTCGAGCGCTCCCGGAACAGGCGCCGAAGCTCGACGGCGGAGATCAGCGCGATCGTCCTCACGAGCATCGCTCCCCGAGCCGCGGTCGCGCCGTCCCTGCCGCCGCTGCGCCGGCGCGGGCGGTGCACCCGTCGCCGGTCATGCCTCGACCCATCGATCGGCGCGGACGGCGGCGACCAGTCCGAGCACCAGGCTGAAGCCACCGACGGCGAGCACCGCCGGCCAGATCGCGCTCACCGGTTCGCCGAAGCTCAGCTCGCGGAACCCGTCGAGCATCCACCGATGGGGCGAGATCCGGCTGAGGACCTCGAGCACCGGGGAACCGGAGCTGATCGGGAAGAAGGCGCCGCCGAGGAGGCCGAGCACCACCGCGACGATCGACGCCGCGGCCGACGCCTGCTCCGCGGTGCGCACCAGCGTGCCGACCGCCGCGGCGACCGCCATCGCCGCGGTGACGCCGACGACGATCAGGATCGCCACCCCGAGCGGCGCGCCCCACTCGGCGTCGAGCAGCACCGTGGTCGCCACGACCAGGGCCGTCATCGACACGATGCCGGTGACGAACGCACCGAGGAGCTTGCCGCCGATCACGGCCCGGGTGGGCACGGGAGCGACCCGGAGGCGGGCGAGGGTGCCCTGATCGCGCTCCTCCATCACCCCCAGCAGTGCGAAGGGCACGGTGAAGAACAGGAAGAACACGCTCAGGCTGGCCGAGTAGTAGGTGGCGAGCTCGAGACCGGCGGCGGACTCCTCGCCGTCCTCGAGGACGTACGGGGCGTCGAGCGCGAGGGCGGCCTCGGCGAGGCCGGCCGGGTCCTCGGGCGCACCACCGCCGAGCGAGGCGACCGTGGCGATCGCCAGGGTCACCGCCCGGCGCTGGGCGAGGAAGCCCTCCGCGACCGAACGGGCGACGCTGGTCGAGATGGCGGCGTCGGCCGAGCCCACGACCGCGATCCCGTCGTCGGTGCTGTCGCCGGGACCGGCGCGGGCGGCGTCCACGCTCTCGGAGAACCCGGCGGGCACGATCCAGGCGGCGCCGACGTCACCGTCGTCGACCGCGGCCACCACGGCGTCGCGGTCGTCGTAGCGGACCACCGAGATCTGGCCACTGCCGTCGATCTCGTCGGTGACGGCCACGAACTGCTCGGCGGCCGCACCGCCCGGGTCGTCGTTGGCGATCCCGAGCTCGAAGGAGATGCCGTCGCTGCCCGAACCGAGCGCCAGGCTGAAGATCACGGCCATCCCGAGCGGAGCAGCGAACGCGAACAGGAAGACGCTGCCGTCCCGCGCCCGTTGGCGCAGGTCCTTGCGGGCGATGACGAACGCGGCGCGCGCGGCGGACACGGCCGGACGGTACCGGATCCGGGCACACCGGACCGCCACCGGAGCGGCCACTCGCCGCCTCGACGGGTCGGCGAACTGCTCCTCGATGTGGTCGAAGGACCACCGGGGGCCCGTACCGTGGGCTCGTGGCACCACCCATCGACCTCACCGCCGCCGTCGGCGGCGTCACCGCACCCGCGGCGGTCCTGGCCCGGCGTGTCCGGGACACGCTGGGCGGCGAGCTGCGGGCCGCACTCGGGGCCCCCGAGCCGGAGGAGGTCCGCCACGTGCGGCGGCCCGGCGAGCCCGGGTTGTTCGCCCCCGACAGCGTCACGTGGCGGGTCCACGCCGACACGTCGATGCTGATCGGCGGGCTGCGGGCGCTGCTCCTGCAGACGCTGCACCCGCTGGCGATGGCCGGCGTCGCCGAGCACAGCGACTACCGCAACGACCCGTGGGGCCGCCTGCGCCGCACCAGCCAGTTCGTGGGCGCCACCACCTACGGCGGCGCCGCCGAGGCCGAGCGGGCCATCGAGACGGTGATCCGGGTCCACGAGCGCGTGCGTGGCGTGGCCCCCAACGGGTTGCCGTACCGGGCGTCCGACCCGCACCTGATCACCTGGGTCCACGCGACCGAGGTCGACAGCTTCCTGCGCACCTACCAGCGCTACGGCCACGGCACGCTGACCGACGCCGAGGCCGACCGCTACGTCGCCGAGATGGCCGTCATCGGCCAGCGGCTCGGCGGCTCGGACGTCCCCACCAGCCGGGCGGAGCTGCGGGTCTGGCTGCGCGGTGTGCGCCCCGAGCTGCGGGCCGGCGCCCAGGCCCGCGACGGGGTCCGGTTCCTGC
>JAXHUH010000063.1:0-83523 GCA_034211175.1 Actinomycetota bacterium
CCGCCTGGCGGATCTCTTCGCCAGGCGGGTGCGGCCGAGCTCGGTGACGCCGAGGGCCCGCGGCGTCGGGCGGCGGACGACCCAGCGCTGGTCGATCATGGCGTCGAGGAGCGCGGCCCCGAGCGCGCCGGCGAGGTGATGGCGGCGCTCGCTCCAGTCGAGGCAGTCCCGCACGAACGGCCGCCGCCGGCGTCGGGCACCGTCGACGTCGACACCTGCGGACTCCAGCAGTGATGCGCCACCCGGCGTGAGCTCGGTCCCGCTGTCGCCGGGCACGAGGAGCGACCGCTCGACGAGACGGTCGTGGATGCGCACGGCGAGCTCACCGGCGAGGTGGTCGTAGCACGAGCGGGCATGCGCCAGCTCGGCCGGGACCCGGTTCGGCCGGGCCGCCGGACGCACCACCGCGGTCACGTGGTCGAGGCCCTGGATCCGTTCGAGCAGGTCGTTGACCTCGGCACCGGCCAGGCGGTGGTAGCGGTGGCGGCCCTGCGCCTCGACCACGACCAGCCCGCCGTCGACGAGGCGGCCGAGGTGCTCGCTGGCGGTCGAGCTCGCGACCCCCGCGTGACGGGCCAGCTCGCCGACCGTCCGGGCCCGCCCGTCGGTGAGCGCCGCGACGATCGCGGCCCTGGTGTCGTCGGCGAGCAACGACGCGACCCGGGCGATCTCGGTGGCCGGCATGGCACGACGATACGCAGATGACCCGTCGGCCGGTGCCGACACGTGACTGCGGTCAGAAGCGCTCTGCGCCCCGCTGGCGGTGGGGGTCGGGGAAGTCGCGGAACAGCGACGCCGAGAAGTTGGTCACCAGCGAGTTCACCCCGTGATGCGCGCGCTCGATCGGCTCGGCTCGGCTCGACACCTGTGTGAACGCGGCGTCGAGCTGGGCGAGGTCGCGGGTCTCGATCAGGACCTTGAACTCGGTGCCCGGCCCGAAGCCGAGCTTGCGGCGCAGGAGGCGCCACGACTCGATGCGCCCATCCTGCGCCAACGCGCCGAGGTAGTGGTCGAGCGCGGCCACGAAGTCGAGATCACGGACACCGGGCCGCAGGTCGACCGACAGCTCGTACACGTCCACGACTCAACCCGTCCTCGTACGCGACAACGCCGACACGGCGGGCGATCGTAGGTCGCCCACGTGTCGGCGTTCGCCGAGGTTTCGTGGTCTTCGCCGGGAGGCCGGCCCTCAGGTCGTGCTCTCGCCCTCGGCGGTGGCGGTCGACTCGGACGGCGCGTCGGCCGTGGAGCCGTCACCGATGCCGAGCTGGGCCCGGATCTGCGACAGGCGGGCCGTCGCCTCGGTGTTCATCGCCGCCTGCTCGATCTCGAGCATGTGCGACTCGACGCCCGACTCCTGGAGCTCGGACATGCCCTTGGCCTTGGCGTAGCGGGCCTCGATCTTGTCGCGCACCTCGTCGAGGGTGGGGACGTCGTCGCCGACGGTCTCCGACAGCGACTGCATGGCCGTGTTCATCTGCTCCTGCATCTTGGCCTGGTCGAGCTGGCCCATCAGCTTCTGGCGCTCGGACAGCTTCTTCTGCAGGACGGTGCTGTTCTGGGTGACGGCGTTCTTGGCCTGCTGCGCGGCCTGGCTGGCGTTGAGGGCGAGCTGCTTGAGGTCCTCGACCTCGGACTCCACGGCGATGAGGCGGTTGGCGAAGGACTCCGCGGCGGTCGTGTACTGCGTCGCCTTCTCGGTGTTGCCCGACTTGCCGGCCTCGTCCGCCATCATCACCGCCTGGCGGGCGTTGGTGTTGAGCTTCTCCAGCTCCTCCATCTTGCGGTTGAGCCGCAGCTCCGCCTGCTTCTGGTTGGCGATCACGTTCGCGGCCTGTTCCTTGAGGCGCACGTGCTGCTCCTGCGCCTCCTGGATGGCCTGCTCGAGCTGCACCTTGGGATCGGCGCGCTCGTTGAAGCTCGACGACATGCGGGCCGTCATGTACTTCCACCAGCGTCGCAGCACCTTGAACATGCTCGGGAGTGTACCCGCCACCATCCGGGCGGTTGAGGGGCGATCGCTCGACAGCGCGCGGCCGGCGGCGTCGCCGGACCGCGTCGGCGCTCAGCGCCTCCGCCGCAGGATCCTCGCCGGCTGGGCCAGGAGGCTGCGGGCCTCGGGGATCCCGGCGAACGCGCCCACGGCGACGTAGGTGAGGCCACCGGCGCCGACGACGACCGGGACCGACAGGAACGGGGTCGTCCCGGCGACGAGCCAGCGGGCCGCGGCGATCGCTCCGACCGACGCCACCGCGCAGGGCAGCATCATCAGCGTCGGCCACCAGGTGTTGGCCCGCACGCCGAGGCGCCGTCGGCACCGGCGGGCCAGCAGCCAGGTCTGGACGAGCGCGGCGGCGCTCGAGCCCAGCGTGAGGCCCATCGCGCCGAGCCGCAGCGGCAGGAACTCGTTGTTGCGCACGTAGTCGGGGAGCGGGGCGATCGGCTCGGCGAACAGCCGGTCGAGGCCGCGCACCGTGGCGTCGATGATGACCACGTTGTCGAGCTGGAACATCAGGGGGACACCGATGGCGGTGGCGATGACGAGACGGACGCCGGCGAGCGCCGCGGGCCCGTTCGTGTCGCCGCTGGCGAAGAGCGCGTTCTGCCACAGCCGCCCGGTCGCGTTGGCGGGCAGGCCGACGGCGAAGCCGCACAGCACGAGCCACACCTGGATGGTCTCCGAGGCGCCGAAGTCGCCGCCCTCGAGGAGCAGCGCGACGATCAGGTCGCCGGCGGCGACCAGCGCGACGGCCGAGAACACGGTGAAGAACGACACGCGGCGCATCCCGGTGCGCAGGCGCAGGTCGGCGGCGGTCGGGTCATCGCCGGCGAGGCGGGAGAGCTCGGGCAGCTCGGCGGCGGCCACGCTCATGCCGAACAGGCTCAGCGGCAACAGGTACAGCGCCTGGGCGTACTGCAGGGCGCTGAGTGCTCCGAGGGCGAGGAACGATGCCAGCTGGAGGTCGACGAACGCCGAGATCTGGGCGACGCCCCGGCCGGCGAGCGCGCCGGGGGCACGGCGAACCACGGCGGAGAAGCCCGCGACCCTGCGCTGCAGCGACGGCCGCAACCCGGGGGTGAGCCGTCGGACCGTCGGGAGCTGGACCAGGAACTGGACCGCACCGCCGACGAGCACGGCCCACGCCAGCGCGACCGCGGCGTCCTCGTGGTCCCAGGCCATCAGCGCGGCCCACACCAGCGCCGCGACCTGGGCTGCGTTCCACAGCACCGGCGCCACGTAGGACAGGAAGAACCGCCGGTGGCTGTTGAGGATCCCGAGGCACCAGGCGGACAGCACCAGGAACCCGAGGCCCGGCGTCACGATCCGCACGAGCGTGGTCGCGAGCTCGGTGCGCGAGTCGTCGGCCGCCCACCCCAGGTTCAGGACCCGGGTGATCGGCTCGGCGAACACGACACCGAGGACCACGAGGACACCGGTGACGAGGCTCAGGAACCCGGCCACCGCCCCGGCGAGGCGGCCCGCGTCCTCCTCGCGCCCCTCCTCGAGAAGCCGGGCGTGGACCGGGATGAACGATGCCGACAGCGCCCCCTCACCGAGGAGGTTCTGCAGCAGGTTCGGCATCTTCATGGCGGCCCGGAACGCATCGGTCGCCACGCCGACGCCCAGCACCCGGGCGAGCACCATCTCCCGGAGGAGCCCGCTCAGGCGCGAGAGCAGGATGCCCGCGCCGGCCATCAGCGCGTGGCGGCCCGCAGGTTCGTTCCCCGTGGTGTCGGGCGCGTCCTTCGTGGACGCGCCGTCCGCCAGGTCCATGCGCCCCTCCGGGTGCGTCAGGCCGGCCCGACCGAACCGCTCGACGACGACCCGCCGGTCTCCTCGATGGCGAGCCGGAGCGCCTCCATCTCCTCCACGACGTGGTCGATGTCGGCGCCGACGTCGTCGAACTGGGTCAGGTCCGAGGTGTGGACGGCGAGCTCGGCCGCCCGCGCCACCGCCTCGTCGAGCTGCGCGGTGAGCAACTGGAGGCGCTTCGTCGACCGCTCGATGACCGAGTCCATGCGCTCGGCCGACGACAGCTGCGACTCGAACGCCCCCCGCACCCGGTCGGTGACGTCGTCGGCGTCGGTCAGGTCGGCAGAGCCGGTGGCCTCGAGCTTGCGGCGCACCTCGGCGGTGTCGATGTTGTTGCGGGCCTGGCGCAGGGCATGGCCCCGCTGCGCGGTCTCCCACACCTGGGTCACGCTCTCGTCGACGCCGGCGCCGATGCGGTCGAGCCGCTCGCGGATCGGTCCGTCGCGCACATCGACCGTTGCGTCACGGAACCGGGTCTGCGCCTGGACGGCGTCGCGCACGAACAGCCGCCACGGCTCGCCGACCGCGAACGGGTCGATCGTGTTCGTCGTGACCGTCTCGGCGGCGCCACTGCGCATCGCACCCCACCCGGCCCGGAACCCGACGAGGACCAGGGCCAGCACGATCCCGAGGAGCAGGTTGCCGGCGAGCAGCCCGGCGACCACGCCCGCCGCCGCGAGACCGCCGGTGACGGGGTGGAGGACGGTGCGTGAGATCGACGGTGGGGAAGAGCGTTCGAGCGAGCTCATGCGCGCGCCACGCTACCCGTGGCCGCCGCCATCGGATGCCGCCGGGACCGGCGGGATGTCAGCCGCCTCGATGGTGATGAGCTGGTGGTCGGTGGGGGCCTCGATCGTGACGACACGGCTGGCGTGACGGGCCACGGCCGACTCGAACAGGTTGCGCGAGTAGCGGCCGTTGCCGAAGCCCCGTCCCCGCTCGACGGCGCCCAGGTGGGCCCGCACCGCGGCGCGGGCGCCGTCGTCGAGCTCGTACTGGCTGCGGTCGCCCAGCATCTCGACGATGCCGATGAGCTCGTCGGTCGTGTAGTCGGGGAAGTGGATCGTGGTCGGGAACCGCGACCGCAGGCCGGGGTTCGAGCCGAGCAGGTCGGCCATCTCGTCGGGGTAGCCGGCCATGATCACGACGAGCCGGTCGCGGCGGTCCTCCACGAGCTTGACGATCGTGTCGATCGCCTCCCGCCCGAAGTCCTTCTCGCCGCCCCGCAGCAGGCCGTACGCCTCGTCGATCAGGAGGACGCCCTCGTCGGCCTCGTCGAAGACCGAGACGACCTTGGCCGCGGTCTGGCCCACGAAGCCCGACACCAGCCCCGAGCGGTCGGTCTCGACGAGGTGGCCGCGCTCGACGACACCGAGCGTGCGGTAGATCTGCGCCAGCAGGCGGCCGACGGTCGTCTTGCCGGTGCCGGGGTTGCCGGTGAACACGAGGTGCCGGGACGTCTCGAGCACCGGCAGGTCGCGCTCGCGGCGCAGGTTCTGGACCCGGATGAGGTTGGCGACGAGCTTCACCTCCGCCTTCACCGGGTCGAGGCCGATGAGGTCGTCGAGCTCGTCGAACAGCTCGTCGAGCGAACGGGGCGGCGGGAGCTCGGCCCGCTCGGCGTCGATGTCGGACAGCTCACCGGGTTCCGGGGCCGGTGCCGGCGCGGCCGTGTCGGTGGTGATCGTCGTCGTGCGCCGCTTGGAGCGGATCATCGAGATCATCGACTCGCGGAACCGCTCGATGGCGTCGAGCTCGCTCTGCGACGTCATCCGGTCGACCGCGGCGATCTCGTGGGCGAGCCCGATCGCGCACCGGTAGTAGGCCTGGGCGTGGCCGGTCCCGTGGCGCCCGTCGTAGGTGGCGAGCGTGTCGAAGAGCGTCGAGGGCGCCTGGAGCCAGCTCCGGCGGCCGTTGACGAGGCCGGCGTCGCGCAGGTGCTGGGGGCTGGCGTGGGCGAGGTGGGTGTCGATGCGGTGGCCGAAGGCGCCGATGTAGGCCCGCAGCTGGTCGTCGCCGTGGCGGCCGTCGGCGTCGATGACCGCGGCGGTCAGGTTCTGGGCCTCGACGGTGACGTCGTCGCGCAGGCGCTCGGCCCACGTGCCCGATGCGCCGGCCACCGAGACCAGCGCGTCGCCCACCTCGGTGCAGAAGCGCGCCACCGCTGGCTCGATCGGCGAGCTCATCGGGACGCTTGGGGCGGCCGGTGGTCACGGGGGTGCGCCATCGTCCCGGAGGGTAGTGCGCCGACGCAGCGCGGTCGTCGCTCCGGGTAGCGCAGGTCGGCGGACGATGCGCGGGCGTCGCGTCGGTCCGCAGCGGTGCCTGCGTAGCGTAGTGACAAGACGTCAGTTGAGTCGATCGCGGAGGCACCTGCGATGACGAACGAATGCCGCGATCGGCCCCGTTCGCCGGGCCGTGCGCCGCATCGCCCGACGCGCACGACAGCGGTGGTCGCGGTGGCCGCCGCCGCCCTGGTGGCGGGCTGCGCGGGTTCGACCCCGGAGCCGGCGGCGGACACGTCGCCCGCACCCTCCGACACCGTCGAGGTCGTCGACGGCCCGGCAAACGTGTTCGGCCCGGCGGCGCCGGTGCCGGTTGTCGACCGGGCGGAGGCGGGGGCCTGGGCCGCGCCGTCGAGCTGCGACCAGCTCCTCGACGACATCGTGACCGAGGCATCCGCCGCCGTGGGACCCCATGGCTTCGAGGCGTCCGCGCCCGGCGTCGGGGACGAGGGGACGGGCGATCGACCGTTCGTCGCCCGCGGTGCAGGCCCGACGGGGCCCGCGGACTTCGAGATGACGTCGACGGGCACCATGGTCGCGGCCGCGGCGCAGGTGGTGGACGGCGCCGATGGGGACCTGATCGTGGCGCTCGACGGAGAAGGCGACGTGGTCGTCGTCGACGTCGCCGCCGAGGATCCGGTGGGCCACCTCGACCTGGCCCCGGCGGTGGACGACCACCGCGGTCTCCTCGCCCACGGCGCACGAGCGTACGTCGTGACGATCGAGCCGGTCCGGGCCGAGGTCGGCGACGCCCCGGGCGCGGTGTGGGACGCCGCCGAGACCACCATCGCCGAGATCGACCTGGACGAGCCGTCGGCGCCCGAGGTGGTGTCGACCCTCACCATCGACGGCGCGTCCCTCGGGGCCGTCCAACGCGACGGCGTGGCGACGATCACCGTGCGCCACGTCCCGAGCGGCCTCCCGTTCGTGCGCCCCGGCGACGGCCGCGACGACGCGTCGGCCCTGGAGGCCAACCGGTCGGCGGTCGAGGGTTCGACGCTCGACGACTGGCTGGCCGGCTGGCGCCTCGACGGGCCGAGCCCGGCCGGGGGTCGGTTGGGTTCGTGCGACGACGTCCGCCGCGGCGGACGTCTCGGCCTGTCGTCGACGACGACGTTCAGCGTCGACCTGGACGCCGGCCTCATCCCGACCGGTGCCGTCACGGTGTTCGGGGATCGTTCCCGGACGCTCGCGCGGGCGGAGCACCTCTGGGTCGCCCAGCCGTTCGTGCTCGGCGGCGGGGGCGGCGGGCACGGGACGGTGTTCCACCAGCTCTCCGGTCCGGGTGAGCCGCCGGAGCACGTCGGCGACGTGGTGATCGACGGCGTCCTCGACACCCGCGGCACGCTCCAGGAGGACTGGGACGGCAGCGTGTGGTTGGCGACGAACGACGTCCCGGCGGGGGAGCACCCCGTCCGGTCGACGACCGTCCATGCGCTGGAAGCGGCCGACGGCGCCCTCGAGGCGGTGGGCGCGCTGACCTTCGACGGCGACGTCGCGGTGACCTTCTCGGAGGGCCTGAACCGCGGCGTCGCCGACGGCCGGCTGCTGGACCTGCGGGAGCCGGCGGCGCCGACCGTGGCCGGGCCCGTGGGGATCGATGGACTCGGCGTCGACCTCCTGCCGGCCGAGGAGGTGGGTGACGACGTCTCCGTCGACCTGACGTTCGACGCGGACGGTGCCCCGCACCTGCTGTTCGTGAGCTTCGCGGCCGTCCACGACCAGCCGCAGGTCTACGGCCGCCACGATCCCTCGGACTGGGGCCCTGCCGGTGGGACGCTGAGCGATCGGTCCTTCGCGCTCCACGACGTCGGCATCGCCACGTTGATCGGGCCGCGGGCCGAGGTGTCGCCAGGTCCGGCCGGCGGGGCAGGCGATCCACTGGTGGGCACGTTGGTCGTGCTCGGCCTCGGCGACCGGGATGCCTCGGGGGTCGAGGTGACCGAGCTGGCCCGGATCCGGCACCCACCGGCCGACCAGTGCGACGGTGCGTGGCCCGACTGCCCTGGTGCTGCGACGCCGTCGAGCGCGTTCGTCCTGGACCAGACGTTGTACGCGTTGTCGACGTCGGGCATCACGGTGCTCCCGCTGGACCGGCGCCAGCCGGAGGGCACGTACATCGTCTTCGGGCCCTGACGACGCCGCGACCTCGGTTCCTGACGACGCCGCGCCGTCGCGTGGATTCCGACCGGGTCAGGGGCGGACGAGGAGCCAGGCGCCAGCGGCGAGCTCGGTCAGGCTCACCACCACGAAGCACAGCACCCACACCGACGCGGGGATGCGGGTGAGGCGGGCGAGGGTCGACGCGTCGTCGTGGCGGATGCCCGACCGTCGGACCCGGAAGAGGCCGAGGCTGTCGGTGACCCCGCCGAACGCCAGCGTGATCGCCAACCCGGTGAGGGCGATGGCGAGCGCCGACGGCTCGACCCACACGGCGCCCGCGCCGAGCGCGGCGATGCTGGCTGCGAACACGGCCGCGGCGAGCACGCTGCGGGCCTGCGTGGCCGCGGCCAGCAGCACGACGGCGGCGACCGCGGCGGTCGCCCGCGCCCAGCCGGCGCCGACCGCCGCGGCGGCCACGACGGCCACGAGCCCCGGCGCCGGGTAGCCCGAGGCAAGCGTGACGAAGCGTGCGAACGGGCCGGTGTGGCGTGACATCGTCAGGCCCGACCCGTCCCGCTCGAGACGGATCGAGTCGATGCTGCCGCCGGTCAGGCGGGTGGCGCCCATGTGTCCCAGCTCGTGGACCAGCGTCACCACGTAGCTGACCGCCCGCCGGGTCAGCGGCGCCCACCGCACGAGGACCGCAACGGCGAGCGCGATCGCCAGGTCACGGGGCTCGAGCGACTCGTTGCGCGACGTGAGGTGGTCCCACAACTCGCCCGCGCTCGTCGGCGCCTCGTCGATGAACCCGGCCACGGGTCACGAACCCTACGGCCATCGACCCTGCGGCCATCGACCCTGCGGCCATCGACAGCCGGCGCCGCCCGGCGACGATCGGACCCAGCGGCGACGCACACCGGTGCCCCGGCGGCCACGTCGCAAATATGCTGTCGCCCGTGACCGACGCAGTGCCGACCCCGACACCCACCCCGCTCCCGCTGCTCGGGTCCCGCGCCGCCGCCGCCGCCCGGGTGCTGGCCACCGCGTCGACCGAGCAGAAGGACGCCGCACTGGCGGCCGCCGCCGACCTGCTCGTCCAGCGCGGCGCCGAGATCCTCGAGGCCAACGCGGCCGACGTCGAGCGGGCGACGGGCGACGGCCAGAGCGCCACGGTGATCGACCGGCTCCGCCTCACCGAGGCCAAGATCGCGGCGATGGCCGGCGGGCTGCGCCAGGTGGCGTCGCTGCCCGACCCGGTCGGGCGGATCGTGGACGGCTGGGTGCGCCCCAACGGCCTGCGCATCTCCCGGGTGCGGGTGCCGCTCGGTGTGGTGGCGATCATCTACGAGAACCGCCCGAACGTCACGAGCGACGCCGCCGGGCTGTGCCTCAAGTCGGGCAACGCCGCGTTCCTCCGCGGCAGCTCCGGCGCGATCACCTCGAACCTGGCCATCGCCGCGGTGCTCCGTGAGGGCTTCGCCAAGGCCGGCCTGCCCGAGGACAGCCTCGTGCTGGTCGACGACACCACCCGGCAGGCGGCGGTCGAGTTCATGCAGCTCGACGACGTCATCGACGTGCTCATCCCCAGGGGCGGCCCGTCGCTCATCGCCTCCATCCGTGAGCACGCCACCGTGCCGACGGTGATCGACGGTGACGGCAACTGCCACGTGTACGTGCACGCCGCGGCCGACCTCGACCGGGCGCTCGACATCGTGGTCAACGCCAAGACCCAGCGGCCGTCGGTGTGCAACGCCGCGGAGAACCTGCTGGTCGACGCAACCGTGGCCGACGCGTTCCTGCCCCGGGTCGACGCCGCGCTCGACGGCGTCGAGCTCGTCGGCTGCGACCGGACCCGGGCACTGATCGACCGGGCCGGCGAGGCGACCGACATCGACTACGCCACCGAGTTCCTCGACCTGAAGCTGGCCGTGCGGGTCGTCGACGGGCTCGACGACGCCATCGACCACATCCGCCGGTTCACCTCCGGCCACAGCGAGGCGATCGTGACCGACCAGCTCGGCGCGGCCGATCGGTTCTGCGCCGAGGTCGACGCCGCCGCGGTGGTCGTCAACGCGTCGACCCGGTTCGTCGACGGCGAGGAGTTCGGCTTCGGCGCCGAGATCGGCATCAGCACCCAGAAGCTGCACGCCCGCGGCCCCATGGGCCTCGAGCAGCTGACCACGGCCAAGTTCGTCGTCCGCGGCGACGGCCAGGTCCGGGGCTGACACCGGGCTCGCGGCCTGACGAACCGTCGGTACCGGAACACGTCGCAGCCGGTCTCGAACGGGCCCCGACAACAGGGAGCTCGACAAGCAGCTTGACCCCGCGGTCAAGTCGACAGCTACGCTCGCCGCCATGGAGTACCGCTTCGAGTCGGTCCCGGCGGTCCGGGATTCCCTGCGTAAGGTCGATTACCTCGCTGACGAGGGCATCGCCGGTGTCGCTTACCTGGCCGATCGGCTCGGCAAGCCGGTGCTCGTGGAGGGTCCCGCCGGTACGGGCAAGACCCAGCTCGCCAAGTCCGTCGCCGAGATCACCGGCTCGCGCCTGATCCGCCTGCAGTGCTACGAGGGCCTCGACGAGGCCAAGTCGCTCTACGAGTGGAACTACAAGAAGCAGCTGCTTCGCATCCAGGCCGAGCGGGTCACCGACGGCGAGCACAAGGACTGGGAGGACATCGAGGAGGACATCTTCTCGAGCGACTTCCTCCTGACCCGGCCCCTGTTGGAGGCGATCCGCTCCGAGGACCCGGTCGTGCTCCTCATCGACGAGGTCGACCGCGTCGAGATCGAGACCGAGGCGCTGCTGCTCGAGGTCCTCTCCGACTACCAGGTGTCGATCCCCGAGCTCGGCACGGTCACCGCCAACCAGATCCCGCTGGTGTTCCTCACCTCGAACAACACCCGGGAGCTGTCCGAGGCGCTCAAGCGCCGGTGCCTGTTCCTCCACATCGACTACCCGGACCTCGACCGCGAGCGCGAGATCGTGGTCACCAAGGTCCCGGACATCTCGGAGAACCTGGCCGACCAGATCGCCCGGATCGTCCGCTCGATCCGCCAGCTCGACCTGAAGAAGGCCCCGTCGGTGTCGGAGACCCTCGACTGGGCCCGGACCCTCGTGCTCCTCGGCATCGAGCAGGTCGACGCCACGATCGCCACCGAGACGCTCAACATCCTGCTCAAGTACCAGACCGACATCGACAAGGCCCGCAAGGAGCTCGCTGCGGACGACAGCGCGCCGAAGCCCTGGAAGCCGGCCAGGACGTGACCTCCACGGTCGACGCCACGTCGCCCCTGCTGGAGCTCCTGAACGGCTTCATCATCGAGCTCCGCAACGCCGGGCTCCCGGTCAGCCTGACCGAGAACCTCGACGCCATGGAGGCGATCAAGCACATCCCGCTCGAGGACCGCGAGGCGTTCAAGTACGCGCTGGCCGCGACCCTGGTGAAGAACCAGTCGCACTGGCGGGCGTTCGAGACCGTCTTCGAGGTCTTCTTCTCGCTGCGGGGCAAGGAGTATGCCCTCGGCGACGACGCCGACGAGGGCCCCGACCTCGAGGACGAGGACGAGGCCGGCCCCCGCTCGGGCGACGACCAGCGGGGCGAGGGCGGCGGCGCCATGGACGACATGACGCCCGAGGAGCTCGCGGCGATGTTGTACGCATCGCTGCGCGACGGCGACCAGACGACGATGCGCAACGTCGCCCGCCAGTCGGTGAAGCGCTACGCGGGCATGGAGCCGGGTCGGCCGGTCGGCGGCACCTACTACCTGTACCGCACGCTGCGGAACCTCGACCTCGACTCGGTCCTCGCCCAGCTCATGGACGCCGCTCGAGACGACGTCGGCGGCGAGATGAGCCCGTTCGAGGAGCGCCTCCAGAAGGACGAGTACGAGGACCGGGCCGAGAAGTTGCGCAAGGAGATCGAGGCGGAGATCCGGCGCCGCCTCGTGGCCGACCGCGGCGTCGAGGCGATGGCCAAGACGCTGCGCAAGCCGCTGCCCGAGGACGTCGACTTCATGCACGCCAGCCGGGACGAGATGGCCAACCTCCGCAAGGCCATCTTCCCGCTGACCCGCAAGCTTGCGGTGCGGCTCGAGCGCAAGCGCCGCCACGGCCGCAAGGGCCCGCTCGACTTCCGCAACACGGTGCGCCACTCGCTCAGCTACGGCGGCGTGCCCGCCGAGCCGAAGTTCCGCAACCCGAAGCCGAAGAAGCCCGAGATCTTCGTCGTCGCCGACATCAGCGGCTCGGTGGCGGCGTTCGCCCGGTTCACGCTCCACCTCGTCTACGCGATCTCGAGCCAGTTCTCGCGGGTGCGGGCGTTCGTGTTCATCGACGGCCTCGACGAGGTGACCCACCTGTTCGAGGGCGCCGAGGACATCGTCAACGCCGTGCACCGGGTCAACACCGAGGCCGATGTCGTGTGGGTCGACGGCCACTCCGACTACGGCCACGCGTTCGAGGTGTTCTGGGAGCGCCACGGCAAGGAGGTCGGCCCGAAGACCACCGTGCTGGTCCTGGGCGACGCCCGGAACAACTACCACGCGTCGCAGGCCTGGGTGATCCAGGAGATCCGCAAGCGGGCCCGCAGCGTGTTCTGGCTCAATCCCGAGCCCCGCTCGTACTGGGACACCGGTGACTCGATCGTCAGCGAGTACGGCAACCACTGCGACGGCACGTTCGAGTGCCGGAACCTGCGCCAGCTCGAGACGTTCGTCGAGCACCTCGCCTGAGCGCCGGAGGTGAGCGCACCGCCGGCGACCCGGCTCCTGCTGGTCCGCCACGGTGAGGCCGAGGTCGCCGTTCGCCGCATCGTCGGCGGTGAGCGTTCGTGCACCGGCCTGTCCGAGCTCGGTCGGGCCCAGGCGCAGCGGTTGGCGGAGCGCTTCGCCGCCGGACACGAGCCGCCGGTCGACGTGCTGTACGCCTCGACGTTGCCTCGCGCCCGGGAGACGGCCGAGGCCCTGGCACCGGTGCTCGGGCTCGATGTCCTGGTCGAGTCGGAGCTCGTCGAACTGCGCCCGGGGGAGGCCGACGGGCTCGGATGGGACGAGGTGACCGAACGGTTCGCCCCTGACCCCGACCGCGATCCGTTCACGCCGCTCGCGCCGGGCGCGGAGTCGCGGGCGGTGTTCCACCAGCGGGCGTTGACCGCGCTGATGGAGCTGGCGCGACGACACGACGGCGCCACGATCGTGGTGGCCTGCCACGGCGGGGTCGTGGACGCCGCCCTCCGCTACGTGCTCGGGCTCGGCCTGTTGGCGCCGCTCGAGGTGTGGACGCGCAACTGCTCGATCACCGAGGTCGCGCTCGGCGGTCCCGCCGGCGAGCGTCGGCGCTGGCGGCTGGTGCGCTACAACGACTTCGCCCACCTGGGTGGGCTCCCACACGCAACCGAGCGCTGATCGGCGCTCACCTCAGCTGCGGCCACCGGCCTGCGGGGTCGAGGTGTTCCTCGAGCCCGAATCGGGCGATCCGCTCGTCGGCG
Source organism: Actinomycetota bacterium (assembly GCA_034211175.1). GTDB lineage: Bacteria > Actinomycetota > Acidimicrobiia > Acidimicrobiales > CAIXPF01 > JAXHUH01. The sequence goes on from JAXHUH010000063.1 coordinate 13,691, forward strand.
GAGTCGCCGTGCGGTGACCGGAACTGCCGGATGTAGATGGCGATCTCGCTCAGGTCCCAGTCCAGGCGGTACAGCTCCATGACCTCGGCCAGGACCGTTCGGCCGGTCGCGGTCTCGTAGGCGGGGGACGTCGCGGCATCGTCGCCCAGCATCCACAGGTCCCGTTCCGGCGGGGCACGTCGGGCCGTGTCCCAGTCGACGAGCAGCGGGCCCGTCGACGTGTGGATCGTGTTGCCCGGGTGGGGCTCGCCGTGGGTGAGCACCAGCCGGTCCGGACGCGCCCGGACCCGGCTCGCGAGCCGGTCGTGGTGGGCCAGCATCCGGACGACCCCGGCGGCGTGGCGATCGAGGAGCGCCCGGGCGGCCCCGGCGTGGGGTCCGGCGGTCCACCGTTCTCCGAGGTCGTCGATCGCGCGCTCCAGCTCGTGGCGGTGGGGGACGGTGGGCTCGTCGGGGTCGGCCCGGGCCGCGACGGCCTCCGGAAGGGTGTGGAGCCGGACCAGGAGCTCGAGCACCGCGGCGCGGTCGCTGTCGGACCGCTCCTGTCCCCAGTCATCCGTCCGGCCGTCGATGTGCGGGTAGAGCGCGGCGGCGTAGCGGTCGGACAGCTCGTGGAGCACCTGGCCGGCTCGGGTCGGTATCGGGGCGACGACGAAGTCGGCGGATGCGTCGCGGGCGGCCCGGGCGGCGATGAGCGCGTTCCGGAGCCGGCTCCGGGCGGCGTCGCGGTCGTCGTCGGCCACGCACTGCTTGGCATCGAGGTCGTCGACGGTGAGGAACCACCGGGTGCCGTCACCGGCACGAATCGACCAGTGGTGGCTGCCGAAGCCGACCGGCCGGTGCTCGACGGCGGTGGTCTCGAGCGCCCAACCGTCGCCGACCGTGGCACGGATCAACGCGTCGGGCAGGTCGGCGGGCCGGGTGCGCACGGCCGGACGGTACGCCGCAACCCGTCGGTGGCCCGAGCGGATTCTCCGTCGTCGGGCCCGAGTGCGTCAGACGGGGGAGGAGCGGAGCGCGACCGCCCGCGACAGCGCCGCCCACGTCGACGGCCCGACGACCCCGTCGGCGCCGAGGCGGGCCCGGGCCTGGAACGAACGCACGGCCGTGGCCGTCAGCCTGCCGTAGATGCCGTCGGCCGGGCCGGGGCGGAACCCGATGGCGGTGAGCGCCCGCTGGACGCGCCGGGTCGCGCTGCGGTTGGCGCTGCCGACCCGGAGGAGGCCGCCCGGGTAGCGGGGCAGGCCCGGGAAGGCGATCACGTGCGCCTCCCTGCGCATGTGGTCGATCAAACCGACAGCGAAGCGCCCGGGGCAGACGGTGTCGGCGACGTCGCGGTGGGCGATCAACGTTGCCCGTGAGGTGACGATGCGCCGGACGATCAGTCGGGCGTAGAGCTCACTGACCGAGGAGATGGCCGCCGCGCTGGGCCGGTTCCGATCGAAGTCGCCGATGAGGCAGATCGCCACGGAACGGTCGTTGCGGCCCTTCGTCGCCGCGCCCATGTTGCGGATGCGACCGTCGAAGACCCGGCCGGACTGGCCGACGAGCCAGTTGTAGGCGATGTCGTCCCAACCCCGGACGTCCATGTGCTCGTCCTGGGCCGCGCGCACCTGGCGGGTCTCCGAGCTGGTGCCTCCGGCCGTGTGGTGGAGCACCACCTCGGAGACCGGCAGGCGGAGTGGTTGGGTTGCCCGTGGCGGCCGGGCGCCCCAGGCGGCCCGAGTGGAGACCGGCGGGAAGGCCATCGAAGCTCCTGCGTCGCCCTCGTCGATCGTCCCGAACGGTAGTCCACCTGCGGCGGCGCCCCGGTGACCGGTCGTGCACCCCGCCCGCGACGGCGGCAGCGGCCGGACCTGCCCGGCCCGCGGGACGCTCGTTACCATGCCTGGCGCGGGACGAGGGGCGTCCGGCCAGGGGGGGTAGCGACATGAGCACACCGAACGGGGAGCGGGCCGTCGCGGTCGCGAACGCGCAGGCCGGCGGCCAGCTCGACTGGGCCGAGATCGTCGACCGGCTGAACCGGCTGGTGCGGCTGCGGACCACGCCGATCGGCATGAAGCTGTTCGCCACGAAGGCGGACATGGAGGCCGTCGAGCGCATCCGGCGACCGAACGCCATCCACACGACCGACCAGATCGTGGCCATGGCCGCGCGGCTCGGCTGGACCGTCGGGGTCACGATGGACGATCTCGTCGGCGCCCAGTGCGGCACGGTGATCGGCCTCCACCCCCGCGACGACGAGTGGCTCTCGGGTGACCGCATGGCCGGGGTGTGGTTCGAGACGCTCGAGGACGCGTCGGCCCACCAGCACGCCATGGACTGCGTGCCGTACGGGCGGTACGAGGCGATGGCCGTGTCGCCACTGGCCACCGGTCGCCTCGATCCGCCCGACATCGCCATGATCTACGCCACCCCGGCCCAGATGATCATCCTGATCAACGGGCTCCAGTGGAGCGGCTACCGCAAGCTCGACTGGGGCTGCGTCGGCGAGTCGGCGTGTGCCGACTCGTGGGGCCGGGCGCTGGCGACGGGGGAGCCGAGCGTGTCGATCCCGTGCTTCGCCGAGCGCCGCTACGGCGGGGTCGCCGAGGACGAGCTGCTGATGGCCGTACCGCCCCGGTTCCTGCCGAAGATGCTCGACGGCGTCGAGGCGCTGTCCCGCAACGGTCTGCGCTACCCGATCCCCCAGTACGGGGTCCAGCAGGACGCCCGTGCCGGGCTGGGCGTCAGCTACGGCTGATCGGCGGCGTCGACGAACGCGCCGTCACGGAGCACGGGCACGGTGGCGCTCGCGTCGACCTCGGTTGCGTACCTGAGGTCGCCATCCCAGCCCCGGGCGACCTGCTCGCGGCCCGAGGCGCAGTCCGCGATCGCCGCGGCCACCCGCGGGGCTGTTGCGTGCCACAGGTCGGCCGCGGCCCGGGCCTCGGGTGACAACGTGTCGGCGAGGGCGGCGACGACCGCTCCGGCGCCGAGATGGTCCTCGAGCGCCGGTCGCAGCGTGCCGTCGGGCCAGCGCTCGCCGCCGGCGATCACCGTCACGGTCCGCACGGCTCGTTGGCGGTCCAGCCACCGCGCGACCGCGGTCGCGTTGCGCAGGCACGCGGCGACCACGACCTCCGCGCCGTGCTCGGCGGCGACCGCGGCGCACGTCGAGCCGTTCGGCGACGGCAACACGACCCGGTCGCCCGGTCCGAGCGCGAGCAGGCTGATCGGGGACAGCGAGAGCCCCGGCTCGCCTCCGGGGCCGGCGAGCACCGCGCCGACCTCGCGGGCGAAGCCGGCGGCGGAGCCGTCCTTCCACCGGTACGGGAACACCGTCGCCCCGCGTCCGACCGCGGCGTCGACCGCGGTGGTGAAGCGGAGCACGTCGATCACGACCACGGCGTCCGATCGGACGGTGGCGGCTCCGACCGGTCCCCACTCGAGCCGGACATCCCACTCGTGCTGGCGCAGCCACGGTCGTTCCTCGGCGTGCCCGCCCATCGGTCCCCTCCCCGTCGAGCAACCGCACCATGGCGCAGCGACCCGTCGGCGTCCAGGTCGGTGTCAGGACGGGGCTGCGAACCGGCGGACGGCGTACGTGGAGGCGGCGGTGAGGATCGCGGCCGACCAGGCGAGCGAGAGCCAGACGTCGCGGGCGTCGGCCGTGCCCTCCGACAGGGCGCGGGCCGCCTCGATGGTCACGTTGACCGGCTGGTTGCGGGCGAACGCCTGCACGCCGCCGACCATCGACTCGACCGGGATCCACGCCCCGCTGAGGAACACGAGGGACACCACGGGGACGAACCCGGCGAACTGGGCCGCAGCCACGTCGCGGGTGGCGACACCGATGGCGGCGAACACCCAGCTGAACGCGTAGCCGAACAGGAGCACGACGCCGACGGCGGCGACCGCCCCGCCGACGCCGCCGTCGGGCCGGTAGCCGAGCAGTGCGCCCGCGGCCACCATGATCACCAGGCTCATCACGTTGCGGGCGAGGTCGGCCGCGGTCCGTCCGACGAGCACGGCCGAGCGGGCCATCGGCAGGCTCCTGAACCGGTCGATGATGCCGGCCTGGACGTCCTCGGCGAGCCCGATGCCGGTGACCCCGGCGGCGAGCGCCATGTTCATGACGACCACGCCCGGCAGCAGGAACTGGATGTAGCTGCCGCCCTCGGCATCCTCGACCAGTCCGCCGAACACGGCCCACAGGGCGAACACGAACAGCAGCGGCTGCACGGCGGCGTAGAACACCGACTCCGGGTTGCGCCGCATCCGGGTCAGGTACCGACCGGTGATGGCGCCGGCGTCGCCGGCCGCGGCACGCAGGCCCCGCCGCGGCGCCCGCGATCGTCGAGCGGCGGTCGCTCCGTCAGCGCTCGACGCATCCGGTGACGTCACCCACCCGACCACGGCATCGACGGCGCCGTCGGCCGGGGTGACGGGGGCAGTCGGGCCCTGACCTCCGACGAGGACGTCCTGACGCTCCGCTCCTTCTGCGGGGGACCCGTCGCCGTCACCGTCGCCATGGCGGTCGTCGAGAGGTCGGTCGTCCAGTGTCGCCGAACGGCCCGTGAGCGTGAAGAACACGTCGTCGAGCGACGGGTGGCGGATCCCGATGTCGGCGATGGCGATCCCCGCCTCCTCCATCCGCCGGCCCGCGTCCAACAGCGTCGCGGTGCCGCCGGGGGAGGGCAGCGAGATCCGCCGCTCGTCGGGCTCGACGTGGGCACGACTGCCGCCCAACGTGGCCACGACATCGAGCGCGTGGTCGATCTCGGCGGCGTCGGTGAGACGGATCTCGAGCACGTCGCCGCCGACCCGTTGGGCCAGGGTCCGTGCCGGGCCCTCGGCCAGGATCCGACCCTCGTCGAGGACGGCCACCGTCGTGGCGAGCCGCTCGATCTCCTCCAGGTACTGGCTGGTCAGCAGGATCGTGGTGCCGTCGGCCGCGAGCTCGTCGACGGTGACCCACAGCTCGTTGCGGCTGCGCGGGTCCAGCCCGGCCGTCGGCTCGTCCAGCAGCAGGACCTCGGGCCGCCCCACGAGCGTGGCGCCGAGATCGAGCCGGCGGCGCATCCCGCCCGAGTACCCGCCGACGGGCCGGTCGGCGGCACCCCGCAGGTCGAAGCGTTCGAGCACCTCCGCGGTCCGCGTGCGGCGCAGCTCGGGGCCGAGGCCGTAGAGGCGCCCGATCAGGTCGAGGTTCTCGCGGCCGGTGAGCAACGGGTCGAGCGCGGCGGATTGGCCGGCGAGGCCGATGGCGGCCCGGACCGCCACCGCGTCCCGCACGACGTCGAAGCCGGCAACCGTGGCCGACCCGGTGTCGGGTGGCGTCAGCGTCGAGAGGATGCGCAGCAGCGTGGTCTTGCCCGCTCCGTTGGGCCCGAGGAGGCCGACCACCTCGCCCCGGGCCATCCGCAGGTCGACGCCGTCGAGCGCCGTCGTGGCGCCGAAGCGCTTGGTGACGCCGTGCAGCTCGATGATCGGCGGGGGCGGTGTCGATCCGGGAGCGCCGTGCACGTCATCTCCTCCCCGCTACGAGCGCGGCTGATGCCGTGCGTCGGCTCCCTCGCCGGTCGGCGGAGGCCGTCCGGGCGAGTGGCCGCCCGTCGCGCCGGTGGGTGCGATGGACGTACCAGCACCGGGCCGTGAGCTCGTAGCGCACCGCATCGGGCCCACCGACGACCATCGACCGGTGCTCGGTCGGCGACAGCGCCACCGGCAGCCCACAGGCCGGGCACGGGCGCACGACCGGCGCCGTCGGCCCCACGGGGCGGAGCAACCGGTGGGCGATCGCCCGTGCCGCACGGCGCCAGGGCCCGGTGAGCGGGCGGACGTGGGCGGCGAGGTGCTCGACCAGCGCGGCCTCGTCGAGGCCGCCCCGCTGCACCCGTCGCACCAGCGAGGTGATCTCGTGGGCGCGCAGGTCGACCTCGAGCCCGGCGGAGGCGAGCACGTGGGCCGCGGCCAGCCATCCGGCGGCGGCGTTCGCCCGGCCGAACGGCCGCTCCCGGACGATCCCGACGAGCGCGGCGGCGGCCGCCGCGGCGGGATCTCCGGCCCGTTCGAGCCGCTCGGCGATCTCGACGAGCGCCGCGACGTCGCAGGTGTCGAGCACCTTCGCCGGGTCACGTCGGGCGGCGACCGCACCGACGAGGACCAGCTCGACGTCGTCCGGGACGCTCACCGCGGACCCCCGTTCGAGCCGCCGCCGTCGTCCTCGTCGTCGCGGAGGCGGTCGAGCACGTCCTCGTACCGTCGGGCCGTCCGGGTCAGCTTGGCCTGGAAGTCGGCGTCACCCCGGCGATCGTCGACCAGCCGCCGGATCGCCTCCCGGACCACCTCGGACACGGGCCGCTCCTCCACATCGGCGACGGCCTGGAGCTGCTCGGCGAGCTCCGGCGGGAGCCGCAGCAACATGTTCTTCGTCTTCGGAGGCACAAAGGTATCGTGATATCACGATACCGTTCTGTCAACCGTCAAGCTCGTTCTGGCCTACAAGCCGGCCGCATCGTCCCTGGTCGCAGATGTCCGGATGTAGACCAGAACGGGGTGGGGTGCGGCGGTGCGGGGCGTGGGTCCTACGGTGGGATCGGTGAGGGGTGGTGATCGGGGGAGTCGGGTCGTGTCGGGCCACGGCCCGGGGAACGGGCGTCGGCGCCGTGGCGCGGCCTCGCTGGGTGTGGCGGCGCTCGTTGCGGCCACGGCGTGCGGTCCGGGGTCGCCCGGCGGCACGGCCGAGCGGTCCGTACCGGGCCATGACGGCGGTCCACCGGTGCCGCCGTCGGTGGGCGAGCCGGTGGGGGCGCCGGGCCATCGCGAGCTGACCGTCGAGGAGGAACGGGTTGCCCGACAGCGGGCGATCGACCTCGCCGGCGAGCTGGCCGCGCGGCGCCCGGGCCTCGTCGGCCTGGAGGTCACCTCGGTCGGCACGTTGAGCGACGAGGACGGCGTGTTCGGCGCGGTGGTCGCGCTGGAGCTGCCGGAGCCCCGGGACGTCGACGCCGTGCCGATGATCGACCTGCGACGCGTCGACGACGAGTACCACTCGACGCCCTACGAGGCCGACGTCGACCGCCTGGTCAGCCTGGCCGCATCGATCGAGCTGCCGTCGGCCGAGGTGATCGGCCTCTACGTGCGACCGGCCGCCGGCACGCGCTCGACGGCGAGCATCGTCGGTGAGCAACCGGAGGTGCCGGTGCCCGATCGACCGACCCCCGGGGAGTGACCCGGGACCGGGTCAGCCCTTCTGGAGCAGCTCGGCGACCCGGAACGCCAGGTCGATCGACTGGCGGGCGTTCAGCCGGGGATCGCACACGGTCTCGTAGCGGATCTCGAGATCGTCGTCGACGAGGGCGTCGGCGCCGCCGAGGCACTCGGTGACGTCGTCGCCGGTCAGCTCGCAGTGCACCCCACCCGGCCAGGTGCCGACCTCGCGGTGGGCGGCGAAGAACCCGGCGATCTCGCTGAGCACGGCGTCGAAGTGGCGGGTCTTGCGGCCGCTCGGCGCGGTGTAGGTGTTGCCGTGCATCGGGTCGCACGCCCACACGACCGGATGGCCGCTCTCCTGCACCGCCCGCAGCAGCGGCGGGAGGCCGTCGCGCACCTTCTCCGCGCCCATGCGAGAGATCAGCGTGAGGCGACCGGGGACCCGGTCCGGGTCGAGGGCGTCACAGAGGGCGACGGCCTCGTCCGGGGTGACCGACGGGCCGATCTTGCAGCCGATCGGGTTCCGCACGCCCCGCAGGAACTCGATGTGGGCGCCGTCGAGCTGGCGGGTGCGCTCGCCGATCCAGAGCATGTGGGCCGAGCAGTCATACCAGTCGCCGGTGAGCGAGTCGCGCCGGGTGAGCGCCTCCTCGTAGCCGAGCAGGAGCGCCTCGTGGCTGGTGTAGAAGTCGACCTCGTGGAGCTCGTGGTGGTCCTCGGTGGTCACGCCGCAGGCCCGCATGAACCGCAGGGCGCGCTCGATGCCCGAGGCGACCTCGTCGTAGCGGCGTCCCTCGGGGCTGGAGGACACGAAGGCCATGTTCCAGGCGTGGACCTGGTCGAGGTCGGCGAACCCGCCCTTGGTGAACGCCCGGAGCAGGTTCAGCGTGGCGGCCGACTGGTGGTAGGCGGTGACGAGGCGGGTCGGGTCGGCGGTGCGGGCGACCACGTCGAAGAGGTCGCCGTTGACGATGTGGCCCCGGAACGACGGCAGCTCGATGTCGTCGATCGTCTCGGTGTCCTTGGACCGTGGCTTGGCGAACTGGCCGGCGATGCGGCCGACCTTCACGGTGGGCACACCGGAGGAGTAGGTGAGCACGACGGCCATCTGCAGGATGACCTTGAGCTTGTCCCGGATCTGGTCGGCCGAGAACTCGGTGAACGACTCGGCGCAGTCACCGGCCTGGAGCAGGAACGCCCGGCCGTTGGCGACATCGCCCAGCTGCTCCTGCAGCGCCCGCGCCTCGCCGGCGAAGACGAGCGGGGGCAGGGCGCTGATCTGCTTCAGCGTCGCGTCGAGCTCGGCCTCGTCGGGCCACGCCGGCTGCTGGCCCGCCGGCTTGGTCCGCCACGAGCCCGGGTTCCACTCAGTTGCCACCTCACCAGACTCGCCGTTCGCGAGGGGTAAGTCCAACGCAATCCAGAATTCACAGGACAACCGGGAAAGGAACACGAAAGGTGTTCACCCCGCGTTGCCGTGCGGCCGCTCATGGCGTGGCCCGGCGTGCGTGCCGGGCCGGACATGACGGAGGCCCGGCACTGGGCCGGGCCTCCGTGAGCGATTCGGACCACCCGTGCCGTCCGAGCGGCAGGGTGCGGTGCGGCGCGCCGGGCAGGGCCCGGCCGCGTCGCCGTGGGTCGGGTGTCGGCGCTCGTGCGCCGACGCCGCCTCAGGCTGCGTCGATCGTCTGTGCCGCCTGGTCGCGCACGGCGTTGACGGCACGCTTCACGAGGCGTCGGGCGGCCTCGGCGGTGACGCCGAGCTCCTCACCGACCTCGCGGTAGCTGCGCTTGCGGCCGTCCTGCAGGCCGAAGCGCTGCTCGACCGCGTACCGGGCACGGGGATCGAGGACGTCGAGCAGCGACGTGACGAGCTGCTCCTCCACGCGGGCGACGACCTCTTGCTCGGGGCCGGCGGTCGCATCGGGGAGCAGATCGACGAGCTCGTTGCTGTCGTCGTCGCCGATCGTGCGGTCGAGCGACGTCGGCGTCGTCAACCGGTGCAGACGGGCGTGCTCGTCGTCGAGCTCGTCGCCGTCACCGGAGACCTGGCGCAGTGCGGCGCGCAGGCTCGCGGAGCGGTCGCCGGGCAGGCGAACGAGACTGGCCTTCTGATCGAGTGCCCGGCCGATGGCCTGGCGGATCCAGAAGGTGGCGTAGGTGGAGAACTTGAAGCCCTTGCGCCAGTCGAACTTGTCGACTGCGTGCTCGAGCCCGAGGTTCCCCTCCTGGATGAGGTCGAGAAGCTCCATGCTGGGAGGGAGCGGGTAGCGACGCGCCACGCTCACCACCAGACGGAGATTGGCCCGGATGAACCGGTCCTTCGCCTGCTGTGCGCGACGCACTGCTCGGCGTAGCTCCGGACAGGACTCGCCCTGCTCCATGCGGAGGCGGGCGGCCTGACCGCGCTCGATGATCTGGGCGAGCTCGCGCTCCTCCTCAGCGGTGAGGAGGGGTACGAGCCCGATCTCGTTGAGGTACTGACCTACGGAATCGCTCATGTCACCAGCTAGAACGGAGAACCCTCGGGTTGATTTCAGTCACGCTGCGATCACGTTACGTGGTGTAAATGCCATTCACATCACGCTGAGTGGTCAACGGCCCGCCGCCCCGGGTACCGCACCTGCACGCTCGCCTCGCGCCTCGGTCGTCACGTCGGGCCCGTCTCCCGCTCCTCCTCGCTCGTCGTTCCTCGTGCATTCGTTCGCCGCGCCCCGTCGGTTCGGCGTGGAGGGCCACCTAGACTGACCGAGGTGGTCGGACCAACCGAGCGCCTCGGTGTCCTCGGTGGCACCTTCGACCCCCCTCATATCGGTCACTTGGTGGCCGGTGTGAACGCTTTGGCCGAGCTTTCTCTCGATCGCGTGCTCCTGGTCGTGGCCAACCGGCCCTGGCAGAAGGTCGGCGAACGGTCGATCAGCCCTGCAATGACGCGGCTGGAGATGGTCCGCGAGGCCGTCGCCGGCATCGACGGCCTCGAAGCCTCCGATGAGGAGATCATCAGAGGCGGGGATACGTACACGATCGACACGATCGATCGTCTCGCCGCCTCCGATCGCTCCCTGACACTGATCGTCGGGACCGACGCCGCCGCCGGCCTCGACACCTGGCACCGCTGGCGCGAGCTCGCCGAGCTCGTCGACGTGGCGGTCGTCGACCGCCCGGGTGCCGACGCTCGGGTGCCGTCGGCCTTCCACGCGACGCGGGTCGAGATCCCGTTGCTCGACGTGAGCAGCTCCGCGATCCGGGAACGCGTGCGCGATGGGAGGCCGATCGCCGGCCTCGTCCCCGAGCCCGTACGTTCCGTCATCGAACGCGAGCTGCTCTATCTTCGTGCCGGATGACGGGGTCGACGAGCGACGAGGGCCAACCGGGTGATGCGCCCGCCGCCCGCCGTGACCTCGAGCCGGGCCGGGCCGTGCGGGTACCGCCCCGCGTCGAGCCCCGTCGCTTCCGGCGCCCGGTGCGTCGGGCCGCGTTCGCCGGGAGCATGCTCCTGCTCGTCGCCGCGATCCCGCTGCTCGCGTTCACCGGCCTGCGGGCGGCCCGGGACAGCCGCGGCGGCGAGTTCGTCACGCTCGACGTCGGCCCCGGCGAGCCCGGCTACCAGGCGTTGGTCACGCCGACGCCGGTCATGTTCGTCGAGGAGGTCGGCTCCGACGGCACGCCGATCGGCTACGCGGTGATCTCGGTCACGAACGGGACGAACGGTGGCGGCGCGGTCATGTTGCTGCCGGCCGGCCTGCGGGTCGAGGTCGACGGCCTGGGGGCGACGACCCTGGCGGACCTGCGGGCCTCGAGCGGCCTCGCCGCGGTCGTCGACGCCGTGGAGGACCTGCTCGACCTGCGGATCCCCGACGTCGAGTCGGTCGGTCCGGCGGAGTGGGCCACGCTCGTGGGCCCGGCCGAGCCGATCACCGTCGAGAACACCGACGAGCTGGTGGTCGTCGACGCCGACGGCGTCAGCGAGACCGTCTTCCCGGCCGAGGAGATCGATCTCGCCGCCGACGAGGTCGCGGTGTACCTGGAGCTGGGCGTGGAGGGCGAGACCGAGCTCGCCGGCCTCGTGCGCGAGCGGCTGTTCTGGCGGGCCTGGGTCGCACGGGTCGCCGACCTCGGTGGTGATGCCGTCGCCGGGCTCGAGGGTGACGGCGCGCCGACGACCACCGCGGCCGCACCGGCCGGGGCCGGGACCGGGACCGCCGAGCCGTCACTGTCACTGGCGGAGGCCGTCGTGATGCTCGCCCGGGGGGTCACCCAGGTGTCGGTCATCCCGGTCGACGGCGTCCAGCCGCTCGACTCGGTCGACGCGTCGGACGAGGAGTACGAGGCGCAGTCCGACGAGCTCGCCGCGCTGGTCGCCGACGTCGTGCCCTTCCCCGTGGGGGCGACGGCCGACGACCGGCTGCGGGTACGGCTCCTCGACGGGTCCGGCTCGTCGGAGCGGGCGCTCGCGGCATCGCTCGACCTGGTGCCGGCGGGAGCGGAGATCACCGTGTTCGGCAACGCCGACTCGTTCGACGTCGCCGAGAGCGAGGTGATCTACCACCGGGAGGGCATCGAGGACCGGGCCGCGGCGCTGGCCGACGCCATCGACGCCGACCGCCTCGTGTTCGTCGAGTCGTCGGACACGCTGGTCGACGTCACGGTGATCATCGGCGCCGATTACGAGACGCCTCCTTCCGCAGACCTCGCGCCGCCCACTACCATCGAGACCGCCGCATCCGAGGGCTCCGGCACGGACGGCTGAGGGCCCGGGCGCACCACGAGGTGGTCATCTGAGTTCGACATCCGGCAGCGACCCGCAAACCCTGGCCGCCACCGCAGCAGCGGCGGCGGTCGGCAAGTCGGGCACGGACACGACCGTGATGGACGTGGGTGAGGTCCTGGTCATCGCCGAGAAGTTCGTGGTCACCAGCGCCTCGAACCATCGTCTGGTGAAGACCCTGGTCGAGGAGGTGCAGTCGCAGGTCGCGGCATCGCACGGGCGAAAGCCCCTGCGGGTCGAGGGCCTCGACAGCCTCGAGTGGGTCCTCGTCGACTACGGCGACGTCGTCGTCCACGTCTTCGGCCAGGAGACGCGGGAGTTCTACGACCTCGAGCGTCTCTTCGGTGACGTGCCCCAGGTCGCGTGGGGCGAGCCCGCGGCCCCGGTCAGCGGCCGCGCCGGCTGACGACGCCTCGTTCGGGCAGGTCCCGCCGATGTCGCGGCGGGCCGCCCGGCCGTGCTCAGCCGCCGGGCGGGCTGCGGTACTCGAAGTGCATCGGGTCCGGTGACAGCCACTCGCCGCCCCACCCGAAGCCCGCGTTCGCCATGATGGCCACGAGCGTCTGGTGCTGGGTCGACGCCCCGCCGAGCGGGTTGGACGCCACGTTCAGGTCGACCGCGATGCCCCACGCATGGCGCGACGGGGCGTTGCCCTCGGAGATCAGGCGCGAGACCTGGCAGCCGGCGTACTGCGCTGGATCGACGAGGCGGGGTGCCGCGGCCTCGACCACCGCAGCCTCGGCCTCGGCCAACGCGGTGTTGGCCGCTGCGAGCGCGGCGTCCGCCTGCTCGTACGCGAGCACCGCCCGCGCCGCGGCGTCGCCGTCCCCGGTAGCGACCGCGTCGCGGTAGGACTGCGCCGCCGCCTCCCGGGTGGCGAGGACCTCGTCGCGCGACGCCATCGCCGCGTCGCGGGCGGCCTCCGCGGCGGCGATCGCCGGTTCGGCGAGCAGGGCCTCCTGGCGTGCCACCTCGGCGAGGGCCGAGGTCAGCGTGTCGACGACGAGGCGATGACAGCGGGACGCGCCGACGACGGGGAGCTGCACGTCCACCACGTTGGCGGCCATCCACGCCGGCTCGATCTCGACGTCGCGCCCGCCCGTCGGCCGGACCGCGAACTCGCCGAAGCGGGTCTTGACCTCGATCTGGGGGATGACGTTGTCGGCGTAGCGCAGGTAGGCCGTCTCACCGGTCGAACGGACGCGCACGGGCAGCCCGTCCCGGACGTGGGCGCGGACGACGCCGTCGAGGTCGCTGCGCTCGATGTCGTGGCGGAACAGCACCGAGCGGTCGGTCGTGATCCCGATCCGCTGGCCGGTGTCGTGGGAGACCACGACCTCGGCGCCGCCGACGACGACGTCGGGCACCACGAGGCGGACCTCGACGCGGTGGTCGTCGAGACGCAACACGCCGCCGGGCCCAAGGCCGCGCAGGCGGGCCGACGTCTCCGACAGGACCGCACCGTCGCCCCGGGCCAGCGCGTCGTCGATCTCGGTGGCGCCGGGCACGACGGCGGCGTACATCTCGGGGTCGACGGCGAACGCGTCGAGGGGGATGTACCAGCCGGCGGCCGGTGCGTCGACGACCGTGCCGTCGGCCGACCGGCTCCCGGTCAGGCGGGCCGGGTCGCCTCGGACCACCGTCGAGCCATTGACCATCGGCTCGGACGCGATCCCGAACGCCAGCCCCTCGGTGAGCCCGCCGGACGTCCACGCGACGGTCAGGTCGCCGGAGAAGGGCGGTGTGACGACGACCTCGTCGGTGTCGGTGTCGGTGTCGGCGTCGGCGTCGGCGGTGGCCGGCGCATCGCTGCCGGGCGAGGAGGGCCCGGTGGCCTCATCGGTCGCACCGTTGCGGCTGAGGGCGGTGAGGCTGAGCGCTTCACCCGGGCGCTTGGCCATCTCCTCGGCGCCGCCGACGGTGCCGACCGACTCGAACACGAGCAGCGTGACGCTGGCGACGAGCGTGACGACGGCGGCCGCGAACGACCCGAGCGCAATCACCCGTGACGACACCATCATCCACGACCCGACGGTCCGGCCGCGACGACCGGTGCCCGTTTCGACGACGACAAGAACGAACCGAGTTCCACACGGTACCGACCCCGCCACGGATCCGTCGCCCGCCGGCGCCTTGCGACCGCAACCGCATCCGCACGACGGGCGACCGCCCTCAGGTGCGGGCGGGCGCGGGCCTCCAGTCGGGGTGCCGGCCGGTGAAGGCGACGAAGCGGTCGATGGCGGGGGCGTCGTCGGCGACCTCGACCTCGTGGTCGAACATGCCGGTGCCGCGGTACTGCGGCTCGAGGATCGCGCTCCCGGCGGCCAGCGCCGTCGTCGCCTCGTCGTCGCTGTAGGGATGGTCGATGCCCAGAGCCCGCGAGAGGTCCCAGCCGTGGCCCACGTACTCCATGAGGAGCATGTCGAGCACGAACTCGCCGGGGAGGGCGTTCTCGGTCATCGTCATCGGTCGCTCGAACCCGCCGTCGCGCAGCCCGGCGACGATCCGGTCGGCCGACGCCCGGAAGATCACGGCCCGGTCGCCGTCGATGCGGGGCGCCGTCGGGTCGATCGTGGGTGGCGTGCCGTTGACGGTGCTGTCGAACACCTGGACCCAGGTCGCCAGGTGGTCGAGGAGGCCGTCGACGTCGTAGTCGGCACACGGGGTCGGTGTGTCGAGCCGATCGGCCGGTACCGCGGCGATGAGGTCGGCGGTCTTGTCGAGCATCGATTCGAGGGCGGTGATCCGTTCGTCCATGGCGGCAGACGAAACCACCTGTGGGCCCGCCGGTCTTTGAAGAAGGCGACACCGCGCGCGGGGCTAGCTTCTCGGGCCATGGTGCGCCGGGACCCGGGCGAGGAGGGGGCGATCGTGCGCCCGTCCGCGGCCCGCGAGCGCTTCAGCCTCGACATCTGGCTGCCGGAGCCACCGCTCGACCGCTTCGTCGCCCGGTTCTGGAAGACGGCATGGGCGCTGGACGAGCCGTTCGTGCAGACGATCGTCGGCTACCCGGCGGTGAACCTGGTCGTGCAGGCCGACCGTTCGATCACCGTGACCGGTCCGCAGCACCACAACGACGAGCGTCGGCTCGACGGCGCCGGTTGGGCCTTCGGCGCCCGCTTTCGCGCCGGCGGGTTCCGGCCGTTCGTGGGGCTGTCCCTGGCCGGGCTCGCGGACCGGGCGCTGCCCGCGACCGAGCTGTTCGGCGACGCAGCTGCGGCTCTTGCCGACGCGGTGGTCGATGCCACGGATGACGACGAGCGGCTCGGTCTGTTCGTGGCGTTCCTGGCCGGGCGGGCGCCCGTCGGGCCGACCGACGGCGAGCGCCTCTCCTCGCTGCTCGAGTCCGCCGCCGAGGAGTCACCCCCGGTGACGAGGGTGGGGGAGCTCGCGGAGCGCTTCGGGGTCTCGGCGCGCACGCTGCAGCGACTGTTCCTCGAGCACGTCGGCATGGGCCCCAAGTGGTGCCTCGACCGCGCCCGTGTCCACGCCGTGTCGACCCGAACCCGCTCCGAGGTGCGCTCCTGGGCCGACGTCGCCCACGAGCTCGGCTACGCCGACCAGGCCCACCTCACCACCTCGTTCTCCTCCGTGTTCGGCGCCCCGCCGGCCGCCTACACCCGCCACGAGACCGACCGGACCGGCCCAGCGGACGAGGCACCTCGCCCCTGACGGCCGCTGCGCCGTGCCGCCGGTTCCGGCCGTGAGGGCTTGACGGCCTGAGATTACGCGTGCAACGTTACGACCGTTAACCTATTGGGTCCCGGGAGGGCGGTTGCCGTGCACGCGCGAACGAATCGTGGGGGAGGAGGGCCGGCCCCGGCGGCGGTCGTCCCGTCGGTCGATCCCCGGCCGGCCCGCATCGGTGACGCCGAGCGCGAGGCGGCCGCCGGCCGGCTCAACCGCCACTACGCGTTGGGCCGCCTGTCGATGGTCGAGCTCGAGGAGCGCCTGGACGCGACGTTCGCCGCGGTCACCGCTGCGGACCTCGACGCCGTGCTCGCCGACCTCCCGCCGCCGGACCCGGCCGCCGGCGTCGGCCTCCCGGTACGCCCGACCCGCCGAGGGGTGTTGATCGGCCTGGTCGCCCACGCGCTCGCCTTCGTGATCGGCGTGGCGGCGATGTGGTCGATCTGGCTGCTCACCTGGACCGGCCACCCCTGGCCGATCTACCCGACGCTCGGCTGGCTCAGCGGCCTCACCGGCCACGCCCTCGCCGTGCGCGGCAGCGCCCCCGACAACCGCCTCACCGACCCCCTCCGCCTCCTCTTCCCCTGCGCCGCAGCAAGATGCTCAGCCCCCCACGCCCCATGACCCGGCACGGCCGCCGACCCGCCGCCAGGGCGCGCAACTCGCAAGGTGGTTGGATGAACTCGACGCTCGGGACCCGTGCCAAGGCCCCGCCGGGCGGCTCTCCCGTTCGAGGTGGTGCCCGAGCTCGTCGCCAGGGCAAGCAACCCGAGAGGCGGTTGGATGAACTCGACGCTCGGGACCCGTGCCAAGGGCCCGCCGGGCCTGACGGCCCCTGAGCGGAGCGGGAGCTACTGCGGCCCTAGCGTTCGAGGTGGCGACCGAGACCACGGCGCCCGAGCTCGTCGCCAGGGCAAGCAACCCGAGAGGCGGGTGGATGAACTCGACGCTCGGGACCCGTGCCAAGGGCCCGCCGGGCCTGACGGCCCCCCGAGCGGAGCGGGAGAGATGGCGGCCTTCCCGTGCGAGGCCAAAAGCCGAGCACACGGCGCCCGAGCTCGTCGCCAGAGCAAGCAACCCGAGAGGCGGTTGGATGAACTCGACGCTCGGGACCCGTGCCAAGGGCCCGCCGGGCCTGACGGCCCCCGAGCGGAGCGGGAGACATTGCGGCTCTCCCGTTCGAGGTGGCTACCGAGAACGCCAGTAGCCAGCTCGTGGAGCTAGAGGGACTCGAACCCTCGGCCTCTTCCATGCCATGGAAGCGCTCTTCCACCTGAGCTATAGCCCCGTGAGGACGCCCCAGGTTAACAGGTCCGGGGCGGGGTGGGAAGACAGGCCCGCGAGACGGAACCGCGATTCAGCTCCGCGTGGAGGGGAACTCGGGCGGGCGCTTCTCCTGGATGGCGGCGGCGCCCTCGGCGACGTCGGCGCCCATGAACGTCAGCATCTCGAACGCGAGCGAGGCGTCGAAGATCGGTGCGGCCTGCTTGAGCCACAGGTTGAGGCTGCGCTTGGTCCAACGAATCGCGAGCTGGGGGCCGGTGGCGAGGTTGGTGGCGACGGCCATCGCCTTGTCCTCGAGCTCGGAGAGGGGGACGCAGTCGCTGACGAGCCCGATCCGCTCGGCTTCGCGCCCGTCGACGAAGTCGGAGGTCAGCAGCAGGTACTTGGCCTTGGCCATCCCGCACAGGAGCGGCCAGATGATGGCCGCGTGGTCGCCGGCGACGACACCGAGGCGGGTGTGGCCGTCGGTGAGGCGGGCCTCCTCGGCGATGATGCTGATGTCGGCCATGAGGGCGACGGCGAGCCCGGCGCCGACGGCGACGCCGTTGATGGCGGAGATGACGGGCTTGGAGCAGTCGGCGATGTTGGTGACCAGGTCGCCGGCCTCGCGCAGGATCTCGGCGGTGCGGTCGAAGTTGCCGATCTGGGGCTCGACGAGCTCGGGGAGATCCCCGCCGGCGGAGAACGCCTTGCCGGCGCCGGTGATGACCGCGACGCGGGTGTCGGCGTCGAGGTCGACGTCTCGCCACACGGTGCTGAGCTCCCAGTGGAGGCGGGAGTTGGTGGCGTTGTACTTCTCGGGCCGGTCGATGGTGATCCAGCAGATGCCGTGGTCCCGGTAGGCGAACGTGAGGTGCTGGTAGCGGTCCTGGTCGATCATCGGCGGTCGATCCCCTGGCCTTTGCGTCGCTGACGGCGGGCGACGCTACCTTCTCGCCCGTGACCGCCCCAGTTCGTGAGCCCCGCCGTGTCGTGACCGAGCGGGAGGGGGTGCGGATCGCCGGCCTGGTCTGGGACGGCGTCGCCGGCGGTGCGGAGCCGACGTTGCTGCTGCTGCACCCGAACGGGTTCTGCGCCGGGCTGTTCGAGCCGCTGGTCCCGCTGCTGCCGGCGGAGGTGCGGGTGGCGGCGGTCGATCTGCGGGGCCACGGTGCGAGCGGCACGCCGTCCGAGCGTGAGGGCCTGGCGTTCGAGGAGATGGCCCGCGACGTCTGGGCGTTCTGTGACGTGGTCGGTGCGTCGGATCTGCGGGTGCTGGGCCAGTCGCTGGGCGGTGCCGTGGCGACGCTGGTCGACCGGGAGCGCCCCGGCGCGGTGGAGCGGGCGTTGCTGGCCGAGGCGGTGCTCTTCCCGATGGCCGAGTCGGGGCCGTCCGGCGAGAGTCGGGCGTCGCCGATGGCGGAGGCGGCGCGGCGGCGCCGGCGGGTGTTCGCGAGCCGGGAGGCGGTCGTCGAGGCGTACCTGGGCCGGGGCGGTCTGGTGGGGATCGGCCGCGAGTCGATGGAGGCGTACGCCCGCTGGGGCTTCGTCGACCGGGAGGACGGTCACGTCGAGCTGGCGTGCGACCCGGAGACGGAGGCGTCGATCTTCGAGCTCACGCCGACGCTGGCGGGCAACGCCGCCGGGTGGGACCACCTGCCCCACATGGGCGCGCGGACGCGGCTGGTCGCGGGTCGGGACACGAACATCGGCGTCGCCCGCTTCGAGGCCCAGGCGGCGCATGCCGGTCTGGAGCTGGACGTCGTCGACGGCGGCCACTTCGTGATCCAGGAGGACCTGGTGCGCGGCGCGGCGATGGTGCGCGACCACCTGCTCTGAACGCGCGCCGGCCGGGCCCGACCGGGCCGACGGGCGTCGTTCACCCCCGTGGTCCGACCGCCACGGCCCGATGGTCAGCCGCCGATGGTGCCGTCGGCGCGCAGCTTGGCGATGTCGTCCGCGTCGAGGCCGGCGGCGGCGAGCACGTCGCTGGTGTGCTCGCCCAGCGCTGGTGCCGGTCCCCGGGGGCCGACGTCGGCGCTGGAGATGCGCAGCGGGTTGGCGACGGTGCGGAACGTCCCGGCCTCGGGATGGTCGATGGTGGGGTAGAGGCCTATGGCCTCGGCCTGGGGGTCGGTCGCGAGCTCGGCGAGGGTGCGGGCCGGGCCCCAGATCAGGCCGTGCTCGTCGAACAGGTCGCCCCACTCGGCGAGCGTGCGGGTGGCGAACACCTCGTCGATGAGGTCGATCAGCTCGGGCATGTTGTCGAAGCGGGTCTTGACCGTCTCGAAGCGGGGGTCGCTCACCCACTCGGGCCGCTCGACGACCTCGCAGAAGCGGGCCCACCAGTGGGCCTCGGGCATGTTCAGGACGATCCAGCGGTCGTCGGCGCAGCAGAACCGGTTGGTCAGCGGGGTGATGAGGTTGCGCCGGTCGCGCTTGCGGGGCTGTCGCTCGTCGATCACCGCGGCGGACAGCTCGGTCGCCATCGTCCACGCCGCCGTGGCGAAGAGCGACACGTCGACGGTCTGGCCCTTCCCGGTGCGCTCGGCGAGGCGGAGGGCGGCGAGGATGGCGCCGACCATGGCGAGGCCGGTGGTGTGGTCGCCCATGGCGGGCGGTGGGCGCACGGCCGAGGCGCCGGGGTCGGTCTCGAAGTCGGTGATGGCGCCGCGTCCGAAGAAGGCGGTGACGTCGTAGCCGGGGCGCCGGGCGTCGGGGCCGGTGAGCCCGTAGCCGGTGAGGGTGGCGTGGACGAGGGCCGGGTTGACCTCGGCGAGCGCGTCGGAGGTGAGCCCGTAGCGCTGCTGGCGGTGGGGGAGGAGGTTGGTGAGGAGCACGTCGGCTCCGGCGATGAGGCGTCGCACGAGCTCGGCGCCGGCCGGCTGGTCGAGCGCGACGGCGATGGAGCGCTTGCCCCGGTTGTCGACCTCGAAGGGGTAGTCGGTGCGGGGTGCGCCGTCGGGCAGCTTCGGCTGGCGCGCCATGCCCCGCAGCGCATCGCCGCGGAGGGGCTCGACCTTGACGACGTCCGCGCCGAGGTCGGCGAGGATGGCGCCGGCGCTGGGCGCCGCCATCCAGCTCGTGATCTCGATGATCGTGATGCCGTCGAGCGGCGCGTCCATGCCGTCCCCCTCCTGCGTTGCGGTGGGGTGCATCTGAGCATCCCGGACGGCGCGCGCTCCAAACGCGGCTCCGGCGCAGCCTGGCGAGGGCTCACCTTCGGCGCTGGGCGCCTCCGGCGAGGGCTCACGTTCGGCGCTGGGCGCCTCTCGTGAGCGAGTATCAGCCGTAGCTGAACGCAGCTCGTCCGGCGAAGCCTGGCGAGGGCTCACGTTCGGCGCTGGGCGCCTCTCGTGAGCGAGTATCAGCCGTAGCTGAACGCAGCTCGTCCGGCGAAGCCGGCGAGCGAGTATCAGCCGATGGCAGCGGTGCCGGGTTCGGCGAGTGCGACCCAGGTGCGGCCGGGCGTGAGCTTCACCGGCTGGCCGCCGACGGTGAACGACGTCGGGGCCGCCAGGTTCGGTCGGGACCAGGCGGCGGGGACGACGTGGCCGGCGGTGAAGATCCACGCCTCGCCGGAGCCGGTCATGACCGCATGGGGGCTGCGGGCGTCCGCGGTGCTCGGCCGGTAGTTGATGAACTGCACGATGACGTTCTCGGGGGCGGCGATCGCGCCGGCGGTGTCGACGTGCCAGCTCCCGTTCATCCCCCGGGCCCAGCCGGCGCCGTTCCACTCGTAGCGGATCGACGCCGCCGGGAATCGGACGTCGACGAGCCGGGCGGGCCGCGCGTTGGCCGGCAGGGCCTCGCCGGCGGCGCGGTAGGCGAACTGTGCGCCGGGGATGCCGGCGCCGTTGCCCGCCGGCGCCGACCACAGCGCCCCGGTCGAGGTGTAGAGGTTGTGGGGTGCGGGCCGGGCACCGGAGCGCCAGTACGCCCCGCCGGCCTGGCGGGAGCCGACGGGCACGAGGCTCGACGCGGCGACGGTGGCCTCCACGGCGGCGTTGGCGCCCGAGTAGCCGATGAGCGGCCGGTTGTAGGAGGCGAGGATCTCGGTGTCACTGGTGCGGGCCGAGCGCACCGGCCCGACGGTGCCGACGTTGTTCGAGTGGAAGACGGCCACGAACCGGGTGAGGCCGCCCTCGACCTTCTCCTCGTAGACGATGTCGGCCTGGTTGATGCCCGACTGGGGGCGGGCACCGCTCGGCGCGGAGCCGACGTTGTGGATCTTCACCGCGAGCGCCGGGCGGGCGGGGCCGGTGCCGAGACCGGTGAGCACGCCGGCGCCCGGGTTGGTCGGCACGTTGGCATGCGGCGGTGTCAGCTGGGGCGGCGTCGTGGCCGGCGGGGTGGTCGCCGCCGGTGGGGCGGTGGTCGTCGTCGGTCGCAGGTCCCGCTCGATCTGCGCGAGCTCGGCGTTGGCGGCGTCGAGAGCGGTCTGGGCCTGCTCGAGCGCGGCCTGGTCGGCGGCGAGGCGGCTGGCGGCCTCGATCTGGGCCCGCTCGCGTCGTGCCCGCTCGGTCTCGGCGGCGGCGAGGCGATCGCCCGCAGCACCGGCAGCGTCGCTCGCTCGGAGGTGCCCGGCGGCCGAGGACTCGGCAGCGGTCGTGAGGTCGTGGGCGACGATCGAGGCGGCCCGCTCCTCGGCGTCGAGGAGCTCGATGGCGTCGAACGCCTCGTCGCTGACCGCCGTGAACAGGAAGCGCTCGGCCGCGGCGTCGAGGTTCGCGCCGGTGGTGGTCAGCTCCTCGAGCATGCTGGCCAGGCGGGGGTCGCCAGAGACGTAGAGCATGATCGCCAACTGGTCGCGCAGGTCGGTGACCGGCGCACGTCGGCGCACGACGTCGTCGCGCAGCACCCGTGCGGTGTCGACCAACCGGTCGACGCCGGCGCGACGGTTCGCCGCGTCGGTGGCGTCGTCGTCGGCGGCGGCGAGCGCCTCGGTGGCCTCCTCGAGCGCCTCCGCCGACGCCGCCAGTCTGCTGCGTGCGGTGGCGACGTCGGTGCGCAGCGCGGGCATCGCCGACTCGATCGCGTCGGCGCGGGCCCGGAGCGCGGCCTCGTCGACCGCTCCGGCCGGTTGGCCTCCGACCGTCGCCAGCACCGTCGCGAGGACGAGCACGGCGACGATCGGCCACCACCGCTTCCTCGTGCTGGTGTCGGTGTGGGTGTCCGCTCGACGCATGGCTGATCGGGTGGTCGCCCTCGTGGCGCCCCTCCTGCTGTCAGGCTAGGTCCAACTCGTCGATCCCGGTCCCTCGGATCGTCGCTACCCAGAACCGCCGCTCGCTCCCCAGCCCGGGTCACCCGTCGTGATCGATCTCGCCGACGGTGGTTCGGGCCGCACGAACAGGGGTACGCGACGAACGTCCCGCTGGTGGGGCGCAGGTCGAGTGGCCGGTGAACCGGACCCCGGTGCCGTTGTCCCGGTCGGCGAACGACGGGCGAACTTCCGCGGGACGGGAAGTAACCATCAGCACCCCGTCGGAGTCGGATGATCTGATGCGAACTCTCACTGCGCGTATCGAGCAGGCGGCCACGGCCCGACGCGGCACGATCACCTTCGTCGGGTCCGGCGAGCCGGACCCCGTGCTGTGGTCGACCATGCACGCGGAGTCACTCGGCATGGCGGCCGCCATGCAGGCTCGCGGCGTACGACCGGGCGACCGCGTCGCCATCCTCGGCCCCACGAGCCGGGCCCTGGTCACCGCCATGCAGGCGACGTTCTTCGCCGGCGCGACCATCGTGGTCCTGCCGCTGCCCATGCGGCTGGCGTCGCTCGAGGAGTTCATCGCGTCGACGCGCACGCGCGTCCGCCTCTCCGAGGCGGCGCTGCTCGTCGTCGACAAGGACCTGGCGCCGTTCATCGACGAGCAGCCGGGTGACCCGCAGTCGGTCCTCCTCGACGTGCTCATGACCGAGGGGACGGCCCACCCCGACGGTTGGCGGCGCCCCGCCGACGACCCCGAGCGGCTCGCCATCCTCCAGTTCACCAGTGGCTCGACCGCCGAGCCCAAGGGCGTGATGTTGCCGCACCACACCGTGTGCGCCAACCACGACGGCATCATGGGCGCCGTCGACTACTCGGCCGACGACGACGTCCTCGTCTCGTGGCTGCCGCTCTACCACGACATGGGCCTCGTCGGGCTGCTGCTCCTCGGCATGACGACCGGCGCCGACCTCGTGCTCGCGTCGCCCCAGGACTTCCTCGCCTCGCCCGGTCGCTGGATGGAGTGGATCTCCGCCTACGGCGGCACCGCGACCGCCGGCCCGAACTTCAGCTACGTCCTCGCCACCCGCGCCCTTCGTCGGGCCAAGTCACCGCTCGACCTGTCCCGGTTGCGCATCGCGCTGAACGGGGCCGAGCCGGTCGACCCGGCGACCGTGCGCGAGTTCATCGCCGCCGCCGAGCCCCACAAGATGAGCCCGGGCGCCGTGTTCCCGGCGTTCGGGATGGCCGAGGTCGCGATCGCCGGCACGTTCCCCCCGCCGGGACGTGGCCTGGTCACCGACGTCGTCGACGGCGGGGTGCTCGAGCACGAGCGCTACGCGGTGCCGACCCCCGCCGACTCCGAGGGCGCCCGCGAGCTGCCCCGTCTCGGCAAGCCGGTCGCCGGCCTCGAGATGCGCATCGTCGACACGACCACGGGCCACGTGCTCCGTGAGCGCGAGGTCGGCGAGCTCCAGATCCGGGGCACGTCGCTCACGACCGGGTACTACCGCAACGCGTCGGCCACTGACGAGCTGTTCACCGACGGCTGGCTCCGCACCGGCGACCTCGCCTACGAGGTCGACGGCGAGCTCGTGATGTGCGGACGGATCAAGGACGTGATCATCGTCGGCGGGCGCAACGTGTTCCCCCAGGACGTCGAGCGGGCCGTCGGCACCGTCGACGGCATTCGTGCGGGCAACGTCATCGCGTTCGGCGTCGAGGGTCGCCACGGCAAGGAATCGCTCGTCGTCGTAGCCGAGACCCGCGACGACGATCAGGAGCGCATGCGTGGCGAGGTCACCCACACGGTCCGCGAGCACGTCGGCCTCCCCCCGAAGGACGTCGTGTTCGTGACCCCGGGGACGATCCCCAAGACGTCGTCGGGCAAGCTCCAGCGTTCGCTGTGCCGGGAGCAGTACCAGGCCGACCAGCTCCAGCCGGCCGCCGTAGCCGGCTGACCGTGCTCGCAGGGCGAGCTTTGTCAGCTCGGCGGAACGACTCGCAGGGCGGCTGACTGTGCTCGCAGGGCGAGCTTTGTCAGCTTGGCGGAACGACTCGCAGGGCGAGTTCGTTCCGCGCCGTTCGTTCCGGGGGCACCCGTCTGGCGCGCGGCAGCTGATCGGGTTCGGAGGGCGGCTGATTGCCCCTGCAGGTGCGTCGGCGGTGGGGTGGTGTCGGCGTCAGGCGATGACGTCTACCGGGGTGCCGAGGGGGACGGTGGTGATGAGCTGGGTGATCAGCTCGTTGGGGAGGCGGACGCAGCCGTTCGACGCCGCGGTGCCGATCAGGCCCGGACGGTTCGTGCCGTGGATGGCGATGATCGGCTCGTCGCCGTTGAACGACTGCAGAGCCTCGCTGCGGGCCGACAGGGCGAGGATGTACGGCCCGTAGACCCCGTGGGGGTTCGGCAGCGCCAGCGCGTCGGTCACGAAGAAGCGCCCGTACGGCGTCGGCGTGCCCTGGCGCCCGACCACGACGGAGCTCTGCGCCACCACCTGCTGACCGTCCACGACCGTGATCGTGCGGTCGCTCACGTCGACCACGATCCGGTGATCGATCGACCGCAGCTCGACCTGGTCCCGCAGGATCCAGCCCTCGGTATGGTTCGGGCGGATCGGCAGCTGCACCCGCAGCCACGCGCCGTGGGTGGCCGTGACGAGGAACACCTGCGGGCTCGAGAACCGGGTCGTCGCCGTGAACGTGCGCACGACCTGGTCCGGGGTCGGCTCCGCCCACGGCTGCTCGTACACGGCGATGTCGGCGCCGGACACCGCGGCGACCGCGGCGGGCCCGATGCCGACCTCGACGGTCTCGCCGGCCGCCAGCGGCGGGGTCGGTTCGACCAGCGTCATCGTCGTTCCCGTCGTGACCGACGCCAGCGTGGTCACGCCGTGGTCGACGACGTCGCCGAGTAGTCGGACCACGTGACTGGGGTCGACCAGCTCGGTCGTCGTGGTCGTCGACGGTGGCCCGGTCGTGGGCACGACCGTGATGCGGGCCGCCTCGTCCCGCATGTCCCCGACTGTGGCGCAGGCGGGGAGCGCGAGTGCGAGCACCGCCAGAAGCGCCTCGACCCGCCATCGACGCACCTACTCAGTCTAGGGACCGAACCCGTGACCCAGTCGGTTCGAAGCGACGGGGCCCATCGGAGGCGAAAGACCTCCGTCAGCTCTGTCCGCCATCCATCATCTTCGCGATCGAACCCAAGATCCGGTCGAGCGCACGGACCCGTGAGTCGCCTAGGTCTACGACGAAGCTTCCCTCGCTCGGTCGGGCGACGACTAGGACCTTGTAGCGTGCCGGCACCCGGCCTGTCGCCACATGCCGCGTCTCGAGCTGGCGCCGACAATCCGGCAGCTCGGTGTACGGCACGTGGATCGTCCCTTGAGGCGTCCTTCGATGCCGACCGTACCGGAAGCCATGGGTCGTCAACACCGCTGAGGTAGTGACACGCCCCAACCGTGCCATCGACCGAAGAGCGACGACCCCGAGAACCGCCTCCTCCGATTCGAACCCGTGCGCGTGACGAATGTCGTGCATGAGCTTCGGGGAAACACCGCCGGCCCCAGTGATGTGTTCTGAGACGCTAACCAACGCTTCGATGGCCTTCTGCGTTTGTCTATCTACTTGGCCCATCGTCGGTACAGGCGTGCTCGATGCAGGCGACGCCGCCGATCGCTGATCCTCCTGATCAGAGAGTTCGCGCTCAAGGCGGGCCTGAGCGAGTGCGTCGAGCAACGCTTTAGCGTCCCGTCGGAAGTCGGGTCCGCCACGAATGCGTGCGGCATGTGCTGCGGGCAGGTGACGGAGCTCCTCGGGGAACCGGCGGGCGGCGGGCATAGCAGTGTCCCCGACGAGGACGGGGATCACGTGCTTGCCGCTCTCGAAGGCGTTGACGAGCTCGAATCGTACGACGTCGTCAGGCTCTGCCAGCCGTTCCGGCGCCCATGCCGGCCCAATCATGACGAGCATCGTGTCGATCCGGTCGATGGCATCTCGTATCGCGTTACGAAAGTCCGCGCCAGGCGGGATGGACTCGACGTCGAAGAACACGCGTTCGGCTCCTAGGGCGTCGATGAGGCGGTCACACAGCCGCCCAGACATGTCTTCGCTGTCGCTTCTCCGGTATGACACAAAGACCCCGTCTGCCACGTCGCTCAACGCTAGGGGTGCTGAACGCGAAGCTGACGACCTAGGGCATCCATCCCGTGAACCGGCGGCTCCCACGGGACCGCCGGTCAGGTCAGCCGTCCGACCGGGCTGTTCGGATGCGATGATCCAGGCTCGGTGGGTCAGGCCTTCTTGAGCGCCTCGAGCACCGGCAGCCACGTGTCGGGATCGGAGCGGTACGGGGCGTAGAAGCTGATCCGGTCGACCACGTCACCGAAGCGGCGGTGCAGCTCCGGGGCGATCCCGTCGGGCTCGGCGACCACGGCGAACGTGTTGAGGATGTCGTCGTCGATCAGCTCGCCCATCTCGGCCCACTTGCCCTGCTTGGACAGCGTGTTCAGCTCGTCCTGGAGGCCGCCCCAGCCGTGCAGCTCGAGCACGGGCCGGTAGGCCGGCGTCGAGCCGTAGAACGCGATCTGGCGGCGGGTGCCGACCGCCGAGCGCTCCATCTCCTCCTCGTTGGCCCCGGTCACGACGAACGCCGGGCCCGAGATGGCGACGTCGTCCATGGTGCGGCCGGCCTTCTCCGCGCCCCGCTGGAGGGCGGGGATGGTGACCTCACGCAGGTAGCGCTCGGTCGTGAAGCCGTGGCAGAGGAAGATGTCGGAGGTCTCACCGGCGACCTCGGTCATCATCGTGCCGACACCGGCGAGGGCGATCTTCGGCAGCCCGTACTGGCTCGGGCCGGGATCGAAGAACGGCGTCATGAGGGTGTGGGTGTAGAAGTCGCCGCGGAAGTCGAGCTTCTCCTGGTCGTTCCACGAGTCCCAGATGGCCCGGATCGCCAGGATCATCTCCCGCATGCGCGCCGCCGGCTTCGACCACTCCATCGAGAACCGCTTGGTGATGTGCGGCTTGATCTGCGAGCCGAGCCCGAGGATGAACCGGCCCTTCGAGTAGGCCTGCAGGTCGTACGCGATCTGCGCCAGGTTCATCGGGTTCCGGGCGAACGCCACGGCGATCGACGTGCCCAGCTCGAGCGTGGTCGTCTCCTGGCTGGCGAGCACCAGCGGCAGGAACGGGTCGTGCTTCGTCTCGGCGGTGAAGAAGCCGTCGTAGCCGGCGTCCTCCGCCTTCTTCGCGCTGCCGGTCGGCTCCTCCAGCGAGAAGTCCGTCCCCATGCCTCCATCGACCTTCATGTCGCCGAACCTACTTCGTGCGACTGGTCGAGCGCTCGTTCGACGACTCCCGTCCCGACGGGGTGTCAGTCCGTCTCGCCACGGAGGAAGCGCTCGACCTCGGCGGCCAGGTCGTCGCCCGACGGGATGGCCTGGTCGGTCACCGAGGCGTCGTAGGCCTGCTCGAGCTGGGCGACGAGGTCGAGGTGCTCGCGGCTGTTCGCCACCAGCTTGTCGAGGTGGGCCCGGGTGCGGGCCGCGGACTCGTCCAACGACTCCCGATCGACCCGCAGGTCAGTGAGCTGCTCGAACGCCGCCAGCAACGCGGACGACGCCGCCGGGTAGGCACCGTTGGCGGCGTAGTGGGGGACCTGGGCCCACAGGCCGACCGCGGGGATGCCGGCCTCGGCGCAGCGCAGCTGGACGGCCGCGGCGATGCCCGCCGGCACCTCGAGACGCCCCGCCACCGAACCGAACGGGCGCACGAGGTCCTGCGACGACGCGGTGGCCACCACGCGGGCCGGGCGGGTGTGGGGCACGGCCGCGGGGTAGGCGCCGAGGGACACGACGAGGCGCACGCCGAGCTCGAGCGCCAGTGCGGTCACGTCGCCCGCGAAGGCGCTCCAACGGTGGTCGGGCTCGGACCCGGTGAGGACGAGGTAGTCGGTCCCCTCGGCGTCGCTCGCCGCGACCAGCGTGATCTCCGGCCAGGTCAGCTCCTCGAGGACCCCGTCCTGGAGCGTCATCGTCGGCCGACGGCTCTGGTGGTCGACCAGGAGATCGGTGTCGAACGTGGCGATCTCCCGCTCCTCGGTCGTGTCGGTCATCCGATCGATCGCGGTCGCCCCGCCGAGTCCGGCGTCGATCCAGCCCTCCAGTCCGAGCACGAGGACCGGCTCGTCGAGGCCGGGGTGGACGAGCAGCTCGAAGAGCGAGCTCATCGTCGGGACCCGCCACGTGCCCGGGCGCCGAGGGTCGACGACCTCCGGGCGGTCGGTGTCCGGCGTGGCGCGGCTTCGTCCATCGCCGCCGACCGTATCCGCGGCCGGTACGGTGACGTGGAATGCGGCTGCTGTCGACAGTGTTGGGCGCGAGGCGATGACCACGATCGATGTCACCGATGCCACGTTCGAGACCGAGGTCCTCAACCGGTCGCAGACCACCCCGGTGGTCGTCGACCTGTGGGCGCCGTGGTGTGGCCCGTGCAAGACGCTCGGCCCCATCATCGAGCGGGTGGTCGGCGAGACCAACGGCGCCGTCGTCCTCGCCAAGATCAACGTCGACGACAACCCCCAGGCCGCGCAGGCGTTCCGGGTGCAGAGCATCCCGGCGGTCTACGCGCTGAAGGACGGCGCCGTCGTCGACGGCTTCATGGGCGCGCAGGGCGAGGCCGCGGTGCGCGAGTTCGTCGAGCGCCTCCTGCCGACCCCGGAGCAGACCGAGGTCGAGCGCCTGGTCGAGGCCGGCGACGAGGCGTCGCTGACGCGGGCGCTCCAGCTCGAGCCGGACAACGAGGCCGCCGTGGTCGCCATGGCCGAGCTGATGGTCAACGACGGCCGCAAGGACGAGGCCCTCGAGCTGCTGGCCCGCATCCCCGAGACGGCCGAGGCCCGCCGGGTGGCAGCCCTGGCCCGCACCGGTGCGTCCGCCGGCGACGACGTCACCGCCAAGCTCGACGTGCTGCTCGATCAGGTCAAGGGCGACGACGACGCCCGCAAGGAGTTCATCGACCTGCTCGAGGTCATGGGCCCCGACGACCCGCGCACCGCCGACTACCGCAAGCGGCTCACCTCGCGGCTCTTCTGAGCGCGCCCGGCCGCCCACCGGCGGCCGGGTCCCCGCACTCGCAGCACCGACTGCCGACGAACAGCGCCCCGGGGCCGACGGGCTAAGCTCTCGGTCGCCTCCGGGCATCGCTTCCCCTGCGACTCCTCGTTCGTGGGATGTGCCGTGCCCGAATCCCTCCGGCGCCGAGATCGGCGCTCCGTCCTCGATCGCCTGACGCCCTCGGCCGGCGACTCGAACGCACCGGGGACCACCAGCACCAGCCCGCTCGATCCGGCGGTCGTCCTCGGCGACCCCGACGCCATCCTCGACGACCCGGGGCTCGCCGCCCCGTACGTGCCCACACCGTGGCCCCGGCGCCTCGGTGAGGAGCTCGTCGGGCGGGTCGGCCCCGACCGTCTGGTGGCGGCGTTGGTCGTGGTCGTCGGCGTCGTCGCTGCGGTCGGCCTCCTCGGCGGCTGGCTGCTCGGCCGGACGGTCCGCCCGGCGACCGAGGAGCTGCTCGCCCGACCGGTGCCGGTGACGACGTCGACCGTTGCGGTCCCGCCCGAGCCGATGGTGGTCCACGTCGCCGGCGCCGTCGTCAGCGAGGGCATCGTCGAGCTCGACGAGGGTGCCCGGGTGGCGGACGCGCTCGCAGCCGCCGGCGGCCCGGCCCCGGTCGCGGACCTGGGTCGCGTCAACCTGGCCGAACCGCTCGGCGACGGTGCCCGGGTGTTCGTGCCCGCGGTCGGCGAGGCGTCCGCGCCCCAGCCGGTGGCGGTCGTCGGGCCGTCGTCCGCCGAGGGCGACGACACCCGGCCGGTCGAGGTCAACCGCGCGGGCCCGGACGAGCTCGAACGGCTGCCCGGCGTCGGGCCCGCCCTGGCGACGGCGATCGTGGCCCACCGCGACGAGCACGGGCCGTTCTCGTCGGTGGACGACCTGCTCGCCGTGTCGGGCATCGGTCCGGCGAAGCTGGCGGGCTTCCGTGATCTCGTCGTCGTCTGAGTGGGTCGCCCGTAAGCGCGCCGGGGTGATCGGGGACGTCCCGATCGCCGCGCTCGCCGTCGGGTCGTTCGCTGCGGCCAGGCTCGGGTGGGCGGTGCCGCCGGTCGTGGTGATCGCGATCGTCGCGCTGGGCGGGATGTCGCGCCGGCCGTTGGTCGTGGCGCTCGGCGTCCTGTTGGCGGTGAGCGCCCTGGGTGCCCGGGCGGAGGCCGGCCTCGTCGGAGCGAGCGCCGGCGCGGTCGACGGCGAGGCGGTGGTCGTGGCCGACCCGGAGCGGGCCGAGCGGGGCTCGGTGCGGGCCGAGGTCTCGATGGGCGGCAAGCGGTGGGAGGCACGGGCGTCCGGCGCCGTTGCCGACGACCTGGCGCCGCTCGAGGTCGGCGACCGGGTGGTGCTCTCGGGCGCGGTGCGACCGTTCGACGAGCCGTCGGGCTGGTCGCGCAGCCGGCACCTGGTCGGGCGACTGCGGGTCGCCGAGGTCGGCGAGATCACACCTGCCGGCGGTCTGTACGGCCTGGCCAACGACCTGCGGGGGCTCATCTCGTCCGGCGCGTCGTCGATGTCGAGCGACCACCACGGGTTGTTCACCGGCCTCGTCTACGGCGACGACGGCAACCTCGGGCCGGCGCTCGACGCCGACGTGCGGGCGTCGGGCCTGACCCACCTCGCCGCGGTGTCGGGCCAGAACGTCGCGTTCCTGCTGGCCGCGGCCGCCCCACTGCTGAGCCGGCTGCCCCGGTGGCCGCGCTGGGTCGCGCTCGTCGGACTGCTCCTGTTCTTCGCGGTGCTCACCCGGCTCGAGCCGTCGGTGCTGCGGGCGACGGTGATGGCCGGCATCGCCGCGCTCGCGGCCACGGTCGGACGCCCGGCCACCGGCTTCCGGGTCCTCGGGCTCGCCGTCATCGGGCTGTTGCTCGTCGACCCGCTCCTGACGTGGTCGGTTGGTTTCCAGCTCTCGGTGGCGGCGTCGACCGGGATCCTGGTGCTCGGCCCGCGCCTCGGTGCCCGCTCGGCGGTCGGTCGGGCATTCGCCATCACGCTGGCCGCACAGCTCGCGGTGGCGCCGCTGCTGATCCTCACCTTCGGGGAGATGGCGCTCGCCGGTGCACCGGCGACGATGGCCGCCGCCCCGGTGGCCGGGCCGGTGATGGGGTGGGGGATGACCGCCGGCGCGCTCGCCGGCGTCGTGGGCGAGCCGCTGGCGACCGTGCTCCACGTCCCGACCGCCGTCGCGCTCAGTTGGATCGTGCTCGTCGCCCGGCTCGGCGCCGCCCTCCCAGCCGCCTCACCGACGACGTCGATCGCCGTGCTCGCGCTCGTCGCCGCGCTCGTGTGGTGGGCCCATCGGCGTCGCCGGCCCGCTCCGGTCCGGGGCGAACGATGAGGCGGCGCGCGGGCGCTACGGTCTGGTCCGTGCACGAGCTCCGCGACCTCCGATCCGGCCGGCGAGCCGGCGAGCGCCGATGAGCGGCGCGTCCCGACCGATCGTCGTCCTCGTGCGGGGTGATGACGCCAGCCTCGTGGCCGATGCGCTCGGACGTGTCGTCGACGAAGCCGTCGGCGACGCCGACCGGACGCTGGTGGTCGACGAGTACGCGGGGGAGGAGTACGAGCTGGCGGCCGCGGCCGACGCCGCGCAGACCCCGCCGTTCCTCACCGATCACCGGGTCGTCGTCGCCCGGGACATGCAGCGGTTCACCAACAAGGACGCCGTGGTGCCGGTCGTCGACTACCTGGCCGACCCGCTGCCGACGTCCACCCTCGTCCTGGTCTGGGAGGGCGGCGGGCGCCTGCCGAAGTCGCTGACCGACGCGGTGAAGAACGCCGGCGGCGAGACGATCAGCGCGTCGGTGCCCTCGGGCCGGGCCCGCTCCCAGTGGGTCGAGGACCGGATCAACCTGTCCGGCGTCGTGCTCGACACGAGGGCGAAGACGCTCGTCACCGACCAGCTCGGCGACGACCTCGATCGCCTGGCCGGGGTGCTCGGCTCGCTCGCGTCGATCTATGGCACCGGCAACCGCCTGAGCGCCGACGACGTGGCGCCGTTCCTCGGCGAGGCCGGTTCGGTGCCGCCGTGGGAGCTGACCGACGCCATCGACAAGGGTGACATCCCGGTCGCGCTGGACAAGCTGAGCCGGATGCTCGGCGCCGGCTCCCGCCACCCGCTCCAGGTCATGGTGACGCTCCACCAGCACTACGAGCGGATGCTGCGCCTCGACGGCTCCGACGCCCGGGGGGAGAAGCAGGCCGCCGCCCGCCTCGGGATGAAGGGCAGCACGTTCCCGGCCCGCAAGGCGCTCGAGCAGGGTCGTCGCCTCGGTGGCCGCAAGATCGGCCGGGCCATCGAGCTGCTGGCCGACGCCGACCTCGACCTGCGCGGCGCCTCGGCGTGGCCGTCGGAGCTGGTGATGGAGGTCCTCGTCGCCCGCCTCACCCGCCTCAGCCGCTAGCGGCGTCGCCCGGTCAGCCGACGAGGGTGGCGCGCGGCGAGGCCGCGGCCATCCCGGCGTCGGTGGTGATCAGGCGGCCATCCAGCTGGCCGGCGAGCTCGACGTAGAGCGCGTCCACGAGACGCAGGTTGTGGCGTCGACGCCATGTACCGGGCAGCAGGCCGGCGAGCTCGTGTCGTTCGAGGGGCGCCGCCGCCAGCCGGTCTACTCGTTCGGCCACGTCGTCGGCGGACAGCTTCCCGGCCCGGTGGAGGCGGCCCAGGGCCGAGAGGACCTCGGCATCGAGATGCGCCGGGGCGTGGAGCACGTGGCCGCGGATCCCGGCCGACACCGCCGCTGCGAGGTTCGAACCGGTGAGGAGGTCGACGATCGCCGAGGCATCGACGACGACCGGCGCACTCATTCGCCCGACAGCTCGTTCTTGGCCTCAGCGATCGCCAGTGCCACGTCCTCGTGACGGACCCCGCTCGGCGCATCGGCTGCGAGCTGGTCCAGCCAGACGTCGGTGCGCTGCGTCGCGAGTGCGGCGCGCAGCGCATCCTGGGTCAGGCTCGACACGTTCAGCCCGGCGTCCCTGGCCGCAGCCGCGAGGTCGTCGGGGAGGTAGACGTTCACCCGGGCCATGCGCACATGCTACACACCTCCCGCTGCCCGGACGCGAACGTGCGGCCACCGGGGTGGCCGCAGCGGTCGGGAAGGTCGGTTGTCGGCGGGCGCAGCGCCCGTCGGCGGCTCAGGCGTCGGTGGTCTCGGCCTCGAGGGCGGCGAGGCGCTTGGCGAGGCGGGACTTGTCGCGCGCTGCCTTGTTCTTGTGGATGATGCCCTTGGTGGCCGCCTTGTCGATCCGCTTCATGGCGAGGCGCAGCTCGTCGGCGGAGGCGTCGGTGCCGGCGGCCGCGACGACGGCCTTCCTGCGGGTCTTCAGCTCGGTGCGCGCCTTCTTGTTGCGCAGGCGGCGGACCTCGTTCTGGCGGTTCCGCTTGATCTGGCTCTTGATGTTCGCCACAGTCGTGGTCCTCGGAGAGTGCGAGCGAGAGGGGGACGAGATCGTCGTGCCATCCGGCGCGTGAGCGCGGCCGGCGGCAACGGCCGTTCAACACTAGCGGGGTCGCGACGGCCGCGCCACCACCCTCCGGCGGCAGCCATCGAAAACGCCCGTGGACCCCGCGTCTCCGCCAAGGCACGCCCTCGTTGGTAGCGTCGACAGGTGCCCATGGACCTGGCGCGTATCCGCAACCTCGCCATCATCGCTCACATCGACCACGGGAAGTCGACCCTGGCCGACCGCATGCTCGAGCTGTGCGGCGCCGTCGACCCCCGGGAGATGCGCGCCCAGTACCTCGACTCGATGGACCTCGAGCGCGAGCGCGGCATCACGATCAAGCTCCAGAGCGTCCGCCTGAACTGGCGCGACCACGTGCTGAACCTGATCGACACACCCGGCCACGTCGACTTCGGCTACGAGGTGTCCCGGTCGCTGGCGGCCACCGAGGGCGTGATCCTGCTCGTCGACGCCGCCCAGGGCATCGAGGCCCAGACGCTGGCCAACTGCTACCTGGCGCTGGAGCACGACCTCGAGATCGTCGCCGCGCTGAACAAGATCGACCTGCCGGCCGCGGAGCCCGACCGCTACGCGGGCGAGATCGAGCGGGTGCTCGGCATCCCCGCCGAGGACGTGCTGCGGATCAGCGCCAAGACGGGCGACGGCGTGGCCGACCTCCTCGACACGGTCATCGAGCGGGTG
The DNA here is from genome assembly GCA_034211175.1 of Actinomycetota bacterium. Lineage (GTDB taxonomy): Bacteria > Actinomycetota > Acidimicrobiia > Acidimicrobiales > CAIXPF01 > JAXHUH01. The sequence continues at coordinate 48,081 of JAXHUH010000063.1, forward strand.
GCGCCGCCGGAAGGCGACGCGAACGAGCCGACCCAGGCGCTCATCTTCGACTCGTTCTACGACCAGTTCCGCGGCGTGGTCAGCTCGATCCGGGTCATGAACGGGACGATGCGGACCGGCGAGAAGATCCGGTTCATGCAGGGCGGCACCAACCACGAGGCCGATGAGATCGGCGTGCGCCTGCCGGCCAACACCGCGGTCGACGAGCTCGGTCCCGGCGAGGTCGGCTACCTGATCGCCGGGGTGAAGGACGTGGGCGAGGCCCGCTCCGGTGAGACGGTCACGACGATGCGGGCCCCGGCGGACAAGCCGCTCGAGGGCTACCGCGACCCGAAGCCGATGGTGTTCTCCGGCCTGTACCCGGTCGAGGGCGACGAGTTCTCCGACCTGCGCGAGGCGCTCGACAAGCTGCGGATCAACGACGCGAGCTTCACGTTCCAGCCGGAGACGTCGGGCGCGCTCGGCTTCGGCTTCCGCTGCGGGTTCCTCGGCCTGCTCCACATGGAGATCATCCGCGAGCGGCTCGAGCGCGAGTTCGACCTCAGCCTGATCAGCACCGCGCCGTCGGTGAGCTACCGGGTCACGCTGATCGGCGGCGAGGAGATCGAGGTCGACAACCCCTCCGACCTCCCGTCGCCCGGCGAGACCGAGCGGGTCGAGGAGCCGTTCCTGCGGTCCACGATCATCAGCCCGTCGGAGTACACCGGCACCCTCATGGAGCTGTGCCAGACGCGCCGCGGCGAGATGGTGACGATGGAGTACCTCTCTCCGGAGCGCATCGAGCTGCGCTACGAGCTCCCGCTGGCCGAGGTCGTCCTCGACTTCTTCGACCAGCTCAAGAGCCGCACCCAGGGCTACGCCAGCCTCGACTACGAGCCCTCCGGCTACCGCACGTCCGACCTCGTGAAGGTGGACGTGCTGCTCCACGGCGAGCCGGTCGACGCGTTCAGCTCGATCGTCCACCGCGAGAAGGCGTACGACTACGGCAAGCGGATGACCGACAAGCTCAAGGAGCTGATCCCCCGCCAGCAGTACGACGTGCCGATCCAGGCCGCCATCGGCGGGCGGATCATCGCCCGCACGACGGTGAAGGCGTTCCGCAAGGACGTGACCGCGAAGCTCTACGGCGGTGACATCACCCGGAAGCGCAAGCTGCTGGAGAACCAGAAGGCCGGCAAGAAGCGCATGAAGAACATCGGCCGGGTGGAGATCCCCCAGGAGGCGTTCATCTCCGCGCTCCAGCTCCAGGACTGATGCCGGCGCGCGGTTGTCGCCTCGGCGGCCGGGGAAGGCCGTCCTGATGGATCGCTCCGTCCTCTGGTTCCGCCGCGACCTGCGCCTCGCCGACCATCCGGCACTCGCTTCGGCCGCCGCCGGGGATCGGTCGGTCGTCGGGTTGTTCGTCCTCGACCCGAGGCTGTGGGACACGGCCGGCGACAACCGCCGGGCCTTCCTCGCCGGCTGCCTCGACGAGCTGAACCGGGCCATGGGTGGCTGGCTCGTCGTGCGGACCGGCCGCCCGGAGGACGTCGTCCCGGCCGTCGCCGCCGAGGCCGACGCCGACGAGGTGTGGGCCACGAAGGACTTCGGCCCCTACGGCCAGCGCCGTGACGCCGCGGTCGCCGAGGCGCTCGAGCAGGCGGGTCGCCGCCTGCGGCTCGAGGGCACGCCCTACGCGGTCGAGCCGGGGACGGTCCACACCAAGGACGGCGGGCTCTACCGGGTGTTCACGCCGTTCTACCGGGCGTGGAAGCAGGTCGATGTGGCCCCGCCCGGCGGCGAGGTCGACGTGTCGTGGGCCCGGGGCATCGACCGCGAGGAGCTGCCCGAGGCCACCGGGACCGCCCAGACCCTGCCGGCACCGGGCGAGCAGGCGGCCCACGACCGTCTCGACGCGTTCCTGGCCGAGGGAGTCGACGACTACGACGAGCGGCGGAACCTGGTCGCGGTCGACGGCACGTCCCGGCTGTCGCCGTACGTGAAGTGGGGCTGCGTCCATCCCCGCCAGGTCCTCGACCGCCTCGGCGACACGAAGGGCGCCGAGAGCTTCCGCAGCGAGATCGCGTGGCGCGAGTTCTACGCCGAGGTGCTGTGGCGCGAGCCGGAGTCGAGGTCGCGGGCGCTCAACGAGAAGATGCGGGCCATGCCGGTCGACACCGGCGCCGAGGCCGACGAGCGCTTCGCCGCCTGGTGCGAGGGCCGCACCGGCTTCCCCGTCGTCGACGCGGCGATGCGCCAGCTCGTGTCCGAGGGGTGGATGCACAACCGGATGCGCATGGTCGTCGCCAGCTTCCTGGTGAAGGACCTCCACATCGACTGGACCCGCGGCGCCCGCTTCTTCATGGAGCACCTGGTCGACGGGGACCTGGCCTCCAACCAGCACGGTTGGCAGTGGGTCGCCGGCACGGGCACCGACGCCGCCCCGTACTTCCGGATCTTCAACCCCTGGAGCCAGGGAGAGAAGTTCGACCCGGATGGCGAGTACGTGCGCCGGTGGGTGCCCGAGCTGGCCGACGTGGCGGGCTCCGGCGTGCACGAGCCGAGGGAGCGCGGCGGGGGGCTGTTCGCGGCCGACCGCGGCGACTACCCGGACCCGATCGTCGACCACAAGACCGAGCGCGAGGAGTCCCTCGCCCGTTATCAGGCCCTGTCGTCGTAGCCCTCGCCACGTCCGGCGGCGCCCGCCGACCAGGTCCGCTGACTTCGGTGCAGCCGTCAGCACTCGGTATCATCGAGTGCCAGACCAGCGCCCCGTCACCCGGGGCGCGTGACCCACGGCGCGAGTCCCCCAACCATGCTCGATGAACGAAAGTCAGCGATCCTGAAGGCGGTCGTCGAGGGCTACATCGAGACCGCGCAACCCGTCGGTTCGGCGTTCGTGTCCCGCGCCCCGGGCCTGGGTGTGTCCTCGGCCACCGTCCGCAACGACATGGTGCTGCTGGAGCGCGAGGGTTACCTGCAGCAGCCCCACACCAGCGCGGGTCGGGTCCCGACCGACAAGGGCTACCGCTTCTTCGTCGACAACCTGACGCTGCCCGACCTCGACCAGCTCGAGAGCCAGCAGGTGCGGGAGTTCTTCCGTGCCGCGCACGTCGAGCTCGAGCAGATGCTGTCCGACACCAGCAACCTGCTCTCCGACCTCACGAGCTACGCCGCGGTCGTCGTCGGCCCGCCCCACGACGTGGCCACGATCCGCTCCGCGCAGCTCGTGTCCTTGACCGACGACCTGGCGCTGCTGGTGGTCGTGCACTCCAACGGTGTCGTCGAGAAGCACCCCGTCCAGCTGACGACGCCGGTGACGAACGACCAGATGGACCGGGCCAGCGCCGCCGTCTCCGCGGCGCTGATCGGCGCGTCGCTCGGCACCAGCGTCCCCACGCCGGTCACCGGTGAGGCGGCGGTCGACGAGGTCGTCGCCTCGGCGATGGGTGCCGTGCAGTCAGAGCGGTCCCAGAGCGCGCCCCTCTACGTCGGCGGCGCCTCGACGGTCGCGGCGGCCTTCGACGCCGTCGACATCGTGCGCAAGGTGCTCGTGACGCTCGAGCAGCAGCTCGTCGTCGTGTCGCTCCTCTCGGACGTGCTCGATCGCGGCCTGAGCGTCGCCATCGGGACCGAGACGGGCGTGGAGCCGTTGTCGGACTGCTCGATCGTCGTGGCCCCCTACCATGTGGACGGTGAGCAGGCGGGCTCGATCGGGGTGCTGGGCCCCACCCGCATGAACTACCAACAGGCGTTGGCCGCGGTCGCCGTCGTGAGCAAGCGCCTCAGCCACCGGCTCAGCGAAGGATGACGATGGCGACCGATTACTACGAGCTCCTCGGTGTGTCGCAGACGGCCACCCAGGAGGAGATCAAGCGTGCCTATCGCCGCAAGGCACGCGAGCTCCACCCCGACGTGAACAAGTCGCCCGAGGCGGAGACGCAGTTCAAGGAGGTCTCGACCGCCTACGAGACGCTGAGCGACCCCCAGCGCCGGGAGCGCTACAACCGCTTCGGGGCCGAGGGCGCGGCGGCCGGTGCCGGCGGCGGTGATCCCTTCGGCGGCAGCGGCCTCGGCGACATCTTCGACGCGTTCTTCGGTGGCCAGTCCCCCTTCGGCGGTGGCGGCGGGTCGCGGGGCCCGGCCGGGCCGCCCCGGGGTGTCGACATCGAGGCGAGGGTCGATCTCGAGTTCGAGAGCGCCGTGTTCGGCAGCGAGGCCGAGGTCGAGGTGCGCACCGCGGTTGCCTGCGCGGTCTGCGAGGCGACGGGCGCCGAGCCGGGCACCTCGCCGGAGACGTGCCCCGAGTGCAACGGCGCCGGCCAGGTGCGGCGCGTGCGCCAGTCGATCCTCGGCCAGATGGTCACCTCGGGCCCCTGCGGGCGCTGCGGCGGGATGGGCAAGACCATCGCCAAGCCGTGCAAGCACTGCGACGGCGAGGGCCGCGAGATCGCCGACAAGGTCTTCACGATCGACGTGCCGGCCGGCGTCGACTCGGGCACCACGCTGCGCCTGCCCGGCAAGGGCGCGGTCGGCCCCCGTGGCGGTGGCGCCGGCGACCTGTACGTGCAGATCCGGGTCCGTCCCCACGAGTACCTGCGCCGTGACGGCGACGACCTCGTCCACACGCTGCCGATCTCGGCCACCCAGGCCGCGCTCGGCACCCACATCACCTACGAGACCCTCGACGGCTCCGAGGACCTGATCATCCCGAAGGGGACCCAGACCGGACGGGTGTTCACGCTGCGGGGGCGGGGTGTGCCCCACGTGAAGGGCCGGGGCCGGGGCGACCTGCGGGTCGAGGTCGTGGTCGAGACCCCGACCGGCCTCTCGGGCGCCGAGGAGGACCTGCTGCGCCAGCTCGCCGAGCTCCGGGGCGAGGACGTGGCGCCCGCGGACGACGGCCTGTTCGCCCGCATCCGCTCCGCGTTCAAGTAGCCCGTGGCGGCCGGGCCCGACGGTCGCGGCGGCCCTCACGTGTTCGTCGACGACCTCGACGCACCCGTGCTGGCGGCGGACGACCGCCACCACCTCGAGCGCGTGCTGCGGTTGCGCTCGGGGGACGATCTGACGATCTCCGACGGGGCCGGCCGTTGGCGGTCGGCCGTGCTCGGCGCCGAGCTCGACGGGCTGGGGCCGATCGTGTCCGTCGACCGGCCGAGCCCGGCCCTGACCGTCGGGTTCGCGCTCGTGAAGGGCGAGCGGCCGGAGTGGACGGTGCAGAAGCTGACCGAGCTCGGCGTCGACCACATCGTGCCGTTGACGAGCGACCGCACCGTCGTCCGCTGGGACGGTCAGAAGGCGGTGCGCAACACCGAGCGGTTGCGCCGCATCGCCCGGGAGGCGGCGATGCAGTGCCGCCGCGTGTGGCTGCCCGAGGTCGCGTCGCTCACGCCGTTCGACGACGTGCTCGGCGGCGCCGCGGCGGCCGACGCGCCGGTGTGCGTGGCCGATCCCGGCGGGCGCCCACCGACGCTCGAACGGCCGTCGATCCTGGTCGGGCCGGAGGGTGGTTGGTCTGAACGCGAGCATCAGCGTGTCGATGCATCGGCACGCGTAGCATTGGGGCCGCACATATTGCGGGCCGAGACCGCGGCGATCGCTGCTGGAACGGCGTTAGCGCTCCTACGCGCCGGGTTGGTCCGAATGTCCTAGGCATCAGGTGGAAAACGCTCGCCGTGGTTGATCTCGCCACTCGGTGTGCCTAGTCTCGCCCAGTACACCAAACTGGTCAGGGATCAACGGTGGCGAGCGTTGGCCCCTCCCCTCGCATGAAAAGGTAGGAGTGAATGCTCAGCGAGAACGAGCTCGGTGGCGGTGAGACGCCGCCGAACTACGGCCGGAAGGTCGGGGAGCGGCTGCGGGCCATTCGCCGCCAGAAGCGCATGTCCCTCCAGGATGTCGAGGCGGCCTCCAACCAGGAGTTCAAGGCCTCGGTCCTGGGTGCGTACGAGCGGGGCGAGCGGGCGATCTCCGTTCCTCGGCTCCAGCGGCTCGCCCGGTTCTACAGCGTCCCGGTCGATCAGCTGCTTCCCCGCGACGAGGGCCCCGACTTCGGCAACGAGCCGGTCGACCCGACACCCGGCCCGATCAACACGTCGGTCACGATCGACCTGACCCGCCTCGAGGAGCTCGAGGGCGCCGAGGCCGAGATGCTGAACCGCTACCTGACGATGATTCAGGTGCAGCGGCAGGACTTCAACGGCCGGGTGCTGACCATCCGCCGCGACGACCTGCGGGCGCTGGCCTGCATCCTCGGCACCGGCGTCGAGGCCACCGGTCCGCGGCTGATCGACCTGGGGCTCGCCGCCGGCGCCGCCTGACCCCGCGACACCATGTCCTTCGTTCGATGCCGGCCCCTCGGGGCCGGCATCGTCGCGTCCGGGCACGGCCGCACGCCGGTGGACCGTGGTCCGCACCGCGCTCCGCACCGGTCCCGAAGATGCTCCGCACGTTCTGCACGCGCGGCCCGATGCCGTCGGGTCGACGGGCGCCGGATAGCCTCCGGGGGAGCCGAGGACGGGGGACGACGTCGTGGACACGGCCGGTCGGGGGCGAGCGGTGGGCGGCACCGGCGCGCCGGCCGCGAGCGCGTCCGACACGGGCGCACCGATGGCGGGCAGATCGATGTCCGGCCGCGTCCGCCTCCGGGGCGCACCCCGTGCCGGTGGCCACTCGGCAGGGTCGACACCGGCGACCCGCACCCGCGACCCCCGTGTCCGTCTCGGCACGCGCCGATCCGCCCCCGCCGCGTCCGCCGACGCGGCGGAGGGCGTCGTCGTCACCGCCGGGCGCCGCCGCCGGGTCGGCTCGATGTGCGCCATGGCGTGCGCGGTCGTGCTCGCGGTCGCCGCCCTCCTGCCGTGGGTGCGCATCGACACCGTCGTCGCGTCGGCCACCGGTCGGGGGATCGACGGCGACGGGGTCCTGACGTTCGTGCTCGCGCTCGTCGCGGTCGGCGTCGTGGTCGCCGATCTGCGGCGGCCCCACTGGCTGCTCGCCGCCACGTGCGCCTCGTCGTTCGGCACCGCTCTCGTCATCGGCACGTACGACCTGACGAGGATCGCCTCGCTCGTCGACGTGTCGGGCATGGAGGGCGAGGTCGAGCGGGGCATCGGGCTGTGGCTGACCGTGGCCGCCTCGCTCGTCGGTGTCCTCGCCGCGGCGATGCTCGCCGCCGACCCGGCCCGCCCCGTGACCGCGCCGGGCGCCGCCCGCTGACGTCACGGGGCGTCCTCAGGAACGTCGCGTCGGCGTCGCCCCCACGACGAGCGCGAGGTGATCGGCCCGCGCCGTCGCCACGAAACCCCGGGCGAGGCGATCACAGAAGCCCGCATCAAGCTCGACAGCACCCGTAGCGCCGCCCGGCAGGCCGGCGGCCTGGAGAGCGCCCTGGACCATCATCGCCATCGTCGGTTCGATGAGGCGGATCGGTATGCATCTGGCGCGACCGTCGAAGTTGAGCGGGAACCCGGCGTTCACGAACGTCGCCCGGCGGTCTTGTGGCAGGTCGAAGTGGAGGTCGGCATGTACGTCGCGCTCGTCGAGCGCGTCGGTGCTGAGCGCGATGGAGTCGTCGGGCTCGCTCTCGGCGAGCTCGATGAAGTCCCGCCTCGACAGCTCGACCGTGCCCGATGAACCGCTGACGAGTGCGGCGGTGCCGCCGGGGGCGATGAGCGGCCAGTCGCTCGTCCGGAACGACGCCTGTCCGGAGCACCCGACGACGAGATCGTTCGGACCGCTCCCGGCCCCATGCGACGCGTGGGCGCGGTGGCCGGCTTGGATCGCGGTGCGGACCTTGGCGGGGTCGGGGTCCCACACGAACACGGTGGCGGCGGGGTACTCGGACGCGAGGAATCGGGCGACCTCGGTTCCGACGCTGCCGTAGCCCAACACGAGGGCCCTGTTCGGCCCCGATGCGCCGAGTCGCGCGAGCGCGCGTCGGAGCGCTGCGACGATCGACAGGCCTATGAACGGAGACTCGATCCGCTTCTTCACCCAGCTCCGGGCGACGTCGACGACGGGTACGTTGCGGGCGAGGAGGGCCAGGTCGAGTCGGGCGTTGATCTTCTTGAAGCCGCGGGAGGTCTGCTCGACGATGCGGACGTCGTCGACCTCGTCGATGCGGTATGCGGCGAGTGCGTCGAGGACGTGGGCGCCATCGTCCAGAACGAGCAGCGGTCGCCGCGCTCGAGGATCGCTGTCGAGCCACTCCCTCACGAACGCCTGGACTCGCCGACGCTGGTAGGCGGCGTACGGTCGAGTCACCTGGAAGTCGTCGCACACGTCGAAGCGATCCGCTGCGATGCCGACGTGGTCGGTGAGTGCCCTGCGGGTGACGTCGTGGGACGTGTAGGGCACGTCGATCCACGTGATCCGCTCCGGCGGCAGGCCGAGCTCGACGAGCGCCCTGGCCATCGCCACCTGGTCCACGAGCTGGTGTTGGACGAACAGTGCATCGAATCGGTCGAGCACGGTGCCGGCGGACCGGCTGTGCTCGACGAGGTCGGCGAGGAGCGGCGTGTCGTCGAGCGTGGGGATCGACTCGTCGAGATTCAGGAAGTCGTCGAGCACGTCGACGGTCGCGTGCATGGCGCCGTCCCTCGTCGGTGAGTGCCCGTCGCGCTCCACGGCGCCCAGTGTGCTCCGGCGGATCGGTTCGGGTCCCATGGATTCTGGCCATCGTCGGGCGCCCCGGCTCGCCGCGGCGCGTGGGGAGCGTTGTGGGTGCCGCGAGCGTGCATCGACATCGGGGTGATCCTGTGAACCGGCTTCTCGATGCGCACGTACCACTCTCCGTCCAAATGTCCGCACAACATGTTGTCCGTGCAAGTCGGCACGGGCGGCGGGGGAACGTGTCCGGCTACCACGCCGGCTCGCGTCGCCAGGAGGAGGCCAGCCATGTCCATCGAGACCGTCGCACCGCAGTGGTGGCCACGAGGGGGCGAGCCCCTCGCCGGGGCTCGGCCCGATGCCGGCCGGGCGAGCGTCGGGGTGCACCTCTCGTGTCGTGACCTGGTCGTGCGCGCGTCCGACGGCACGGCGCTGCTCGACGAGATCACCTTCGACATCCGACCCGGTGAGCTGGTGGCGATCGTCGGGGCGAGCGGCGCGGGCAAGTCGACCCTGCTCGGCGCGCTCGCCGGGTCCCGGGCGGCGGCCGCCGGCGAGGTGTTGATCGACGGCGACGCGGCCCATGCGATCAGCGCGGCGCGCCGCCGCGAGATCGGGTTCGTTCCCCAGGACGACGTGATCCACCGCGACCTGCCGCTCGGGCGGGTCCTCACCTATGCGGCCCGGCTGCGGCTGCCCGCCGGCTCGACCCGTGCGGACGTGCGCGCCGCGGCGGCCCGTGCCCTCGCGGCGGTCGATCTCGACGACCGGGCCGACGTCCGGGTGTCCGAGCTCAGTGGCGGCCAGCGCCGCCGGGCGTCGATCGCTCTGGAGCTGGTCACCAGCCCGCGGGCGTGCCTGCTCGACGAGCCGACCTCCGGGCTCGACCCGGTCGCTGCCGCGGGTGTGGTCGACGAGCTGCGTCGGCTGGCCGACGGCGGCGCCACCGTCGTGTTCGTCACCCACGCCGCGGCCGACCTCGCCCGCTGTGACCGGATCGTGGCGGTCGCGCCCGGCGGGCGGCTGGCGTTCTTCGGCACCCCGGTCGAGGCGATGGAGGCGTGGGGCGTCCGCGACCTCGAGGCGCTCCACCGGCGCCTGACCGACGGCTCGGTCGCGCCGATGACCTTCGCCCCCCGCCGTCCGGCGCTCGCCGCCGGTGCCACGCCCGGTGCCGGTGCTCGTGCGCCCCGGCGGTTCGTGCAGTGGGCGGCGCTCACCGCCCGCACGCTCGAGACGGTGGCCCGCAACCGCCTGACGCTGGCGATCATGGTCGGCTCACCGGCGATGGTCGTCGCCATGTTCGCCGTGCTGTTCCGGCCCGGGGCGTTCGACCCGGCCGACCCGAGCCCGACCTCGGCGATCATGATCGGCTTCTGGGTGGCGTTCGGTGGCTTCTTCTTCGGTCTCACCTACGGGCTGCTGCAGATCTGCCCCGAGGTGGCGATGATGCGCCGGGAGCGCCGGGGAGGGGTGTCGCCGGGCCTGCAGCTGCTGGCCAAGCTCGCGGCGCTCACGCCGGTGCTGATCGCCATCGACGTGGCCATGCTCGCGGTGCTGCGGTGGTTCGACCGCCTCCCGGCACTCGACGGCGCGACCACCGGCCGCCTGGCGATCACGCTGGCCCTCGACGCCGTCGCCGCGCTGGCCCTCGGTCTGCTGGCGTCGGCTGCGGTCTCGACCCCGGCCCAGGCGTCGCTGGCGCTGCCCATGCTGTGCTTCCCCGCGGTGCTGTTCTCCGGCGCGGTGTTGCCGGTCCCGGTGATGGCCGGCGCCGGGCGGGCGATCAGCGCCGCCATGTCGGACCGCTGGGCGTTCGAGGCGGTCGGGCGTGACCTCGGCCTGCGTGAGCTGTTCGCCTCGGGTTCGTCGCCGCTCGGCCCGGCCCTGCTCGACGAGTACGGCTCGACGTGGACGGTCGGCATCGGCACCGTCTGGGTCGTGCTGGTCGGGTTCACGGCGCTGTTCTCGGCCGCGGCGTGGCTCGTCCTGGTCAGCCGCTGCCGGACCGGCGGTTCCCACACGTCCGCCTCCTGAGGGTCTCCTCGCCCAGACCGCCGCCGGCAGCGTGATGTATCGCGCGGCCGGCGGCGCTCTCTGTTGAACCATGGCGGCGACGTTCCCCGGCGGCACGGTGTACGTCACCTTCGACGTGCGCGACCCGGCTGCGGCCGCGGTCGTGGACCGGCTCGAGACGGCGGTGGCCCGGCTGGGCCACGGGCTCCGTCGCCCGTACCGGGGCGTGCTGGAACCGCACGACGCGGTCGTGGCGGCCCGGCTGGCATCGGCGTCGGTGGCGGTCGTGGTCATCGGCCGGGGATGGTCCGCCGCGCTCGGCGATCCCTCGCTCGGCCTGGGCGTGGAGGTCGACGAGGTCGTGCGCGCCGGACGGCGCAATGGCCTCCGGGTCGTGCCGGTGCTCCTGGCCGGGGCGTCGATGCCGGATCCTGTGGAGCTGCCGTCGGGGCTCGCCGCCGTCGCCGAGGCGCCCTACGAGCTCGCTTCGAACGACGAGGTCGCCGACCTCGCCGAGCACCTGGTGCCCGACGGCCCTGCATGGCAGGTCGACGACTCCGTCGATGCGGAGGGCCCGTCCGTCTCCGGCTCGGCGGGGTCACCGCGTGCGCCCGACGCGTCCGCCGCGACGGATGGTGCGCTGCCCGCGCCGGACGAGGAGTGGTCGGTCCCGGCGGGCTCGGGCCGGGCGGGCCGCGGTCGAGTTCGCTCGCCGGCGAAGGGTGCGCCCCGTCGCGACGCCGGTGGCCGACCGGGGCGCTCGGCAGCCGAGCCGGTCGGCATCGGGGCGGCGGCACCGCGGCAGGTGCCGCGATCGCAGCCGTTCGTCGTGCGACTCGCCGCCTATGCCCCCGACCTGGAGCGGGCCGCCAGGCGACGGCTGCGGGACGGTCGCCGGGCGGCGGTGAAGCTCGGCGTGCACGAGACCCGCTGGCGGGTCGGTGAGCGCATCGAGGTGCGTTGCGCCGGCGTCGGCCTGGAGGTGGTCGAGCCGGTCCGGGACCTGACGTGGGACGGTCGGCTTCTGGAGGCGGTGTTCGACGTCGCGATCCGCGACGACTTCCGGCCCGATGAGGCGGTCGTGCGGCTCAGCGTGCTCGCTGCCGGCTTGCCGGTCGCCGAGGTCCGACTCCACGTCGGTGTCGGTCGGCGCAGTCGGTGGCGGCGGGCGACGGCAGCGACCGAGGCGGTGAGGGCCGCGTTCGCGTCGTACGCCTCCGCCGATCGCGACCGGGTCCTCGACGTGGTGCGGGGCTACCGGGGCGCCGGGGTCGAGGTGTTCCTCGACTGCCTCGACCTGAAGGCGTCGGAGGTGTGGAAGGAGCGCCTGCGCCGCGAGATCGAGGGGCGGGAGCTGTTCCTGCTGTTCTGGTCGTCCGCAGCGGCCCGCTCGCCGTGGGTGGGGTGGGAGATCGACACGGTCGTCGACCACCGGGGCACGAACGGCGTCCACATCGAGCCGCTCGAGGCGGGTGTCGCGCCCCACGACCGGCTCGCACACCTCCAGCACGGCGACGTCGCCGCCAGGCTGCGTGGCAGCGACGGCTGAACGGCGACGGCGATCAGTCGGGCGTGGGGGCGGTGTTCGCGGGCTCGTCGACGGGCACGACGTCGATCGGGATCGTCTTGATGCTGACGTTGTCGAGCACGACCTCGATCGAGTACGAGCCGTAGCTCGGGATCGGGATGCCGAAGTTGATCGACGACATCATCTGCAGCTTGCGCCCCGGCGTGTGGTCGAGCGGGACCCGCGGGGTCACCGACGCGCCGACCTCCCGGAGGCGGGTGCCGTCGGCGTCGAGGACGATGACCTCGAGGCGGTGGGTCCGGTCGGCCTCGCCGAGGGTGAACAGCAGTCGCATGAGGAGCCCGACGTTCTGGGTGCGCGGCACCTCGGCGACCCGGATCCGGTCGAGCCCACCGGCGATGAGGTAGCCGAGCCCGTTCTCGACGCGTGCGTAGTCGGCGAGGATCGCGAAGTCGAGGTCTGCCACCGCCGAACCCTACCGGCCGTGTCGCGGGTACGGCCGCGACGTTCCCCGGTCTGGACGAGGGTCATCAGCCCTTGATGACGGTGGCGTCGATCTCGACGAGCTGGTCGACGTAGCCGAGGACCGGCGTGCCCAGGAGGGTCGCCGGGGGCACGCCGTCGGGGAAGGGCCGTGACCCCGGCCCAGGCGTCGATGAGGTTGCCGTGCTCGCCGACGACGTGCACGACGAGCTGGTGGATGTCGCCCGGCCCGAACCCGTGGGCGCCGAGGATCGTCACCAGGTTGTCGAGGCACTGCTCGGCCTGGGCCCGGGGGTCGCCACGGCCGACGAGCTCGCCGTCGCCGTCGAGGGGGACCTGCCCGGCCACGAACAGCTGGTCGCCGAGCCGCTGGGCGTAGTGGTAGCCGGGCGATGTCGCGAGGCCGGCGGCCTCCTCGAGCTCGTTCACGGCCGTCGTCCTCCTGGTCGTTGCGCGGTGCAGCTCGTGATCCTGGTCGCCCGGTGCGCCGTGGGCCAGCGGATTGTGATCACTCGACGGCCTTCGGGTCGCGTCACGGTCGGTCGGTCGCCGCGGGGCGTGGGTGGCGACCGACGTGTCGGCGCGTGCCGAACCGTCCCGGTCCTACGTTGCGCGCGCCCCGGCGCCGAGCCCGGGTCGTCCGATCCCCGGGAGGTCGTTGTGGTGTTCGGTGCGAGCACGTCCGTCGAGCCGGCGTCGGCCGCCTCCGCGCCCGACTGGGCCGCCGTGTGGCGCCGGGCCGGAGCCACCGGGGTCGTCCGGCTCGACGACGGGCGGTGGCTGGTCGCGTCGCCGGACGCGGTCGCGGCGGTGCTCGGTGCGGAGGCAGCTTCGGTGGTTCCCGCCGGTGAGGTGGTCGACCGGGTCGGCGGGCTGCAGCGGCGAATGGCCCGGTTCTCCGACGGCGCCGACCACGGGCGCAGACGGGCCGCGGTGGTCGAGCTCCTCGATGCCGCGGACCCGGTGGTCGTCGAACAGCGGGCGGCCGAGCTCACGACGCGGTGGCTCGACGGTCGCGACTCCCCTGACGCGATGGCGCTCGCCCGGGAGGTCCCCGCCCGGGTGCTGGCCGAGGCGCTGGGACTCGACGGTCGCACCGTGGCGCCGGTGATCGACGGGCTGTGCCGCCGGCTGGCCCCCATGCTCGGCGCGGTCGATCGGCCGGACCCGGACGAGGTCGCCGACGCGGTGACGGCGGCGTTCGGGCCGCTCGACGACGAGACGGTGGTCGCCAGGGTCTCGATCCTGTTCCAGGCGATGGACGCCACCGCCGCACTGATCGGTGTGGCGGCCCGCCGGCTGCTCGGCGGGCACGGCCGGATCGAGCGTTCCGACGTGGAGCGGGTGGCGAGGAGCGAACCCCCGGTGCAGCTCACCGTCCGACGGCTGCTCGAGGACGTGTCCGTCGGTTCGACGACGATCCCCGCGGGCAGCGACGTCGTCGTCGGCCTGGCCGCCGCCGAGCTCGCCGGAGGGCCGGGAACCGGCGACGGGCCGGTGCCGTGGACCTTCGGTCGCGGCCCGCACCGCTGCCCGGGTGCAGCGCAGGCGGGCGCGATCACCGCCGGTGTGCTCGGCGCCCTCGCGGCCGCCGGTGCCCACCTCGTCGACCAGCCGATCGAGCACGAACCCCGCCCGAACCTGCGCACGCCCGCCTCGCTCACCGTCACGCTGCGGTCGGGGAGCGACCCGGCCGGCGACAGGTGATCGACCGGGACGGCCGGGCGCCTCGCTCGGGAACCGCCGGTTTGCCAAGCGAGCGTTCAGTGGACTGAGGTTTCAGGATCGGTCCCCTGATCGGGGGACCACCCGCTCGATGGAGGAGTACCCGAACGATGAGCGTCGATGTCGACATCCGCGACGGTGTCATGGTCGTCACCCTGAACCGGCCCGAGGCGGCGAACGCGCTGAACGCCGAGGTCGGGGCGGGCGTGGTCGACGCCATGGACAGGGCCAGCAAGGACGTCGACGTGCGGACCGTCGTCATCACCGGCGCCGGCGAGAAGATCTTCTCGGCGGGCATGGACCTGAAGGCGTTCGCCGCCGGCGAGGACATGAGCAAGGTCGGTGCGGCGTTCGCCGCGCTCGGGGCGTGCCCGAAGCCGCTGATCGCCGCGGTGAACGGCCAGGCGCTGGCCGGCGGGTTCGAGGTCGTGATGCGGGCCGACCTCGTCGTCGCCGCCGATCACGCCCGGTTCGGGATCCCCGAGGTCAAGCGGGGCCTGGTCGCGGCCGGTGGCGGTACCCGCCTGCCGCGGCGGATCCCGGTGCAGATCGCGCTGGAGATGGGCCTCACCGGCGAGCCGATCTCGGCTGCCCGTGCACTGGAGCTGGGCCTGATCAACCGGGTCGTCCCCGCCGCCGAGGTGCTCGACACCGCCATGGGCCTCGCCACCACGATCGCGGCCAACGGCCCCCTCGCCGTGCAGGCGACCAAGCAGCTGATGCTCGAGGAGCTCGGCCCCGACACGGCCGAGCACGTCGGCAAGGTCACCGCCCCCGTCTTCGCCAGCGACGACGCCAAGGAAGGCGCCCGCGCCTTCGCCGAGAAGCGCGCCCCCGAGTGGAAGGGCCGCTGACGCGCCGAGCGGCGTGAGGTGTCCGTCCGCGGCCGCAGGATTCGCGACCGTCGGGCGGCGCCGTCGCGTCCGTCCCGCGGCCTCGGGGCGGACGGTCCGGCGCTCGTGTGAGGCGCCGCGCCTTCAGGCGCGGCCGGGCTGGATCGTCGCGTCGGCCAGCGACCGTGAGGCCTCGGTTCGGAGGCGGGCCGCAGTTGCTGCGGTGGCGGTCCGGCCGACCGAGCGCCTGCCGTCGGCGAGCGCGGTGACCCCGGCCCGCAGCAGTGGGTCCTCGGCGAGGAGGTAGGTGAGCTCACCGAGGTAGAGGTGGCGCTCGTCCTCGGGGACGTCGGCGAGGAGGCGTTCCACCGCGGCCTCCATGCCGGCCCCGTCGACGCCGGGGAGGGCGTCGGCCATCCGGCTGGTCGCATCGGCCGCCGCACGTGGTCCACCGACCGGGACGGCGGTGTCGGGCAGTGGGGCGGCGAGGAGGGCGTGGGCGTCGACGATGCCGGCGCCGTACTCACTCGCGTCCCAGTTCGCCGGGACCCGGCTGGTCGTCGTCAGCAGATGGCGGAACACACCCTGGAGGTTCGGGGCGCCGTAGCGGGCGATCAGCGCATCCCGGCCGTGATGCTCCAGCCACAGCGCGGCGACACCCGCGGTCTGCGCGACGGCGTACGAGGTGCCCGAGCTGCGGGAGGTCCGCGTGTGCTCGTCCTTGCGCGCCTTGGCGGCATGGACGCTCTCGCCGGGGGCGGAGATGTCGACGGCCGTCCCGTGGGAGGAGCCCGACCATGACTCGTCCGCGATGTTGGTGGCCGCCACCGCGATCACCTCGGAGTAGCTCGCCGGGGCGACGACGAAGCCGACCTCGTTGCCGGCGGCGGCCAGCACGAGGAGCCCGTCGCCGATCGCGGCTCGGATCGCGGTGCGCAACGACGACGAGAACCCGATGCCGCCGAGGCTCATCGAGATGACGTGGCAGCCGCTCGCCCTGGCGTACTCGACGGCGCGGGCGACATCGCCGTCGAAGACGAGCGCGACGGTGGTGATGGCGCGGATCGGCACGAGGGTCGAGCCCGGCGCCGTCCCGGTGACGATGGCCGGGTTGCGGCTGACGATGACCGAGCCGGTCGAGGTCCCGTGGCCCGGGTTGCCCAACAGCCCGAAGAACCCCTTCTTCAGCGGGTCGAGTGCGTTGTCGTCGTCGTCGAGCACGTCCCGGTCCCTGGTCAGGTCGAGGGCACCGAGGAGCTCCGCGTGCTTCGTGTAGCCGGTATCGGGGTGGCCGACCACGACGCCGGCGCCGTTGACGTCGAACGTCTTCGAGGCCAGCGGGACCCGCAGCGACTCGAGCGCCCACGCCGGGTCCTCGGTACCGGGGAGCGGCGTCGTGGCCCCGCCGCCGGCGCGGCGCAGGTCGTCGGTGTCCTCGACGAGCTCGCGTCCGAACACGGTCGTGCCGAGGTCGGGCTGGACCTCCCAACCGGTCGTCGCCATCAGCCGACGGGCGAGCTCGAAGGCGGCGCGGCGCCGGCTCGCCGGGCTGGTGCCCGGCGGCCGGCGGTGCACGGCGAAGTGCTCGTCGAGCGGCGGAGCCGGGATCTCACCGTCCATCGCGAACAGGTGCCGGACCGCGACCTCGTCGGTCGACGCCCCGGTGTCCCACGCCGCGTCGACCGCCGCCCGAACGTCGTCGGGCGACGCGCCCGGCGCGTGGACGAGGAACCGGACGGCCTCCGGCACCGCCGCCGAGCCGACCCGCTGGTGGTGCGCCACCGTGTCGACGACCGCGGTGCCGTCACCATCGTGGGCGGGTACGAAGACGAAGCTCCGGGCGGCGGCCAGCTCGCCGCGGTCGAACCCCTCGAGCCGCAGCTCGGTGGCCCCGAGCGCACCGGGCACAACCAACGTCGGGGCACCGTTGCCGTCGACGCCGGCGCCGAGATCGATCGTGGCGCGGGGCCGGTCGTCGACGTAGGCGTCGACCCGGTCGAGCCCGGCGACATCGAGGCTCAGCACGAGCCCACCCGTGTTGTCGACCCCACCGGCCGCGTCGAGGCGACGGACGGGCCGGGCGGCCAGCAGCTCACCGGCGAGGTCGAGGAGGTCCGCGTTCTCGTCGGTCAGGTCACGCCGGGTCACGTCGTGGCGCACGTCGGGTGCGACGCCGAGGTCCTCCACCGGCGTGCCCGCCGCGGGCCCGACCCGCAGCGTGCGGCGGATCGACACCCGCATCCCCACGCCCGCCGGCAGGCTGCCGTAGGGCGTGGCCTCGACGTCGGTGTAGAGCGCTCGGAGGAGGTCGTGGGTCCACACGTTCGCCCCACCGGCACCGGTGTTCGGGTCGACGCCGATGACCGGGCCGACGCCGTGGTCCTGGAACCCTGCGGCGAAGATGTCGGTGGCCGAGTAGCAGCGGGCGTCGGTGACCAGGACCGCCGGCCGGTGGACCTGCTGGCCGAGCGCGTTCGCCGCGTCGGTCGGCGTGATCGGGAACGCCCGGGAGAACACCGCCCCCGTGCGCAACGACTCCTCCAGCGAGCCGAGCCACGGGCCGAGGTCGATGCCGCCCTCGCCGAAGGCGTGCTGGCGGCACAGCTCGAGGTTCACCTGGGTGCCGATGAACTGCACCGGCTCGGGCGTGATCGGGTGTGGCGTCAGCGTCTGGAGCAGCAGCTCCGCCGCCCAGATGTGACCGCCACCGTTGCCGCGCACGTCGACGATCAGCCCGTCGGTCCCCAGCTCCTCGGCGAGCCGGACGAACTCGAGCACGAACCCCCACGGGTCGTCGGTGTTGAACGTGAAGATGCGCAGGTGGCCGAACCTGCCAGAGGTTGTCGAGACACGCCGCGCCCGGAAGAAGCCCGGCATCTGCGTGACGACCTCGTCGGCGTCTCGCCGGGGTGCGGACGCGAGGCCGCGCAACTCCCGCGCCGCGGGTTGCTGCGCGAACAGCAGCTTGTGGGCCCGACTGGTTGCATCACCGTCGAGATCGATGCCCATCGCGGTCTCGGTGTCGGTCACCTGGGGGCCGTCGGCCGTCATCGCCGGCAGGTTGTCGGCGACGAGCCACGGGATGCGCAGCTCCCGGGTCGTGCCGTCGCCGGATTCGACGACCAGGTCGACCCAGTCCGCCTCGGGCGGCAGGTGGATGACGAGCGGTCGGACCGTGAGCGACTCGACGCCCCGGGCGTGGCGGGCCGCGTCGTTGCTGCCGGCGAAGCGGTCGGCGTTGGCGGCGATCGCTCGACCGATCGTGCTCCCGTTCCAGTGGGTGATCACGTCGCCGCGAGTGAGCTCCTCGAAGCCGTCGGCGACGTGGGAGACGAGGTGACGGCGCGCCCCGTCCTCCCAGAACTCCTCGACCATGAACGGGAGGAACGCCACCTTCGAGCCGTACGGCTCGGGCAGGAGGTAGTTGGTGTGCAGGTCGCGCACCGAGTGGAAGATCGACGACATCTCGGCGTGGAACCCACGGTCGGTGAGCTCTTCGTCATCGACGGGATTGGTGAGCCGGGCTCGCAGGAGCCGCAGTCGTTGCACCGGGTCGACGGCGTGCATCGCCGCCTTCAGTGGCAGATGGACGTAGTTGCCCTCGAGCAGCACCTGCGCCTGGTCGACGATGGTGAGGCGCTCGTCTGCGGTGAGCGTGTCGGCAACGGACTCCCGGAACGAGGTCAGCGCAACCGCGCCCTCGAAGCGGCCGGCCAACTCGTCGGCCGCCGCCCGGGCGAGTCCGCTGGCGAGCGACCGGGCTGCGTCCTCGACCCGACCGGCACCGTCTCGGCCTTCCCCCATGGCACGCCCCCTCGAACTGGCGGGCCGGCCCGACGGCTCTGCACTCGCCGGTGCACTCCCGAAGCCCGCATCCGCTAGAGCCCGGCGCCCCGGCCGTTGATACAGCCGGGCCCGCCTGTCCGTCTGATCAGCCCGGCGGGGGGAGGTGGAAGACCTGGCCGGGGAAGACGAGGTCGGGGTTGGTGGGATCCGCGAGGGTGTCGCGGTTGGTGTCGATGAGGCGCTGCCAGTAGGGGGCGATCTCGGCGTCGGTGGCGGGGCGGCCGAGGTGGCGGGCGACGGTGTCCTCGGCGACGTGCCACAGGTGGTCGCCGGACTCGATCGTCCAGGTCGTCGGGGCGACGTCGGCGGCCTGCTCGGTGGCGACCTCGGGCGACGGCGCGGGTAGCTCGTCCGCGGTCTCTGCGGGTGCGGCGCGCTCGGCGAGGTCCCGGACGAACGCGCCGGCGTCGGTGGCGGCGCCGTCGAGCGCCTCGTCGACGAGGTCGGCCGCACCGTTCACCGGCTCGGCAGCGTCGGTGAGGTCGATCACCGGGTCGGCCGCCTCGTCGGCGGTCGCGTCGGCCTCCTCGATCTCGTCGGTCTCGTCGGTCTCGTCGGCGTCCGCCTCGACCTCGTCCTCCTCAGCGGCCTCGTCCATGTCCTCGATGCGAAGGACCGGGGGCTCGTCGTCGGCGTCCCGGTCGTCGCTGTCGACGAAGCCGCCGAAGGGGAGCGACGGTGCGGCCAGATCGACCGCGGGGAGGTCGACGTGGTCGCGGGCGACGAGGGCGGTGGCGGGGAGCGCGGAGATGGCGAGGCTGGTGGCCGCGAAGCTGAGGCCGACGGCGCCGCTGACCACCCGGCGCACCGGCGGCAGGGTGATCAGGTCGGCCCATTCGACCAGCGCGGGGATGCGGCTGAGGCGAGCGACAACCCCGAGCGCGGTGACGAGCGCGAGGTACCAGGCGAGGCCCCAGGCGACGAGGCGCAGCACGGCGATCGACGCGAAGACGGGGCCGACGTCCTCGGCCCACGCGCTGAGTGCACCGGGGTCACGCAGCGGGGGCGCAGCGAGGGATCCGGTGCCGAGTCGGTCGAGCGACCAGATCGCGGTGGCGACGGCCGCGGACCACAGCACCAGCGTGACGACGGCACGGACGCGGCTCATGGCGAAGGCTCCTGGTTCATGGTGTCGGGGGAGGTGGAGTCGACTGGGGTGGTATTGAGAGGGACGGTGACGGCGGGGACGGGTTGGCCGGTCGGGCCGACCGGGGTCGGCAGGGCGGCGCAGTCGGGCGCCGGACGGAGGTCCACGGCATCGGCGGCGGTACCGATGAGCTCGCCGACGACGTCCTCACCGGGTGTGGCCAGGTGCCGGAAGCGGTAGATCGCACCGGTGGACGGTCGGAGCACGGCGATCGTCGGCGGCTCGCACCACTCGTCGGACGCGATCGCGATGTCACCGGGACGGCCGACCGTGTAGGTCGCTCCGTCGACCGTGACGGACGCGGGCTCCTTCGGGCTCGGGGCCGGTTCCGGCGCCTCCGTGTCTGGCGCGTTCGCGGCCGACGAGGCCGGTGCCGCGGCGAGTGCGGCGGCGATGGCGACGAGGGCGGCGACCGCGATGGCGGGTGTTGTCCGGGTCGCGGCCGGGCGGCGACGGGTCGGGGTCGCGGCGCGGACCCGGGCGGCGAAGGTTCGGGCGGGTGGCCGCTTGCGCGCATCGTCGCTCCGTGCGGCGGCGGCGAGCTGCTCGAGCCGCATCCGTTGGCCCGGATCGAGGTGGGTTCGGTGCCCCTCGAGGATCGACGCGAGCTCGTCGCCGAGGGCCCGCACGGCATCGGGATCCGGCGCACCGGTCGCGACGGCGAGCGATGCGGCCTCGTCGGCACGGTCGGCCAACTCCCGGAGCTCGGTGATCGCCGCCGTCGGATCCGCCATGGGTCGAGATATACCGAAAGTGTCTGTCGGTGTCTCTAGGATCAACGTTGGATGGCGGTGGCCGTCGCCGCCGCGGTCACGACCGTCGCGCCGCCCCGGCCGATGTCGGGCGTGAACAGGTGCTCCACCGACTCGGTGAGCTCGACGCTGACCGTCGTCGGGTCGACGATGGTCACGACCGGTGGCCGGGCGAGGTCGTCGAGGACGCCGGACGCGGCGAGCGAGGTGCGCACGACGAGGGCGGCGCGGTCGGGGTCGATCACGTACTCGCCGGTCGCCCGGAAGTGGTCGACGTCGAGACCGGCGGTGGCGGCGTCGTCGGCGGCGGAGGCCGCCAGGTCGGTCAGCTCGATGCGGCGGGTGAGGACCCGGGAGCTGTCGATGGCGATGGCGCCGAGGATCAGCACGACGAGGATGAGCGCCGGCATCAGCATCAGCACCGAGCCGCGCTCGCCGTCCGAGCCGCGGCTGGGGCCAGGACACACAGGGTCAGAAGGCACAGCCGTCTCCTTCGAGGCCGGAGCGCCACGGGTCGACGAGGGCCGAGTGGGTGGCGCTGACCCGCTGGGAGGCGATGCCCCGCCCGAACGGCAGGACGACCCGAGGCGCGACGAGCGAGACCTCGACGGTCACCCGGGCGCAGCGCTCGAAGCCGTCCGGGTTCGAGACGACAACGGTCGGGGTGATCTCGGAGCGGCCGAGCCCGTCGAGGACGTCGGCGGCCGCGGTGGTGGCGCCGGCGACGCGGGCGGTGTCGCCGGCGGTCGGGTCGGCCTCGACGTAGGTGCGGGCGGCTTCGCGGGCCGCGGTCGCAGCGGCGGCGCGAACGTCGACCATCGCCCAGACGTTGGCAACGAACAGGGCGCCGACGAGGAGGACGAGGAAGCCGAACGGCAGGGCCTCGGCGCCGCCGACGTAGCCGTCGTCGCCTCGGAGCCTGCGCGCCCGCCAGGGGCCTGGTGTTGTCATCGGAGCGTCTCCGTGCGGACGACGACCGTGCGGTCGACCACGCCCATGCCGAGCACGTCGCGGAACGACGCGGGCAGCAGGACGGGTGCGTTCGCCCGGACGCGGAGGTGGACGGCGTCGCCGTCGGTGCCGGACCAGTCGACGGTGATGTCGTCGCCCAGCACCTCCCGCAGCCGCTCCTCGGCCCGGTCGACGCCGGCCGCGGAGGGCACGCCGGAGACGGTGGCGGAGCGGGCCGCGACCCGGGCCGCGTCACCCGCGGCGTGGGTCACCCGTGAGGTCGTGAGCAGGTGGAACGCCAGTTGGGTGGCGAACAACATGAGGATCATGACGACGAGGAAGCCGAGCGCGGAGGAGAACAGGCCGCTGCCGGCGTCGCCCCGGAGGCGGTCGTCGTCCACCCCTCGGGCTGCGATGTCGCCGGCAGCGGTCATGGTCAGCTCTCCCTCGGTCCCCGGCCGTCTCAGGCGCCGACGATGGTGTCGATCTCGCCGTTGACGCCGCCCTCGATGCGGGTCCAGATCGTCTGGAAGCCGACCCACATCAGGCCGCCGAGGAACGCCATGATCAGCACGGCGATGGCGTGACTACATGTACCACCCCCTCATGGCCCCCCAAGGGGTCTTCGGTACCCCCCAAGGGGGGTGACTCCCCCGGAGGGGAGTGCCGAGGGGGTGGGCACGGGTGCACCAGGGGGTTCCTCGGACCAGACGACGACCGAGCCTGAGGAGCCGGGATGACGGACACCGCCAAGCATGCGAGCGGACAGACCGATGTGAGGCCGGGACCGGGCCTCACGAAGGACGGCAAGGAACGCCGGAACTACCCCACGGTCCAGATCTCGGGTCGGCACAACGAGAAGGTCGAGCAGCTCCGCTCCCGACTCCAGATGACCCGGCAGGAGGTCGCCGAACTGGCGCTCGACCTCCTCGACCGCCACACCGAGGCCAAGACGGTCGAGACGAAGCAGGAACGCGCCGAGCGGATCCTTCGCGAGTCGCTGGGGCAGGGGTGACCGCCCCCGCATCACAAGGCGAGGTTCGCCAACAGGCCGTGTACTTGCCGACCGCCCATTGGAGGCAGTTGCTCGTCGACACGGCAGGCACTCCCGCCGGCGGTTCCACCGTCATCGCAGCACTCGTTGCCCGGTACTGCGACCAGATGTCCCCCGAGGAGCGGACAACCGTCCTCGATGAGGCCGGGCAGATCGCACGAGCTCGACGAGCCCAGTAGCGCCAACCAACAACCGAAGCGGCCCCCGCCGGAGCTGGAACCTCCGACGAGGGCCTCACCACACCGGACCTACACAGGAGGCCCGACATGGCTGAGAGCCATTCTCCCACCGACCCGACGTCGGACGTGTCCGACCGTCGGCACGCACTCCGCCTCACCGCCGCAGCGCTTGCCTGTGCGGCAGCTGCCGTGTGGCAGGCGGCCATCGGCAGCACCGGCCATGCAGCGGGCCTTCTCGCTGCTGTCGTGCTCGCAGTCGGAGTGATCTACGCCGAGACCGTCGAGCACCGCCTGGCCTTCGCCGCCCTGGCCCAGCTCAATGCAGCCGAGCGGCGCATGGTCGAGCAGGCGGTCCCGATCGCTGACCCACCCCCGCCAGCCCTGCCAGCGCCGGGGACGGACCAGGCACCGCGGGTCACCTCGCCTGTGTCGCCGGCCGGTCGGCGAGCGGCCAGCAACGGGAGCGCGTCGTGACGGCCCGAACCGCAGACGCCACCGCGAGCCGCTCTGAGCGCCCCGCAGGCGCCGTCGGGTCCGTTTCCCCGTCCGACGGCAACGAAGCCGGGAGCCACGGATGGACGGGCCTCTCCAGCGACGCCGACGCCGTCGAAGGTGGCCGCATCTGCCTCGAGTGCCGACGACCGCTCGGCCCGGTCCGTCGCAGCGACACGAAGTACCACCCCGCGTGCCGGTCTCGAAGGAACAACAAGATCCGCGCGCTGCGAAAGCAAATGACACAGGTCGCCGCGCACGGAATGAATCGCAGCCGATCGACCCCCGGAATTCCCGGACATCGAATCGCCGCCGACAACCCGGTGACCCAACCCTCGCACTCGTCGACCCCCCATGGCCCAGCTTCGCTGGGACCAAGGGGGGCACGAGGAGCGGGTGGCGGGGCTGCACCCCTTGCGACTCCCGGAGGCTGGAATGCCGAAGGTCATTAAGCACAATTCGGGTCGCAGCGCGTACCTTCTCGATCGCGCCGAGATAGACGGCCTTTACACGCTTTCGGCGGCAATTCATGGGTCGATGCCAGAGGGAATTGACCGCCGTCGGCTCGTGAAGACGCTCGGCGCGTCGGACCCGTTGCGGGCCCGCGCGTTTGTCGACCTCCATCTGCTGCGCCGAGCCCGCGACGCGGAGCTCCGCACCTTCATCGGCGCAGCCGGGATCACCGACCCGGCAGCGGTCGCCGAGCTCGAGCAGGTGGCGGTCGCGTTCACGGTCGACGCCGACGAGAGCGTCCGCGGGCCGCTGACCGGCCGGGAAGTACGGGCCGGGTACGTGGCGTCGCTGGTCGTCGGCCAGCACGCCGGCCGCCGCGCCTTACGGACAGCCGCCCGGGTCGCCGCCGGCGGTACTCGCACCGGTGCGCAGCAGCGCAACCGTGACCGGTGGATCGCGTTCGGGCTCTTCGGTGAACAGCGTCGGAAGCGGCGGTCGACGCTCGAAGCGATCGCGTCCGCAGCGGGGCTCCCGGCCGCCGTCGTCGACGGATGGATCGAAGCTGCGCCCGCTGCCATCGCACCTGAGGACGGTGCGCGATGACTCGGGGGCGGGCTGCAGCGGCGACGCTCGCCGTCTTCGGCGGCACCGCCGTGCTCGTCGCCCCGGCCCTCACCGGCCAGGGTTCCACGCCGGCGGCGGGCCCGCAGCGGGTCGCTTCGGTCGCGCTCATGGCCGGCGAGCCCGGAGGGCTGGAGCTGGCGATCGACGGCAAGCCGGTCACCACTACCACTCCGCCGGCGACCACGAGCACGACAGCGCCGACCACGACCACCACCATGGTCCCCGCCGACATGGTCGTCATCGCCCGCTACGGGTTCGAGAAGCCGCTGTACGCGGGCACCGACGAGACCGCGCTGCGGGCCGGGCCGGCGTGGAACCCCGCGTCGGTCGCGCCGGGTGCTACGGGGCGGGCGGTCATCGCCGTGCCGTTCGACCTTTCCGGCCTGCGTCCCCTCGACGAGCTCGAGGTCGGGGAGCGCACCTTCCGGGTGTTCCGGATCGGCCGGGACCTCGACCCGGCGACCGGGTTCGCCAGCGTCGACCGCCCCGAGGTCGCCGTCTACCAGTCCATCGAGACCGAGGGTGGTCAGCCCTTCGCTCTCGCCTACCTCACGGAGGTGTCCGATGGCTGACCGCAACCCCGCGACGAGTCAGGTGAGCGAGCGCATCAGCGAGCGTGGCCGCGGCCGCCGCCCGACGAGCGCCGAGTCGTTCGCCGCGCAGTCCTTCCACGCGAAGGCCGGGTGGGTCCTCGCGTTCGTCGTCGTGATCGGCCTGATCGCCGCGGTCGTGCTCCCCGCCTACTTCGCCCGGAACCGGCCCGAGGGCGGCGAGACGGTCACCGAGTTCGTCGAGGTCCCGGCCAACCACCTGATGGGCATGACGCACCCGCTGACCCCGTCGGCGGCGCAGATCGTCGGCATCGTCGGCGAGACCGAGGACGGCCGCGTCACGCTCAACCAGGCCAACGAGGCGGCCGTCATCGACCAGCTCCTCACTCAGGGGACGATCGGGTACGACGTGTGCCTCGTGTCGGTCGCTGGCACCGGTGGCGGTGTCGACGTGGCGTTCACCGCCGAGATGCCGGCCGGCGCGGTGCGGCTGTTCGACTGCACTGACCCCGCCCCCAGCGCAGAGGCGCCCGAGGCGCTGCCCATGGTGCCGGCTGAGGCGGAGGCGGGCGAGTGAGCGCCGTCTACGCCGGCATCGTCACCGGCATCACCATCGACGTCCTCCGCTGGTTCCTCGACGAGCCCGTCCGGTGGATCGTCGCCACGCTCGGCCTCGGCGGCACCCTGCTCATCATCCGCCAGGTCGCCAAGGGCGCCGGGGTGCTCACCTCCGGCGCTGTCGGGTTCGGGATCGGTCTCGCGGTCGGGCACGCGATCAAGACGGGCTCGTGGCTCGGCCGGGCGATACAGGCCGTCGCTGGCGCCTTCGCGGCGTGGCTGTTCTTCATCGTCTGGGAGAACGTCGAACCGGTCCGGGTGTTCGCTCTGGTGCCGGCGCTCGGCGTGCTCGCGCTCGTGGGCCTCTGGAAGGCGGGCCGGTACGTCGGGTGGCGCAACCCGTTCGTCCTGGCGAACTGGTTCGACACCCACGACGCCCGCCGCCAGCAGTACGGCATGAACCTCGGCGGCCAGACGGTCCTCCGCGGCGCCCACGGCGAGCCCCTCGGCGCCTTCCACATCGACACGCCGTGGCCGACGGCGTACGGGTGGGCGGCCCGCTACACGGCGCCGGCGGGCGCCACGGACGACGACATCATCAGCCACGCGATGGACCGGTCCTTGGCCGCCGGTTTCAACGCCGGCCAGGCGAACGCGCGCAACAAGGTCAGGTTCCACTCGGTGCGGGTCCACCCCTCCGAGGACGTGGCCGGCGAGGGCGTCGTGGTCGCCAACGAGGTCGACCCGATCGCAGTGTGGGAGGAGATCCCCGTCGACGACGAGCCGACCCCGGACGACTCGCTCCGGCTCGGGCTGTGGCTCGACGAGTCCGACCCGGTCGAACCTGTGCGCCGGCCGCTGTTCGCCCGCATCGACGAGGTCAACATCCTGATCGGCGGCGTGCCCGGGAGCGGGAAGTCGAACCTGGTGGCCAACCTGCTCCGCCAGCTCGCCGAGCGGGACCACACGGCCCTTGCGCTGTGCGACCCCAAGGAGACCGAGTTCCACTTCTGGGAGGGCCGGGCCACGACCGTCGGGTACGGCGAGGACAGCTCGAACGACCTCCTCGAGCTCACCGTCGACGAGATGAACCGCCGGAAGCGGCGGGTGCGAGCTGCGGGCGCCACGCGCGCCACGGTCGGCCCAGGCATGGAGCGGCTCGTGCTCGTGGTCGACGAGATGGCTGCGCTGTTCTCGGACGTCCCCAACTCCGAGCGGCGTCCCCGGGAGCGGCTCACGAACCAGCTCGCGTCGCAGGGCCGGGCGCTGAAGATCCCGCTGATCTTCTGCACCCAGCGGTCTGACACCGAGGCGGTGCCGGCGAAGACGCGGGCGAACATGCAGATCCGCATCTGCTTCGCGTCGGAGAACGAGCTCCACACGCGTCTTGTGCTCGGCCGGTCCGAGGGCGCGCCGTGCCACGACATCTCCGAGGAGCAGAAGGGGTTCGGGTACGCCATCGTCGGCGAGTCCCGCACCCCGATCGCGTTCCGGTCGGAGCTGTTCGACGACGACGAGCGCCAGTCCGTCGCCGCGTCGCTCGCATCGAAGCGAGTCGACCTTGGCCCGGCGTGGCCTTGGCAGATCGAGGTCGACGTCGACCCCGTCGCTGGTGTGCAGCGCACCGTGCGCTGGGCCGACGGCCGCGACCCCGTCGTGCTCGGCGACGGCGACGGATCGGTGCTGCAGCTCACACGCCGCTCCGGCAAACCCGGCCCCGATCCCGACTCCGCCGACGACGCGTCCTGCGACGCCAGCGCCGGCATGGACACGCCGCTGTCGCACCTCGATGCCCTGAACCTCGAGATGCGACAGCTGATCGAAGACGACGACAGCACGGAGGACTGAGCGATGGCAGGCAAGTGGACGAAGCGAGCCGGCGCTCTGGCGATCGGCGCGGTCACGCTGACCGGTGCGATGGCGATCGCCGACGACGGCGAGACGACCAACAACCGGATCGACAACATCGAGGGCGTCAGCGTCAACGGGATCGAGAGCACCGGCAACGTCAGCCGGACCGTGATCCGTGAGGGTGTCGCGCTGTTCGACGAGGGCGCCGACGGGCTCGGCCAGGTCACGGGCCGGGTCGCGACCGGCGCCGCGAACGGCCTCGCCCGGGAGACCGGGAACGCGCCGCTGGCGCCCGAGAACGGGCTCGGCGAGAACACCGACAACGAGGACTGAGCGAGTGCGTGCCCCCGACACCGACGACCTCAACGCCGCGGCCAACAAGGTGTTCCAGCTCGCCGCGGACATCGAGAACTCCGGCGGCATCGAGGACCTCCCGCTCATCGAGGAGGCCAACGGTCGGCTCGACCGGGCGATCGAGGAGCTGGAGGGCTGGAAGACCTACTACGCCCGGGTGATGCAGAAGTGATCCGCGGTCTCCTCGCCACCACGGCGGGCGCGGCGGGCGTGACGGCGGGGGTGCTCACCTTCGGGGGAGCGTTCTCGGCCGAGGCCCTCACGCAGATCCCGGAGCGGGCTGCCGTCGCCTACATGGCGGCGGCGGCCTCGGCCCCGTGCGACATCGCCCCGGCCGACATCGCCGCCGTCTACGAGATCGAAGCCCCGGGCCACGACGGCGGTGGCGAGATCGCCCCGGACGGCGAGGTGACCCCGCACATCTTCGGGCCGGCGCTCGTGGGCTCCAGCGCGGCGATCGGCCGCGTCAGCGACACGGACGACGGCTCTCTCGACGGGGACAGCGTGCACGACCGGGCCGTCGGGCCCGGCCAGTTCATCCCCCAGACGTGGCTCTCGGTGCGCACCGACGGCGACGGGGACGGCGTCACCGACGTCCACGACATCGACGACGCCGCCGCATCCACGGCAGTGCTGCTGTGCCGCAACGGGTACGACGTGACCGACGACGGTGCCCGCCGCGAGGCGTTCCGCCGCTACAACGGCTCGGGCCCCGCTGCCCGCTCCTACGCGGCGAAGGCGATGGGCATCGCCGCCGGTTACGTCGGCGAACAGACCCCCGCCGACGTCCCCACGAGCTTGAGCCCGGCAGGCGCGGTCGGCCTGTCCGACATCCTCGACGACCTCTGGAACCGGGCGATGGGCGTCCGGGCGGTCGTCACCGACACCCTCGACGACGGCGACACCCCGACGCTGAACGCGGCGTGGACGGCGCTCAACGCCCCGCTCGACACCTACCTCGACGACCTCGCCGACGGGCAGCTGGTCGTCGCCGGCCAGGCACCCTCCGGCGACGTCGTCCACCGCGGCGGCGTCGCCCTCGTCGAGCTCACCGCCGGCTGTCTCGTCGCGCCCGACTCGGCGCCGAAGTACCGGTCGCTCATCCAGGCCGCCGCCGGCGACGACGTGAAGCTCGTTCCGGTCTCCTGCTACCGGAGCAACGACAAGCAGATCGAGCTGCGCCGGGCCCACTGCGGCACGTCCGACTACGCCGTCTACCGGATGCCGGCTAGCGACTGCACGCCCGACACCGCCCGGCCGGGGACGTCGAAGCACGAGGTCGGTCGCGCCGTCGACTTCGCCGGCGCGTCCACCTTCGGCACCCCCACCGGACGGTGGCTGACCGCCCACGCCGACGAGCACGGGCTCCACCAGATCTCCACCGAGGCGTGGCACATCGAGGACCGAGGCGCTCCAAGCTCGGCGGCCGATGTCGCCGTGCTCGGCGACTCCCTCGCGGTCGGCCTCGCCGCCGGCGACGTCCGGGTCCTTGCCGTCGAGGAGGGCCGCCCGGCCGCCTGGTGCGCCGAGCAGGCCCGCCGAGCGTCCTGGGACGGCGTCGCGGTCGTCGTGATCTCCTGCGGAGCGAACGACGGCGCCGGGCTCACCGAGCGGGCCGTGGACGACGTCCTCCGGGCCGTGCCGTCGTCGGTCGAGGTCCGCTGGGTCGACCTGCCCGCGACGTTCGACAACCCGCTGAACGGGCTCCTAGAAGCCCGAGGCGTGCGCACGATCGGGTGGGCGGCGAAGACGGCAGACGAGCCCGACCTCCTGGGGGGCGACGGGCTCCACCCCACGACCGCCGGATACGACGAGATGGCCAACTTGGCGAGGAACCCCGAAGCGTGACCCCGGTGATGTCCCATGGAGTCATGCAACAGCAGAGACAGGCGACAGCGATGACCAGCAGGCAGACCGGCGTCTACGTGGGCTACCTCGAGGACGGCACCCCCGGGTACATCGGGATCGGCTACGACCCCGAAGCGCGGTGGGTGCGCCACCAGGCGAAGGCGTGGAGCCGGCACATCTCCGGGTGGGAGACCGAAGCGTGGTACGACCGTCGCGTTGACGCGAAGGCCGCCGAGTCACAGCTCATCGACCACTTCCGGCCACCGTTCAACGTCGCCGAGAACGAGGGCCATCACCACCCGATTGCCGAGCTCGCCCTCACCGGCGCAGCGCCTCGCCGCCCTCGCCGCCCTCGGCGGCCGTCGCGCCAGGAGCAGCTGGCTGAGGCGATCCGCACCGGGCGGCGCTGGCATCGGCGCGCGAAGCGGAGGGGGCTGCTGTGACCCAGCGTCACAGGGGCTCGGTATCGTCCCCCACGTGGAGCGCCCCGACGCGCCGGACGGCCCCGGGCCCACCCGGCAGTCCCTTCGCCGTGCTGCTGCTGCTGTCGCCGACGGTCTTGAGAGACGACGCGAGGCTCGCGGTCACATCGTCGTTGCCATGCCCCCGATGGCGGTTCTGCTCTTCAGCGTCGCCATCATCTGGAGTCTGTTCTCGAGCTTCGCGCTACTCGAGGAGAGGAAGCCCCCCGGCTTCTCTGAACTGTCGTCCCCCGACGACCTCATCGACCTGAACGACGACAACGTCGCCGACCTCGCCGTGGTCATCGTGAACGGTGAAGCTCACGTGGTCGAGGTGCCCGTTCACCGCCCGTGGTACCTCGACCCGGGGCTCATTGCTGGCGGCCTGGGCGCAGCTGTCGGCCTCGCGGGAGTCTCGACAGCGCGGTTCAACGCCAGGCAGGCGGAGCGCCGTCGCGCTCAGACCACGGAGAGCAATCCCACGGACGACGAGGACGGGTAGCTCAGTCCGCCCGGACGATCACTGAACCTCGTGGACCAGGTCGGAGACATCAGGGAACGGGCGACCCGCGGCGAGCGCCTCTCTGAGCCTGGCCACGGCAAGGCCGGCGGGCACCGCCCGGACAGGGCGCCCGTCGGCGACCTCGGTTTGCAGCTCGCCGAACCGGCGGCCCGCCTCGCGCTCCGCTTCGATGGCGCGGCGAGTCGTGAGCACGAGCCCGTCGCCGAGGTCGACCATCTCGCCGCGTGCTGCGGCAGCGATCTGCTCGTCGGTGACGTCCATGGGCGGGGATGCTAACGGCGGCTTCGGGCTTGGTCGATGGCGTGGACGAGGTCGGCGACGGTGTCGCGTGCTTCTGAGCGTTCGCCGAGCGTGTTGAGCGGGTACGGGTTGCCCGCCCAGCGTTCGACGAACCGGCGCCCACGTTCAAGCGCGGCATCGAGGGCGGGGTCATCGTCAGGGGTGGTGCCCTCGAGCTGGTGGCGAAGCTGGGCCACGGCCCAGGCGACGCCTTCGCGGACGACGGCTGCTTGGGCGACACCGACGCGTCCGGCGACGTCGGCGAGCTGGTCCGCGAGGTCGCCCGGCAGCCGCACCGTCAGGCGGCGGGTGACTTCGGGAGCAGCCGTGGCGAGCCGGTCGAGGATGGTGCGTGGGGTCACCCTTCGGCACGGTAGGTGACTCGCCGGCCCGCCGCACCCCGGTCACGGTTCTGCTACCCCGGACGCGTTGAACGGCCCGCCACGAGGGCGGGCCGTTCAGTGGGGAGGCCGATAGCGACGCGAGTCTACGTCGGGGGCGCGACAGCGTTTGGGCCCGCTTGGGCCCACCGGTGCTCGGCGCCGGGCGCCTCGAGCGCTTCGGCGAGCCGGGTGAGCGTGGCGGGGCGGCGGCGCCGTTGGGTCGCGAAGAGCGCGAGTGCACGCCACCGGTCGAACGCGGCGGTCGACCGGCCGGCGGCAGCTCGGGTGCCGGCGAGGAGCCGGTCGTGGCTGCGGGTGTCGGCTTCGGTGACGATCGCGTGGGACAGCCGGTAGGCGGCGAGGACGTCGTCGGCGTCGTCGAGTGGGCCGGTGCCGGCGATTGGCCACACGAGCTCACCGATGTCGTCGAAGGCCGGGCCGTCGATGTCAGCGGCTCGGAGGAAGACGGCGAGGCGGGCCGGGTCGATGCGACGCAGCCGGGGCAGGTCGAGGAACGCTCGGAGCTCGTGACGTTGCGACGACCGGCGCGCCATCCGGTGGACGAGCGTTCGGCGGTCGACACCTCGAACGTCGTCGGCGACTGCGCCGGCGAGGCGCCAGAGGTCGAGCACCTCGCGGTCGTCGAGCTCGACGACGTTGGGTCTCCCCGCGCGCATGGTCACCTGCGGCATCGCGTCCACCTCCGCCGAAAACTGCGTGATGCGGTCCGCTCCCGAGGAGCCAGACCGCATCACACCCGAACTCCAGTTCGCAATACCGTTGTTGGACGGTTTGCTATGTCGACATCCAGCATAGTCCGAACGGGCGTTCGACCCGCGGGTACCGTGGGTCACCGGTCGATGATCATGAGCCGGCCGCCTTTCACGACCGCCGTCGAGTCGACCCGCGCCCAACCTTGGTAGGCGTCGACGTCGAGGTCGAGGTCGCCGGCGCCGACGGTGACGTAGGCGAGCCACCACGTGAGGCCTTCGTCGGGGTCGGTCCACGCGGTGGCCTCCCACGCGGCGGTCTGCCAGTCACCGGGTTCGGGTTCGCGGCCGGCGCCGCGGTCGATGAACGCGACCTCGACGTCGAAGCCGGTGAGGTCGACGGGCCCGTCGATCGGGTGGTCCTGCCGGACGGGCAGCCACACCTTCTCGACGGACGTCGACGGGACTCGTGCAACCATCCGGTGCCCTCCCGGTCAGATCGGGTCCCGCGCTTGCCACGCGGTGACAGGGTCGTCGGCGTGCCACGAGACGAGCGCCTCGGGGTGGGCGACGAGGTTCAGCGCCGTCGACGGCGCCACCGCGGTGACGTCCTCCGCGGCCGCAGTCGCCGCGGCGGTGTCGAACGTCGCCGACACCGCCCCAGCAGCCGTGGCGAGGTCGTTCGCCGACGCTGTGGCCGCGGCGGTGTCGAGGGTCGCTGACTGTGTCGGCGCGCTCGAGGTGGCCGACAGGTCCGCAGCAGTAGCGGTCGCCGCAGCCGGGTCGAACGTGGCGGACACCGCGCCCGCGGCGGCCGTGACGTCGTTCGCCGCTGCGGCGGCTGTGGCGGTGTCGAACGTGGCGGTCTGCGGTGCGCCCGCGACGACAGCGGAGACGTCCGCCGCGGCCGCGAACGCTGCGGCCGTGTCGAAGGTGGCCGCGACCGCGCCGACCTCACCCGCAAGGTCGGCCGCGGCCGCGACGGCCTCGGCCTGGTCGAGCTCCACGGAGACAGAGCCCGGTGCCGCCGAGGGATCGTTGGCGGTCGCCACAGCGGACGCGGCGTCGAACGTTGCTGAGACCCCGCCAGGGGCCGCCTGGACGTCACCGGCGGACGTCACCGCTGCCGCAGGGTCGAGCGTCGCAGCGACAGCTCCAGCGGCCGCTTGGACGTCCACCGCAGCGGCCGTTGCCGCCGCAGCATCGAAGACCGCGCCGGCCGGGCCCGGGGTCGCCGACATGTCGGCGGCGGCCGCCGACGCGGCTGCAGCGTCGAACGTCGTCGTCGACGCACCACCGTCGGCCAACAGCTCGGCGGCGAACGCTGTCCACGTCGCGAAGTCGGTGCTGTCGAGCTCGACCGCGCCGGTCGACGTCGAGCTCGACCCGAGGTCCGCGTCGTACCAGACTCCGATGGCGCTCTGGACGTCGATGTGGCTCTCACCGGCGAACGTCCACCCGGTGATCGCACCGAAGTCCGGGTCGTTGCGGCTCATGCACAGCAGCTGCACTGCGCTGTTGTCCGCCGTCGTTGTCAGATCCGTTGTCGTCTTCGTCGACCCGGTCCCGCCGTTGATCGTGGTCGCCCCGAACGGGCCGCCCGACGTGTCGACCCCGGACCAGCGGGTCACCGCAGCGTTCCACGAGCGGAACGACTCGAGCGTCAACTCCACCGACCCGCCCTCGCTGCCGTCGGCGACCCGGTAGAGGATCAGCGCGGCGTGCTGCGTGCCGGCCTGGGTGGTGCCGAGCTGCGTCCAGCCCGACGGCGGCCCCGAGGCGAGGTCGCCGTCGGGGTTGTTCATCGCCAGGCCGAGAACGAGCAGATCCCCAGAACCAATCGAGTCCGGGAGGAGGACCGTGGGGCTGATGTCGCTCGTCGCCGACGAAGTCACCGTCGACTCGTGGACAACCGGCATGGGTCACCCCCCTTCGGAGCTGTCAGCGGACGGGGTGTGACATCACGACGGCGAGAGATCCCGCGCGCCGCCGGCGAAGGTGGGGTAGACGCGTGCGGTGTCGATCCCGTTGTCGATCGCGCCGGTGTGGATGGCGTCGCACCAGAGCTTGGCGTCCTCGCGACACTGGTGGAGAGCGACATGGCAGCCGAACGGGTCCTCGGACGCGTCGATGGTCGCGAGCCAGCCACCGAACGCCGGGTAGACGTGCGCCTGCATCTTCTCGGTGTAGTGCGGGTCGGACGGGTGGATGTCGGAGTCGATGGCGAACGAGTGCACGCCGTCGTCGGTCCACGTGAACATGGGGCAACTCCTTGGGTCAGCTGTTGGTGATCGTGCCGATGCCGCCGGCGGCGAAGGCCAGGTCGACGTCGCCGGTGTTGGTCGTCAGCGAGAAGTCGTCGGAGCCCATCACGGCGAGCACGAAGTCGGTGCCCGCCGGGGAGCCGCCGGCCTGGCGGATGATGACGCCCTGCGCGATCGTCCCGAAGTCGGCGGACGCGTAGGTGGACGGGTCGTCGGCGTCGACGACGACTCTGTTGCCGGCGTCGTCCTTGGTGACGGACACGTTGGCGAGGGTCTTCGCGGCGTATCCGGTGCCGGAGCACTCGTCGGCCGACACCTCGGACCAAGCGGCGGTGTCGACGTCAGCGGAGGCGGTGTCGAGCAGCAGCAGGACGATCGTGTCGTCCTCCCAGTCGAGCTCGCCGAGCGCCATCCGGTAGAGCGCTTCGTTGGTGAGGGTGGATGCCATCGAGGGGGACCTCCGGTGGAGCGCCGGAGAACCCCCACGGCGGGCCACCCGGACGGATCGGATGGCGTCGCCGTGGACGCGACAGAGCCCGCCGCCAGGGGTGGCTGCGGGCTCGCGATGCGGGGTGGCCGGCGAAACGGCCGGGGTTCAGGTCAGGTCAGAAGGCGGGACCGACGTCGTGGACGGCGAGGACACACGGGAACTCGGCGCCGCCGACGACATCGATGCCGTTCCCGGTGCCAGCGGCCCGAACCCGCAGGTCGTGGGAGGCGCCGTCACCGGTGACCGGATAGAACATCGGGATCGTCTCGAAGTGGCTCGTCGAGTCGAGCACCGCCCGGCCGATCTGCACGCGGTCGACGCCGTCGTTGATCTCCAACTGGGCGGTCGACGCGCCCGAGACGGCCAGCACGTGCACGATCGCCTCGACCTTGTAGAGCCGCCCCGACGCGAGCGTCACGGTCAGCTGCAGGTCGGTGACGTCGACCTCGGCGACGACGTCCTCTTGGGTCTCGTCGAGCGTCGCGTACGCGACGCA
>JAXHUH010000064.1:0-12690 GCA_034211175.1 Actinomycetota bacterium
TCGTGTCGGGGTGGCGGCCGTCCCGCCCGGACCGCCGCCACCTGCTGCTCAGGTCATGGGATCGCCTCCCGTTCGTTGCGTCGTGCGTGGCCCGACCGAACGCCGCCGGTCAGGCCGCCACCACGACGAAGGCGAGCTCGCCCGGCGCGCCCGTCAGGGTGGCGCCAGCCGGGCGGTACGCGACGGTGTGGGCGCCGGGCTCGGCCACGGTGATCGGGCCCTCGTACGTGGCCCACTCGCCGCCGTCGAGGCTGACCTCGACGGCCCCGTCGTCGACCTCGGCGTGATCGAGCACAACCTCCACCGGGCCGACCGCGGTGTCGAGGGTGGCGCAACCCACCGGGAGGCCGAGCTCGCCGCCGTGCACCATCACGGCCCGGGCGCCGGCCGGCGCGGCCCACGGCGCGGACCCCGAGACCGACGCCGCGCCGGCGTCGTCGGCGAGGAACCCGGCGTCGGGATCGGCCGGGTCGTCGACCAGCCACAGCTCGTTGGGTGGCGCCGAGGGTCCGTCGGGATCGTGGCGGTGGTGGGCGCCGCCGTCGCCGCACGCGCCGTCGTGGAGGTGGGCCTGGTGGGCCTCGCCGCCGGCCAGGCCGGCGACGTCGACCCGCACGGTCGTCGCGTCGGGCATGACCACCATCGCCGCCGCGCCAACCGCGTCGTGGCCCTCGGTGGCCACGAGCTCACCGGCGAAGGTGCCGAGCATCGTCGCCGTGATCGCCGGGTCGTCGGCCGGAGCACCGTCGGGGTCGCCGGCGTCGGGGTCGCCGGGGCCTTCGGTGCCGGAGTCGCCGGGCTCACCGTCGTCGGGCTCGTCGTCGGGTGCCGTCGGGCCCTCGACGATCGTGATCTCGAGCTCGCCGACCTCGGACTCGTTGCCGCCGGCATCGGTGGCCCGGTAGCGCAACGTCGTCGTCCCGACCTCGTCGATCACGCACGGGACCCGCTCGTCGCCCTCCTCGCAGAACGTCGAGCCCCAGCGGGACCCGGTCTCGTTCCACGTCGCACCGCCGTCGGTCGAGTACTCGATCGTCACGTCGCTGACGTCGTCCGCGGTGATGGTGAAGGCGACGGGCCCGACGAACGCACCGTCCGGTCCGTTCGGCTCGGCCGGGTCGGTCTCGACGCTCAGCACCGGCGGGGTCACGTCGGCGACCCCGTCACCGGCGAACTCGAACGCGTCGAGCACGATCCCGCCGGTCGAGGTCACGTAGAGCACACCCGGCCCCGCCGGAGCCCCGGTGAGGTCGACGGGCTCGCTCGGCGCCAGCCCCTCGGCGTCCATCGGGATCGTGGCGAACGGCTCGGCCCCGGGGTCGTTCCAGCGCAGCGCCAGCTCGCCGCTCCCCGAGGCGATCGCGGTCACCGAGTCGATGCCGACGAGGTCGACCGGGTCCCACGCCAGCCAATCACCCGGGTCGAGCGAACCGACGGTGTCGAACCCGCTGGCAGCGGGGTCACCGACGATCTCGACACCGCTCGTCTCGTCCGCCCACTCCGCCTCCTGCGACTTCGGGTTGAGGACGAACGCGACCTCGCTCGTGGCCGGTTCGATGCCGGCGGCGCCCTGGTCGGTGTAGCGGACCACGACGACGCCGAAGATGTTCTCGGTCTCGCCGTGCTCGGGGGCGTCGACGGGCGTGGCGATGGCGAACTCACAACCGTCACCCTGGCTGAGCGGGTGGGCGTGCTGGTCGTGGCCGAGCCCGAACGTCCACGACACGTTGTCGCAGACGGTCTCGTCGCCGTCCTCGGGATCGGACGTCGTGACCTCGAACGGGACGCTGTCGCCCCAGTCGAAGAACGCGCCCGGCGACGGTGTGTCGACGAGGAGGGTCGGGGCGACGTTGCCGACCGTGATCGTGGTCGACGTCAGCGCGGCGCGCCCCCGGGCGTCGGTGACCCGCAGCCGGGCCGTGTACGCGCCGGTCTCGGTGTAGGTGTGCTCGGCGGTCACCCCGGACCCCTCGAACGTCCCGTCACCGTCGAAGTCCCAGTCGAAGGTGAGCTCGTCGCCGTCGGGGTCGATGGTGGCGGAGCCGTCGAACGTGACCGTGAGCGGGGCCTCGCTCGACGAGCTCGTGTCGAGGTCGATCGCCGGCCGCGGCGTCTTGTTCTCGGCTGCGTAGTTGATGCGGTAGAGCCCGGCGTCGGGGTTCTCGCTGAAGAAGCCGTCGCCGTAGTCGAGGACGTACAGCGAACCTTCGGGGCCGACCTCCATGTCGATCGGGCTGTCGGTGATCGGCTGGACGTTGGTCGAAAGGTCGAGGTTGGGCAGGAAGTGCTCGATGTCGGCGACCGGCCCGTCCGGCCACTCGACGGTCAGCGCCGCGATGTAGTCCTGGGAGAACTCGTAGAAGAACACCTTGTCGTCCCAGTAGGCGGGCAGCGCGGTGTCGGGGTACGAGTCGTCGTGGTGGTACACCGGCCCGCCCATCGGGCCCTGGCCGCCCTGGGCCTCGAGCTCGGTCAGCTCGGGCCACGGCTGCTCGTCGGCCTCGTCGCCGTAGTAGAGGTCGGCGGGCACGGCCGGCGGCACGACGTCGAGGCCCGTGTTCCACCGGGAGTTGTTCTCGGCGCCGGCGGCGCAGTCGAAGAACTCGCGGGGCTGCTCGTTCTCGAAGTCCCACTCGTTGTAGTCGAAGTTGTCGCCGGTGCAGTACGGCCAGCCGCCGTTGATCGGCTGGTCGAGCCCGGTGGTCTGCCACTCGACGTAGCCCTTCGGACCGCGGTCAGGGTCGGGAACGCCGCTGTCGGGCCCGTAGTCACCCCAGGACACGCTGTTGGTCGCAGGATCGACGTCGAAGCGGAACGGGTTGCGCAGGCCCATCACGAAGAGCTCGGGGCGGGTCCCCGCGGTGCCCGGCTCGAACAGGTTCCCGTCGGGGATCGAGTAGGTGCCGTCGTCCTCGACCCGGATGCGCAGGATCGCCCCGCGCAGGTCGTTGGTGTTGCCCGCGCCGCGCCGCGAGTCGTAGCCGGGGTTGTACCCGGGGGCGTCGTTGTTGGGGGCGAAGCCGTTCGCGCCGGGAGCGCCGGCCGGCGTGTTGTCCCCGGTGGTCAGGTAGAGGTTGCCGGCGTCGTCGAAGTCGATGTCGCCGCCGACGTGGCAGCACTGTCCCCGCTGGACCTCGACCTTCAGGATCACCTGCTCGCTCGACAGGTCGAGCGAGTCGGCCTCCGGGTCCCAGCGGAACCGCGACAGCTGGTTGTAGCCGAGCCACTGGTCCCAGTAGGACTCGTCCTCGCCGTCGGGCAGCACGTCGGGTGCGTTCCCCTCGGGCGTCACCTCGGGGTAGGGGGCGCCGTTCTGCGCGGTGCCGGACATCTCCCGGGGGGCGTAGATCACGTAGACCCAGCCGTTGTCCGCGAACCCCGGGTCGAGGGCGATGCCCTGCAGGCCGTCCTCGGAGTTGCTGTAGACGTCGAGCGTGTTGACCACGGTCGTCGTGCCCACGGCCGGGTCGGTCAGCCGGACGTCGCCGTTGCGGGCCGTGTGGAGGATGCGGCCGTCCTCCATGACGGCGAGGCCGATCGGTTCACCGACCGACGTGGTCAGCGTGATCTTCTCGTAGTTCGACCAGTCGAGTGCCGGGTCGGCGGCAGCACCTCCCGGTTCGCCGTCGTCCTGGCCGCCTGCGTCCTGATCACCGGTGTCCTGGGCCCCGGCGGCCGGTGCCCCCACGGCCAGCGTCCCGATCGTGAGCGTCGCGATCGCCAGCAGGCGCGCGGCCCCCCCGGAGCGCTCCTCGCGTGCGCATGGTCTGCTTCCCCCTGGGTTGTGGCCACGGACCCGCCTCGGCCGCGTGGCCGTCTCGGTCTCCTGGTGTGGCCCGCCCGACGCCGCCTCGACCCCTTGGCAAGACGATGGCGCTGCCCCCGGCGCGCCCTTCGACGTCGTTCGCTCGACGCTCTTCACCGGTGGTGTGGGGACGGGAACCCGCCCCCACACCTGCGGTGGTGAGCGCCTACTCGAAGCGCTGGCTCATTCGAAGCACAGGTCCCTGAGGTCGTCGACGTTGTCGGCGGTGACCTGGGACGGTGGGACGATGATCATCGACGGCACCTCGGGCTCGACCAGGTCGGACATGCCCCGGCCCTGGGCGATGAGGCGGGCCATGTTCACGGCGGAACCGGCCATCGTCGGGCTGTACAGGTAGGTGGCGGCGTAGAGGCCACCCTCGGCGATGCGATCGAAGGCACCGCACGACCCACCGGCACCGGTGAGGATCATCTCGTCCTCCCGGCCGGCGTTCTCGATGGCGGCGACCACACCCTCGGCCATGTCGTCGTCGTGGGTGTACACGGCGTCGATCTGGTCGTTCGCCTGGAGGATCGCCTCCATCACCTCGAGCCCGAGGTCGGGCGCGAAGTCGGCGGGCTGCTGGGCGATGATCTCGATGCCGTCGCCGCACAGCTCGTCGATGGTGTCGGCGAAGCCGGCGGTGCGGTCGTTGGTGACCGAGATGCCGGCGATGCCCTGGATCTCGACGACGCTGCCCTCGCACGCGAGCTGCTCGCTGATGAACTGGGCGGCCTTGACCCCGATGTCGTAGTTGTCACCGAGGATCGTCGCCCGCGCCGCCTCGGGCGTGGCGAACAGCCGGTCGACGTTCACGACCGGGATCCCCGCCGCCATCGCCTCCTCGGCCACCGGCGTGAGCTGGTCGCCGTCGTAGGGCAGCACGACGAGCGCGTCGGGGCCTTCGTTGATGACGGTCTGGATCTGGGAGGCCTGGCTGTCGGCGTCGGCGGCCTCGAGGAGCCGGAACTCGACGTCGTCGTGGGAGTCGGCCGCCTCCTGCGCCTTCGCCGCGATCTGGCCGAGCCAGCCGTGGTCGGTCGGCGGGACGCTGGCGACGATCTCGACCGTCTCACCGGTGTCGGACTCGGCGCTGTCGTCGTCGGAGTCCTCGTCGCCGGACTCATCGCCGGCCGTGTCCTCGGACTCCTGCGCGGCGTCGCTGCTCTCCTCGGCTGCGTCGTCGTCGTCACTGCACGCGGCCGCGACGAGGACCAGGACCGCAACGAGGGAGGCCAGGCGTAGGAACTTCAACATGTCGGGTACCTCCTTCAGGGCGTGCGCGCCCCACACCCGGTCGGGTGGTTCGTGGACGCGCGTCGAAATGGCGGGGCGGGGGCTCATCGCCGGAGCGGCATCGGGGCGGCACGGCGGCGGTTTCACCCGCCCGGCGCACACCCCAAGTCGGTCAGAACCGAGTGTTCCGCATCGCGCCATCCGGCCTGGTCAGGTCGTTCTCGACCGGCCGAGGCCGCCGGGGCGCACGAAACATCAGGGTCAGATGCGCTCGGGTCGCTGGATGAGGACGGCGCTGAGGATGATCACCCCCTTCACGATCTGCTGCCACTCGGTGGCGAGGTTCAGCTGGGTGAGGAGGTTGAAGATGAGGCCGAACACGACGACGCCCATCAGCGTGCCGACGATCGTCGCCCGGCCGCCGGCCAGGCTCGTGCCGCCGATCACGGTGGCGCCGATCGCGTCCAGTTCGAGCAGCTCGCCGCTGACCGGTGACGCGCTGGCGAGACGGCCCGAGAGGAGGATGGCGGCGAGGCCGGCGCAACCACCGGCGAGGACGTAGACGCTGAGCACGGTGCGCCGGACGGGCACACCGGCGATGCGGGCCGCCTCCCGGTTGCCGCCGACGGCGACGACGTGGCGGCCGTAGCGGGTCCGGTTGAGGACGACCCACCCGAGCGCGACCACCGCGGCGAAGATCCAGATCGAGACCGGCTGACCGAGGATCTCCCCGGTGCCGAACCACCGCACGCCGTCCTGGCCGAGGAGGCTGATGGGGCTCTTGTCGCTCATCTGGAGCGCCAGCCCCCGGGCGATGGCCAGCATCGCGAGGGTCGCCACGAACGGGACGAC
The DNA here is from genome assembly GCA_034211175.1 of Actinomycetota bacterium. Classification (GTDB taxonomy): domain Bacteria; phylum Actinomycetota; class Acidimicrobiia; order Acidimicrobiales; family CAIXPF01; genus JAXHUH01. Next base: position 5,894 of record JAXHUH010000064.1, read on the forward strand.
CTTGCCGTAGGCGATGGCGGTGGCGTTCACCGTGCCGAGGAGCAGGCCGAAGCCGAGCGCGCCGAGGATGAACCCCCAGGTCCCGGCGTCGTCGACCATCAACCCGCCGGCGACCCCGGCGGCGGCGACGACCGAGCCGACCGACAGGTCGATGCCCGCGGTGGCGATCACGAAGGTCATCCCGATCGCCAGCACCCCGACGACGCTCGCCTGGGTGAGGATCGCCCGGAAGTTGTCGGCGGTCGGGAAGGTGTCGGGCTTGAGGATGGCGCCGATCACGAGCAGCAGCACGATCACGCCGAGGAGGGCGTACTCCTGCAGGCGAGTGCCCGACGGCATCTGGAACCGCCCGCCGGCCGTGCCGACACCGGGTGGTGTGCTGGTGTCGGCGGTGTCCTTCGTGGACGTGGTGGACGTCGTCATCGAACCTCCTCGCCCGCGCCCTCGGGCGGCGTGCCGGTACCTGTGAGCTCGGTGGTCGCCGCCGCCCCGGAGGCGGACATGGCGCGCTCGGTCCCCGCCATCGCGTGGCGGAGGATGTCGAGCTCGGTCGCTCCCTCGCCATCGAGCTCGGCGACGAGCTCGCCCTCTCGCATCACGAGGATCCGGGTGCAGATCCCGCACAGCTCCTCGAGCTCGGAGGACACGACGATCACGCCGAGGCCCTCGGCGGCGAGGTCCGCGACCAGGCGGAACAGCTCGGCCTTGGTGGCGACGTCGACGCCGCGGGTCGGTTCGTCGAGCAGCAGCACCCGGCAGCGCCGGAGCAGCCACCGCCCGAGCACGACCTTCTGCTGGTTGCCGCCCGACAGCTCGCGGGCCAGGCGCTCGCCGTCCGACGGCGTGGTGCGCAGCGCGCGCAGCTGCTCCTCGGCGGCGGCCCGCTCCTCGCGGATGCGGATGAGGCCCCGCTGGTAGCGGCCGATGTCGGGCAGGGTCACGTTCTTGGTGAGGTCCCACTCGAGCAGCAGGGCCTGGGACTTGCGGTCCTCGGGAGCGAACCCGAGCCCGGCGGCGATCGCCCGGTCGGGCCGACCGGCCGGGAGGAGCTGCCCGTCGATGCGCACCTCACCGCCGTCGCGCCGGTCGACGCCGTAGAGGGCCCGGAGCAACTCGCTGCGACCGGCGCCGACGAGCCCGCCGATGCCGAGCACCTCACCGGCCCGCAGGTCGAACGTCGCGCCCCGGACGTCGGGGAGGCGGGTGAGGTCGCGCACCTCGAGGAGCACCCCGGCGGTCGAGGTCGGCCGCTCGGGGAACAGCTGGGCCAGCTCACGGCCGACCATCTTCGTGACCAGCTCGTCCTCGCTCGTCGAGGCGGGCAGGCCGGTGGCCACCGTGGCCCCCTCCCGAAGGACGGAGACACGGTCACCGATGCGGCGGATCTCGTCGAGGCGATGCGAGATGTAGACGACGCCGACGCCCTCGGCGGTCAGGCGGCGCACGACCTCGAAGAGGATGTCGACCTCGTGGTCGTCGAGGATGGCCGAGGGCTCGTCCATGATCAGCAGCCGGACGTGGTGCGACAGCGACCGGGCGATCGACACGATCTGCTGGCCGGCCGGGCGCAGCTCGCCGACGTACGCGTCCGGGTCGATCGATTCGTGCCCGACGCGGGCGAGCAGCTCCGAGGTCTCCCGGCGCATGCGCTTGCGGTCGAGGAGGCCGCGCCGGCGCGGCTCGTGGCCGAGGAAGATGTTCTCGGCGACCGTGAGGTCGTCGACCAGGTCGAGCTCCTGGTAGATGGTGGCGACGCCCCGGTCGATCGACGCCTGCGGGTCGCCGGTGTCGATCAGCTCACCGCCCATGTAGATCTCGCCCTCGGTGGGCTCGACGACACCGGCGATGCACTTGATCAGCGTCGACTTGCCGGCACCGTTCGGCCCGACGAGGCAGTGGACCTCGCCGGCACGGACGTCGAGGTCGACGCCGCGCAGGGCGCGCACCCCCGGGTACTCCTTCACCAGGCCGCGCAGCTCGAGCAGCGGCGCGTCACCCGCGGCCGCGTCGACGCCGACGCCGACGCCCCCGTCCCCCGTCGTCATGTCCGGTCCCCCACGTGCCTCGTCGTCAGGCCACGATCAGCGGCCGTAGGGTCCGGTAGGCGATCTGCAGGCCGATCTCGACCTTCTCGGGCGTGCCGCCCCACGTGGGGTCCTCGTGCTCGACCGACATCACGCCGTCGAAGCCGCCCTCGTAGAGCACGTCGATCAGGCGGTCCCAGTCGACCTGGCCGCGGCCGGGCACCCGGTAGCGCCACCAGCCGACGTCCCACGGGTCGTCGCGCCGCACGGCTCGGCCGGGCCAGCCGTAGTGGTCGCGGGCCGCGGGGTCGAGCTCGATGTCCTTGGCCTGGGCGTGGGGGATCTTGTCGATGTACGGCTTCACCGCGGCGATCGGGTCGATCCCCATCCACATCAGGTGGGACGGGTCGTAGTTCAGGTAGAGCCCGAGGGAGAACATCCACTCCCACAGCTCCGGCGAGTACGCGAGGTTGCCGGGGTAGCCGTCGGGGTGCCAGCCCTCCATCACGCAGTTCTCGATGATGAGCTTCACCCCGGCCTCGCCGGCGTGGTCGACGAGCGGCTTGAACACCTCCTCGGCCTCGCGGAGGTTCTCGGCCACCGTCCGGTTCGGGTCGCGGCCGACGAACGTGCCGACGGTCTCACAACCCAGGAGCGCGGCGGCGTCGATGCAGTGGTGCACGTGGTCGGCGATCGCCTTGCGCTCCGCCCGGTCGGGGTGGAGGTGGTTGTCGTAGTAGGCGATCGACGAGCACTCCAGCCCGTGGCCGGCGAGCAGCTCGTTCGTGGCGTCCGCCGCGGCCTTGTCGAAGCCATCGGCGACGGCGAGGTGGTTGGCGGTGAACGGCCGGTCGGCGAGACCGGGCCACGCGGCGATCTCGAGCGCCTCGTAGCCCTCGGCCCCGGCCCATGCGGCGATCTGGGCGAGGTCGCGCTCGGGCAGGCACGCGGTCAGGAAGCCGAGCTTCACGATGGCATCTCCTCGGTGCGGTGGTTCGGCGCGCTGGCGGCGGGCTCGGACGGCGGGGGCTCGACGTCCACCCAGGTGCGGGCGGCGGCCGAGCGCAGGACGGCGTCGGTGATGCGAGCCGCTCGCGCGCCGTCGGCGAACGTCGGCAGGCCCGCGACCTCGTCGGCGGAGCCGGCGTCGATGGCCCGATAGGTGTCGGCGACGAAGGCGTCGAAGCAGTCCTGGTAGCCCTGCGGATGGCCGGGCGGCACGGTCACGTAGGCGGCGGCGGCCGGGTCGAGCCGGGCCGGGTCGCGGGACAGCACCATCGTCGCGTCGCGGCCGCCGAGCCACAGGGTCTCGGGCTGCTCCTGGTCGAAGACCACGGTCGTCTCGGCGCCGACGATCTCGAAGCGGAGCTGGTTCTTGTGGCCCGACGAGATCTGGCTGATGACGACCGAGCCGGTGACCCCCGACGCGGTGCGGAACATCACGAGGGCGACGTCCTCGGTGGACACGGCCCGGCGCGTCGCGCCGGCTGCGCCCTCACCGTCCACCTCGCCGCGAGATGCCGTTTCGAAGGCGTGGGCCCGCTCGCGGTGGACACGCTCGCCGATCGCGGTCACGAGCTCGGCGCACACCGCCACGAGCCGGTCGCCGGTGACGAACTCGACGAGATCACACCAGTGGGACCCGATGTCGGCGAACGCCCGCGACGCCCCGGCGTAGGCGGCGTCGATCCGCCAGTTGTCGTCCTCACCGGTCGACAGCCAGTCCTGGAGGTAGCTCCCGTGGACGAGCATGGTCGGCCCGCCCCAGGCCTGGACCCGGGCCCGGGCCTCGCGCACCATCGGGTAGAAGCGGTAGACGAACGGCACGGTCGCCACGAGCCCGGCGGCGGCGGCCGCGGCCTCGAGGCGGGCGGCCGTGGCAGCGTCGACCGCCAGGGGCTTCTCGCACACCACGTGCTTGTGGGCGGCGAGCGCGGCGTCGACCTGGGGCTCGTGCAGGTGGTTCGGCGTGCAGATGTGCACGACGTCGATCTCGGGCGAGGCGATCAGCTCGTCGGCGTCGGCGAAGGCGCGCTCGGCACCGAGTCGCTCGGCGGCCGATGCAGCCGACGCGGCGCTCGACGCGGCGACCCCCACGACCCGTGCGCCCGCCCGCCTCGCGGCGTTGGCGTGCACGGCACCGATGAAGCCGGCACCGATCACGCCGATGCGCAGCGGCCGGCCTCCGGTGTGGCCCGGTAGCTCTCCCCCCATGCCGACGATCATGGTCGGAACTTCTGTCGGCTGTCAATCAAAAGCCTGCCGACAATCGATCGAAACCGGACGTCTTGTGTCCTTTGACAGTCAGAAGGGTCGCTGGTTCACTGTCCGCCGTGACGAGTGGTCCCCTGCCGGCGCCCCGGCCCAACGGCACCGGCACCGCGGGGGCGATCCTCGATCTCGTGCGCAACGGCCACGCCGCCACCCGCAGCGACCTCGCCTCGATCACCGGGCTGGCCCGCTCGACGATCGCCCAGCGCGTCGACGCCCTCCTCGCCAGCCAGCTACTGGTCCCGGGCGGCGACCGGGCGTCCACCGGCGGGCGCCCGCCGACCGTGCTCACCTTCAACGGCGACGCCGGCATCGTCCTGGCCGGCGACATCGGCGCCACCCACTCGCGGGTCGCAGTGTGCGACCTGACCGGCACGATGCTGGCCGAGCACTCCGAGAACATCGCCGTCGCCGACGGGCCCGACGTCGTGCTCAGCTGGGTCGAGGAGGCGTTCGCCGAGCTGCTGCGACAGTCGGGACGCAAGGCCGGTGCGCTGCGGGGCGTCGGTGTCGGGCTACCCGGGCCGGTCGAGTTCGCCACCGGGCGGCCCGTGACCCCGCCGATCATGCCCGGCTGGCACCTCCACCCGGTCGGCCAACGCCTGTCCGAGCGGTTCGGCGTCCCCGCGCTGGTCGACAACGACGTGAACATGATGGCGGTGGGCGAGCACTGGACCCACTGGCGGGACGAGCCGCTGGTGATGTTCGTCAAGATCGGCACGGGCATCGGCTGCGGCTACGTCGCCGGCGGCCACGTGCAGCGGGGCGCGGATGGCGCAGCCGGTGACATCGGCCACATCCACGTCCCCGACCACGACGACCCGGCCAGCGCCGAGGTCGTCTGCCGGTGCGGCAACGTCGGCTGCCTCGAGGCGATCGCCGGCGGCGGTGCGCTGGCGACGCGGTTGCGGGCGCTGGGCCTGCCGACCGAGACGAGCCGCGATGTCGTCGACCAGGTCCTCGCCGGCCAGCCCGAGGCGGTGCGGGCAGTGCGGCGGGCGGGCCACACCATCGGCGGCGTGCTGGCCACGTGTGTGAACGTGCTCAACCCCGCCGTGATCGTGATCGGCGGTGACGTCGCCCGGGCCGGCGAGGTGCTCCTGGCCGGGATCCGCGAGGTCGTCTACAAGCGGTCGCTCCCGTTGGCCACCGGCCGGCTGCGCATCGTCGGCAGCCAGCTCGACGACGAGGCGGGCGTCATCGGCGCCGCGGTCACCGTGCTGGAGACGGTTCTGGCCCCTGCGGCGATCGACGCCGCCCTGGAGCTGGCGAAGCCGGCCTGAGGCCTTCGCCGGTCAGGGCCCGGTGCGTCGCCAGCGTGCGTTCGGGTTCGCGAGGTCGGTGTTGTCGATGACGACGTCGGCCCTTGCGAGCGGGTCAGATTCGGCGAGGTAGAGCTCCTCGGAGCCGCGGTAGCGCTCGCGGTGGAGGTGCTCGGTGTCGGGTCCGTCGCGCTCGATGCCGCGGCGGAGCGACAGGCCGGGGTCGACCTCGAGCCAGATCCGCAGGTCCCAGGCGTCGTTCAGCTCGGGCCGGAAGGCGAACACGCCGTCGACGATCATGATGGCGTCGTCGGGCATCGTGGTGACGACGTCGGCGTGGTCGACCTGGGTGTTCGGGTCGATGCTGCAGAGCACGCAGCTACCGGTGCCGTCGGGGGCCGCGGGGTCGAGGAGGAGGCGGTTGACGCGGTCGAGGTCAAAGGCGTTGCGGTAGTAGCCCTCGGCGGACTCGCGGTCGTAGCGGTGGCGGTCGCGCCAGGGTCGTTTGAAGTCGTCGAGGGTGGCTCGCAGGACCGGTCGACCGAGGCGGTCGAGCGCCCCGGCGAGCTCGTGGTCGAAGCTGGTCTTACCGGCCGCCGTCCGGCCGTCGATGGCGACGCGGGTCCTCGCGTTGCTGAGCCTGTCGACCTGTGCGGCGAGGTCGTCGGGGAGGGCGGTCCGGCCTGGGGAGGCCGGCAATGGGACGGGTTGCTGCCAGGTCGACACCGAGAAGTGGGTGACCGCCCAGCTCGGCATGGGCGGACGGTAGCGGTGGAGACGTCGCTTCACCGGTGGTAGCAGGTGGCTGCGCTCCGGAGTCAAGGTCGTTCGACCCTCCGCTTCGCTCCGGGGCGCTCCACCTTGACTCCGGGCTTCGCCACCTGCTTTGGGGATTGCGACCCCTCCCTCCGGTCGGGGCGGCCTCAACTCAATGCACGCTCGTACAGTGCGTTCGGCGTGGTACTGCTGTGGGGTGTGGTGGTGAATTGAATGCCGTGCGTGGTGTTGACCGGTCAGGCATTTCTTTGCATTCGACTGGAACGCATCGCGAGTGTGATCTATACTTTCGCCCATGAAGGTGGCGGAACTGAGCGGGGAGCTCGAAGAACTCGAGCTTGATGGGCTCATCGGATTTCGGCGGGGGTGATCTGGTCGAGGAGGGTCCAGTTGGGTCGGCCTGCGTAGAGCAGGACTCGGATGCGGTAGTTGCGGAAGGACCGGAACCCGAACCCGATGCGTT
>JAXHUH010000065.1:0-9110 GCA_034211175.1 Actinomycetota bacterium
GGCCGTGTGGAGGACGAGCGCCGACACGGCGGGGCCGGAGTACCAGTCGGCCACGCCGATCGCCGCCACGGTCGCCAGCGCCGGGGCGAGGCCGGCGGACGCGGGCCGTGCCCGGGCCCGGAGGACGACGCCGATGAGCCGCGCCGGGCGGCTGCGTCGCCACGATGTCTCCTCGAGCGCTACCGCGCGTGCCACACGGCGAAGCGTAGACCATCTGGTCACCATTTGTGGTGCTCTACCCACTAAACGGGGTATTGGCTGGTCGCAGCGATGCCCCTGGCGGCGGTGCCCCCTCGTTCGCGGCGGCTGATCCGGCCGCCGGCCCGGTCCGCGGTGCGGACTCGGCGCGGCGCCCGAACCGTGACGATTCGCGGGCGAAGTCCGACGTCACGGCGGTGCCGGGGGGAGCCACCGGTAGGCTCGTTCGGGTGCAGGACCAGGCGGACCTCGCTCTTCTCGATCGCCCGGACCGGCCCCGAGGTGACAGCCCGCGACGGCAACCCGTCCACAAGCTGCCGCCGCCGCTGGCGCTGGCCCTGGGCCTCATCATCCTCGTCGTCGGGACCATGCTCGGCCTGGTCTTCGGCGTCGCCCAGGACCTGTTCGGCCGCACGGCCGTCATCGGCGTGGCCGTCATCCTCGGCGGCATCATGGCCACGATCGCCGCGACCCGCTTCTGGGTCGTGCTCGTCGTCATGTTCGTCGTGCGCTCGAGCCTCGACGCCCTGCGCCTCGGAAGCCTCCAGCAGCTGGCCAACGGTGCCCTGAGCCCGAGCGTCGTCGTCGGCGTGGTGTTCCTGGCCAGCGGCTCGGCGTGGATGATCGCCCAGTGGCGTGCCGGGATGCTCTACCGCATGTCCCGCTCGACGAGCTGGTTCCTGCTCTTCGCCTTCGCGTGCCTGCTGTCGTGCGCCGGCTCGCCCGACCCGTTCTTCAGCGTGCAGTCGGCCCTGAAGGTGGCGGCCGGTGCGCTGATGTTCGCGGTGCTCGAGCAGGCGTACCGCCAGCGCCCCGACCGCATCCGCCACCTGCTCGCCGCCACGTTCGTGTCGCTCATCGTGCCGGCGCTCGTGGCGTTCCAGCAGCTCACCAGCAACACCGAGGTCGAGCAGTACCTCCAGGTGAGCCGCATCCAGGGCACGTTCGTGCACCCCAACCCGTTCGCCACCTACCTGGTCGTCGTCGCCTCGCTGGCGCTGGCGGTCCGTCCCCACCTGAAGGGCATCAACCGCCACCTGGCCACGATGGCCCTGGTGGTGGCGAGCGTGCTCACGATCTTCACCTACGCCCGCGGCGCGTGGATCGCCCTGCTGCTGGGCATCCTCGTCGTCGGCGCCAAGCAGGACAAGCGCCTCCTCCTCGGCCTCGGGCTGATGGTCGTGCTCGTCGTGATCGCGGTGCCCTCGGTGACGGCCCGGCTGTCCGACCTCAGCGAGACCGAGGCCGTCGGCGACGGCGACGCCAACTCCGCGGCCTGGCGCTTCGGCTACTGGGCCGAGCTGCTGCCACGGGTGGCCGAGAACCCGGTGACCGGCATCGGCATGGAACAGGTGCTCGCCCAGAGCCCCGACCGCCTCCAGCCCCACAACAGCTTCGTGCAGGCCATCGTCGAGACCGGGGTCCTCGGGTTCGTCGCCCTCACCGGCTTCGTGGTCTCGATGGCGCTCGACCTGCGCAACGCCATCCGCAACGCCAGCCCGGGGCTGGCCCGGGGCGTCGCCATCGGTGCCGCCGCGGCCGCGCTGGGCGTCTCGTCGCAGATGGTGAGCGAGAACCTCCTGTCGCAGGCCGCGATCCACTGGTACCTGGCCGTGCCCGTGGCGTTCGCGCTGTCCGACCTGACCCGGCGTCGGGACCTCGAGCGGGCGCGCCAGCGCCACGAGCGCATCGCCGCCATGGCCTGATGCGGATCCTCCAGGTCGACAAGTTCCTGCGCCGCCAGGGCGGCGCCGCGTCGTACATGCTCGACCTGGCCGAACGCCAGCGGGCCGCGGGGCACGACGTCGAGTTCTTCGCGATGGCCGACGACGACAACCTCCCGGCCACCCACACCGGGTCGTTCCCGCCCCACGTCGAGCTCGAGCCCCCGCCCCCCGGCGTCGGCGCCAAGCTCCGGGCAGCCCGCACGATGATCTGGTCGCGCGCCGCGGCCGCGGCCATGGACGAGGTCGTCGACCTGTTCCGGCCGGAGGTCGCGCACCTCCACAACATCTACCACCAGCTGTCGCCGTCGATCCTGCGCCCGCTGGCCCGGCGGAACATCCCGATCGTGATGACGGTCCACGACTACAAGCTCGTGTGCCCCTCCTACCAGCTCCTCGACACCGACGGGATCTGCGAGGCCTGCCTCGGTGACGGCGGTGGCCGGTTCCACCAGGCGGCGCTGCGGCGCTGCAAGGGCGGGTCGCTGGGTGCGAGCGCGCTGCTGTCGATCGAGTCGACGATCCACCGGCGCACCCGGGCCTACTCCCCCGTCGGCGTGCTCATCGCGCCGAGCGAGTTCATGGCGGCGAAGCTGCGCGAGTCCGGCCCGTTCCCCGACCGGGTCCGCCACATCCCGAACTTCGTCGACACCGACGCCATCGAGCCCCGCACGGGACCCGGCGACGGCATCGTCTACGTGGGCCGTCTCGCCCGCGAGAAGGGCGTCGACGTGCTCATCGACGCGGTCGCCCGCCTCGAGGGCGTCCACCTCACCATCGCCGGTTCCGGCCCCGAGCGCGACGCGCTGGTGACCCGGGCCGAGCAGGCGGCACCCGGCCGGGTCCGCTTCGCCGGCCACCTCGACAAGGCCGACGTCGTCGCGCTCGTCCGCTCGAGCCGGGTGGCGGCGCTGGCCGCGCGCTGGCACGAGAACATGCCGATGTCGATCGTCGAGACGATGGCCGCCGGCGTGCCGATGGTGGTCACCGACCTCGGTGGCCTGCCCGACCTGGTCGATGACGGCCGGGACGGCTTCGTCGTGCCGGCCGGTGACCCCGACGCGCTGGCACGGGCGCTCGGCGCGCTCACCGGCGATGAGGCCCGCGCCGAGACGATGGGCGCCGCGGCGCGGGCGAAGGCGGCCGAGGTCTGGTCGGCCCCGGCCCACCTCGAGGCGGTGTTCTCCGCCTACGCGGCCGCCGCCGACCGGCTCGCGGCCTGAGGGGCGACGGTGGGCTGCTCAGCGATCGAGCACGCGCGCCGGGTTACCGACGGCCACGCCGCCGGGGGGCACGTCGCGGATGACGACCGATCCCGCACCGACCCGCGCCCCGTCGCCGAGACTGACCGCGCCGATCACGACGACGTTCGCCCCGAGCTCGACGTCGTCGCCGATGCGGGGGCACGGCGAGGACGTCCCGTCGGCCGCCATGATGTTGCCGATCGTCGACGAGCACCGGATGATGCACCGCGCGCCGATGACGGTATCGCCGTTGATCACGATGCCCTGGGGGTGGATCAGCCGGAAGTCGGGCCCGATCGTCGTCTCGACCGGGATCTCCACGCCGAGGACCCAGGTGGTCGCCAGCTTGTAGCCGGTCACGACGACCGACCGGACGATCGACGGGAGGTCGTCGCGCCGGGCGGCGTGCTGCGCGAGCCGGAAGCCGACCATGATGACCCTCGACTTCTGGCTCTCGCGGTTCGCCTCCCAGTCCTGGAAGAGCTCCGCCTTCAGGCTCCCGTGCTGCGTGTCGACCACGGAGTCGAGGCTATCGATCACACTGCGCGCACCGTTGGGCCCGCGCCCATCCCGTCGCCACCGGGACCCGGAGCTCAGGAGTGACCGACATCAGCGATCGAGCCGACGAACGAGCGTCCGACGACGCGGTCAACGGGCCGGCGCGCCACGCCGGCCGGCGCCGGTGGTTGCCCCGAGTCGACGGCACGACCGCCCTGCTCACCATGGCCATGGTGTGGAGCGTCCTCCTCGCGGTCGCCGGGCTCACGCCCCGGTGGCTCGGCGAGGAGGCCGACACCGGCTCGTCGCTGCCCCTGTGGGGCCACGCCGTCGCCACCGCCGGCATCTCGGCGATGGTCTCGATCGCCGCCGCCCGCTGGCGTGGGCGGCGATCGGGGCCGATCCCGGTGGCGATCGTCGGGTTCCTCGGCGGGTTCACGTGGTCGGTGCTCGTCGAGCTGCTCCAGCTCCTCGACGACGAGCGGGTGGCCGACGACATCGACCTGCGGTGGGGCATCGCGGGCAGCGTCGCCGGCGCGGTCGCGGCGACCATCGCCGTCACCCGGTGGATCCGCCTCGAGCTCGCGGCCCGCATCGTCATGATCGCCAGCGTCGTCGTGCTCGTCTCCGGGGCGGTCGTGGCCATCGCCATCCCCAACGACCCCGGCGTCGTCGAGGCATGCCCCGCCGCACCCGGGCTCGCTGCCGACCCCGTGGCGTCGGCACCGTTGCCGTCGGGCGCGGCCGAGCGGGTCACCGACGGGCTCGTCGTGCGCTACGACCTCGAGGAGGGCGGCGGCTCGAGCCTGGTCGACAGCGAGGGCGTCGGGCCACCGTTGCGCTACCACGCCACCGGCTCGCCGTCCTGGACCGACGGGGCGGCCACCTTCGACGGCACCGGCGGGTTCAGCTCGATCGACCCGGCGGACGAGCTGGCCGAGCGGATGCGGCGGGCCGACGCGGTCACGGTCGAGGCGTGGGTGCGCCCGGCCAACATCACCCAGGCGGGCCCGACCCGCATCTTCTCGATGTCGTCGGGCACCCAGGAGTCGGCCGTGGACTTCCACCTCGGCCAGGAGCTCGACGCGTTCGCCCTGCGACTGCGCACGTCGTGCACCCTGTTCGAGCAGACGACGACCCCGCCGGTCGCGACCGCCGGCGAGGTGAGCCACGTCGTGGCCGTCTACGAGGACGGGGTGGCGTCGATCTGGGTCGACGGTGAGCTGGCGACGCGACGGGCGCTGCAGCCGGGCGACCTGTCCAACTGGGACGACCGGTTCCCGCTCCTCATCGGCGACGAGGCGACGGGCCAGCGCTCCTACGAGGGCGACATCCTCCTGACCGCCCTCTACGAGCGGGCACTGGCCCCGGCCGAGATCGGCCGGAACCTCGCCGCCGGCCCCGACGGCTGACCCGGGGGGGGCGCGACTCAAGTCGCGCGGGCCTCGTCCCGATCGGCTTGTGTGACCGGTCCGTTCCGACAGCTCCTCGGCGAGCGCGCCCATCCGATCGTGCGTCGCGCCGTGATCCTGCTCGGTGCGTCGCTGGCGGTCCTGTGCTCGCTGACCGTGCTGATGTCGAACCGGGTGCTCAGCGGGCTCGGCGAGCGCGAAGGCGTCAGCAGCGCGGTCGCCCTCGCCGCCCGCCAGCACACCCTCACCCACGAGATCGCCGAGCTCGCGGAGCTCACCGTGGAGGCGTCGTCGTCGGAACGGCGGCGCTCGCTGACCACCTCGCTCGACCAGACCGCCGATGCGCTGGCGACGTCGCTCGGCGACCTGATCGAGGGCGAACCGTCCGCCGGCATCCCCGCCGCGCCGGCCTCGGTGCGCGAGACCCTGCTGGGCTCGGCGGACCCGGGCGTCGCCGACGTGACGACCGCGACCGAGCAGCTGGTGTCCCAGGTCCTCACCTTCACCGCCGCGGTGCGGGAGGGCAGCGCCGACGAGGTCGCGCTCGGGGAGATGGTCGCCGAGATCGTCCTCGACGGCGACGTGCTCGAGTCCCGCTACGACAACGTCACCCGCGCCTACATCGAGTCAGCCGAGAACGACATCGGCGAGTTCCGTTCCCGGTACCTGGTGCTCGTCGCCGTGTGGGCGGTCGGTGCGGTCGCCGTGGCGCTGCTCTTCTACTCCCCCCTCGTCGGCCGCCTGGCCCGCGAGCTGCGCGAGCTCGACGCCGTCAAGCAGGACCAGCGGGAGGGCATGCACTACCTGGAGTTCGACCGCCGGGTCCAGAACGGCCTCGGCATGGTGGACGACGAGTACGAGGTCCTCGACCTCATCGACCGGGCGGTCGGCGCGACGGCGGTCGGCGCCACGACCCAGATCCTGCTGGCCGACTCGAGCACCGCCCACCTGAGCACGGTGCGCGCCCGCAACGAGGACGAGCTGGCCGGGTGTGCGGTGTCGTCGCCGGACCGTTGCCCGGCGGTGGCGAGGGGGCGCACGTTGCGCTTCGACCGCTCTGATCAGCTGGACACCTGCCCGAAGCTGCAGGTCCGGGGCCCACAGGGCGAGCTGTCGGCGTGCTGCGTCCCCCTCGGCTTCCTCGGCACGAGCTTCGGGGTGGTGCACGTCGTGCGCCCGTCGACGGAGGGCGTCGCCGACGTCTCGGTGCCGGAGCTGGAGACGGTGGCGGCCGCGGCCTCCCAACGCATCGGGATCCTGCGCACGCTCGACACGAGCCAGCGGGAGGCGAGCATCGATCCGCTCACCGGCCTGCTGAACCGGCGCAGCTTCGCCGAGCAGCTCGGTCGGCTCCACCGGTCCGGCGACGGCTACTCGCTGGCGATGATCGACCTCGACCACTTCAAGAAGCTCAACGACGGCTTCGGCCATGAGGCGGGCGACAAGGCGCTGCGGGTGTTCGCCCAGGTGCTGCGGTCCACGAAGCGACAGCACGACATCGCCGGCCGCTACGGCGGCGAGGAGTTCGTGCTCGTGCTGCCGGACACGCCGGTGCCGGCGGCGCTCAAGCTGCTCCAACGGCTGCGGGCCAACCTGGCGATCACGGTCGCCAGCGGCGACGTCGCGGCGTTCACCGCGAGCTACGGCCTGGCGTCGGGGGCCGACGGGGTCGACCCGGACGACGTCATCCGCATCGCCGACGGGGCGCTGCTCGAGGCGAAGGCCCAGGGCCGGGACCGGGTGCGGATCGCGCCCCGCAGCGCCGCCGAGCTCGAGGAGGAGCAGGTGCTCGCCAACACGAACGGCCGGGAGCGGAACGGCCGTGACCCAGCACCCACCGGCAACGACGACGACTCCCGCGACGTCGGCACCGGCCGCCAGGGCTGACCGGATCGCCGACCGACCGGATCGCCGACCGACCGGATCGCCAACCGACCGGGTCGCCGCGGCGACCGGACCCCCGACTCGGGCACCGGACCGTCGGAGTTAGGCTTGCCAAACATTACATGATGCGCGAGCCTGTCAGCCCATGGGAACCGCCGCAGCAGGACACCGACGACCAGCGGCCGGGGTGCCGATCGAGGCTGCGTGCCGGGGGACGACGTCGTGACCCCGTTCGGCCTCCAGCGCCTGCGCCTCGCGGCCGCACTCGGCCACGGCCTGCCCGGCGTCCGGATCCGGGTGCGTGACGGCGGCCGACTGCTCGTGCACGCGGCGTGGGACCTCGATCCCCGCTGCGACCTCGACGGCACCCACCACCTGCGACCGTGCGGCTTCCGCCATGCGGTCGCCGTGGCGTGGGACGCCCTGCGCCGGGGCAGCCGCGCCGAGGTGTCGCTGCCGCTCGGCGCCGAGCCCGACGTCGAGCTGCTCCTCGATCACGGCCACGCCACCCATCCCGGCGGGATCTGCGCCACCCGGTGCGGGGCTCGCCGGGTCCAGGTGTTCGCCACGACCCTCGACGCCGAACGCGCCGCCGCGGTCATCGAGTCGATCGACGAGGAGGCGCTCGGCCCCGACGGCGCCGACCTCCCGTTCACCGACACGCCGCTGACGGTGATGCTGCGGCCGGACCCGTTGGTCGACGTCACCCTGGTGTGGGCCGAGGACACGTTCGACGATCCCGTCCGGCGGGGCGCGTTGGACCTCGTGCTGCGGGCCGCCCAGCAGCGCTGCGCCGCGGCCGAGCTCGACGACGACCTCGCCGTCATGTTCGCCGGGCCGGCCACCGACCGCCGCTGAGCACCGACCCCGGTGCTCGCAGCGGTCCGGGAGCGGGCTCAGGAGCGCTTCGCCGACGGTTCCCGCTTGGCCGCGATCCACGCGTAGACGAAGAACGACGCCTGCGCACAGGTCGTGACCACGGCCGCACCGCGGATGCCGGCGGCGGGGACCACGATCGGCACCGCGACCAGCGTGAGCACGGCGGCCAGCACCAGCGCCTGCGACGCGGCACCGGGCCGGTCGTCGGCCTCGAGCTTGGCGCTGACCACGTTGCCGAGGTTCCAGAACACCTGGCCCGGCAGGAGGATGAGCAGCGGGACGACCGACGCGCGGAAGTCCTCGCCGAAGGCGAACGGCAGCAGGAACGGCGCCAGCGCGCCGACGCACGCGGCGACGACGACCGAGGTCAGCCCGGTCCAGCGCATGGCCAGCTTGGTCCGCTCCCAGCTCGCGGCGTCGTCGCCCGACTCGTCGCGCAGGTACGGGAACAGCGCGAACGCCACCCCCTGGGCGATCGGGGCGCTCACCCCGGCCGCGGTGCCCGCGATCACGTAGTGGCCGAGCTCCGCCGGGCTGACGAGGCTCACCATCAGGAACTGGTCGAAGCGGGCCACGACCATGTTCGACAACGTCCCCAACCACACCCGGCGCCCGTAGTTGAGCTGTCGCTTGAGCACCGGTACCGACAGGCGGGCCGTCGGCCACGCCCGTTCGACGAGGATGGTGAGCAGCCACGTCCCGACGTTGGCGACGAGCGTCACCGCCAGCGTCGACTCGACGGTGAGCCGTCCCGCCACGTACAGCGCGGCGATGAGGACGGTCGCCACCACGAACGGCAGCGACCGGTACACGTTGAACCACACGTTCTCCGCGGTCCCGCGCAACCAGTCGATGACGTTGGTGTACGGCGTGACCAGGAGCCCGCCGATGAGGAACAGCCGGAACCAGAACACGATCTCCGGCGGGTGCTGGTCGAGGTAGCTCGGCAGCAGGAACCAGATGATGGCGATCGCCGGGATCCCGGTCGCCGCCGTGACCACCCACGCCGAGTTCTGCATGTCGCGCCGGGCGTACTGGCGCGAGAAGTAGGCGGTGGCCTGGGGGATGCCGAACATCAGCACCCAGCCGAGGACCTGGGTCGGGACGACCACCGCGGCGACCGTGCCCCTGCCGGCGTCGCCCAGGGCACGGCCCTGGGCGACACCCGTGATCAGGCTGAGGCCGTAGACCCCCAGGCCGCTGGCGGCCGTGAGGATGGTCTCGAGCCGGTGCCGACGATTCGACGCTGCGGCGTCGGCACCGGTGCCCGC
>JAXHUH010000066.1:0-2301 GCA_034211175.1 Actinomycetota bacterium
CTTTACCGCTGATCTGTCGGCCGAGACCCTGAGCCGGACCCTGCTCGGCCAACGGCGCCCGGGTGACGCGGTGAACCTCGAGCGGGCCCTGCGCCTGGGCGATCGGCTCGACGGCCACCTGGTCCAGGGACATGTCGACACCGTCACCCGGGTCGTCGCCATCACCCCCGAGGGCAGCTTCTCGCGGTGGCGGATCCATCTGCCCGCCACCCACCGGACGGAGGTCGCCCGCAAGGGCAGCGTCGCCCTCAACGGCGTCTCCCTCACCGTGGCCGAGCTGGGCGACGACTGGTTCGACGTCGCCCTGATTCCGGCGACCCTCGCCGCCACCAGCCTCGGCGCCATGAGCGTCGGCGACGAGCTGCATTTGGAGACCGACGTCCTCGCCAAGTACGTCGCGCGCATGGTCAGTGGGGACCACGCGGCGCGCCCCTTCGAGTCCATGTTCGGGACCGGCGGCTGATGCGTCGGATCGAGCCCGCCTACCCCGACCTGCTGCCCGTGACCCACGTCTTGCGGCCCGGCTACCTCCCCGGCCCCAAGGTGTCCCTCGACCCGATCCGAATGGGCATCGTGTGGGACGACGCACCGCGCCGGATCCTCCCCGCCCAGAGCTCGGTTCCGCGACACGCGGTCCGGGCGATTGCCTTCGCCCGGGTCGTCGCCGAGCGGCGCGAGGTCTTCGACCGTCTCTTGGAGCGCGGCAGCTCGGTCCTCCTGGTGCTCGACGACCCGTCGATCTCGCCCGCAGATCTCGGTCTGGACGGCACCGACGACCGGGTCGTCGCCGCCCTGCCGGTGCTGCCGGCGCCGCTGGCCGAGGATCTCGTGGTCCCGGAGAAATGGCGTCACCGGACCTGGGGGGCGATGCTGGGTCTGTTCCCGTTCCCGGGGGCCGATACCGAGGTCGAGCGGCGAGTCCACCACCTCAAGCAGTGCGGCGCCGACTTCGCCGTCGCCGCACCGTTGCTGCTGACGCCCAAGGACCGGCACCGGATTCTCGACGGGTGTGACGGCACAGGCGTGGAGGACCGGCTGGAGAACGCTCTGTTCCATGCCGACGTCAGCCGTGGCCTGCACGCCCTCGAAAGGCGTGCCGGGATCTCCAGCGATCTCGCCAAGATGGCTTCCGTGGTGCCGTGCCTGGTGCCTCAGGGTCTCAACCCGCCGTCGGTCAAGACCGCGGCCGCGCTCCGGCTGTGGGCTCGCCGTCTCGACCAGAGCCACGAGGAGTCTTCGTGGGGCTGGCGGCTGCGGCGGGCAGCGTCGGCCCTGGAGCAGCTCGGGAACGATCCCGAAGTCCTCGCCGAGGAGGACAATCTGAGGGTCGTTCCCGGCTTCGACCCGTGGGTCGAGAGCTTCACCCGCGCGCTGTGGACGGGGGGCGAGCCCCTCGAGTCGGCGTGGCGGCGCTGGTCCGGGATCGACGGCGACCCCCGCCCGCCCCTCGCTGCAACCTGACGGAACACGCTGACCACTGGCAAGAGGGCATGGCCGGGTCACCCTCTCCCTCTTCCGTCGGGGGCACAGGTGTGGCACGCTCGGCACGATGCCGCCGCCGTCACCAACCGATCGGACCGACATCTCGGCCATCGAGCCCTCCGCCCCGGTGGTCGAGGTCTGCTCCCTGGCCGTCGCGTACCGCGAGCGAACCGGTGTCCACCTCGCGCTCGAAGACGTCGACCTGACCCTGTTGCCCGGCGAGCGCGTCGGAATCCTGGGCGAAAGCGGCAGTGGCAAGTCGACCCTGGCGGCGGCGCTGCTGGGCCGGCTTCCCGACCACGCCCGGGTCACCGCCGGCTCGGTCCGCATCCGGGGAGTCGACGTCTTCTCGGCGCCGTCCGCCCGGCGGACCATCCCCGGCCGGGTCGTCGGCCTCGTACCCCAAGAGCCAGCGCGCGCCCTCCACCCGATGAAGCGGATCGGCCGGATGGTCGCGGAGGTCGTCCGCAGCCACCGGCCCGGTGAGCTTGCTCCCGGGTCGGCGGTCGTCGGCGCCCTCCTCGAGCTGGTCGAGCTCGGACCGGATCCGCGCTTCGCCGCGGCGTTCCCACACCAGCTCAGCGGAGGCGAACGGCAACGGGCCGTCCTCGCCCGAGCCCTCGCCGGCAATCCGGCGGTCCTCGTCGCCGACGAGTGCCTCGCCGCCAGCGACGCCCGTCGCCGCTTGCGGCTGATGCGGACCCTGCGGACCGCGGCCGCGGCCTCGGGCGCGGCTCTGCTGGTGATCAGCCACGATCCGGCGGACCTGCGGCACCTGGTCGACCAGGTCCTCGTGCTCCACCGGGGCCGAGTGGTCGA
>JAXHUH010000067.1:0-19047 GCA_034211175.1 Actinomycetota bacterium
CGAGGCGCCCGGCGCGCCCGACCCGGCGGCGACCGTCCGCAACGGCAACCGGCGCGGCGGGCACGGGCCCTCCGCGCATGCCGCGAGGGACGCGGGCGGGCCGGCACCAGCGCACGGGGCCGACATCGAGCACATGGGTGAGGTCGACGTCGAGCGCGGGGCCGAACGACCGGAGCGCGGCACACCGGCGCGGTGGATCTACCGCAACCTCACGCCGTGGCGCATCGAGAGCGACGAGCCGACCGGCGATGGTTGCTGCGGGATCCCGACGATCCCGCCGCTCGGCGAGCTGCGGGTGAGCGAGGCCGACGCCCGGTGCTTCGACACCGGGCCGCTCCGTCGACGCCGCCAGATCGAGCTGCGACCCGATGCCGGCGACGTCTGGTCCGTCCTGCCCCGGCTCGTGCTGATCCTCGGGTGGGCCCTGCTCATCTGGGGCTGGGTCGTCACGCGGGCGTTGACCGGCGCGACCACGCCGCCGTCGCGCCACTTCGTCGCCGCCCTGCTCATCGTGCCGGTGCTCGCCGCCGCCTCGGCCATCGGTCGCGACCTCCTCTTCGCCCACCGCTTCAGGCGGTTCCGTCGCGGCACCGAGGCGGAGGGCGGCACCCACGGCGAGCTGCACGGGATCATCGCCCCGCGGTCGTTCGAGGGCGTCGTGTGGCTGTTTCCCCGGGTGCTGTCCCAGGCCGTCGTGCTCGGCGCCTCCGTGGCGATCGCTGTGGTCGGCGCCGGCGCCGCCATCTACGAGGCGAGCCAGCTGCGCGACCTGCTCACGATCGACGTCGGGGCCCTGCTCACGCTGCGCGACCCGGTCCAGCGACTCGACGACGCCGTGCGCGACAGCCCGGCGTTCTGGCAGCTCCTCGTCGGGCACGCCGCGCAGTGGGTGTTCGTGTCGGCGGCCGCGCTCGCGCCGGCGGCGATGTACTTCCAGTTCGACCGGGACCGGCTCGCCGCCATCCAGCACCGGTGGGTCCAGCACGTGTTCCGGCTCGACCCGACGGTGCGGTCGGTGCCCGACGTCGAGGCCAAGTACGGCGCCCAGATCGACGCGGCGTTCGGTTCGCTCCACCCGGACTCCCGGCTCCGCCTGCGCCAGGGCCGCCGGTCGCCCGTGGTCGTCGCCACCGTGCTGCTGACCGTCGGCTGGATCCTCTTCGCCATGGCCACCCCGGTCCCGACGCTCGAGGAGGCCGTCGTCGGCGGCGAGGTCCGCTACGTGTGGCCGGAGCTCGACGACGAGGGCATGGCGGTGGTCGACGCGTCGAACGTCGACCTGCCCGGCGGTGGGGCGTTCCCGGTGATCCGGTTCTTCCGGCCGGTGTCGTCGACGCTGGGGTTCGCGTTCCTCGGCGCCTACCTGTTCTCGCTCAACCTGGTCATCCGCGGCTACCGGCGCCGCGACCTGCGCCCGAAGACCTACAACACGATCGCGGTGCGCATCCTCTCCGCCGTGATCATCTCGGTCGTGCTCGGCGGTCTGCCGGAACCGACGGGCTGGCTGCGGTTGCTGCTCGCGTTCTTCGCCGGCGTCGTGCCCGAGTCGGCGCTGCTGTGGTTGCGGGAGCGACTCACCTCCCGGGGTGCGGTCACCCGCATCGTCCCCTTCGACGAGCCGTCACCGCTGACCCATCTCGACGGGATCGACCTCTACGACCGCACCCGCCTCGCGGAGGAGGGGATCAACAACGTCCAGTCGCTGGCCCACGCCGACATCGTCGAGCTGATGAGCAGCACCCGCATCCCCGCCGATCGCCTGGTCGACTGGGTCGACCAGGCCCTGCTGTACCTCCGGCCCGGCGGGGCCCGGCCGACCGACGAGCGCAACGACGACGCCCCCGACACGGAGGCCCGCCTGCGTCACCTGCGCCGCTACGGGATCCGCACCGCCAGCGACCTGTTCCAGGCGTACACCGCCGCGCTCGAACGGGGGCGCCGCGAGGGCGAGCGCCTGGCCGCCCAGCGGCGACCGGCCGACGCCGCGCTGGTCGACCTGGTCGCCGAGATGCAGCGCGAGGAGGTCGATCTCCTGCGCCGGACGTTGCGCCTCCCCGGCGGCGGGCCGGCCGGCTCGAGCACGGGACGCGACGAGGCGCCGGGCGCGGATGTCCAGCTGCTCGTCGACACGCTGTCCGACGAGGAGTGGTTCACCCAGATCCGCAACTGGCGCGACTCCGAGTTC
Organism: Actinomycetota bacterium; assembly: GCA_034211175.1. Classification (GTDB taxonomy): domain Bacteria; phylum Actinomycetota; class Acidimicrobiia; order Acidimicrobiales; family CAIXPF01; genus JAXHUH01. The sequence goes on from JAXHUH010000067.1 coordinate 2,186, forward strand.
GGCACTGCGATGGCGACCCGGGCCCACCTCGACGGCTCGACCGGCGTACGCGTCGAACGGGACCGGCCCCGCGCCGGCGAGCACCCGGCGTGGGCGGCCCGGGTCCGTCGCCTGGAGGATCCGCTGACCCCGGTCCCCCTGGTGCCGCGGGTCGATCTGCGCGACCGCACCGAGGACCTCCGAACCCCGTTCGAGCGCCGACCGGAGGGCTGACGGGTCCGCGTCTAGGCCGGGGTCGCTCACTACGCTTCAGCCGTGGCTCGTGCGCGTTTGGCCGACCATGTCGGCCGGGTTCTCGGGGGCCGGTACCGCGTGCTGGCCCCGATCGGCGCCGGGTCGTCCGCGCAGGTCTTCCTCGCCGACGACGTGGCGCTGCGCCGTCGCGTCGCGGTGAAGGTGCTCCACCCGGGCCTCGCCGCCGACGAGGGCTTCCTCCGCCGGTTCCGGCTCGAGGCGCAGGCGACGGCCGCGCTCAACCACCCCAACGCGGTCGCGGTGTTCGACTGGGGTGAGGACGACACGCCGTTCCTCGTCACCGAGTTCTGCGGCGGTGGCAGCCTCCGGGCGATCCTCGACCACAACGGCCCGCTCAGCGCCGCCCAGGCGCTCGTCGTCGGCCTGGAGGCGGCCCGGGGCCTCGACTACGCCCACAACCAGGGCTTCGTCCATCGCGACATAAAGCCGGCCAACCTGCTCTTCGGTGACGACCGGCGCCTCCGGATCGCGGACTTCGGCCTCGCCCGGGCCCTCGCGGAGGCCGCCCACACCGAGCCGGAGGGCGCGGTCGTCGGCTCGGCCCGCTACGTGTCGCCCGAGCAGGCCGAGAGCGCTGCGCTCGACGGGCGCAGCGACGTCTACTCGCTCGCGGTCGTGCTCGTCGAGGCGGTGTCCGGCGAGGTGCCGTTCACCGCGGAGACGACGATGGCGACGCTGCGGGCCCGCACCGAGAAGCCGCTGCCGATCCCCAAGGAGCTCGGCCCGCTGCGGGGCGTGCTCCAGGCGGCGGGCGCCATCGACCCGGTCGACCGGTTCACCGCAGCCGAGCTCGGCGCCGCGCTCATGGAGACCGCAGCCAGCTTCGACCGCCCCGAACCGATCCCGCTCGTCCCGTCGCCGGTCATCGCGTACGACCGCGGCGAGCACCTCGACCCCACGTGGCACGAGGGCGACGTCGAGGCCGCCGACGGCGATGACATCACCACGATCGCACCGCTCCCGGAGGGCTCGGCCAACGGCTCGAACGGGCATCGGACCGGCGGCGACGGCACCGGGCGGGCCGGTGGCGCAGCGGCGCTCGATCCGGGTGATCTGGACGCCGCCGACCTCGACCCCGACCTCGACGTCGACGCCGATCCCGACGACGACCTCGCCCGCCCGTCACGTCGCCGGCGCCGGCAACGGTCCCGGCGCCGCCGGCTGACCGCGGCGGTGATGGCGTTCGTCGTCGCGCTGGCGGTCGCGGCCGCCGCCGTCCTCCTCGGCGACGCGTTCGGTGTCGGTGACCTCGCCACCGGGTCGTCATCGGAGCCCGAGACCGCGACCGTGCTCGACTACACGGGCCGCACCGTCGAGCAGGTCGAGGCCGAGATCGACAACGCGGGCCACGGCTGGGACGTGGTCGTCGTCGACGAGCTCGACGACGACGTGGCCGAGGGCCGGATCATCCGCCAGGAACCGCCCGACGGCACCGAGCTGGCCGAGGGCGAGCGGCTGTTCCTGTTCCGCTCCGGCGGCATGGAGCGCGAGTTCGTGCCCGGTTGGCTCGTCGGGCGCAGCCGCGAGCAGGTCGAGGCGTGGCTCGTCGACAACGAGCTCGAGGCCCGCTTCGAGGACGGCCCGAGCGAGGACGTCGCCCCCGGCGCGGTGGCCGCGCTCGACCCGGTGCAGCAGACCGTCGAGCACGGCTCGATCGTCACGGTCACGATCTCGACCGGCCCGCCGCTGCGAACCATCCCCGAGCCGACGTCGGACCCGGCCGAGCTGCAGGCGCTGCTGACCGAGATGGGCCTCCAGGTCGCCACCGCCGAGGAGTCCTCGCAGACCGTGCCCGAGGGCGAGGTGATCCGCACCGAACCGGCGGCCGGCGCCGAGGTCGAGCGGGACAGCGCCATCACCATCGTCGTGTCGACCGGCCTGCCCTACCTCGAGATCCCGAACGTGATCGGCCAGAGCGGTGTCGATGCCACCCTGGCCCTCGAGGAGCGCGGGTTCGTCGTCCCCGACATCGAGGGCAACCCGCTCCGCGAGGTGATCGCCACCGACCCCGCCGCCGGCGAGTACCACCGCCAGGGCGCCGAGGTCTACGTGATCACCGCCCGCACCTGAGCCCCGGCGCCGGCCTCACCGCATTGGCCTCACGGTCGTGGCCGCGGCGCCCGTCTCCCAACGGCCACCCGGAGCTGCTCCCCACTGAGCACCGGGCGCTCGACCACGTCGTCCAGCCGGGTGACCCGGTCGAGACGATCGCCACCTTCGTCATCGAGCCGGGGCGACCGGGTACGCAGGCTGCGTGACCGGGTGGGCCCGGAGCGATGCACCCTCCGTGGTTCGGGTGTCGCATGCTGTGTGACCCATGACCCCGGTGGACGTTGGTTCTCGTTCGACGGGCGCCAATAGATTTCGGCCGGCATGTCGTCGTTGCCCCCACCATCGGCCCAACCCCCCTCCGGCGCGGGGCCGACGCCGCCCGCGCCGGTCGTGCCGAACGTTCGCACCGTCCTGACCGCCGCCCTGTTCGGCCTGTTCACGGTCGGGTTCACGATCACGATCCTCGCGGTCTCGCTGCCGCAGATCGCCGACGACCTGAACAGCTCGATCGGGGTCCTGACCTGGACCGTGACCGGACCGCTCCTCGGCTTCGCCGTCGTCGGGCCGGCGTCGGGCAAGCTCGGCGACCTCTACGGCCACCGCCGCGTCTACCTGCTCGGGCTCACCGGCGCGGCGGTGTTCGCGCTTGCCACCGCGGCGGCACCCAACGCCGGGCTGCTCGTGGCGTTCCGGGTGCTGAGCGCCACGTTCGGCGCCGCGACCGGCCCGGCGTCGATGGCGATGATCAACCGCATGCTGCCGCCCGAGCGTCGGGCCCAGGCGATGGGCTACTGGTCGCTCGTGATGGCCGGCGGGCCCGTGATCGGCGTGGTCGCCGGCGGGCCGGTCATCGAGGCCTACGGCTGGCGGTGGATCTTCCTCGGTCAGTTCCTCTTCTCGATCCCGGCGCTGATGGTGTGCTGGCGGGTGTTGCCGGCGACGGCGCGGGCCCGCAACGTCCGCTTCGACTGGCAGGGCTCGCTGCTGATCGCCGCCGGCGCCGGTGCTCTCGTCCTCGCCATGAACCAGGGCCCCCAGCTCGGCTGGACGAACCCGCTGGTGCTGGGCGCGTTCGTGCTCGCCCCGCTCGGCATCTGGGCGTTCATCGCCTGGGAGCGGCGCACGCCCGACCCGCTGATGCCCCTGCGGTACTTCGGCAAGCGAAACGTGGCGTTCCCGCTGGCCACTCAGATGCTGACCAACGGCGCCTACATGGGTGGGTTCATCCTCACGCCGCTGCTGCTCGAGGACGTCCTCGGCTACGGGCCGACCCGCACCGGCCTCATCTCGATCTTCCGGCCGCTGGCGTTCGCCATCACCGGTCCGCTGGTCGGCGCCATCGCCGTGCGGGCCGGCGAGCGCAACGTGGCCCGGATCGGGGCGCTGTTCGTCGGCGGCTCGATGGTGGCGCTGTCGATGGTGGGGGAGGGCACGACCGACATCTTCATCGCCGGCGGGCTCGCCCTGTCGGGCATCGGCATGGGCGCGACCCAGCCGTCGATGGTGGCGACGATCGCCAACGCGGTCGACGAGAACGACCTCGGCGTGGCCGGCGCGGCCCAGCAGATGCTCACCCAGATCGGCACGGTCGGCGGCATCCAGCTGCTCCAGACGATGCAGATGGTGACCGAGGAGCGCTCGGGCCTGACCGGCTCCTACGGCAACGCCTACCTCCTCGGCGCGGTGCTCGCTGCCGCCGGGGCGGTGACCGCCAGCTTCATCGTCTCGTCGAACCGGCCGGCCCCGGCCCGCCGCCTTCGCCGCCAGGACCGCGAGGCCCCGACTGCCGCCTGCCGGGCCGCCTGACCGCTGCTCGGCGCCCACGCCCGACCGCCCGACGACCGGGGAGCGACCGGTGCTGCGAGCCGTGTTCGTCCGCACCCTGAAGCCCGGCGTCACCGACGAGCAGTTCCTCGCGACCTGGACGCCCGAGGACATGACCGACGACCCGGTGCGGGTCAGCGTGAGCCGCGACCTGGGTGATGACCGCCCAGTGATCACGATCCTCGAGCTCGACGGCACGGCGGCCGAGTTCGCCGGGATCCGGTCGAGCCTCTTCCGCCCGGACGCCCTCGAACGGCTCGGTGGGATCGTGGAGCGCACCGAGGCCGAGGGCCTCTTCGACGAGGTCTTCACCGCCGGCCCCGCCGCAGGCTGAACCCCGGGATGCTGGTGTGACCGGCGGGCCGACGCGGCGCGCTCGCGCCGCGCCGGCCCCGCGGTCGGTCCGTGGGTTGTGGCCGTTCAGGCCGTCCACGGTGGGGTGAACGGCTCGCCGCCCTCGTAGCAGGCCGTCGCTCCCACGGGGAGCACGGACACCGCCTCGAACGGCTCCGAGCCGGCGCAACGGAGGGCGAACGGGGTGCCGGGCGGGACCACGATCGCCGCTCCCGGTGTCACGTGGTGGTCCTCGGCGCCGAGCGTTGCCACCGCGGTGCCGCTGAGGGCGACGAGGACCTCCTCGTGGTCCAGCGTGTGGGGTGGCCCGGGCTCCGCGCTGGTGAGCCGGACGTGCCAGACCGAGCTCTCGGTCGAGCCGCGTTCCGGCGAGGCCAGACCGGTGAAGCGGACGCCGTCGAGCTCGAACACGGCGGCCTGGTCGGTGGTGATCACGGGCATCGAGGGTGGACTCCTTCGGCGCCTCTCCGGCCGCCGTCGCAAGTAGGTAACCAGAGTTATATAACTGCAGTTGCCTATCGTCAATGGCGGAGGCCGTCGTGGCGCCAGGAGGAGGCTCGGACGTGACACGAGGATCGATGGCCGGTCCACCTGGTCGTGGTGAGGGGGGTCCCGGCGGCGTGGGAGGCAGCGCAGAGGCCGGCGGCGCCGACGACCGTGGCACCGAGCACCGCAGTGCCGAGAACGATGGCGCCGAGCACGACGGCGCCGACGACCTCGGCATCCAGCTCGGGCTGGCGTACGCCGCGTTCGTGGAGACCCTGCGCGACGCGTTGGCCGACGCCGGCTTCGACGATCTCGGCGGCTCGTTCGGCTACGTGTTCCGGGCGCTCGCCGGCGGGCCGGCGACGCTGAGCGAGCTCGCCGGGCGCCTGTCGATGACGACCCAGGGCGCGGCGAAGATCGTCGAGGAGATGGAGGCCGGCGGCTACGTGGCCCGGCGACCCCATCCTGACGACGGGCGGTCGAAGATCATCGAGCTCGACGACCGGGGCCGGGCCGCACTCGCCGGGGCGCGGGCCGTGCACCGCCGGGTGGAGGAGCGGCTGACCGAGGACCTCGGTGCCGCCGACGTCGCCGCACTGCGCCGAGCGCTCGCCGCGGTCATCGGCGAACGGGCCATCGACCCGGCCGACCGTCTCCTCCGCCCGATGTGACCCGCCCGCGCGCTCGTTCTGGTCTACCTCACCGCGCCGGTGACCAGGGCATTCGCGGCGCGCTCGTAGACCAGAACGGGTCGCTCGGGGAACTGGTCTACATCCGTGCTCCGGCGAGCTGGGCGTCCGTGGGTAGGCGTGTAGACCAGAACGGGGTCAGCGGAGGTGGGTGGCGAAGAACTCGAGGGTGCGGGACCAGGCGAGGTCGGCTGCGTCGGGATCGTGGAGCGACGGGGCGTCCCAGTTGCTGAACGCGTGGCCGGCGTCGTAGCGCAGCACGGTCACGTCGTCACGGCCGGCGAACGCCTCCTCGACGGCGACCACGTCCTCGTCGGGGATGAACGGGTCGTTGTTCCCGTAGTGGAACATCATCGGGCACGTCACCTGATCGGCCATGCCGAGCATCGAGGCGGTGCCCGAGCCGTAGTAGGAGACGGCGGCGTCGATGCCCTTGCCGTCGACCTTGCTGGTGGCCGCGGCGGCGAAGGTGAGAGTGCCGCCGAAGCAGAAGCCGGTCGCCCCGATCTTGCCGGTGCACTCGTCCATCCCGAGCAGGTGGGCGTGGGTCGCGTTGATGTCGGCGCCGCCGAGCTGGGGGTCGAACTTCTGGGCCAGCGCCATGCCGTCGCCCATGCCGGACTCGTCCTTGCTCTCGAACCGGGGCTGGAGCCGCCAGAACATGTCGGGCACCAGGGCCACGTAGCCTTCGTCGGCGAGGCGCTCGGCCAGGCCACGCATGTTGTCGTTGACCCCGAAGATCTCCTGGAACAGCAGGATCCCCGGCCCGCTGCCGCGCTCGGGCACGGCGCACCAGGCCTCGAACGTGCCGCCGTCGTGGGCCGTGATCGACTCGTACCGCGTGCTGATGGTCACGGTCGGCAACGTAGTTGCTCGGGTCGTCGCGGGCCGTGACCGGGTTCGGGTCGGACCGTGTCGGGTACGCGGCGCCCGGACACGGACGTCATCGAGGGGTTGCGATGCTGGAGCAGTGGTTGGGTTCGTCGTGGTCGGAGGTCGGGCTCGTCGTCGCCTCGACCGCCGCGGTGTTCGTGGCGGTGATCGCCTACACGAGGGTCGTCGGCCTGCGTTCGTTCTCGAAGATGTCGAGCTTCGACTTCGCCATGACCGTGGCGGTCGGCTCGATCATCGCCACCACCGCGGTGACGTCGTCGGCGACGTTGGTGAACGCCCTGATCGGCCTGGCCGTGCTCTACGTGCTCCAGATCGCCATCGGTGTGGCCCGGGTCCGCTTCGGCGCGGGCGCCGCGGTCGACAACTCGCCGTTGCTGCTGATGGACGGCTCGAAGGTACTGGAGGACAACCTGCGCTCGGCCCGGCTGACCCACGACGACCTGGCGGCCAAGCTGCGCGAAGCCGGCGTGGCCCGGCCCGAGCAGGTTCTGGCCGTGGTGTTCGAGACCACGGGCGACGTGTCGGTGATCAGCGGCGAGGGCCCGCTCGACCGGGAGCTCCTCGCCGGCGTCCGCACCTGAGAACACCCTGGTCAGCGGGGTCTTCGGCGGGGCTGTCACGATTCACGGTGGCCACAGGCTCTCCGTGGGTGTGAGCTTCGAGACGTTCGCCACGAGGGCTGGGCCACGGCTGCGCGCCGGGCTGGTTGCCGCCTACGGGCCCGAGGTCGGCGCCGACGCCGCCGCGGAGGCGTTGGCCTATGGCTGGGAGCACTGGGCCCGGCTGTCGGCGATGGCCAACCCGGCCGGCTACCTCTACCGGGTCGGCCAGACCGCCGCCCGGCGATCACGCCGACCGCAGGGGTACCTGCCGGCGCCGGCGTCGGGTGAGCTGCCCGAGGTCGAACCCGGGCTCGTCCCTGCGCTGGAGGACCTGACCGAGATGCAGCGGACCTGCGTCCTGCTCGTCCACGCCTTCGGCTGGTCGCAGACCGAGGCCGCCGAGCTGCTGGACGTCGAGCACTCCACCGTCCGCACCCACCTCGCCCGCGGCCTGGAGAAGCTCCAGGCCGCCCTGGAGGTCGAGCGCCATGTCTGACACCCGCAACCCCGACGTCCAGGAACCCGATCCCGACCTCGCCGCGCAGCTCGCCGCGTACGGACGGTGGCTCGAGTCCGAGAACGATCTCGAGCTGATCTCGCCGTCGACCGCCGGTTCCTCGACATTGGTCGACCTGCGTGGGACCGCCGCCGACGCTTCGGACGCCGACGTCACCGAGATGAACGGCATCGTCGAACGATCATCGCGGCGGACCTGGGCCCTCGTTGCCGCAGTCGTCGTGCTGGTCGTCGGATCGATCGGTTACGGCTTCGCGCAACGCGGCGGTGAGGGCGACGAGGACGTGGTCGCCGGTCCATCCGACGAGCGGGCCGAGCCGGTCTACCTGCTCCCGGCGGAGGGCACGGCCGGCGACGGGGCCGGTGCCGGTGAGCCGCGCAACGCCTACCGGGGGACACCCGGACCGCTGCCGGTGGAGGAGCCGCTCGATGAGCGTGGGCTCGTCATCGGACGCCCCGATGGCGACGGCTACACGGACGTCGTCTCGGTCACCGTCAGCGAGCCGTCCGACGTCGTTCCGCTCGCACCGATCGCCGAGGGGGCCGAGGACCCCGCGGACGAGGTGCGGGCCGAGTGGACGACGGAAGAGCTCGGCAGTGGCGAGGTCCTCGTCGCCACGGGGACGAGCGGGATGTTCACGACCATGGCCGCGCAGCGCAACGGCCGTTGGCTCGAGGCGTCGGTGAGCGTCGACCGGTCGTCGCTGCTCGACGAGGTCTTCGAGGACCTGACGGTCGACGAGGACGGCGCCGCCGAACTGACGGGCTCCGACCTGGAGGTCGTCGATGACTTCGGCCTCGACTTCTTCCCGTCGCTGGTGGTCGTCGAGTCCAACTTCACCCGGGCGTTCATCAACACGTGGACGCCGGTCCCGACGCTGCTTCTGATGGTCGACTCGTCGACGACCGGGATCGAGCCCCGCACCGTCGACGGCGCCGACGGGTGGGCGCTGCGTCGTGAGGGCGGCTTCGACGTGCTCGTGTGGGAGGTCGCGCCCGACACCATGGCCTCGGTCGCCAGCACGGTCTCCGACGACGACCTGGTCGAGATCGCCGAGTCGCTCGAGATCGTCGACGCCGCGACCTGGGAGGCGGCGTTCCCCGAGCTCACCGACGCGCTGACGAGCGAGAGCTCGGACGGCGAGGACCCGGTCACGTCGGCCGAGGACCCGTCCGAACCGCTCTACGTGTTACCGGCCGACGGGTTCGCCGACGACACCGGCCTGGGCTCGGTCGAGCTCATGAACGGCCACCGGATGCGGCTCGATCCGAGCACGACGGAACTGCCGCCCGAGCGGATCGTCGTCGTCGGCAAGCCCGACGGGGACGGGTACACCGGCCTGCTCTCGGTCACGGTCAGCCGGCCGAGCGACCTGGATGCTCCGCCGGACCCGTTCGCCGACGCACCCGCTCCCCGAGGCGGCGAGCGGGACGAGGTGCCGTGGACGCCGATGACGCTCGACGGCGGCGAGGTGCTCACCGCCGAGTTCGGCGACCTCAGCTGGATCGCGGACAAGCGAAGCGGGCGTTGGTTGACCTCCTTCGCTGCCACCGAACACCTCACGGCGTTGACCGAGGTGTTCGAGGACCTCACCGTCGACGAGGACGGGACCGCGCAGCTCGACGACAGCTCGGAGCTGCAGGTGGTCGAGGAGGTCGCCGTCGACGAGGTGCTCCCAGCGCTGTTCGCCGGGTTCGAGATCGGAGGCTCCGGCCGATCGCTGTCGGTCGAGACGGTCACCCCGGCGATCTCGATGGCAGCCTTCGTCAGCGGGTACGTCGAGCGTGCCGTGCCCGGTGTCGACGGGTTGGGCGAAGGTTGGACCTTCACCCGTGAGGACAGCCCGGGCCGCGAGTGGAACTCGGTCGCCTGGCAGCTGACGCCGAACGCGCTCGTCAGTGTCTCGGGCGAGGCCCCGATCGACGAGCTCATCGCCATCGCCGAGCCGCTGGAGATCGTCGACGAGGCCACCTGGGAGGCGGAGTTCCCGAACGCCGCCGAGATCGCCACCGGCGGCTCGACCGGCGGACCTCTGGTCACCTCGTCGGAGGACCCGGCCGGGCCGCTGTACGTGCTCGCCGGCGAGGGGTCCGACGTGGTCCTCACCGGCGGGTTCCGCAACGTCGTCGAGTCTCCCGCTCAGGAGCCGCGGCCCGTGCGCCTCGTCACCGTCGGTCGACCGGACGACGGCGGGTTCGAGGACCTGATCACCGTGCGGATCGGCGAGCCATCCGAAGCGGTCCCGGAGGTGCCTGGCGCCCCGTGGCTCGACACGGCCGACGGCTGGTCGACCAGCAGGTTGAGCAGCGGTGACGTCCTCGTCGCGGAGGGTTCGGAGGCGACGGCGATGGCCGCCCGGCGTGAGGGTCGCTGGATCGAGGCGCAGGCCCCGTCCGATCGTGTCGCGGCGCTGGTCGAGCTGTTCGAGGACGCGATCGTGGAGGACGGGGGCTCGCTTCGGCTCGCCGCGGGGTCCGGCCTGTCGATCGTCGAGCAGGTCCCGATCGACGACGGCACATCGCTCTCGACGTCCGCCGAGGTTGCTGGTGCGAGCGGCTCCATCGCCGTCGAGACGGCGAGCTCCCCCTCCCTGCTGGTCGGCGCCGGCATGGTCGAGCGCATCCAACCGCTCGCGGTGGGTAACGCTTGGACGACCACGCGCTCGGACCCGGAGGGGGACTGGAACGGCATCGTGTGGCAGGCGACGCCGGCGACGGCCGTCGCCGTCTCGGGCCACGTGCCGCCGGAGGAGGTCCGGGCGGTCGCCCAGTCGCTCGAGATCGTCGACGAGGCGACCTGGGAGGCGGCGTTCCCCGACGCACCCGAGCTGGCCGACGAATGACCCGTTCTGGCCCCCACGAGATGCCACCGGTGGCACTCGTCGGGGGCCAGTTCGGAACGGGGGCGGCCCGAGTCCGGTCGGAGTTCTGAAACAGCGGTGAACAACTGCGGAACGGAGGCCCGCCGGAAGAAGGCCGATCGTACGGTCGCTCCAGCAACCGATCTCGGAGGAGCGAACCCGATGCGTCACCCCTCGGTCCGCAAGCTCGTCGCCGGCCTCGTGCTCGTGCCGTTGGTCGCTGCCGCGTGTGGCGGCGACGACGATGACGACGCCGGAGCGCAGTCGGACACCACCGTCGAGCAGACCGACGAGTCCATGGCTGACGACGAGATGACCGACGAGTCGATGGCCGATGAGGACATGGACGACATGTCGGACGACGAGATGGCCGACGACGAGATGTCCGACGACATGGCCGACGAGGACATGGACGACATGTCCGACGAGGAGATGGCGGACGACATGGGCGACGACGTCCTCGCCGTCGCCGAGGCCGAGGGTGATCTGACTGTCTTCCTCGCCGCCACCGAGGCGGCCGGCACCATGGAGAACTTCCACGGTGAGGGCCCGTTCACCATCTTCGCCCCGTCCGACGCCGCGTTCGAGGCCTACCTGGCCGACGCCGGGATGGACCAGGCGGCCCTCCTCGCCGAATCGGCCATGCTCCAGGGCATCCTCGACCACCACGTCGTGAGCGCCATGGACGACGCCGAGATGGTCATGGGCATGGACGGCCAGTCGTTCACCACACTCGCCGGCACCGAGCTCGACGTCACCGTCGACGGCGACACCGTCATGGTCGGCGACGCCACCATCGAGCGCTACGACCTCACCGCCTCCAACGGCGTCATCCACGTCATCGACACCGTCCTCACCCCGCCCGAGTCCTGAGGCGAGGGCCGAGACGATGACATCCGCTCCGCAGGCCGGCGGTGCGCGGTCCACGACGATCCCGGGCGACGGCCACCGCCGGGCCCCGGGCCACGCCGGACCGCCACCCCGGCCTTCGGGCGCGGCCCGGGTGCTGGTCGTCGACGACGAGCCGATGGTGCGTGAGGTGGTGACCGCCTACCTCGAGCGCGACGGCCTCCGGGTCACCAGCGCCGGCGACGGTGCCGCCGCCCTCGACCTCTTCGACCGCGACCCACCCGACCTGGTCATCCTCGACCTGATGCTCCCGTTGGTCGACGGCCTGTCGGTACTGGCCCACGTGCGCGACAGCGCCCGGGACCGCGGCACCGATGTCCCGGTCATCGTGCTCACCGCCCGGGGCAAGGAGCCCGACCGGGTGCTCGGCTTCGACCTCGGCGCCGACGACTACGTGGTCAAGCCGTTCTCGCCCCGCGAGCTGGTGGGGCGGGTGCGGTCGGTGCTGCGGCGCACGTGCCCACCGTCGAGCGGGCCGATCGTCCACGGCGGCCTGGTCATCGACACCACGGCCCACGAGGTCACCGTCGACGGGGAGCCGGTGACGCTGACGGCCAAGGAGTTCGACCTCCTCGCGTTCCTCGCCGCCGCACCCCGCCAGGTGTTCCGCCGCGGCGAGCTGCTGGAGCAGGTGTGGGACTCGTCGGCCGACTACCAGGACCCGTCGACGGTGACGGTCCACGTTCGGCGCCTGCGCAACAAGATCGAGGCCGACCCCGACGACCCCCGCCACCTGGTGACCGTGTGGGGCGTCGGCTACCGGTTCGATCCGTGAGCGCCCGTTCGATCGTGCCGACCAGCGTCGCCGGCGCCACCGCGGTCGTCGTCACCGGCGCCGCGGTCCTGGAGATGGTGATGCAGCCATCGGCCACCGACCGGTTCGAGGCCGTTGCGCTGTTCGCCGCCATGGGCGCCCTCACCGTCGCCGCCTCGCGGGCCGTGAGCCGCCGCGGCCCCCGGTGGCGATCGCTGAGCCGGACGATCGCCGTGGTCGGCCTGGTCGCGGTCTCCTTGATCGGCCTCGCGGTCGGGGTCGGCGCCTGGCGCATGTTCCTGTCGGTCCACGACCTCCAGCTCGTGGGCGTCGTGCTCCTCGTCGGTGCCAGCCTCGGCATCGTGTTCGCGACCAGCGTCGCCCGGTGCCTCGAGGTCGATCTCGCCGCGGTCCGCCGGACCGCGGACGGCGTGTCGAACGGCGACCTCGACGCCCGGACGGGCGTGGAACGTGCCGACGAGATCGGTGCCGCCGCGGCCGCGCTCGACGAGATGGTCGGCCGCCTCGCCATCGCCGACGCCCAGCGCCGGCGCGACGACGAGGCCCGCCGGGCGCTCCTCGCCGCCATCGGTCACGACCTGCGCACCCCGCTGGCCGCGCTCCAGGCGTCGATCGAGGCGCTCCAGGACGGTCTGGCCCCCGAACCGGACCGGTACCTGCGTTCGATGGGGCGGGACGTGGCGACCCTGCGGTCGATGGTCGACGACCTGTTCCTCCTGGCCCGGATCGAAGCCGGCGAGCTGGTCACCAACCGCCAGGCGCTCGACCTCGCCGAGCTGGCCGACGAGACCGTCGATGCCATGGCCTCCCTCGCTCGCCGTCAGCAGGTCGAGCTCCACCTCGATGCCACCGGCCGGGTCCCGGTGTGGGGCGGCCCGGAGGCGCTCGGGCGGGTGATGCGGAACCTGGTCGACAACGCCATCCGCCATGCCCCGGCCGGCAGTCGGGTCGTCGTCCGGGTGACCGACGTCGGCGCCCGCGATACCGACTGTGCGCTGGTCGAGGTGCTCGACCGGGGGCCCGGGTTCGACGCGGCGTTGCTGGCGACGGCGTTCGACCGCTTCGTGCGGGCCGACCCGTCGCGCAACCGTGACACCGGCGGTGCCGGGTTGGGCCTGGCCATCGCCCGAGGGGTCGTCGAGGCCCACGGCGGGCGGATCTGGGCCGAGGCCGGGCCCGGTGGTCGCGTCTGCTTCCGGTTGCCGTCCGACCGGCCGGCGACGACCGGCAATCCGCTTGTCGACCGGGTGGCCGCCACCGAGACTGCCGGTCATGGGAGAGGTTCGCTGGGCGACGCCGGATGACGCCACGGAGCTGGTGCGGCTCCGGCGGCTGATGTTCGAGGCCATGGGCCTCCACCCCGTCGGCGACGAGGACGCAGCGTGGTTGCGGTCCACCGAGGACCAGCTGCGGGCCCGCCTCGCGGCCGGCGACCTGTTCGCCGCCGTCGTCGAGGCGCCCGACGCGGTCGCGTCCGATGGCGTGGTCGAACTGGCGGCGAGCGGCATCGTCGAGGTGTCGACCCGCATCCCGTCGCCGCTGTCGGCATCGGGTTCGTACGCCTACCTCAGCTCGATGTCGACCGACCCCCGCTGGCGCCGCCGCGGCTACGCCCGCCTGGTCATCGACGCCCTGCTCGACGAGCTCCGCCGCCGGGACGTCGACCGCATCGAGCTCCACGCCACGACCGACGGCATCGCCCTCTACCGCTCCGTCGGCTTCGTCGAACGATCCGGCCCCGTCGAGATGCAGCTTCGCCGCTCCGGCTGACCTACTGCTCGAACCCGACCGCCGAACGCCGGTCAGCCATCGTCGATGATCGCTCGCGACTGCTCGACGATGTCCGCAGCGATGTCGACGGTGCGCGTCGCCTGCACATGGTCCGGATCGTCGATGTCCTCCGGGTACCGACCAGCAACAGCCCACGGGTCGAGGGTGGCGAGCGCATCCGAGTCGAATCGTGCTTCGACGCCAGTAGGCATGAGCGCACTGAGTCGCCCGAGGCTATGGGACTTCGGGAAGTCGATGCCGAGATGGACGAGCAGCGCCTTCAGTGCCTTCTCGGCGGCCTGTTGTGCATGGAAGCACGCCGCCCATTCGGCACCGATACCGCCGGCGAGGATGACCCGGGCGACGCGGAGGCCGTCGTCAGCCTTGTCGAGCCAGCTGTGCTCATGAGCAGCTGAGCTTTGTCGGTCACTCACGGATGTACACGCGCCGTCCTTCGAGCACGGCGGCGCGCTCGATGGTGCCCGGCACTCCCGAACGGTTCGTGAAGCGCTGTGGATCAGTGAAGGAGACGTCGAACGGCACAGGTGTGGTCGACGCACGTAGCGCCGTCGTCTTCAGCCCGACCGCGTCCGCTGGGTCGTAGGCGTCGAGGACGACGAGTAGGTCGATGTCGCTGTCGCCGTCGTCGTCGCCGCGAGCAACGGAGCCGTAGAGCCAGATCTCAGCGGGCCGGAACGTCCGCACATGATCGTCGACGAGGTGGGATACCCAGTCCGCGAGTCGCCGGCCGTCCCAGACGGCCTTCCCGTCCTCGACCGACCAGGTGCTCGGCATCCCACCAGGATAGGTGCCGTCGTCCCGCGACGTCGGACGTGCTCCGCCGCTGATCGCCAGCTGCGAACGGTGCGCGAGGGTCAGATGATCGGCAGGGCGGGGGCGACGCGGGCGGAGGCGATGCCGCGGGTGGGCTTGCCGAGGCGGAAGCGGACCTTGCCCTTCAGCACGGTGCCCGACTCGGCGAGGCCATCGACCAGCGGCTCGCCGGCCTGGAGCGTGAACGTCCACCGGTCGTTGTGTTCGCAGTCCGGCGGCGTCGCGCCGCACTGGAGGACCCGGGCGCCCCACACCTGGCGGATCATGAGCCGGCGGGTGTCCTCGCCGTCGATCACGAATCGCTCGGCCGGGCCGGAGACGACGTCGTCGTAGCTGCCGAGCGACGGCCCGTAGGCGCCGACGACCGTCGCCACCATCGTCCACGGCCGTCCCGGTGCGACGCCGAGCACGCCGTCGCCGAGCCGCTCGTCGACGACGTCGGGTGTCGCCGCTCCGAGCTGGTCGAACCGGGCCCCAGCCGGGGCCGCCTGGCGGGTGTCGAGCCGGGCCGGGTCGGGCACAAGCACGGTCCCGTACGCCACCTCGTCGGCGAAGCGGGCATTCGCGAACCGCTCGGCCAGCGCTCCGACCGCCCGCTCGGCCCGGGCCCACTCCTCGTCGGAGAACCACTCGCCGAGCCCGTCGGCCGTCACCGGCGGGAGGCCGGCTCCGGCGACGAGCGTGGCGATCGAACCGCACGTTGCCCAGCCCGACGTGGTGAGCCGCTCGATCTCCCGAGCCCGGAACTCGCGCACCGGATCAGCTGAACACGGGGCGGGTCGGCGGCTCGGGCCGGAGGTGGGCGAGTATCCAGGTCGCGGCGACGGCGGCGAGTGGGACGCCGACGAGGAGCACGGCCATCGGACCGGCGGGTGCCGCCAGGTGGACGTCGTCGGGCCGGTCGGACAGAAAGGCGAACAGTCCCAGGTACCCGATCGGGACGGCGAACCCCGCGGCCACGAACGCGAGCACGGCCGTCGTTGCGACCTCCGAACGCCGTCGCAGTCGTGAGCCGGCCCCGAGCGCGGCCAGGGCACGCTCGCGACGCTCGGCGTCGAGCCGGATCAGTGCGCTCATGACGGCGAGGACCCCGAGGGCGATACCCGCGCCGATGGCCAATGTCGCCCACCGCAAGCCGCTGGCGGACGCCGGCGGCTCGTGGGTCTCGACCACGAGCCGGCCGGCGACGGCCGCGAGCGCGTCGGCCTGCTCGTCGGTGATCGGCGTCGGGCTCGCGACCAACCAGCCGCCGAGCTCGACCCGATGGCCCCGCTCTGCAACGGCGTCGGGGGTCAGCAGGTAGTCGGTGATGGCCGTGTGCTCGACGGGTTCGATCTGCTCGGTCGTCGCCAGAGCGATCTCGTCGTCCCTGTCGTCGTGCAGGACGATGTCGGTGTCGAGCGCGACCTGGTGCTCCGTGGGACCGAGCACGTCGGCGCCGGAGTCCGCCATCGACGGGTCGATGCCGAGGATCTCCAGCAGGTCGGTGTTGGCCACCCACGGGACCGCGGAGCCGGCGTTGTAGTGGATGCCGTGGTCGACGGCCTCCGGGTCGAGTCGCAGCTTCAGTACCGGCAACGCCTCGACACCACCCGCCGGCGGCACGAAGGAGTTGGCGTCGGCGTCGACTGCGAACTCGACGGGCGCGATCGTGGCGTCGGGCAGGACCCGGGCCACGTCGTCGGCCAGGCCGGTGCCCCGGTCGCCGGGCTCGGCGGGGATACGAGCGAAGAAGTCGTCGTCGTCGGCCTCGACGGGCCGCAGCAGCACCCAGTTCGCCGGCAGGTTCGCCGGGTCGTCCGCGGCGGCCACCTCGGACGAGCCGCTGGCGAGCACGATCGTGGCCGGGAGGCCGAGCGAGATGGCGAGGACGGCGACCGCGGCGGCCGACCGGCGTCGATGACGGCCGAGGTCGCGCACGGCGATCCGCAACGACAGCGGCAGCCGGGGGGGCCAGTCGGGCGATCGCGGCGAGCAGGGCCGGCGCCTGGGTCAGCAGACCGCCGACGCCGACGACCAGGCCGACGACCGCCAGCCCGGG
>JAXHUH010000068.1:0-8122 GCA_034211175.1 Actinomycetota bacterium
CACGGACACGACGGCACCGACCACACCGCCGACGACCGCCCCGACCACGCCCGCCGAGGGCTCGGGCCCCGGCTCGGTGCTGGCCGGCGTCGACCTCCCCGGCGCGAACGCCGCCGCGGACGCCGAGGCGTGGAACGGCCAGGCCGGCGTGATCGCCGATGGCACGAGCACCTCGGTGGTCTGGGAGGGCGCACCCGGCACGCTGTCGGTCGCCGGCTCGAGCGCCTGCGCCGACGGCCTCGCCCTGACGCTGGACGGGGACGCCCTGGCCGCGACCCTGCCCACCGCGCTCGACACGGTCACCACCGGCGCCGTCGCGACCGGCGACACCGTGACCCTGGCGGCCGAGGGCTGCGACCTTTCGATCTCGTGGATCGGCACCCACGCCCGGCCGGCGCTGCTCGCCGACGCCACGCTGTGGACGAACCCCGACAGCCAGGCAGCCGCGGCCGCGGCGTCGGACCCGACGTTCGCCGACCTCGCCTCGGTGCCCCAGGGGACGTGGCTGACCGACGCGTCGAGTGCGCCGCAGCTCGCGTCGAGCGCGGTCGCGGCGGCGCAGGCCGCCGGCGAGATCCCGTCGTTCGTCGTCTACATGGCGCCGGGCCGTGACTGCGGCGGCCAGTCGGCCGGTGGTGTCGCCGGCGCCGACCAGTACCGCGATGCCATCGCCCAGGTCACGGCGGCGATCGGCGATGCCCCGGCGATCGTCGTCGTCGAGCCGGACTCGGTGAGCCACACGTGCAGCGAGGCGATCTCGCCGCTGCTCGCCGAGGCCGTGGAGACCCTGCAAGGTGCGCCGAACGCCCTCGTCTACCTCGACGGTGGCCACTCGGCGTGGCACCCGGCGGCCGAGCAGGCCCGGCGCCTCCTCGGGGCCGGGGTCGCCGGCGCCGACGGCTTCGCCCTCAACGTGTCGAACTTCCGCAGCCCGTCGGAGATCGAGGCGTACGGTGACGAGCTCGTCGCCGTCCTCCTCGACGAGGGCGTGACCGAGGACATCGGGTACGTGGTCGACACCTCCCGGGCCGGCGCCGAGGTCCCGGTCGGCGTGTGGTGCAACCCGGCGGAGGCCCGCATCGGTCCGGAGCCGGACCTCGAGCCGCCGTCCCCGTGGGCCGACGCCTGGCTGTGGGTGAAGCTCCCCGGCGAGTCGGACGGGTCGTGTGGCCAGGGCGGCGCCCCCGGCGCCGGGGTGTTCTGGCCCGACGGCGCCCGGCGCCTCCTCGGCCTCTGACGAAGCGGCCGAGCCGCCGGTCGATCCCGGTGGGCTGACAATCAGATGCCCTGGCCAGCGGCCTGCGGTGTGCTCCTCGCGGAGCGCCGCAGGCCGCTGGCGCGCCGCTCCTGGTGAGCGCCCTTTCCATACCTCGCGTCACGACATCGCCACATTTGGCGATACACCGGAGACGGGACGCGGGCCGCCCGGCCCGCGGGAGGAGGGACGATGATCGGGAGCTCCACGCGCGGGCGCACGGGCGGCGCCCGGCGAAGCGCCACCACCGGCTTCCGGGGAGCGACACTCGTCGCCGTCGTCGTGGCGATGACCACGATCGGCATGCTCCCCGGCGTGGCCGGCGCCCAGACCGCCGACGACACGACCGAGTCCGGGACACTCGCCTGGACCGACTGCGCCGAGCTCGACCCACAGGGCACGTTCGCGATCGAGTGCGCCACGCTGACGGTCCCGGTCGACCACGACGAGCCCGACGGCCCGACGCTCGACCTCGCCGTGCGCCGCATCGCGACCGACGTCGACCCGTCCGAGCGCCTCGGCAGCCTCGTGATCAACCCCGGCGGGCCGGGCGGGCCGGCGCTCGGGATCCTGCCGGCGATGGCCGCCAGCGGCCTGTTCGCCGGCTGGGACCTCGTCGCCCCCGATCCCCGTGGCGTCGGCGATTCCGCTCCGCTGGCGTGCGAGGACGCGGTGCCCGATCCGGCGCCGCCGGAGGGCAACCCGTTCGTCGACGTCGACGAGGCGAACGCCGACATCATCCGGGCATGCCTGGCCTCCGACGGCGAGGTGTTCTCCCACCTCGGGACCGTGACCGTCGCGAAGGACCTCGACCTGCTGCGCGACGCGCTCGGCGAGGACCAACTCGACTACCTGGGCTTCTCGTACGGCACCCATCTCGGGGCGGTCTACGCCGACCTGTTCGGTGACCGGGTCGGGCGGTTCGTCCTCGACGGGCCCGTCCTGCTCGACTCGGTCGTCGACGCCACGCTCGAGCAGATCGCCGGGTTCGACGACGCCATCGACCGCTTCGACGCCGGCTGCGCCGTCGAGGAGCAGTGCGTGCTCGCCGACTACGGCGCCCGCAGCGTATGGCGCCACCTGGCCTGGCGACTCGGCGAGGAGCCGATGTCCGCGACCATCGACGACCCGGCACTCGGGGTGTCGGGCGAGTTCACCGTCGACACCGTCACGCTCGACAACGCGACCGCACTCGCGATCTACGTGGGCCGGGCGTACTGGGGCGTGTTCGCCCAGGCGCTGCTCGACGCCACGTGGGGTGACGCCGAGCTCCTGTGGACCATGTCCTACCTGTGGGACTCGGGGCCGTACTCGGCCGCGGCCGGCCTCGGCGTCCTGTGCGCCGACGACCCCGACCGCAGCGTCGGCCCCACCGAGGCCCAGCAGCTCACCTACCAGGAGATCCTCGACGGCAACACGACCTGGGCCTTCCAGATCGGCGCGGAGCTCTCGCAGTGTCGGGTCGCGCCGGTGAGCGACGAGTCGGTGCCCGACCTCTCGATCGCCGAGGGTGAGACCAACCCGATGCTCGTCATCGCCAAGACCCACGACCCGGCGACGCCGTACTCGGGCGCACTCGACTTCATGGAGGCCGTCGGACCCGGCCGCCTCCTGACCGTGGTCGACGACGGCCACACGGCGGTGGCCGACGGCAACACGTGCGTCGACGCCACCACGGTGCGGTTCCTGGCCACCGGCGAGCTGCCGCCGGAGGGCGCGGTCTGCTACCCGGACGGGCAGGTCGGCGTGAACATCGAACCGGTCGAGGACGGCTGGGCCGTGCTCGAGGTGGTTCCCGGCTCACCGGCCGACGGGATCGTCGAGCCCGGCGACCTCATCGTCGCCTGGAACGGCGAGCCGGTGCCGCCCGGGCCGACCGTCCCGCCCCGGATCGGCGACGAGGTGGTGCTCACGCTGGTTCGCGCCGACGCCACGCTCGACGTGGCGGTCGTCGTCCGTCCGCCGGCGTTCTGGCTGCCCGACGACTGACCCCGGCCGCACGCGACGCGCCGCCCACACCAGCCCGTTCCGGGGGACCGATCTGCCGCGTGGTGGTCATCGGTGTCCCCCGGTTCGGGGTGGCGGTGCGCTCGACGCAACCGTTGGCGCGGCGAATGGTTCATCAGTCCTATCGTTGGTGAGGTGGGCTCCAGCGGCGGTGCGACAGGAACGGACGGCACGGCGGGAACGGGCGGCGCGGCCGCCGAGCCGGAGCCGCAGCCCGATGAACCGATCGCGCCGCTCCTCGCCGGGCTCGGCGCCCGGTGCGCGGAGCGGCTGGCCCGACGTCTCGCCGAGCAGGGCCTGACCCCGGCGCACGTCGAGCTGCTCGGTGTGGTCGCCGACGCCGACGGGCCGAGCCAGCAGGAGCTGGCGGATCGGATGGGCGTGCTCCCGAGCCGGATGGTCGGCCTGATCGACGAGCTCGAGGCCCGGGACCTGATCGAGCGGGTCCGCAACCGCCGGGACCGGCGGCAGTACAGCATCCGGCTCACGGACGCGGGGCAGCGGGCCCGGGCCGACGTCGACGGGCTCGCCGACGAGCACGAGGCCGAGCTGGTCGCACCCCTGTCGATCGCGGAGCGACGGGTGCTGGCCGCCCTGCTGCGGCGCCTGTCGTGTCGACCCGACCCCGGCCTCGGCGAGCAGGGCGCCGAGCCGGGTCAGCCGCCGGGCTGAGGCCCGGCAGGCAGGCGCGGGCCGGGCCAGCGCAGCTCGAACCGCTCGCACACCACCGGCGTGGCGTCGTCGACCACCGTGCCCTGGGACCCGAAGAACCGGCGGTGGGCGTCGCGCCACCAGGCGAGCGTCCGGTCGCCCTCGCCCTCGTCGGCCGCGAAGCGCTCGTCGACCTCACCGAAGGGCCGCACCTCGACCTCCGTGGTCTCGATCACACAACGGGCGCGGCCGCGCCCGTCGAGCAGCACGCTGTGGTCACCCGGTGCGGGAAGGGGCTCACCCTCGCGCTCGTAGAGCGTCGGCAGTGACGCCGTCGCCCGCTTCGTGCCGGTGAGGACCAGGCCGACGAGCTCGTCGGCGAGCGCCGGGTCGTCGTCGCCGCCGAACGCCCAGGCGCTGTGGGGCCCGTCGAAGCCGGTGGCCGCGGTGAACTCGGCCCACAGCACTGGCGCCGAACCGTTGGACGCGGCGAGACCGCACCGGTAGCGCACCTCGCGCACGGCCGTGCCCCCGATCTCCTCGGTCCTGACGGCACCGTCGGCCGACCAGCCCTCCCGCTCGTAGAAGCGCCGCGCCCGCGGGTTGCGCTCGACCACCCACAGCACGGACTCCACGTACCCGCGCCCGATCAGTGCCTCCCGGGCCCGGGCGAGCAGGGCCGGACCGGCGCCGGAACCCCAGGCGGCGGGCTCGACGTTGATCGCCCACAGCTCACCGACACCGATCCCGACGTCCGCATCGCGAGCCGCGCCGACGAGCGCGAAGCCCTCCACGTCCCCGTCGGCGCCGGGCACCACGAACGTCGCGGGGTGGTCCGCCGGGTCGACCGACGCCGCGGTCAGCGTCGCCCGCCACCGCTCGCCCCGCTCGGTCGGCTCCAGCCCGTCGAGGAACACGGCGGGCATCACCTCCCGGTACGCGGCTCGCCACGCCGCGACGTGCACGCGTCCGATCGCGGGCCCGTCGTCGGGACGGGCGCGCCGCACCGGCGGCGCGCCCGTTCCCGACCCGGCGGCCTGCTTGATCGTCGAACCGGACGGATCGTCGGCCATGGCGCTCCTCCCGTTCGGACGTGGTCAGCAGGGTGGACCACATCCGAGCCGACGCGCTGCCCTGCGGCAAGGCGGTCGGCCGCCCACCCGGGCCGCGGCGAGCAGCCGCCGTCAGTCCCGGGCGCCCGGGCCGGGCTGGCCGAGCAGGGCCGGCGGGGCGTTGCCCGCGGTGGCGCCGGCCACGTTCTGCGGCGTGGCCAGGAAGACGCCGTCGTAGACCCCGGCGTCGATGGCGGCATCGGTGACGAACCCCTCGCCGATGCGGATGCCGTGCTTGCCGAACAGCTCCTGGTGGACCGGGAACAGGTAGCCGCCCGTGACCTCGGGGTCGAGCACCTCCAGGCCCCACACGTCGCTGCCGATCATCGCCACCTTCTTCGAGGCCAGGTAGCGGGCCTCGGCGAGGTAGGGGCCCGGCTCCTGGGTGAGGTAGCGCTCGGGGTCGTCGGAGACGAGGTGGGTCCACCCGGTGTGGAAGATCACGACGTCGCCGGCGCCGATCGGCTGCTCGATCCGCTGGCGGTACAGGCAGTGGTTGATGTCGTCGATCGTGATCCGGTAGTTGTCCCGCAGGACGGGCCGGCCGTTGGGTGCCTCGAACACGTCGTCGCTCGCGCCCGCCGACACCTTCAGCCCGACGATGTCGAGAACGACACCGCGGGTCACGATCGGCCCCATGTGCTCGTTGCCGAGCAGGGCCAGGCCGGTGGGCGTGGCGAGGTCGGCCGCGGTGTGGCCGTTGTAGTAGGTGCCGCCGACGCCGACGTGGCCGAGCCCGTCGATCTGGGTGGCGATCTGGAGCGTGTAGTACTCCGAGTAGCGCTCCTCGAAGCCGGTGACCAGGTTCGGGCCGACGGGCTCGGTCGACGACACGATGCCGCCGGCGTCGGCGAACCCGTCCGGCAGGTCGGGGTGGCCGGTCGAGTACAGGTGCTGCTCGTGCACGCGCGGCGGGTCGGACGGGTAGGCCGGGAAGCCGTTGAACACGAGCTCACCGAGCTGGAACGTGTGCACCGGCTGGCCGGTGTCCAACATGGCCAGCGCGGCGGCGGTGCGCTCGGCCGTGACCTCGTTGAACGTGCCCCGCTGGTCCTCTGCGCCGTACGGCCCCGGGGCCCACGCCCCGGCGACGACGGCCTCGATGTCGAAGATGGCGTCGTCGAACATCTCGTCGAACGAGACGTCGCCGCCCTCGCCCTCTGCGTGCTCGTCACCACCCCGACGGGCCGATGCGCCGGCCGACGGTAGCGTGAGGCCGCCGATGGCCGCGGTGGCCGCACCGGCGGCGCCGAGCTTGAGCGCGTCGCGCCGGCTCAGCAGTTCGAGATGACGGCGCGCGTGGTCGAATCGCATGGTCCCCCCTGGACGTTCTCCCCCTCGGAGAGGCGCAACCTAGCCACGATCGGTGTTGTCGTCGAGCGCGCCGACCGTCCCGACACCACCTCCGCCGACATGGATTCCGCGATGACCACCGATACCGCCGGATCCGCCTCGCCGACGCCGCACGACAACCCGCGTGCTCGGTCCGGAGCCCTGACCTCGACGCATGCAACACTGCACCGAACGGTGCTCGCCCGAGCACACCGCCGTCTCGGTGGATATCGGCCCGCAGGCCGAGGAGCAACCGCGCGTGTCTGATACAACTGTGTTATGGCGGACTCTGCCGCCGACGAGTGGTGGCGCACTCGTCGAGACGGTTGCGGCGGAGGCAAGGCGGAAGGTGGGAACCGTGCACAAGGTGCTTCGGTCGTTGCTCGTGGCGGGCCTCCTCGGGAGTGGTCTCGTCGTCGGTCAGTTCGCGGTCGCGAACGCGGCGGTGAGCCAGGGTGAGGGCATCACGAGCGTCCCGAGCCGCTTCGGCCCGGACGAGACCATCGCGCGCCTGACCCAGGCGCTGGCCGACGCGGACGCCGACGTCATCGGCGTCACCGACCACGCCGCCGACGTGGCCGCCGCCGGCTACTCGATCCGTCCCACCGCCGTCATCAGCTTCGGGAACCCGAACTTCGACACGGTCCTCATCGAGGACTCGGTCGGCGCCGGGCTCGACCTGCCGCCCCGGCTCCTCGTCTGGGAGGCGGCCGACGGCCAGACCTTCGTGAGCTACAACGACACCGACTTCCTCGCCGATCGCCACATGCTCGGCAACGACGCCACCGCGGCGCTCGAGGCGTGGGCCGGCGTCATCGGCGAGGCCACCGCGGCCGTGTCGACCGCCGCGTCCCCCGCCGCCCCCCAGGAACCGCAGCTCGCCCGCACCGGTGGCGAGGAGCTGGTCCTCGCCGCGGTCGCGACCATGTTGTTCGCCGGCGGGCTCGTGGCGCTCACGCTCCAGCGCCGGAACACGAAGCTCCTCGTCGGCGTCGGCGGGTCGCTCGCCATCGTCGCCGCGGTCACCGCGTACAGCGGCGCCAACCCGGCCGAGGCAATGGACGACCCGGGCGTGATCGAGGTCGCGTCGTCCCACTCGGTCGAGGACACGCTCATCCGGGTCCGCCAGGAGGCGACGGAGCGGGGCTACGAGATCCGCTCGACGATCAGCCAGGCCGTCGGCAGCACCGACGACGCCATGATGCTCGAGCCGACGTTCCTCATCTCGTTCTCGAAGCCGGACACCGCCGGCCAGCTCCTCGAGTCCGGCCAGACCATCGGCATCGACCTACCCCAGAAGATGCTGGTCGTCGACGACGGCGACGCGACCCGCATCCTCTACAACGACGCCACGTGGCTCGGTCAGCGCCACGGCGTGATCGAGGCCCAGCCGCAGCTCATCGCCGATCTCGGCGCCGATCTCGGTGCCATCGCCGCCGAGGCCGGCCGGTGACCTCCACGGCGCGGTCCGAACGGGGCGGTGGGTGCTGAACGCCCGGGGCATCAGCACGGACCGTCGCGCCGCCCGGCGGCGCGCCCATTCCGAGCGGTCGGGCCTCGGCCTCATGACCGTGGCCATCCTCCTCGTGCCCACGATCGGCGGGACCGTCGGCTACGTCCTGTACTCGCGCTTCGACGTCGGGCTCAGCACCAGCCAGCGGGCCTCGGTGGACAGCAACTCCGGGCCACTCGGCCCGAACGTGCCGGCCCCCGCCGACGAGGCCGACGAGGCCTCCGACGATGACGACGGACCGGCCGTCACCGC
>JAXHUH010000069.1:0-40703 GCA_034211175.1 Actinomycetota bacterium
TCGCCGGGCTCCGACGCGACGAGGTGGCCGTGCTCGCCGGGATCAGCGCCGAGTACGTGACCCGCCTCGAGCAGGGCCGCGACCGTCACCCCTCCGTCGAGGTGCTCGACGCACTCGCGGGCGCGCTCGGTCTCGACGCCGAGGAACGGTCCCACCTCGGGATGCTGGCCGCTCGGGGCACGGCCGCTGCGGCCCTGGACGACGAGCTCGACCCGAGCGTGCAGACCCTCATCGACAGCTGGCCGCTCACCCCGGCGTACGTCCACGGGCCGCGGCACGCGGTCATCGGTGCCAACCGCCTGGCCGTGGCGCTCAGCCCGTCCTTCGGCCCCGGCGGCATGCCGGCCCGCGACCTGTTCCTCGACCCGGCGGTGCGCAACCTCTACCGCGACTGGGACGCGGTCGCCAGGAAGGCGGTCGCGCTGCTGCGATCCGAGCTCGCGGCGCAGGGCGGCGACGGCGAGGCCCTCCGGGACCTGATCGATGAGCTCCGCTCGACCGACGAGCGCTTCGCCGAGCTGTGGGCGGAGAACGACGTCCGGCGGTCGTCGGTCGGCGCGACGCTGCTGCGCCACCCAATCGTCGGCGACCTCGACCTGAACTACCAGAAGTTCGCCGTGCTCGGCGCCGCCGGCCAGATGCTGGTGACCTACCACGCGGAACCCGGCTCGCAGACCGAGGACCGGCTCCGCGCCCTCGCCGACACCCGCCACCCCGCCTGACGGCCGACACGTGCGATCGAGCGGGCACGGACGGGCTCGGCGGCCCCACGACGTGACGTTGTTCCCTTGGCGGCCGTGCGGTGCGGCGCGCCCAATGGGGCAGGCGGAAAGGGGGAGCGATGAGGATCAGCGAGCTGATGCGCACGCCCGCGGTGACGTGCCGGACGACGACCAGCCTCGGTGAGGTGGCCCGGGTCATGAGGGACCGTGAGGTCGGCTGCGTGCTCGTCCTCGACGAGACCGACTACCTGGCCGGCGTCGTGACCGACCGGGACCTCGCGCTGCGCGGCCTCGGTGTCGGCCGGACGGCGGACACGCTCGTGCGGGACGTGATGAGCCGGGACGTGGTCAGCGTGAGCGTGCGCGCCGACGTCTCCGAGGCGGCGGCGTTGATGGCCAAGCGTTCGGTCCGGCGTCTGCCGGTGGTCGACGAGCACGACCACCCCCGCGGGGTGATCACGCTCGACGATCTCGTGCGCGACCTCGGCGCCGAGGCCGACCTGCTCGTCGACACGATCGTCCTGCAGTCCTCGCGACGTTCGTGGTGAACCCGGTGGCTCGGTCGCCCCGGGGATGAACGCCCCGGGGGCACCGAGCCCGCCGGGACGTCCCGTTCGCTACAGCTTGTAGCCGATGGCGCGCAGCAGCTGTCGTCGTTCGGCGACGTCGCGGTCGGTCTCGACGCCGCTCGGGACGGCCCCGTCCACGACCCCGACGATGCCCCGACCGAGCTCGGTCTCGACGACGATCAGCTGGACGGGGTTGGCGGTCGCGCAGAAGATGCCGCACACCTCGGGCACCGCCTTGAGCGCGTTCAGCACGTTCACCGGGTAGCCGTTCTCCAGGAACACGATGAAGGAGTGCCCGGCGCCGACGGCGAGGGCGTTCTCGGTGGCCATCCGGACGAGCGCGTCGTCGTTGCCCGAGCGGCGCACCAGCGTGGGGCCCGACGCCTCGCAGAAGGCGACCCCGAAGCGGAGACCGCCGCCGACGCCGACGAGGGCCTCGTGGACGTCCTCGATCGTCTTGATGAAGTGGGCCTGGCCGACGATCACGTTCATGTCGTCCGGCTTGTCGATCGTGACGGCGTGCAGCTCCATGTCCAGCCTCCCTCGGCCCGGACCAGGGACCGCCGAGCCCCGATGCCTGCGGCGATTCGCGGCGGCGCTCGCAGCGATCCGCCGCCCTCCCGTGGTCGTTGCCCCGATCGTGCTCGTTCGCCCCGGCCGGACACAGGGCTGTTCGTCACGACCCGGCCGTTGCCTCCGGTCGGGCCGACAGGACGGGGCACGGTGCGTGCCGGACGACCTCGACGGCGACACGGCTCCTCGCTCGTGCGAGGCAGATCCGGCCCGGATCGGCGAAACGGCGCTCACTGATTGTGGCGATCGACCCTAGGCAGCGGACGGGTTGCTTGATGGGCTCTGCCCATGGGCGTGGGAGAGACGGCCACGAGGACCTCGGTCCGAACACCCGACATCCCGGGGGATGCCTGGCACCTCCTGGACGCTCGCGACGTCGAGCAGCGCCTCGAGACGGGCGGCCACGGGCTGGTCCAGCAGGAGGCGGAGGCCCGGCTGGCGCGCTACGGGCCGAACCAGCTCGAGGAGGAGCCACCGCCGCCGGGCTGGCTGGTGTTCGTGCGCCAGTTCCGCAGCCCGCTGATCTTCATCCTGCTCATCGCGCTCGGCGTGACGTTGCTGCTGGGCGAGTACCTGGACGCGTCGGTCATCGCCGCGGTGCTGGCGCTCAACGCCGTGATCGGCTTCACCCAGGAGCGCAAGGCCGAGGGGGCGGTGCGGGCGCTCATGCAGCTCGTGGTGCCGCACGCCAGGGTCATCCGCGACGGCCAGGACCACGAGCTCGACAGCCGAGAGCTGGTGCCCGGCGACGTCGTCCTCCTGGAGTCCGGTGCCCGGATCCCGGCCGATCTGCGCCTCGTGAGCACGACCGCCCTCCAGATCGACGAGTCGTTGCTCACCGGCGAGTCGGCCCCGGTCACCAAGACCACCGACGCGCTCGACGCCGACGTCGTGCTGTCGGACCGGTCGTGCATGGCCTACACGGGGGCCACGGTCACGGCCGGGCGCGGAGCGGGCATCGTCGTCGCCACCGGGGCCCGCACCGAGCTGGGCGCGATCGCCGGGTTGATGCGGGCCGAGGAGGTCTCGGCCACGCCGCTGCAGCTGCGGATGGACCACTTCGCCAGGGTCATCGGGGTCGCGGTCGCCGCCGCCGCGTTCGTGGCGTTCATCAGCGGCGTCGCGCTCGGCGAGCCGGTCGAGGACATGTTCCTCGTGGCCGTGGCCATGGCCGTGTCGGCGGTGCCCGAGGGGCTGCCGGTGGCGGTGACGATCACGCTCGCCGTCGGCGTGCGGCGCATGGCCCGCCGCAACGCCATCATCCGGCGCCTGCCGGCCGTGGAGACGCTCGGCAGCACCACGGTGATCGGCTCGGACAAGACGGGGACGCTCACCGAGAACCGCATGACCGTCGAAGAGGTCTGGATCTGCGGGCACCACTTCGCGCTCGCCGGCGGTGTCCCCGACGGGGAGTTCCTCGAGGAGGACGAGCCCGCGGCGATCGACGACGAACGCGCCCTCCACCTCACCCTCCTCGCCGGGCTGATGACCAACGAGGCCGACCTCCACTGGCGCGACGGCGAGCTGACGACCACCGGTGACCCCACCGAGGTCGCGCTGCTGCTGTCGGCGCTGACCGCCGGGCTCGAGCCCGGCGACGTCCGCACCGCGTACCCGATCTTCGCCGAGATCCCGTTCGAGCCGGCCCAGCGGTACTCGGCCACGATCCGCGACCGCCACGGCGAGCACGTCGTGTTCGTCAAGGGCGCCCCCGAGCGGGTCGTGGGCATGTGCACCGAGATGCTCACCGACGACGGGCCGGTCCCCGTGGACGCCGCGAGGATCGCACGGGCCGCCCGGGAGCTGGCCGGCCGGGGTCAGCGGGTCCTCGCCTTCGCCCAGCGACGACTGGCGGAGCCGCTCACCGGTGCCTCCGAGGTCGCCGAGCCCGAGGGCCTGGTGTTCCTCGGGCTGCAGGCCATGATCGACCCGCCGCGGGCCGGGGTGCGGGACTCGATCGCGGCGTGCCGCGCCGCGGGCATCCGGGTCGTCATGATCACGGGCGACCACGCCGACACCGCCTGCGCCATCGCCGACCAGCTCGGCATCGACGGAGCCGACGGTGCGTTGACCGGTGCCGAGCTGGCCGATGTCGACGAGGACGCCCTCGCCGCGCTCGTCGACGGCGTCTCCGTCTACGCCCGGGTCTCGCCGGAGGACAAGCTGCGCATCGTCCGTGCCCTGCAGGCCCGGGGCGACGTGGTCGCGGTGACAGGCGACGGCGTGAACGACGCACCCGCCCTCAAGGCCGCCCAGATCGGCATCGCCATGGGCGACAAGGGGACCGACGTCGCCCGAGAGGCGTCCGAGATGGTCCTCGCCGACGACAACTTCGTCTCCATCACGTCCGCGGTCGAGGAAGGCCGCGTCACCTTCGACAACATCCGCAAGGTCACGTTCTTCCTCGTCTCGACCGGCGCCGCAGAGGTCACGGCCATCCTCGTCGCCGTGTGGCTCGGGTGGCCCCTCGTCCTCCTGCCGGCCCAGCTGCTGTGGCTCAACCTGGTCACCAACGGTCTCCAGGACGTGGCCCTGGCCTTCGAGCCCGCCGAGCGGGGCGTGCTCCGCCGGCCGCCCCGGTCACCGGGAGGTGGGGTGCTCGACCGGCTCCTGTGGGAGCGGGTCGTCCTCGCCGGTCTCGTCATGGGCGCCGGGATGCTCCTGATGTTCCGCTGGGAGCTCGACAGCACCGATTCGCTCATCCGCGCCCAGACCGTGGCGCTGACCACGATGGTCGTCTACCAGGTGTTCCAGGCCGGCAACGCCCGCTCCGAGACCGAGTCCGTCCTGCGGCGCAACCCGTTCTCCAACCGCTTCCTCTTCCTCGCCACCATCGCCGCGCTCAGCATCCACGTCGCCGCGCTCTACCTGCCGCCGACCCAGTACGTGCTCCGGGTCGAGCCGATCGGGTTCGGTGCCTGGCTGCGGATCCTGGTCGTCGCCACGTCGATCATCGTCGCCATGGAGGTCCACAAGGCACTCCGGCCGGACGGGCGCGAACCCGCGTCGCCGACCCCGGAGCCCGACGGTCAGGCGGCCGCGTCGACGTAGGCGCCGGCGTCGAGGTCGGCGATCAGGCCGGGATGGGTCGGGGACCAGCCGAAGCGCTCCCGGGTGATCGTGCTCGAGGCCGGGATGTCGGCGCCGACGAAGGAGCCCATCCAGCCGAAGTGGTCGTTCGCCTGCTCGGGCGGGATCGACGTGACCGGCAGATCGAGGCCGCGCCCGATCGCCGCGGCGATCTCCCTGGTCGACACCCCCTCCTCGGCGATGGCGTGGACCGCGGTGCCGGCCGGTGCGTCCTCGACCGCTCGGCGGACGAGGTCGGCGGCGTCGAGGCGGTGCACGGCGGGCCAACGGTTGGCGCCGTCACCGACGTAGCCGGCGACGCCCCGCTCCCGGGCGATGTCCACCAGCGTCGCCACGAACCCGGGGTCGCCGGGCCCGTGGACCGAGGGGGCGAAGCGCACGGCGACGACCCGCACGTCCCGCTCGGCCAACGCCGTGGCCGCGACGGCATTGGCCGAGCGCGGGTAGTGGCCCGGGTCGGGCGAGTCCTCCTCGGTGGCCACCCGGCCCGGGGCGAGGCCGGCGGTCCCCGAGGCGAACAGGAACGGCGCACCGGTGCCCTCGAGGGCCGAGCCCATCGCCTCGATGGCCGCGAGGTCGGTCTTGGCCGCCGCCTCCATCTGCGTGAAGTCGTGGTCGTAGGCGAGGTGGACCACCCCGTCGGCGGCTGCGGCGCCGGCGGCGAGCGAATCGGTGTCGTCCAGGTCGCCGCGGTGCACCTCTGCTCCGAGGGCGCCGACCTTCACCGCCGAGGCGTCGGAGCGGGCGAGGCCGAGGACGTCGTGGCCGGCTCGGCGGAGCTCGCCGATGACGGCCGCGCCGATCCAGCCGGAGGCGCCGGTGACGAAGATGCGCATGGGGGTTCTCCAATCGGGAGGTGGCCCGGCGGTCGGTGCGCCACGCGGGCGTCGCGCCGCCGGTACCGGGATGTCGGCGATGGCGCGCGTGCCGGCGCCGGTGCGTGATGTCACCAGGTGACATCACGCGGTTCACCCTACCAGCGATGTCACTGAGTGACATCACGTAGACTGACCCGCTGTGGGGCGATGGGAACCCGATGCGGGTGGCCGACTGCAGGCCGCGGCGATGCAGCTGTACGTCGAGCGCGGCTACGAGCAGACGACCGTCGCGGAGATCGCCGAGCTCGCCGGGGTGACGGCCCGGACGTTCTTCCGCCACTTCGCCGACAAGCGCGAGGTGCTCTTCGCCGGCTCGGAGCAGCTGCAGGCGCGGATGGTCGACGCGCTCCTGGGAGCGCCCGCTGCGGCGCCGGCGATGGAGGCGGTCGGCGCCGCGCTCGACGCGGGGGCCGACGTCCTCGGTGCGGACCGCGACCGTGCGGTGCGCCGCCAGCAGGTGATCGTGGCCAACGCCGAGCTGCGCGAGCGCGAGCTGATCAAGCTGTCGTTGCTGTCGTCCGCGCTCGCCGCCGGGTTGCGCGACCGCCGGGTCCCCGAGCCCGACGCCACCCTGGCCGCCGAGGTCGCGATCGTGGCGTTCCGCGTCGGCTTCGAGCGCTGGGTCGACGGGACCGGCGACGCCGACCTGCATCGGGCCATGCGGGACGCGCTCGATCGCCTCCGAGGTGTCGCCGGCGCCACCTGACGGTCCCGGTCGGCCCCGCCTCGTGACCTTGGGCCCTGCCCGTCATCGGTGAGGCGTTCGTATATTTCCGGTGTTCGATGGAGAAATCCGGCCCGTGTGGGCATGTCGGGTCGGTCGGAGGAGCACATGTCGACGTCCCGTT
The DNA here is from genome assembly GCA_034211175.1 of Actinomycetota bacterium. Taxonomy (GTDB): domain Bacteria; phylum Actinomycetota; class Acidimicrobiia; order Acidimicrobiales; family CAIXPF01; genus JAXHUH01. The sequence goes on from JAXHUH010000069.1 coordinate 6,681, forward strand.
CGCGATCGCCGAGGTCGGGTGAGGCATCGAGGGCCTCGATGCAGGACCAGGCGCGGGCGATCGGCAACCCGACCCGCCACGCGATCTTCCGCCACATCGCCGCCGCCCGCGGGCCGGTCGACGTCGCCGAGCTGACGGCGCGGTTCGGTCTCAACCACAACGCCATCCGCGCCCACCTCGCGACCCTGGTCGCCGCCGGGCTCGTGGTCGAGGGGAGGGCGGCCGCGGGCGGGCCGGGCCGTCCGCGCCTGCTGTACACGGTCGATCCCGCCGCCGACAGCCGGTGGGGGGTCGCCGGCCCGTACGAACGCCTCAGCCTGCTCCTGAGCGAGGTCATCCGGACCGGCGACACGCCCCGGGAGGTCGGTCGGCGCGCCGGCCGCCGGATGCGGGCGGGCGACGCCGCCGAGGACCGGGACCCACCCGACGGCGACGACGGCGACGACGTCATCGCGCTCGTCGCCGCGGCGATGGCGGGCCAGGGGTTCGACCCCGACGTCGAGCCGCACCCGGACCACTCGGACATCGTGCTCCGCTCGTGCCCGTTCGAGTCGACCGCCGTCGCCGACCCGGCCACCGTGTGCCAGCTCCACCTGGGCATCGCCGAGGGCCTGGTCGGTGACGACGATGCGGTCGTCGTCGAGGGCCTCGTCGTGAACGACGCGCGCCACGCGAACTGTCGTCTGACGCTGGCGCGCCCCGCTCGACGCGGCGCCTGACCGCGCGCCGGCCAGCGACCGCCCGAGCCGGGCTGGTCGACGTTCTCACGGCGCGTGACCTCCACGGTCCCGCGGTCGTTTCGTCGGGGCGCGGTCCCGGCGCGCCCCGGTTGCTGCGGTCGCAGGTGCGGCGCAGGCAGTCCAGTCGGTCCGATCGGTCGAGCCGGTCGAGCCGGTCGAGCCGATCGAACCCGACGAACCGGGCCCTTCGGCCCTACGAACCTCAGTCAGGTTTTTCTATCTCTTGATAGAGAAACATCCACGCCCCGCAGGGCTGCGCATCAGCGACACGGCCCGAACTGGAGACGAGACGATGACCGACCCGACCGTGCCACCGCCGGAGCCGTTCAACCGCGACGGTGTCATCGCCATCTCGGCGGCGGTCTCCCTGCTCGCCATCGTCGTCGCCGTCGTCGCCGTGGGCTTCGGCCTGCGGGCGGTCGGCCAGTCCGGGGCGGCCGATGACGACGAGGTCGTCCTCGCCGGCACGTCGGGCCCGGGCGAGGAGGCCGCCGCAGCGCCGGACGCCGCCGTCACCGAGACGTTCGACATCGAGCTCGGTGAGCTCTTCGCCCGGCCCGCATCGATCGAGGTGGCCCCGGGCACCGAGGTCGTCGTCAACGTCACCAACAACGGGGTGATGGACCACGACCTCAAGCTCGACGGCGTCACCGGGACCGGGATGATCCCACCCGGCGGCTCCGAGACGGTCTCCCTCGGCGTCGTCGACGAGACCACCGAGGCCTGGTGCACGATCCCGGGCCACCGCGAGGGCGGCATGGCGCTCGACATCGTCGTCACCGGCGCCGACACGTCGGGTGGCGAGGCCTCCGGTGACGCGGCGCACGACCAGCCCGTGTCCGACGCCGCCGCATCCGAGAGCGCCGAGATCGACTTCACCGCCGCACCGGCCGCCGAGTTCGTCCCCTTCGACCCGACGCTCGAGCCCGCACCCGGCGGCACCGAGCACGAGATCACGTTCCACGCCACCGAGACGGTCATGGAGATCGCCCCCGGCGTCACCCAGGAGATGTGGACCTTCGACGACCAGGTGCCCGGCCCGGTGCTGCGCGGCAAGGTCGGCGACCTGTTCACCATCACCCTCGTCAACGACGGCGAGATCGGCCACTCCGTCGACTTCCACGCCAGCAAGGTCGCCTGGAACGACGAGATGCGCACGATCCAACCGGGCGAGTCGCTCGTCTACCAGTTCGAGGCGAAGCACGCCGGCGTGTGGATGTACCACTGCGGCACCGCGCCGGCGCTCCACCACATCGGCAACGGGATGTTCGGCGCCGTCATCATCGACCCGCCCGACCTCGCCGAGGTCGACCACGAGTTCGTGCTCGTGCAGTCCGAGATCTACACCGGCCCCGAAGGTGAACCCGGCGATCTCACGAAGATGCTGGACGAGGAGCACGACGCCGTCGTCTTCAACGGCTACGTCAACCAGTACCAGCACCGTCCGATCCGGGTGGAGCCCGACGAGCGGGTCCGGGTGTGGGTCCTCGACGCCGGACCGAGCGAGAACTCCGCCTTCCACGTCGTCGGCACGATCTTCGACACCGTCTACAAGGAAGGCGCCTACCAGCTCCGGCCCGACGACATGCGCGGCGGATCACAGGCGCTCGACCTCCAACCGTCGCAGGGCGGGTTCGTCGAGCTCTCCTTCGACGAGCCGGGCCTCTACCCGATCGTCACCCACAAGTTCGCCAACGTCCCGAAGGGTGCCCTCGGCCTCTTCCAGGCCGGCGAGGTGGACGCCACCGGCGGCGGTCACTGACCGGCACGCCCGCCGGTGACGAACCGGTGGCGGAGGACCGCGGCGACGCCGCGGTCCTCCGCCGCGACCGGCGCCGAACGCCGGGTACTCCGACGCCACCACCAACCGAGGAACGATGCTCCACGATCGAGAACGCCGCACGCTGGTGACCTCACGCTGGCGGCCGGACGGCGCGGCCCGGCCCGTTCGGGGCGCGGCCGGTCGGGTCCGGGAGGCGCAGGGCCTGGCCGCGGGCGGGCTCCGGTTGGCGATCGCCCTCGTCGCCGCCGCGGCCGCCGCGACGATCGTGCCCCACCGGACGGGGAACTGGCTGCCGCTGCACCTGTTCCTCGCGGGCGGGGTCGTCGTCGCGATCAGCGCGGTCTCGGTGTTCCTCACAGCCACGTGGTCGGCGGCGTCGCCGCCCACCAGCCGGGCCGTCGTCGCCCAGCGCTCGTCGGTCGCCGCCGGTGCGGTCGGGCTCGCCGTCGGGCGCGAGGCCGACGTGCGGGTCGTGACCATCGTGGCCGCCGTCGTGTTCGTCGCCGGGCTGGTCGGCCTCGGCGCACTCCTGGTCGCCACGGTTCGCCGCGGGGTGGAGCGTCGGTTCGACCCCGCCGTCGGGGCCTACCTCGCGGCCGTCCTCGCCGGGATCGTCGGCAGCGGTGCCGGCGCCGTCATGGCCACGTCCGCCGCCGGCACGGGTTGGCGGGCGGCCCACCTCACGCTGAACCTGCTCGGCCTGGTCGGGCTGGTCGTCACGGCCACGCTGCCGTACTTCGCCGCGACCGTGGGTCGTGCCCGCATGTCCCGTCGTGCGACACCGGTTGCGCTGAACGCGTCGACCGGGTGGCAGGTCGCCGCCGTCGCCACGACGGTCGGAGCGTTCGCCGCGCAGCAGCCGTCCGTCGCCGCGCTCGGCCTGGGGGCCTACGCCGCCGGCGTCGTCGCCGTGCTCGTGCTGCTCCCTCGCCCGACCCGACGTCAGCTGTCGTGGGCCGGGCCCCGGCTCGTCGGTGTCTGGCTCGGGACGGCGTGGATCTCGGTCGCGGTGGCTGGGACCGCGCTCGACGTCGCCCGTCACGAACCGGCGTTCGGCTCCCGGTGGCTCGGTGTCCTCGTCGTCGGCGGGCTCGCCCAGGTGCTGTGGGGGTCGCTCGCCTACCTCCTCCCGATGTTGCGCGGCGGTGGCCACGAGCGCCTGGCGCGGGGCTTCGCCACGACCCGCTCCTGGCCGGCGCTGGTCGCCGCCAACCTGGCCGCGCTCGCCGTGGCCCTGGCGACACCGGTCGTCGCGCTCGTCGCCGGTGCGGCCTGGGTGGCCGACACCGGCGGACGGGTCGTCCGACTACGGCGGGAGTGAGCGCACCCGGGTCGGCTCCGTCGAGGGTCGGAGGGTCACATCTGCTATCGGTGGTGCATGTCCGAGCGGTCGACGGTCGGTGGTGGGCTCGACGCCCATGGCAACCCGATCACCGCGGACCGCGACACTGTCGCGCGCTACGACGCCGCCATCGATCAGCTCCTGCGGTTCGACCCCGCGGTGATCGACACGGCCGCGGCGCTCACCGGTGGCGACGACACCCCGGCGCCGATGGGCCTCGCCCTGGGTGCGTACCTGTTGCTGTCGAGCACGGATCCGCACGGGCTCGACCAGGCGCGAGCACTGCATGCCTCGCTCGCCGACACGGCCGGCAACGAGCGCGAGCGGCTCCACGCCGCAGCCATCGGGACCTGGCTCGACGGCTCGTGGACCGGCGCCGCGGCCGTTCTCGACGAGGTCCTGGTCCGCTGGCCGACCGACCTCGTCGCCGTCATCATGGGCCACCAGCTCGACTTCTTCGTCGGCGACGCCCACTCGTTGCGGGACCGCCCGCTGCGGACGCTGGGCGAGCTCGACCCGGACCACCCCCACGCCGGCTACGTCCGGGGCATGGCCGCCTTCGGGCTCGAGGAGGCCGGCCACTACGAACGGGCGCTCGACGCGGGCCTCGCGGCGGTCGCCGCCAACGAGGACGACGTCTGGGCGATCCACGCCGTCGCCCACACCCACGAGATGGTCGGCAGCGTCGCCGACGGCATCCGGTTCATGACCGTCGACCACACGTCGTGGGGGGCCCGGAACCTGTTCACCGTCCACCTGTGGTGGCACCTGGCGCTCTACCACCTCGAGGCCGGCCGGACCGACGAGGTCCTGGCCGTCTACGACGCCGAGATCCGTCACCCCGGCTCGGTCGACGCGCCGTTCCCGATGCTCGACGCCGCCTCGCTGCTGTGGCGGCTCCACCTCGACGGCGTCGACGTCGGTGACCGGTTCGCGGTGATCGCCGACGCCTGGCGCACCCAGCTCGACGCGGGCGGTTGGTTCCCGTTCAACGACGTCCACGCGGTCATGGCCCACGTCGGGGCCGGGCGCCTCGCCGACGCCCGCGCCGTCGTCGACCGCATGACCGTCGCCGCGGCCGTTTCGTCGTCGGCGGTCGCGGTCGCCGACGCCGCGATCACGGCCGAGGTCGGGCTCCCGGTGGGCCGGGCGGTGCTGGCCCACGGGGAGGCGCGCTACGGCCACGCCGTCGCCGAGCTCCTGCCCATCCGTCGCCAGGTCCACCGGATCGGCGGCTCCCACGCCCAGCGCGACGTCGTGCAGCGGACGCTGGTCGACGCCGCCCTCCGCGACGGCCAGCTCGACCTCGCCAGGGCCCTCATCGCCGAGCGCCTGGCCCTGCGCGACACCTCGGTCTACGCGTGGGCCCAGCGGGCCCGGCTCCTCGCCGCCCGCCGTGACCCCGACGGCGCCGCCGAGGCCGCCGCCACGGCCGAGCGCCACCGACGGGCACTCGCCGCAGACGGCCGGGGTCGGGCGTGAGAAGCCGAAGGGACGGTTCGTTCAGCGTCGACGAGCGAACCAGCTCACGAGACGGTGCGCCGCCATGTACCGCGGGTCGGAGGCTTCGACGGGCCCATGGTCGTTGTTGACAGCTTGATGCAACGCCGTTGCAGCCATCGTGACGTCGATTCCCGCGCTGGCATTGTCGTACATGTCCAGAGGCGATCGTGACACGGGCGCACTGTTGCTCACGTCGATCACGTGCTGAGGTGCAAGGTGGAAGTCGGGTTCGCTCAGGCTGAATCGGTTCGGATCGTCGGTTAGGCTTGGACCGATATCGGGCGCCGCGAAGTCGATCCCGCCGTCGCTGATGAGCGGAGACGATGGAGGCGACGGCCGAGGTGTCTGATCCAGGCTCCACGGCAGGCTCTCGTCGTTGTTGCCATACTGCGGCATCGCGACCCTCCGGCTGTTGTGCGGCCCGTGTATCACTATTCAAGTTGAGAGCGGAGCGCGCGGCAACCGGGCAAGCGGCCGGACTGCGCAGTACGGGACCGGCCAGCAGCTTCGATGTTGCGAGCTTCGCTTCGCGTGATCAGCGTGTTGGGCCGCGATACGGCTCAGGCCAGCTCGGACCACCGATGGTCGGCTTCGGCGACGAGCTTCGGGACGTCCCGGGGGCACAGCACGCCCGCGGCGACGCTGGCGTTCGCCGCGTCCTCGAACCGGGTGAGGTAGGTCTCCCGGTCGCCGTAGCGGGCCTCGGCCTCGGCCCGGGTGAACGGCTCACACGACCCGTCGAGGTAGGCGAGGATGCCCTCGCCTCGGGGGATGGCGCTGTTGACGGCGATCGGGACCTCGACCTGGGGCAGGCGCACGCCGCCGGTGGCGATCCCGTCGGTGTCGCGCACGATCGCCGGTGACTCGCCGGCGAAGTCGATCTTCGGCTGGACCGGCGGCGCGACGCCCTCGGCGAGCCAGCGGTGCACGTGCCCGAACACGGCGTCGTACGCCAGCCCCATCGGGATCGCGTTGATGCCGCCTCCGCGGGGCATGGTCACGACCTCGTCCCGGGCGTGCATCGCGGCCCGGGCCGCGGTCGACTGCTCGGAGACGTGGCACGAGCCCGCCACCTCCCAGTAGCGGAACGTGTCGGTGTCGGGTTGGCGCACCGGGTGGCACGACATCGACTCGAGCTCCGAGTTGATCACGAACACCGGGACGCCGAGGTCGTCGCGGAGCCGGTTGGTGCCCCGGAACCGCTCCGCCATCGGCATGTCGCCGATCTTGGCCAGGTCGACGACCTCGTCGCCGACCTCCAGCGGGGTGCCCCGCCCGAAGTAGATGGCGAGGATGTACCCGTCGAGCGCGCCGGTCACGGGCTGGATGGCGTTGAGGTGGGTGGCGAGGCGGCCCGCGGACTGCGACGCACCGAACGCCACGACCCGCTCGACCGCGAGCCCGCCCATCGGATCCGCTCCGTCGGTGGGCCGATCGGGGCCGACGGCGCGGGCGGCCTGGGTGAAGATGTCGTACGAGTAGTCGTCGGAGGGGATGTGGAGGCTGCCGTAGCGCTCCGGGTCCCAGTTGGCCAGGCCCTGGTTCAGCGGCGGGAGGCCGTCGATCCCGACCTTCTGGGTGGTGAGGCAGGCGAGGGCGTAGCCGCCTTCCAGGATCTCGACGCTGTCGGTGCCGAACAGCTCGAAGCCGGCGGTGACGTTGTTCCAGGTCAGGATGACCGTGCCGTTGAACTCGGCCGGGTCTCGGGGCCGGTAGACGAGCAGGCGGGTGCGGTACGGCGCCGGTTCGATCGGCTCCGCCGACCACACGCCGTCGGCCCGGGCGGTGGAGTCGTCGATGTCGCGGTAGCGCACCGCATCGCCCGCCAGCAGGTACTCCTCCTCGACGTAGCCGTACCCGGCCACGTCGAGCATCGACGCCGCGAACGGCCATCCCCGCTTTCCGCCCGTGACGGGCCCCTCCACGGTCGCGCGTCCCTCGGTCATCGATCTCGTCCTCGTCCCCCCGACGGCGGTGCGACCGGGAGCGTAAGCGACGGCACCTCCCCGGCGCCTCCCCCACGGCGCCGGCAGGCGCCGGTCCCGCTCGCTACGCTCCCGGGCACCGACTTCCGGGGGGCGACGGGCATGGCGCGGGACCTACGAGCGGCATACGTCGAGGGGTACGAGGCCGGTCGGAGCTACCTCGAGCGGCTCGACGACACGCACCTCTCGGCGCCGTGCCCGCAGTGCCCTGCGTGGACGGTCCGCGACACCGCCGCGCACCACGTGCACGTCCTCACCGAGTGGGGCACCGACGGCTGGCCCGAGGAGGTGCTCGCTCTGGTGAGGAGCTCGGCGGTCGAAGCCGACACCGAGGCCAAGGCGGAGGCGACACGGCGCCGGGACGCGTGGACCGAGGCCGGCGTCGAGTCGTTCCGGTGGCGGCCGTTCGGCGACGTGCTCGAGGCGTGGGACCGGGCCGTCGAGTCGATGCCCGACGCGGCCGGGGTGCTCGTCACCGACCTCTCGTGCCACCTCGGCGACATCGAGGAGGCCCTCGGGACCGACGAGCTGCGCGAGCACCCCGTGATGGCCGCGGGGCTCGACCGGTACAGCTGGCTGCTCGGCCAGCACCTCGAGGGCCGCGGCGCCGAGCCCGTCGCCCTCGTGGGACACCGCCCCGACATCGTCGCCGGCGCCCCCGACGCGGAGCACCGCATCACAGGCTCCTCCTACGAGCTCCTCCGGGCCGTCACGGGTCGCCGGAGCCGGGCCGAGGCCGACCGGGCGCTGGACTGGGGCTCCACACCGGAGCGGACCCGCGCCGTGCTCCCGATCTACGACTGGCTCGACGCGGACAGCGGCGCGCTGCTCACCACCTGACGCGTCGACCCTCGCCGCCACCTACAGCGCCGGGGGCTCCGGGCTGCTCCTCGCCGAGACCCGTTCGACGGTCCGCGGGCTCGTCGCCGTCCGTCTCCCCGACGACGGTTCGGCCGAGCTGAAGCGGATGTTCGTGCAGCCGTCAGCTCGCCGAGCCGGGCTCGCCGAGCGGCTCGTGCGCGCCGCGGATCGACCGCGCCGGCCGGGCAGGCGCCGAGCGGACCTGGCTGGAGACCCTGCCCGGCGTGATGGACAACGCGGTCGCCCGCTACCGCCGCCGCGGTTTCGCCGTCCTGTCGGAGGCGAGGCCCACCGTCGCGGTCCGCGGCGTCATCGTGATGGGCCTCGAGCACGGTCCCCGGGCCGGCGCCCGCCGTTGCGTCGATGCGTGAAGGGCCAGGGCCGGTAACCGGGCCGAGGTCAGCTCCGAGCAGCGCCCGCCGACCGTACGCCTGGGCACGGGTCGGATGCGGCCGGTCGGCCGAGTGGCCGACCGGCGCTCGCCGTGGAGGATCATGGCGTTCCGACCCCTGACGCGGAGCGCCGATGTCCATGACGACCACCGACTCGTACGTCGACCGCCTCGGTGCCGGGGCGCTGACCGCCGGGCGTGAGGTCCGCGTCGCGGCGGTGACCGGCGCCGCGGTCCTCGGCGGGTTCTCGCTGATGCAGGTCGCCCTGGCGCTCGGCGCGCCGTGGGGCAAGCACGTCTGGGGCGGTCGCTCGGAGACCGAGGTGCTCCCGGCAGGGCTGCGGTTCGCCGGCGGTGTGGGCGCCGTGGTGCTGGGATGGTCGGCGGCGGTCGTGCTCGCCCGGGCCGGTGTCATCGGCCGTGCCCCGCTGGCAGGTCGCCACCTGAGAAGGGCGACGTGGGCGATCGCCGGCTACCTGGGGCTGAACACCGTCGGCAACCTCGCATCGAAGAGCCCGGTCGAGCGGGGCCTGTTCGCCCCGGCGACCGCGGTCGCCGCCGGGGCCACGGCCCTCGTCGCCCGCCGGGCGCCCGCAGCCGCGTAGCGCCTGTTCTGCGACGCGGGCGTCGTCCTGCGGCGCTGATGCGAGAATGGAGTCCGTGGGAACGGTCTCGACGCTGACGATCGACGGGCACACCCTCGACGAGGCTCGTCTCGCCGAGGTGTGCGAGCGGTACGGCGTGGCCGAGCTCTCGGTGTTCGGGTCGGTCGCCCGCGGCGAGGCCGGCCCCGACAGCGACGTCGACCTCCTCTACGTCCTCGCCCCGGACACGAGGCTTGGATTCGGCATCTCCCGCCTCGAGGATGACCTCGCCGAGCTGTTCGGCCGTCCCGTCGACCTCGTGGCCAAACGAGCGCTCCACCGGCTGCTGCGGGACGGGGTGCTCGCCGATGCCAGAGTCATCTATGCGGCCTGACGAGGTCGTCATCGCCGAGGTGATCGACGCCGCGGAGCAGATCATCAGGCTCACGAACGGTCGCACCGTTGCGCAGCTGGAGGGCGATCGCACCGTCCGCGACGCCGTGCTGTGGAACTTCACCGTGCTCGGGGAAGCGGTCAACAACCTCAGCTCCGTGGTGAAGGGCATCGACCCAACGATCGAGTGGGGTGAGCCGAGCCGAGTGCGGAACCGGGTCGTCCACGGCTATTGGTCTGCGGACATCGAGGTCCTGCTCGCGACGGCGCAGGATGACATCCCGGCCTTCCTGGAAGGCGTGCGGGACGTGCAGCGCAGGTTGGGCGAGGCCACGGAGGATCCGGCGTAGCCGGGGTCGCCGGTCGCCACGACTACGGTGCGGCGCGATGAGTCGGGAATCGCTGGTCGGGTTGCGGCGGGAGCTGCATGCGCATCCCGAGCTGTCGGAGGAGGAGCGGGGGACGGCGGCCCGGATCGAGGCGTTCTTGTCGCCGCTGGGGCCGGACCGGGTCCTCGCAGGCGTCGGCGGGCACGGCCTGGTCGCCACGTTCGACAGCGGGCGGCCCGGACCCGAGCTCCTCGTGCGCTGCGAGCTCGATGCGCTGCCGATCGTCGAGCTCGGCGACGCCGACCACCGCTCGACCAACCACGGTGTGTCCCACCAGTGCGGTCACGACGGGCACATGGCGATGGTGTGCGGGCTGGCCGAGCACGTCGCCCGGAACCGCCCGGCCGCCGGTGCGGTCCACCTCCTGTTCCAGCCGGCCGAGGAGATCGGTGCCGGCGCGGCCGCCGTCCTCGCCGACCCGGCGTTCGCGGCGGTCCGGCCCGACATCGGCGTCGCCATCCACAACCTGCCCGGCCATCCGCTCGGCGCCGTCGTGGTCAAGGAGGGCACGCTCAACCCGGCGGTGCGCAGCATCGTGTTCCGGTTCACCGGGCGGACCGCACACGCCATGGACCCGTCCGAGGGTGAGAACCCGGCGCTCGCCATCGCCGACCTGCTCCGCAGGGCGCAGGCGATGATCCACGACGACGTGACGTCGGACGACTTCGCGCTGATCACCACCGTGCACGTGCGGGTGGGGTCGGTCGCCTACGGCGTCTCCGCCGGCGACGGCGAGGCCCACTTCACGATGCGGTGCTGGGACAACGGCCGCCTCGCCGCCCTCCAGGCCGAGCTCGTCGCCCTCGCCGAGCAGCTCGCGGCCCGCGACCGGCTGGCGCTGGCGTGGGACACGCTCGAGGACTTCTACTCGAACCACAACGACCCGGCCGTCACGGCGACGGTCCGGGCCGCGGCGGCCGACGCCGGGCTCGAGGTCATCACGCCGGACGCACCGCCTCTGCGGGCGGGGGAGGACTTCGGGCTGTTCACGACGGTCTTCCCGTGCTGCATGGTCCTGCTCGGCACCGGTGTCGAGGCCGACCCGCTCCACAGCCCGACGTTCGACTTCCCCGACGAGCTGATCGACGTCGGCGTGCGCCTCTACGAGGCGATCGTCGCCCGGGTCTTCGCCTGACGCGGCCGCCGCCGGCGGCAACCCCCGGCCGCCACGGGTCCCAATCGTTCAAGCCGGCGAGGGCGGACCGGCGCGAAGGTGCGACCCATGAACCACGGTGAGCACCACTACTTCGTGCTGCGGACCGCCGATCTGGTCGCCAGCAGCGAGTTCTTCGCCGAGCTGCTGGGCTGGGAGATCGACGGCGGGGAGCTGACCAACGTGGCCTTCTTCGGTGCGATCACCGAGGACTTCGACCGGGCGATCTGGGTCCACGTCGAGGACTGCGACGCCGCGTGCGCCGAGGTCGTCGAGCTCGGCGGCTCCCACGACCCCATCCTCGACCAGCAGTCGGGCCGGAACGCGACGTGCCGCGATGACCAGGGGAACACGTTCCACATCGGCACGCTCATCCCCGAGTACCAGGACTACCCGCATCCCGACCCGCTGCCCGAGGGTGAGCTGGCGTACTTCACCGTTCCGGTCGGCGACCCCGAGCGTGCCGTGGCGTTCTACGGCTCGCTGTTCGGGTGGACGTTCGACCCGCCGGGCGGCGCGGTCCGGGCCGAGTACCGCCACTGCACGAACGGGTCGCTGCCGTTCGGGTTCGTCTCCGACGGCGACGTGACCCCGGCGTTCTACTTCCGGGTCGCGGACGCCGCCGGAGCGGGTGAGGTGGTCACGAAGCTCGGGGGTCGGGCCGGGCAGGTCGTCGACAGCGAATCGGGGATCAGCCTGATCGGCTCGGTCGACCCGACCGGCGTCCACTTCGACCTCTGGCAACCCGCCCCCGGCTTCGCGTGAGCTGAACGCAGCTCTGCCTCAATCCGCCAACACGATGCCGCCGTCGATGTGGAAGTGCTGGCCGGTGAAGAGGCGGGCCTCGTCGGAGCACAGGTAGGAGACCAGCCCGATCAGGTCGCTCGGCTGGGTGAAGGTCTTGATGATCTGCTGGTCGAGGACGCCGTCGATCATCTCCTGGCTCATGTGCATCTCGCCGAGGCCCTCGGTCTCGACGATGCTCGGGGCCAGGGCGTTGACGGTGATCCCGTCGCCGCCGAGCTCGCGGGCCAGGCCCCGGGTGAGGCCGAGGATGGCGGCCTTCGACGCGATGTAGTGGACGCCGCCGGGCGGGGCGACGTTCACGACGGACGACGACATGTTGACGATGCGGCCCCAGCCGTTGCGGCGCAGCTGGGGCGCGAAGCTGCGCGCCATCAGGAAGACGGAGTCGAGGTTGACCTCCATCGTCTTGCGCCACAGGTCGTGGTCGATCTCGTCGAGCGAGCGCTGGAACGGGTGGAGGCCCGCGTTGTTCACGATGATGTGGGCCGGCCCCCACTCGTCCTCGACCCGGGCGGCGGCGTCGGCGACCGACTCGGCGGAGGACACGTCGGCGACGACGCCGAGGCCCCGCACGCCGATCTTCTCGACGGCCTCGATGGTCTCGGTCGAGTCGCCGAGGTCGAGCGACACGATGTCGGCGCCGTCGTTGGCGAGGCCCTCGGCGATGGCCCGGCCGATGCCTCGGGCCGCGCCGGTGACGACGGCGATCTTCCCGCTGAGATCACGTTCCATGGGTTGAGCTCCTCTGGTGCTCGGGGGTGGTGAGGAACGAGCGGAGCGCGGCGCGGAGCCGGCCGAGCGCGTCGGCGGCGTCGGTGAGGCGGTCCCGGTCGGCCTCCGGCAGCGTGGCCAGGGCCTCGGCGAGGACCGTCGCCTCGATCCCCAGGAACTCGGCGATGTTGCCCGTCGCCTCGGCGCTCGGGCGGACCTCGACGATGCGTCGGTCCCGTTCGGCCGGTCGTTTGACGACCTGGCCGAGGGCCACCAGTCGGCTGATCGACGAGCTGGTGTTGCTCGTCGCCATGTTCACCCGCCGCGCCACCGTGCTCACGTCGATGCCGGGGGACTGCGCGATCACGCGCAGCACCTCGGCGTCGGTCGGCGACAGCTGACCGCGCTCGAACCGTCGTTCGGCGAGGACGGTCAGGAGCCGGCCGAGCTCGTGGAACACGTCGGCCAGCTCGCGCAGCGGCCGGTCCTGGCGCTCGCGTTCGTCCGGTGGCTGCTCGTTCGACATGGTTATAGATCTATAACCATCGGGAGTCCGTCGGTGTTCCCGTAGCGTCGGAGGCGGACCGACCATGACGACGAGAACGATGACGGTCGTCAGTGCAACGGCGGCTCGGCGGCCGGTGGACCATGACGACGTCGCGGCTGAACGACGATCGGGGACCCCTTTGCCGAACCTCGGAAACGCGTGGCACATCCCGGCGAACCCCGAACCGCGGGGCCGGGGCGGGATGCGGGACCCGGTCGGTGCCGCGGTCGCCGGCTCCACCATCACCGTCATCAGCGGCAACCAGTTCCAGGGTGCGGGCAACCCCGGCAACCAGCTCCAGGACGGCAGTGCCGTGGTGTGGCGCATCGGCGGGCCCGGGGCCCCGTGGGCCGAGAGCCCGATGACCTTCGACCGCGAGGTCGCCAACAACAAGTACTTCACCGCGCCGATCCCGCTCGATGGCGCGAACCCCGGCGACGACGCCGAGTACTACCTGCGCATCGCCTACGACGACCACGACACGACCTACCTGTGCTCGGCGGGCGAGGTGTCGGAGGCGGTCGAGGACGAGGCGATCGCACAGGACCTCCCGTTCCGCGTCACCGTCGACGACCCGGCGGTGCGGGGCCGGTGGGGCGACGTCGTCGAGCTGCCCAACGTCGCCGTCCACGCCGCGCTGCTGCCGGACCACCGGGTGCTGGTCATCGGTCGCCGGGACCGCCCCGACCAGACGCTGAACGAGCAGTCGTGCACGCCGTTCGTCTGGGACCCGGCGACCGGGGAGTCGACGTTCACGGCCCAGCCGCTGTCGATCGACGGTGCGACGGTCAACCTGTTCTGTGCCGGCCACGCGTTCCTCGCCGACGGCCGGCTCCTCGTCGTCGGCGGCCACATCGAGGACAGCGACGGGATCAGCCAGGCCTCGGCCTTCGACTGGCGCGACGACACGTGGACCGCCCTCCCGCCGATGACCGCGCCCGGAGGTCAGGAGGTCCGGCGCTGGTACCCGACGTGCACGACCCTTCCCGACGGCCGGGTCCTCGTCCTGTCGGGCAGCTTCATCGACCGCGCCCGACCGTTCGGCGAGCAGATCCAGGTCGTCGACCTGCTCCACGTGTGGGACGAGGACCGCTGGGACACCATCCCCAACGCCGCTGGTGCGCCGCTCAACTACATCGGCCTGCCGCTCTACCCCCGCATGCACGTGACCGGCGACGGCCGGGTGCTGATGTCGGGCTCGACGCCGCGCACCGAGCTCCTCGACACCGGGGCGCCGGGCGGGTTCACGCTCCTCGGGTACCGGCGGGGCGGCAACCGCGACTACTGCCCCGCGGTCATGGTCGACGCCGACCGGATCCTGTACCTGGGCGGTGGTGGCGGCACCGGCGGACCGCCGTCGAACGAGGTCGAGGTGGTCGATCTCGCCACGCCGCCCCCGCCGTGGCAGCCGGCCGCGCCGATGCGCTTCGCCCGCCGCCACCACAACGCCGTGGTCCTGCCCGACGGCTCGGTGCTGGTCGTCGGCGGCACCCGCGGCGTGGGGTTCAACAACCTCGATCCCGGCCAGCCGGTGCACGTGGCCGAGCGGTGGGACCCGGCGACCGGGGCGTGGGAGGACATGGCGGCCGAGCAGGTCGACCGGTGCTACCACTCGAGCGCGCTGCTCCTCGCCGACGGACGGGTGCTCAGCGCCGGTGGTGGTGAGTACCACGAGGACGACGGCACCCCGAACGACCCGGCCGACAACCACCGCAACGGCCAGATCTACTCGCCGCCGTACCTGTTCCGGGGCCCTCGGCCGGAGATCACCGCCGCCCCGGACGCGATCACCTACGGGACGACGTTCACGGTCACCACGCCGCAGGCGGCGGACATCGGCCGGGTCAGCCTCGTCCACCCCGGCTCGGTCACCCACGCGTTCGACGCCGGCCAGCGCATCGCGTTCCTCGACTTCACCGCCGGCGTCGATGCCACCGGCGCCGCGACGCTCACCGTCACCGCGCCGGCATCACCCGAGGCGTGCCCGCCCGGCCACCTCCTGCTGTTCGTGCTGAGCGCCGACGGCGTCCCCTCGGTCGCCCGCACCGTCCAGGTCGGCACCGGTGCCGCGCCCCGCCGGGTCGCCGGCGGCCTTCCCGGCGCGCGGCCGCCCGACCGGCCCTCTCCGACACCGGCGACCGGCGCGTTCCTGCCCATGCACGATCTCGAGGCCGACGTCGAGGCGCTCCCCAAGGGCACGCCGGTCGTCGTCGGGATCACCCCGTCGTGCCCGTACGGCATCGGCTCGTGCTGGGGTGGCGCCTACGCCGCGCTCGGGGCGTTGACCGGCGTCGAGATCGTGCGACCGGTACCCAACAGCGGCGCCTCGACCGCCGAGGTCTTCCTCCGCAACGCGGGCCTGCCCGCGCTCGGCCTGTGGGCGCGCCAGTTCGAGGCCGTCGTCGGCGGCACGTACGGCTTGCGGGGGGTCGAGGTCACCGTCGAGGGCTCCGTCATCGAGCGCGACGGCGCCCTCGTGCTGGCGGCCGCGCCGACCCGGCCGTCGGTCCGGCTCGGCCCGATCACGCCCGCCGACAAGGTCCAGTGGGACCTCGCCACCCACTCGCCCCACCCGCTCGAGCCCGACGAGGCGGACGCCTACGATCGCCTGGCGTCCGCGGGCACGACCGGCGCCGGCCCGGTCGTCGTGACCGGGCCGCTCGTCTCCACCCCGGACGGCTACGAGCTGCGGGTGCGCCGGTTCGCCGCCGCCGACTGAGCAGCGGCGACGGCGACGGCGACGTGCGGCGTCGGCCGACGGCTCGCCCGGCGCTGCGTTCGTGTCGGCCGCTCGCCGTGGAGGTGGCCGCGGCCGTTCAGTCGGCACCGTGCTCGGCGCGGGCGGCGCGGTGTCAGCCGGCGAGCACCACGGTGGCGCCGGAGCGGGCGTCGGCGCCGCGGTAGGTGGCGCGGTCGATCGGCCGGCGTTCACCGTCGACCAGGATCACGGTGTCGCCGGTGTTGCCGAGCTGGACGGTGGTGAGATCGACGCGGCGGGCGTCGCCGGGGCCGATCTCGCCGGTCAGCTCGTCGAAGCGGGAGCCCAGGGCGTCCGTGATGGCCCAGCCGTCCACGCTGATGGGCTCCGCCGTCAGGTTGAGCAGGGTCACGGTCTCGGCGCCGCGGTCGGCGCCGGCGGGGTTGGGGAGCGCGGCGACGATGCGCACGAGCGCGCTGCGGCCGGTCTCCATCGTCGGCGGCTGGCTCGGCCCGGTCGGCAGGTCGATACGGACGTAGTCCTCGGGGTTCACGGTGAGGCGCAACGTGTCGTCGGCGGGGTTGGCGACCAGGATGTCGTGGAGGTTGCCGATCTCGCCGGTCTGCAACACGGCCTGCCCGCTGTCGAGGTCGATCAGCGGCGCCGCGGCGGGCAGCAGCATGATCGCCTCGTCCCGGCCGGGTTCGGCCCGCAGCCAGTCCTCCCAGAACGCGACGCCGTTGGTGACCGCACCCTCGGGTGAGTTCCGGAACGGCACCAGCCGGCGGAACATGACCGGCACGATGACCAGGTCCTCGATCTCGTCGAGGGTCCCGATCACCGCCGGCGGGGCGCCGGGATGGCCGACCGCCGAGGCCCACAGGCCGCGCCCGTCGGCCCGGGCCCGGCGCGACCGCGGAGCCAGGTGGTCGCGCAGCTCGGCGGGGAGCGAGTCGAAGAACGCCGGGTAGACGAGGCCGGCGTCGAGCAGGCGGGCGTTGAGGCTGTCGTCGAGGTGAGCCGGTTCGACGAACAGCTCGATGCCGTCGATCCCGGCGAGGTCGGCGTGCGCGGCGGCGTAGGCGAAGGCGACGATCCGGCCGTGCTGGTCGATCCCGTTGGCGAGGATGGCGCCGCGCACGCGCTCGGGGTTCGCCGCGCTGACCGCGCCGTTGTCGCAGAAGGTGAGGTCGTCGAAGCCGAGCTCGGCGAGGAGCAGGTCCCGGGCGCCGTCGCCGAGCGCCTCGTTCTGGTTCCGGCCCTGGAAGTGGGTCTCGAGGGCGTCGATCGCCTCGAACCGCAGGTTGACGCCGTCCTCACGCTTGAAGTCGGGCCCCGAGCCGCCGAAGCGCTCGAGCGTGCGCACGAGGTCCGGGTTGTCGGGGTGGAAGCGGGCGGTGTCGCCGTCGGGCTGGGGGCCGCCGCAACCGTCGTCGGCGTAGCGGACGACGAACTCGCCGCGGATGTACCGGTAGGTCATGTCGAGCTCCTGACGCTGGGTCGTCGTCGCTCCATCGGCACGACACCGAGGTGATGGCGCATCACCACCCCGGGATACGTGCACCCACTCCGAACTGGCGTGGTTCTCTGCTCTGCGCGCCGTCGTTTTTTCCTGCCAGTTCGGTTCTGGGGCGGGGTGGCGGCGGCGGTCAGTCGGTGAGGGTGTGGAGGATGCGGACGAGCTCGGCGCGGTCCGCGGGGGTGAGGTCGGCGAAGAAGCGCTCGGCCTCGCTGTGGCGCTCCGCCCGCCACTCCCGCAGCAACGTCGTGCCCGCCTCGGTCAGCTCCACGAGCACGGCCCGGCGATCGCCGGGATCGGGGCGGCGGGCAACGAGGCCCCGCTCCTCGAGGTCGTCGACCACCTCGGTGGCCGAGCGGGGCGCGATCCGGAGGTGCTTGGCGAGCTCACCCGGGCGCATCGTGCCGTGGTGGCCGAGCGTCCGCAACGCCCGGGCGTGGGACGGGTTGAGGTCCCACGGCGACAACGCACCCTTGGTGTGGTGACGGAGCCGGCGGGCCACGCTCCAGAACAGGTCGGCCAACCCATCCGACGGCGGCGGCGAGGTCACGGGAACACGGTAGCACCGAGCGTTGTTGTAGCCTCATGTTGAGGTAACCTCAGTATTCTCCAGGTCCTCGGGACCGCCGGATCGTTCGACCCCGGAACCCCCGACCCCATCGTCTCCGAAAGGCCGATGCCGCTTGCCCCGCCCCACACCCACCCTCTCCGCTGCCGACAAGGCCAAGGCCCGCGAGGTCTCGCTGCGTCGGATCGGCGCCCTGTTCACCCCGCACCGGGCGCAGCTCGCCGTCGTCGTCGCCATCATCGTCGTCTCGTCGATCGTGGCCATGGCCTCGCCGTTCCTGCTGCGCGAGGTCATCGACGTCGCCCTCCCCGAGCAGGACACGACCCTGCTCGTGTGGCTCGTCGTCGGCATGATCGCCGTCGCCGCCACCACCTCGGGCCTCGGTGTCGTCCAGACGTGGATCTCGACCACCGTCGGCCAGCAGGTCATGCACCGCCTCCGGACCGACGTGTTCGCCCACCTCCAGCGCCAGTCCGTCGGGTTCTTCACCCGCACCCGCACCGGCGAGGTCCAGTCGCGCATCACCAACGACATCGGCGGCATGCAGTCGGTCGTCACCTCGACCGCCACCTCGATCGCCTCCAACCTCACGACCGTCGTCGCCACCGCGGTCGCCATGGTCGCCCTGTCGTGGCAGCTCTCCCTGGTCAGCCTCGTCGTGCTGCCGCCGGCCGTGCTCCTGTCCCGCCGTGTCGCCGACCTGCGCCGCGAGATCACCGCCCGGCGCCAGCGCGAGCTCGCCGACCTCAACGTCGTGATCGAGGAGGGCCTGTCGATCAGCGGCATCCAACTGGCCAAGACCCTCGGCACCGGCGACGCGCTCGTCGACCGGTTCGCCGCGTCGTCCGAGCGGCTGATCGACCTCGAGCTGCGCTCCGAGCTGGCCGGCCGGTGGCGCATGGCCACCATGAACGTGATCTTCGCCGCCATCCCTGCGGTGATCTACCTGGCCGCCGGGCTCCCGTTCACCGCCGGGACGATGAGCATCGGCACGCTCGTGGCGTTCGCCTCGCTCCAGTCCGGGCTGTTCCGACCGGTGATGGGCCTGCTCAACGTCGGCGTTCAGGTCGCCAGCTCCCTGGCCCTCTTCGCCCGCATCTTCGAGTACCTCGACCTCACCGTCGAGGTCGCCGACCCCGAACGACCGGTCACCCTCGGGTCGCCCCGAGGCCACCTGCGACTCGAGGGCGTCACCTTCGCCCATCCCGGCGCCACGGCGCCGGCGGTCGACGACGTCAGCCTCGACGTCCCCGCCGGCACGTCGCTGGCCCTCGTCGGTGAGACCGGCTCGGGCAAGAGCACGATCGCCGGCCTGATCGCCCGCCTCCACGACCCGACCGCGGGCCGGGTGACGATCGACGGCGTCGACGTCCGCGATCTCCGCCTCGCCGACCTGGCAGGGGTCGTCGGGGTCGTCAGCCAGGAGACCTACCTGCTCCACACCACCGTGCGGGAGAACCTGCGCTACGCCCGGCCCGCCGCCACCGACGACGACATCGAGGCCGCCGCCCGCGCCGCCCGGATCCACGACCTGATCGTGTCGCTGCCCGACGGCTACGACACCGTCGTCGGCTCGCGGGGCCACCGGTTCTCCGGCGGAGAGAAGCAACGCATCGCCATCGCCCGCACCCTGCTGCGCGACCCGGCCATCCTCGTGCTCGACGAGGCGACCAGCGCGCTCGACACCGAGACCGAGCGCGCCGTCCAGCGGGCGTTCGACGAGCTCGCCCGGGGTCGCACCACGATCACCATCGCCCACCGGCTCTCCACCGTCCGCGACGCCGACCAGATCGTCGTCCTCGATCACGGCCGGGTGATCGAGTCGGGCACCCACGACGCCCTCGTGGCCGCCGCCGGCCGCTACGCCCTCCTCGCCGCCTGACGCCGTCCGGTTCGGGCGTCCCCGAGGGATCGTGGGCTCGTCGGTGGCGGTGACGAGCGAAGGCATGACGGACGTGGCAGCGTGAGCACGTGCGCACGAGCGAACACGTCACACGAGGCGCGGCGAGCGCCGAGGTGCCCCGCCACCACATCCGTCCCTGCGGGGTCGACGACGATGCCACCGAGGCCGGCGCGGTCCGCGGTTCGATCGCCGGCCCGCCGCCGGGCACCAGGCCCTCCGCCGGCCTCGGGCGCAGGGCCTTGGTCGTGCCCCTCGCGCTGCTCGCCCTCGTGCTCGCCGGTTGCGGCGGTGACGATGACGACCAGGGCGCCACGACCTCGACGTCGGTCGACACGTCGGACGATGCGACGACGACGTCGGTGGCTGACGACGGCGCGACCTCGACCACCGCAGCCGAGGCGACCACGACCTCGACGCCGACGGACACCACGGACGACGCGACGACCACCACGGCTGTCGCCGAGGAGGTCGCACTCGTCCTCGAGCCGGACGGGATCGGGACGATCGAGACCGCCACCGGCTCGACCAACCACCTGACGTTCGACACCGACATGGCGACCGTCGACGACGTCGCGTCGACCGTGCTCGGCGGCACGGCCGAGCAGCAGGCCGTCGACGAGTGCCCGGCCGGCCCGGCCGAGACCTACCGCTACGACAACGGGCTGTCGCTGGTCGCCCAGGACGGGACGTTCGTCGGCTGGTCGATCGGGCCGGGCGGCGATCAGGACCTCACGACGCTCGCCGGCATCGGCCTCGGCTCGACGGTGGCCGAGGTGCGCGACGTCATCGCCGACGTCACCGTCGAGGAGACCAGCCTCGGCTACGAGATGTCGGCCGGCGGGTTCGGCGCCGTCGTCGACGGCGACACCGACGACGCGGTCATCACCGACCTCTGGGCCGGCACCGTCTGCATCTTTCGTTGAGCCGTTGCGTCGGGCGCGGCGTCAGTGGCCTCGGCCGCGGCCGAAGGGTTCGCTCGGGGGGACCTCGAGGGGGCGGTAGTGCACGCCGGAGTGCGGGTGCTCCGGTGAGCCGTGGCCTTCCTTGTCCCACCAGCCCTCGCGATCGCGACGGCGCAGGACCCGGTACAGCAGGGCGCCGGCCAGGCCGGTGGCGGCGAGCAGGGCGAGACCGGGCATCGGTCTCCTCCAGGGTCGCTTCTCGTGGCGCGCGTCACCTTACCCACCGTGACGGCAGGATCTGACGCCTGGCTGACCCCGTGGGGTTGCCGCGCGCCGGTCAGCCCTGGCCGTAGTAGGCGGCGGGGCCGTGCTTGCGCTGGAAGTGGGGGTCGAGCACCCACGGCTCGAGGTCGGGCGCCTCGCCGCCGGCGATCGTGCCCGAGAGGATCGCCATGCGGGCGATCTGCTCGATGGCGACCGCGTTGTCGACCGCCTTGGTCGCGTTCTTCCCCCACACGAACGGGCCGTGGCCGGCGAGCAGGACACCGGGCACGTGCATCGGGTCGAGGCCCTCGGCGCGGAAGTGGTCGATGACGACGGTGCCCGTGTTGGCCTCGTAGTCCTCGGCGACCTCGTCGGCCGTGAGCGGCCGGGTGACCGGCACCGGGCCGGCGAAGTGGTCGGCGTGGGTCGTGCCGAGGCAGGGGATCGGCCGGCGCGCCTGGGCGAACGCGGTGGCGTGGACGCTGTGGACGTGGACGATGCCGCCGACGCCGTCGAAGGCGCGGTAGAGCGCCAGGTGGCTCGGCGTGTCGGTCGACGGGCGCATCTCACCGGCGACGACGTTGCCGTCGAGGTCGAGGACGACGATGTCGTCCGGCTTCATGTCCGGGTAGGCCACACCGCTCGGCTTGATGGCGACGAGGTCGCCGTCGTCGGAGCGGGCGCTCACGTTGCCCCACGTCAGGGCGACCAGCCCCTCGGCCGGGAGGCGCAGGTTCTCCTCCCACACCCGGGTCCGCAGCTCGTCGATCGTCATCGTCCATCACCTGCGCTCGTCGTCGGGCGACCGGTCGCCCTGCGGGTCGGGCCCGCGTCGTCGCACCCGTCTCCTCGTGCGCTCGGGGTGCTCGTGCTCTCGTCGTATCGGCAGGCGTTGTGCCCGTCCTGATGCGGATGTTACCGTTAACATTCGATGGTGGCCACCCCCAGGAAGCGAGCGACGATCAAGGACGTCGCCGCCGCGTGTGGGGTCTCGACCCAGACGGTGTCGCGGGTGATCAACCACCACCCGAACGTCGCCCCGGCCACGCGCCATCGCGTCCAGGAGACCATCGCCGCCCTGAACTACACGCCCAGTGCGCTCGCCCGCGGGCTGCAGGCGAGCCGGTCGAACACGATCGGCGTGCTGCTCGGCGGCGTGCAGTACTTCGGGCCGGCGCAGACCCTCGTCGGCATCGTCGACGAGTGCTCGGCCCAGCGCCTCACCGTGGTGCTGGCCGAGCTGCCCGAGCTGGGCGCCACCGACCTCGAGTCCGCCATCCGCTCGCTCATCGAGCACCGGGTCGACGGCCTCGTCATGTCGGTGCCCGAGGTCGGCGACGTCATCGAACGGATCGCGGACGTGGTCGCCGACAGCCCGGTCCCCATCGTGTTCGTGCGGGCCGTCTACCCCGAGGGCCACTCGAGCGTGCTCGTCGACAACGCCGAGGCGATCCACCGGGTCGTCGACCACCTGGTCGACCTCGGCCGCACACGGATCGGCCACATCTCCGGCCCGGCCGGTTGGCACGAGGCCGAGGCCCGGGCCGGCGCCTGGCGGGAGCGGGTGACGAGCCACGGGCTGGCGGCCCCCGCGTGCCACCTCGAGGTGGGCGACTGGGCCTGCGAGTCGGGTGCGGCGGCGATGGACGCGCTCCTCGACCGTGCCCCCGATCTCGACGCCGTCGTCGTCGCCAACGACCGCATGGCGTTCGGGGCGATGTACGTCCTCGGTCGCCGCGGCCGCCGCGTGCCCGAGGACGTCGCCGTCACCGGGTTCGACGACGTGCCCGAGGCGGCGTGGAACACGACGTCGCTCACCTCGGTCGCCCAGCCGCTCCAGGCCGTCGGCCACTCCGCGGTGCGTGCGCTCCTGAGTCACCGCGACGATCCCGGTCGGGCACCGTCAGTGCTGTCGATCCGGGCGAAGCTCGTCGTGCGCGAGAGCACCGCCGGCGTGGCCCACGCCACCTGGCGCCCGCCCGGAGACCGGCCGCTGCTCACCGGCTGACCCCGGCCGACCGGCCGGGCTCGCCCACCCTCGACGCCGCCACCCTCCCGGAGCCGGACGCCACGGCGGCCCACCCCTCGCGCCTCCACCTCGCCGAACCCGGCCCGGTGCGGAGGTCGTGAAGCTCGCCCTCGCCCTCGCCCCCCGCCGTCGCCCGGACGCGGAACGGGCGCCCCCGAAGGGGCGCCCGCACCGACCGGGGAGCTGGCGACTACGAGGCGCCCTGGCCGCGGCGCTTGTTGTAGATGTCGAAGGCGACGGCGAGCAGCAGCACGAGGCCCTTGACGACCTGCTGGGTCGACTGCTCGACACCCATGAGCTGCATGCCGTTGCTCATGACGGCCATGATCAGGCCACCGACCATGGCCCCGGTGACCCGGCCGACGCCGCCGGTCGTCGAGGCGCCGCCGATGAAGCAGGCGGCGATGGCGTCGAGCTCGAACATCGTGCCGGCGCTCGGCTGGGCGCCGTTCATCCGGGACGAGAACACGACACCGGCGAGGCCCGACAGCAGGCCCATGTTGACCATGACGCCGAAGTTGACCCGGCGGACCTTCACGCCGGAGAGCTGCGCGGCGCTGAGGTTGCCGCCGATGGCGTAGATGTGGCGGCCGAAGACCGTGCGCCGGGCGACGATGCTGTAGATGAGGATCAGCGCCGCCAGCAGGATGAGCACGTTCGGCAGGCCCCGGCTCTGGGCGAGCTGGTACCCGAACCACAGCACGACCGCGCCGACGGCGACGATCTTCGTGACGAACAGGGCGAAGCTCTCGACCGGCTGGTTGTAGGACTGCCGCGAGGTGCGGCTGCGCCACGTGGCGACCGCGAAGATCGCGACCGCGGCGGCGAAGACGGCGAGGGTGAACAGGTCGACGTCACCGTCGCCGAACCACCCGATCTGGAAGCCGTTGGCGATCCGGTAGTACAGGCCGCCGAACGGGGAGAGGGAGATGTTGTCGAGGACGATGTAGGTCAGTCCCCGGAACAGCAACATGCCGGCCAGGGTCACGATGAACGCCGGTATGCCGACGTAGGCGACCCAGAAGCCCTGCCAGATGCCGGCGAGGAGCCCGATGGCGATGGCGGCGAGGACGCCGACCCACCACGGGGCACCCCAGTCGATGACCACGACGGCGGCGACCGCCCCCGTCAGTGCGACGAGCGAACCGACCGAGAGGTCGATGTGGCCGCCGATGATGACCAGCGCCATCCCGACCGCGAGGATCAGGATGTAGGAGTACTGGAGAACGATGTTGGTGAGGTTGCCGGGGCTGAGGAAGTTCTCGTTCAGCACCGAGAAGAGTGCGACGATGAGCACGAAAGCGACGAAGATGCCGCTCTGGCGCATGTTCTGGGTGACGAGGCCTCTGACCTCACCGAACCGGCCCGTCGACCGCGCCTCGGCGGGCGTGGCGACCGGGATCTGCTCGGTGGTCTCCTCGTCCTGCATGGGTTCCGTCGTGGTCATGCGACGGCCCCCCTCTCCATGGTCATGAGTTCCATGAGCTCCTCCTGAGTGGCCGACGCCGCCGGCAACTCCCCGGTGATTCGACCCTCTGCCAGGGTGTAGATGCGGTCACAGATCCCGATCAGCTCGGGTAGTTCGGATGAGATGACGATCACCGCTTTGCCCGCCTCGAGCATGCGATTGATGATCGTGTAGATCTCGTACTTGGCGCCGACGTCGATGCCCCGGGTCGGCTCGTCGAGGATCAGCACGTCGGCGTCGGTGTAGATCCACTTGCTGAGCACGACCTTCTGCTGGTTGCCGCCCGACAGCTTCCCGGTCGGGTAGAAGACGTCGGGTGTCTTGATGTTCAGCTCCCGCCGGTACTGCTCGGCGACCTCCAGCTCCTCGTAGGTGTTGACCCACCCGCGGGTCGACAGCTTCCCCAAACCCGCGGCCGACACGTTGTGGCGCACGTCCTGGATGAGGTTGAGCCCGTAGGTCTTGCGGTCCTCGGTGGCATAGGCGATGCCGTGGCCGATGGCGCTCGCCACGTCGGGGATCCTGATCTCCTGGCCCGCCTTGTAGACCCGCCCGAAGATGCCCCGCCCGTAGGAGCGGCCGAAGACGCTCATGGCGAGCTCGGTGCGCCCGGCGCCCATCAGGCCGGCGATGCCGACGACCTCGCCCCGGTGGACCGAGAAGCTGGCGCTGTCGACGATGACCCGGCCCGGCTGGGTCGGGTGGTGGACCGTCCAGTCCTCGACCCGGAACAGCTCCTCGCCGATGTTCGGGGTCCGTTCGGGGTAGCGGTGCTGGAGGTCGCGGCCGACCATCCCGCGGATGATGCGGTCCTGCGTGGAGGTCGGTTCGCCCATGTCGAGCGTCTCGATGGTCTTGCCGTCGCGGATGATCGTGGTCGCGTCCGCGATGTCGGCGACCTCGTTGAGCTTGTGGGAGATGATGATGCAGGTGATGCCCTGGTCGCGGAGCTGACGGATCAGCCCCAGCAGGTGGGCGGAGTCCTGGTCGTTCAGCGCTGCGGTCGGCTCGTCGAGGATGAGGAGCCGGACGTCCTTTGACAGCGCCTTGGCGATCTCGATCAGCTGCTGCTTGCCGACGCCCAACAGGCCGACCGGTGTCGTCGGGTTCTCCCGAAGGCCGACGCGATCGAGGAGCGCAGCGGCCGCGTGGTTGGCCCGGTTCCAGTCGACCAGGCCGAAGCGGCCGCGCTGCTCGTTGCCGAGGAAGATGTTCTCGGCGATGGGGAGATAGGGCACCAGGGCGAGCTCCTGGTGGATGATGACGATGCCCTTCGCCTCGCTCTGGTTGATCGAGCCGAAGGTGGCCGTCTCGCCTTCGTAGACGATCTCGCCGGTGTAGGTGCCGTGGGGGTGCACGCCGGAGAGGACCTTCATGAGGGTCGACTTGCCGGCGCCGTTCTCGCCGCAGATGGCGTGGATCTCGCCGCGTCGGACCGTCAGGTTGACGTCCTCGAGCGCCTTCACACCCGGGAACGTCTTGGTGATGTCTCGCATCTCGAGGATGACGTCTGTCATGGATGAACCTTCGTGCGGTGACGCGGATGGTGCGAAAGGAGCCGGACTGACCGACCGCATCGGCCCGGCCGCAGCGCGGCGCGGCCGGGCCGATGGGTCATGACGTGATCGGGTGGGTCAGTCGGTCTGGCCCGCCTCGACCTCTTCGGCGGTGTAGTAGTCCGACTCGACGAGCAGCGAGTCGATGTTGTCCGCGTAGACGATGTCCGACTCGAGCAGGTACGACGGCACGACCTTCACGCCGTTGTCGTAGGTCTCGGTGTCGTTCGCCTCGGGCTCCTCGCCCGCCAGGTAGGACTCGGCCGTGATCACGGCCTGGTCCGCCAGCTTGCGGGTGTCCTTGAAGACCGTCGAGAACTGCACGCCGTCGGCGATGAGCTTGACGGAGGCGATCTCGGCGTCCTGGCCGGTCACGATCGGGAAGTCCTCACCGGTCGGGTCGTAGCCGGCGTTCTGGAGGGCGGTGATGATGCCCCGGGACAGGCCGTCGTAGGGGGAGAGGACACCGTCGACCTGGGTGCCGCCGCTGTAGGCCGCGGTGAGGAGGTCCTCCATGCGGCGCTGGGCGGTCTCCTGCTGCCAGCGCAGGATGGCGGCCTGCTCGATGTCGGTCTGCTCAGACGGGACGACCAGGGTGCCGTCGTCGAGGTAGGGCTGGAGCGTGTCCATCGCGCCCTGCCAGAAGAAGTGGGCGTTGTTGTCGTCCAGCGAGCCGGCGAACAGCTCGACGTTGAACGGGCCGGTGGCGTCGCCCTCCGAGCCGTCCTGGTTCAGCAGCCCGAGGCCGACCAGCAGCGACGTGGCCTGCTGGACGCCGACGTTGTAGTTGTCGAACGTGACGTAGAAGTCGACGTTCTCGGAGTCACGGATCAGCCGGTCGTAGGAGATGACCGGGATGTCCGCGGCGGCTGCGGCCTCGAGCTGGCCGGTCAGGGCGGTGCCGTCGATCGCCGCGATGATCAGGAGCTCGGCGCCCTGGGTGATCATCTGGTCGATCTGCTGGGTCTGGGTGGGGATGTCGTCGTTGGCGAACTGGAGGCTCACCTCGTAGCCGGCGTCGACGAGGCCCGCCTCGACCGACTCGCCGTCGGCGATCCAGCGCTCGGAGGTCTGGGTCGGCATGGCGACGCCGATCAGCCCGCCGTCGCCGCCACCGGACGACTCCTCGGAGGACTCGCCCGAGTCGCCACCGGTCGTGGTGGTCGCATCGTCATCGTCGTCGCCGCCGCAGGCCGCCAGCGACAACGCCAGCAGCACCATCACGATCAGCGCACCGAATCTCTTCGCTCTCATGCTCTTCCGGTTCTCCCTGTTGTTGCGGACCGCCGGGGCGGCCGAGGTGGTCGGCGACGTGGCGTGGCCGGGGGTCACAGCCCACGCGCCAGGTGGTAGTAGGCGTCGTTCCAGCGGACGGTCTTCGCGAAGTCCGCCGTTGTCGTGTGCTCGTCGACGACGAGCAGCTCGGTGCGGGCCATGTCGGCGAAGTCGGCCCAGTGCTCGACGCCGACCGCCGTCGTCATGGCGGTGTGGTGGGCGCCACCGGCGACCAGCCACGACTCCGCCGAGGTGTAGAAGTCGGGTCGGGGGACCCACACGGCCCGGGCGACGGGCAGCTTCGGGAGCGGCTCGTCGGGCCCGACGACGTCCACGACGTTGGCCGTGAGCCGGAACCGGTCGCGCACGTCGGCGAGCGACACGACCACGCCGGGGCCGGTGTCGGCGTCGAAGACCAGGCGGACCGGGTCGTCGCGGTCGCCGATGCCGAGGGGGTGGATCTCGAGGCGGGGCCGCGCCGTCGTCAGTGACGGGCAGACCTCGAGCATGTGGGCACCGAGGATCTTCTCCTCGCCCGGCGTCAGGTGGTACGTGTAGTCCTCCATCAGCGAGGCGCCGCCGGGGAGGCCCTCGCCCATGACCTTGGCCGCCCGGACGAGCACCGCGGTCTTCCAGTCGCCCTCGGCGCCGAAGCCGTAGCCCTTCGCCATGAGCCGCTGGACGGCGAGGCCGGGCAGCTGCTCGAGCGCACCGAGGTCCTCGAAGTTCGTGGTGAACGCCGTGGCGCCGAGGTCGCCGAGGAAGCTCGACAGGGCGAGCTCCTGGCGGGCGCCGTAGCGCAGCGAGGCGTGGCGCTCCCCGCCGGCGCGCAGCTCGGCGACGACGTCGTAGGTGTCCTGGTACTCGGCGACGAGGGCGTCGATCTCGGCGTCGCTGACCGACGCGACCGCGTCCACCAGGTCGTTGACGCCCCAGGTGTTGACGGAGACGCCGAAGACGACCTCGGCCTCGGTCTTGTCGCCCTCGGTGACGGCGACGTTGCGCATGTTGTCGCCGAAGCGGGCGAGCTTCATGCGCCGGGTGGCGCGCCAGCCGGCGGCCGCCCGGGCCCAGACCCCGACCTTGCGGGTGACCTCGGGGTTGGAGACGTGGCCGACGACGATCTTGCGGGTCACGCCGAGCCGGGCGACGACGTAGCCGAACTCCCGGTCGCCGTGCGCGGCCTGGTTGAGGTTCATGAAGTCCATGTCGATGCTCGACCAGGGCAACGCCACGTTGGCCTGGGTGTGGAGGTGGAGCATCGGCTGGCGGAGGGCGTCGAGGCCCGAGATCCACATCTTCGCCGGGGAGAAGGTGTGCATCCACGCGATGACGCCGGCGCACGACGGGTCGGCGTTGGCGGCGAGCATCGTGGCCCGGATGGCGTCGGCGTCGGTGAGCACCGGCTTCCACACGATGGGCAGCGACACGTCGTCGGAGTCGTCGAGCGCCGCGGCGATCGCCTGCGACTGGGCGGCGACCTGGTCGAGGGTCTCGGGGCCGTAGAGGCCCTGGCTCCCGGTCAGGAACCAGATCTCGCCGCCGGGGTTCTGCTCGGTCATCGATCCTCCTGCGAGGCCCCGTAGCCGCGGGCGCTGCGCTGGAGCGCCTTGAGCCGGTGCATCACGTCGTTGTGGCCCCGCCCGAAGTGGTCGTGGAGGGCCGTGTACTCGGCGAAGAGCTGGTCGTAGACCACCGAGTTCGCCTCGATCGGCTGGTAGACGGCGCGGTTCACCTTGCCCATGGCGGCCGACGCCTCCCGGATGTCGGGGTAGGCGCCGGCGGCGACGGCGGCGTGGATCGCCGAGCCGAGCGCCGGGCCCTGCTCGGACGCGATCGTCGACAGCGGCAGGCGGGTCACGTCGGCGTAGACCTGCATGAGGAACCGGTTCTTCAGCAGGCCGCCGGCCACGATCAGCTCGTCGACCGGTACGCCGGAGCGCCCGAATGCCTCGACGATCGTGCGGGTGCCGAAGGCGGTCGCCTCGAGCAGCGCCCGGTAGGTGTCCTCCGGGCGGGTGGCGAGGGTCTCGCCGAGGACGAGGCCCGACAGCTCGTGGTCGACGAGCACCGAGCGGTTGCCGGAGTGCCAGTCGAGGGCGACGAGCCCGTGGGCGCCGACCGGCTGGCGCGACGCCAGGTCGGTGAGGTGCTCGTGGACCGAGAAGCCCCGCTCGGCGGCCGCGGCCTCGTAGGACGCCGGGACCCGGGTGTTCACGAACCAGCCGAAGATGTCGCCGACGCCGCTCTGGCCGGCCTCGTAGCCCCACAGGCCCGGGACGATGCCGCCGTCGACGACGCCGCACATGCCCGGCACCTCGGCGAGGTCCGCGCCGTTCATGACGTGGCAGGTGGAGGTGCCCATGATCGCCACCATCTGGCCGGGCTCGATGGCGCCGGCGGCGGGGGCGGTGACGTGGGCGTCGACGTTGCCGACGGCCACCGCGATGCCCTCGGGCAGGCCCGTCCACGCGGCCGCCTCGGCCGTGAGGCCGCCGGCGCGAGCGCCGAGCTCGCCGATCGGGTGGGCGATCTTGTCGTCGACGACGTCGGCGAAGTCGGCGTTCAGCTTGGCCAGGTACTCCCGGCCCGGGTAGGCGCCGTCCTGGTAGATGCCCTTGTAGCCGGCGGTGCAGGCGTTGCGGACGTAGGTGCCGCACAGCTTCCAGATGATCCAGTCGGCGGCCTCGACCCAGCGGTCGATGGCGTCGTAGACCTCACGGTCCTCCTCGAGGACCTGCAGCGCCTTGGCGAACTCCCACTCGGAGGAGATGAGGCCGCCGTAGCGGGCGATCCACGGCTCGCCGAGCTCGTGGGCCAGCGCGTTGATGCGATCGGCGTGGGGCTGCGCGGCGTGGTGCTTCCACAGCTTCACGTAGGCGTGCGGCCGGTTGGCGAACCGGGGCAGCTCGTTGAGGGGGGTGCCGTCGGCGGTGGTGGGGACCATGGTGCAAGCCGTGAAGTCGGTGCCGATCCCGATCACCTGTGCCGGGTCGATGCCGGCGGCGCGGACCGCGGCCGGCACCGCTTCGCGCAGGACATCGACGTAGTCCGACGGAACCTGAAGCGCCCAGTCGGGGGGAAGTTCGACGGCCTCGTCGCCGGCGGTCAGCGTGCGGTCCATCACGGCGTGCGGGTACTCGAGCACCGCGCTGCCGACCTCGGCGCCGTCGTCGACACGCACCACGACGGCGCGGCCGGACAGACTGCCGAAGTCGACGCCGACCACGTGGGACCGGCCGGACGATGAGCCCATGGCGCACACTCCTCAGGGGACCGAGGAGCCGGATGTTACCGTTCACATTTCCGGTGTCAACCGTCACGAGGGGAGAATGTGAACGATCACACCGTTCATGGACCCAAGGCCAGGTCCTATGGCCCGGGCCCGGGACCCCCGATCGTGGGGAGGGTCGTGCTCGTCAGGCGAGCGACGCCACGGGGAGCCAGACCCGCATGGTGGCGGGCCCCCGCTCGGCCCAGTCGTGGTAGGGGATCAGCCGCAGCCGAACGGCCGCGCACGGCGGCGGAGCGGGGCGTTCGGTCCCGTAGGCGAGCGCCGGCGTGGGTTCGGCGCCGTCCGGGGCGGGGCCGTTCGAGGCGGCGGTGATCGCGCACCACGCGGACGCACCCGCGCCGTCGTCCTCCGGTCGGTGCCCGGGATCGACGCGGACGTCGGCGATGTCGACCCCGCCGGGCAGGTCGGTCGACTCGAGGCACAGCACGACGGGGCCCCGTTCCACCGCGACGCAGCCGCGCAGCGCGTCGATCCGGGGGTCGGGCCACGTGAAGCGGGGTGCCACCGGGAGCGCGAGCGTGAGGCGGTCGCCGGGGGAGAGCGGCCGGGTGACGTCGACGAAGCCGGGTCGCGCGGTCCGCCGAGCCGGTTCGCCCGGGTGCGTCGAGATGGCGGGATCGGTGGCCAAGGTCGCGCCGGACGCCCAGTGGGGGACCCGGAAGCGCACCGTCACCGGACGCCTCGGTGCCCGCTCGACGGTCACGGTCACCTCGCCCTCGAGCGGGTAGGCGGTGGCGATGTGCAGGGCGAGCTCGGCCCCGTCGTCGAGGCGCACGACGACGCGCCCGGGCGCGTACTGCAGCAGG
Source organism: Actinomycetota bacterium (assembly GCA_034211175.1). Lineage (GTDB taxonomy): Bacteria > Actinomycetota > Acidimicrobiia > Acidimicrobiales > CAIXPF01 > JAXHUH01. The sequence goes on from JAXHUH010000069.1 coordinate 38,153, forward strand.
TTCACGGTGTCGCCCTCGACGGAGACGGCGTAGGCCGGCCAGCTCGCCAGGGTCCGTGCGACGTTGGTCGGGCAGCACGAGACCTCGAACCACGGTGCCCGGACCCCGCCCTCGGCGCGGGGGTTGACCTCGCCCTCGTCCGAGGGCTCGCCGGGGCAGCGCTGGTGGAGCGGGTTCGAGTAGAAGAACGCCCGCCCGTCGGAACGGGGCGACGTGGCGACCACGTTGTAGAAGGTCCGTTCGATCAGGTCGGCGTAGCGGACGTCCCCCGTGGCCAGGTACAGCCGCCAGGACACCATGATCGACGCCACGCCGGCGCAGGTCTCGCAGTACGCGCGGTCCGCGGGCAGCTCCCAGTCCTCGCCGAACCCCTCGTCCTGGTGGCGCGACCCCATCCCGCCGGTGATGTGGGTCCGACGGGCGACGGAGTGGGCCCACTGCTGGCCGATCACCCCGAGCAGCTCCTCGTCGCCGTCCTCGACGGCGACGTCGACGGCGCCGGCGGCCAGGTAGAGCGCCCGGACCGCGTGGCCCCTCCAGGCATCGGCCTCCCGGACCGGGAGATCGTCCTGGAAGTAGTCCGGGCCGAGGAGCGGCGGGGGGACGAGGTCGCCGCGTCCGCGACGGTCGACGAACCGGCGGGCCTGGTCGAGGTAGCGCCGCTCGCCGGTGGCGCGGCCGAGCTCCGCCAGCGCCAGCTCGATCTCGGGGTGGCCGCCGTAGCCGTCACGACCCCCGGGCCCGAACTCCCGGCACACGTGGTCCGCGGCCCGGATCGCCACCTCGACCAGCTCGTCACGGCCGCTGGTGCGCAGCCGGGCGACCGCGGCCTGCACGAGGTGGCCCACGCAGTACAGCTCGTGGCCCATCTCCAGGTCGCTCCACCGCGGCGGTCGGCCCGAGTGCCCGTAGCACGTGTTGAGGTACCCGTCCTCGTCCTGGGCCCGGGCGATGCGGGTCGTGAGTCGCCGCAGGCGCCGCTCGACGTCGGGATCGCCGGTCCGGCCGTGCTCCCAGGCGAGGGCCTCGATCAGCTTGTAGACCTCGGAGTCGGAGAACTGCCAGCCCGGCCGGTCGGGCCCGGTCGTGCCGTCGGCGACCCGGTCGAAGTTGGCCAGCCAGCCGAGGCGGTCCATCCAGGACTCGCAGTGGTCCAGGGTGGCGTCGGCGTTCGTCTGCTGGAGGCGCTGCCACGGTCCGCCGTCGACGGTGACCTCGCGGATGGCCGCGCCCCGGCGCGGCAGGCGGGTCGAGTCGACCGGACGGGCCCCCGCCCCCGCGGGCGCGTCCGGTCGGGCCGCCGATGCCGGCGGCGTGGGGGGAGTGGGTTGTTCCAAGGTTCGTTCAGTCCTTGAGCGCACCGGCGGACACGCCGGCCGCCACGTAGCGTTGGGCCACGACGAGCAGGATCGTGGCGGGGACGGAGGCGACGACGGCCGTCGCCATGATCGAGTTCCACTGCGTGGTGTTGTTGCCGATGTAGCGGTAGATCCCGAGGGTGATCGGGACCAGGTCGCCGTTGCGGTTGAGGGTCGAGGCGAAGATGAAGTCCGACCACGCCCAGAGGAACGCGAACAGCGACACGGTGATGATCGAGTTACGGCTGATGGGCAGCACGATGGACCAGAACGTGCGCCAGGTCCCGGCGCCGTCGACCTCGGCCGCGTTGATGAGCTCGTCGGGGATCCCGGACATGAACGCGGTGAACACGAGCACGCCGAACGGCACGGCGATGGTCGAGTCCGCGATGATCAGTCCCCACACGGTGTTGATGAGGTCGAAGCGCACGTAGATCGCGTAGAACCCCATGGCCATGACCACGGCCGGGATCATCTGGGCGACGAGGAGGAGGAAGTTCAGGCCGGAGCCTCCCCACGGAGAGAGCTTGGCCAGCGCGTAGCCCGCGGGCGCGGCCACCACGATCGTGAGGATCACGGTGCCGAGGCCGATGAGGAGGCTGGCGCCGAGTGCCGGGAGCTGGTCGTCGAGCACGGCCCGGTAGCCCTCGAACGTCGGGTCCCACGGGAACCAGTGGGGCGGGTCGGCGCGCATGTCGCTCGTTCTGGTCAGCGACACGTTCACGATCCAGTACACGGGGAAGAGCATGATCGCGGTGAGCACGACCCCGAGTGCGCTCGTCGAGAGGCTCCGGATGCGCTTCATGTCCTGTCCAATCGGCCGAGCAGGCGGACGTAGACGATGCCCACGGCCAGGGCGACGATGATCAGCATGTTGCCGATGGCCGCGGCGGGGGAGAAGTCGGGCTGACCGGTGCCGAACGCCTCCCGGTAGGACCAGATCGCCAGCGTCGTCGAGCTCGAGCCCGGCCCGCCGGTGGTCATGATCCAGATGATGTCGACCACCTTCAGCGTGTAGATGAGCCCGAGCAGCAGGGTCACGGCCGAGACCCTGCGCAACAGCGGGAAGGTGATCCGGCTCTTCGGATCTGAGCGGGGTGGGTGGCGTGCGGTGACGTCGACCGGGGGCGGTTGAGGGGTCCGCGAACGAGAACAGGGGCTCAACGAATCTGGAGGTGTCTTACGTCAACCGG
>JAXHUH010000070.1:0-17799 GCA_034211175.1 Actinomycetota bacterium
CCGCCTCCCGCAGACCGAGGCCGGCCGGCAGCGGCACGGCGACGAAGCCGACCGCCCACGCCAGGCCGAACGCGGCCATCGCGGTGAGCGGCGGCACCTCGGCGACGAGGTCGGCGGCAACCGCGAACGCCAGGCCCGATGCCACCGCACCGCCGAGCGACCACACGACCGAGAGGGTGATCTGGCGCTGGTCCGCGATCGTCGACGGGGGCACCACCGGCCGGCGCAGGACGCGCGACACCAGCGAGAGGGCGGTGACGAACCACGGCCGCCAGGCGAGCACGACGGTGGCCAGGCCACCGACGCCGGCGAGGCGGAGGATCGTCGGCACGTCGGCGTCGAGCACGAGGGGGAACGCCGACATCATCGACCCGACGACGAGGGTGAACGCGAAGACCACGAACGCGGTCGCCGCGTGGCGCAGCGGCACGCCCGCGTCGCGCATGAACGCGACCTGGCCGACGATGCCGAGCATGCCCCCGGGGATGTACTTGGCGAGCTGGCCGATGTAGAAGCTGGCCGCGACCCGGGCCCGGTGGCTCCCCGGGAACATCGCCACCCACGCCTGGGCGAACGCGACGACCGACCCGGCGGCGAGCACCCCGGCACCGATCACGGCCGGGGTGTGGCCGGCGATCACGTCGGTGATCTCGGGCCACGTCCGCGCCACCGTCAGGACCAGGAACGCCACCCCGGCAACGAAGAACACGCCGCGCACCAGGGTCGCGACCCGGCTGCGTCGGCGCGGCGCCGGCGCGGCGTCGCCGACCGACCCAGCGGCGTCCTCGTCGCCGGCCGCACCATCACCCGTCGTGGGCTCACCGCTCATCCGCACCCGCCGCACATCACCCGTCGCGACCGCCCTTGCTCAACTGGCACGGCGGGCGACGGCCCGCCGCACGTGACCCCGCGCGACCGCATGCGTCCACCGTGCACGGCGGGCGACGCTAGCGTCCCTGCGTGGCCAAGATGTCCAAACAGATCCGGGCGACCTACGTCAACGGCGTGCGAGGCGCCCGCACGGCGGCGGCGCGCACCGGGGTGCTCGACCGTGCCGAGCGATCCGACAGCCGGTTCGCCCGCTGGTCGCGCAGCCTCTTCGCCATCTGGGACATCGACGAGATGGTCGAGCTCGACCTCGCCTGGTGGACCTTCGACGCCATGACCGCGGTCGACCGCTTCCTCGCCACCCGCCCCGACGCCACCGTCGTCGAGTACGGGTCGGGCGCCAGCACGCTGTGGCTGGCCAAGCGCGCCGCACGGGTCGTCAGCGTCGAGCACGACCGGGAGTGGGCCACGATCGTCGCCGCCAAGCTCGCCGAGCGCCCCGACCTCGAGGTCGACCACCGCGTCGTCCCGCCGGTCGAGACGGCCGGGCCGACCGCGTTCGGGTCGTCGAAGCCGGGATGGCAGGGCTACGACTTCGAGGACTACGTCCGGGGGGCCGACGACATCGACGGCCCGATCGACCTCGCCGTCGTCGACGGCCGGTGCCGGGCCAAGTGCTTCACCCAGGTCCTCGACCGCATCGCGCCCGACGGGCTCGTGCTCTTCGACAACACCCGGCGCCGGCGCTACGCCGACGCCATCACCGCGACCGGGCTGCCGACCATCGAGACGACCGGGCTCACCGCGTGCCTGCCGTACCCGGACAAGACGACGCTCGTGTTCCACGACGACGAGGCGCGCGACCGGGTCGAGCGCCTGCTCGACGGCGGTCATCCCGGGAACTGACCGGTGGCCTGATCCGTCTCGTCGAGCGCGAGGCGCAGCGACTCCAGGTCGGTGACCACGACGTCGACGTCCTCTCCGAGCCCGGCGAGGTCCGAGGGGTCGTGGGCTCGGACCGACAGCTCGATCGCCCGGGTCGCGGCCTCCGACAGTCGCGCGTCGAGCAACCGCAGCCGGGCGTCGGTGTCGGCGAGCACCGAGTCCATCCGCTTGACCGTGTGGAGCTGGGCCTCGAGCGAGGCGACGGTCCCCTCGAGCGCACGCTTCGCATCGGCCGAGTGGCGGCCCCGCACCACGTCGTCGCGTGCCCCCCTCAGTCGTTCGGCGATGGCGTTCACGTCGACGTAGCGGCGGGCGTCCTCGATCGTCTGGCCGGAGCTGGCGATGCGCCAGCTCTCGCGGACGCCGACGTCGAGGCGGTCGGCGATCTCCTGCAGGCGCCGGGTCAACGGCCCGTCGTCGGCCCGGCTGACCGCCTGCTCGAAGCGCTCGCGGCTGTCGATCGCCCGCTGGACCGACGTGCGCCACGGCTCGCGCAGCGCGGACGGGTCGACGTCCGGCTCGCGCCGCCGCCCTCCGCCGGTCGCCAGCGAGGCGCCGACCCGGGCGGCCCAGCCGCCGGCGCCGAGCGCGACCGCGCCGATCGGGCCCAGGCCGGTGACGACGCCGACGGCCGCGCCGAGACCGGTGAGGACGATCGCGGCAGGTGAGGTCATGGCCCGAGCCGTGCGCCGGGTCCAGAACCGGTCGCGCAACGAGGACATCGGGCTCAGAAGTTCGAGATCACGGAGGCGAACACCTTGTCGATCGAGCGGGGGTCGCTCGCATCGTAGACAGCTGCGTTCGCGGCCTCCGCGACCTCACGGAGGACGTTGAGATCGGCGTCGGCGCCGTAGGCGATCGGGAACACCCGCACCGGGGTGGCACCCTCGCCCTGGGTCGTCCGGGTCAGCGTGGCCAGCAGCTCGTCGAGCTGTTCGGCGTCGTCGGCCGGATCGATGTCCTCGTTGCGCCCGTCGCTGAGGAGCACGACCGCGTTGATGCGCTCGGGGTCGTAGCTGGCCACCATCTCGTCGAACGAGGTCCGGGCGACGTCGTACAGCGGCGTCAGCGAGAACGGGAACAGCGCGTCGAGCGCGCCGACGAGGTCGTCGCGCTGGGCGCCGATCGGCCCGATCGGTACGGGATCGAGGAAGGTGGCGCCGTCGGCGTCGAGATCGGTCGAGAACACCCGCAGCCCGACCAGGTCGCTCTCCTTGAACTGGTCGAGCGCTCTCGCCAGCGCGGCGCGGGCGAGGTCGAGCTTCGTGTCGACGCCGCCCGCCTCCGCCGGGTCGCCCATCGAGCCGGAGACGTCCAGCACGATCAGCACCCGCGCCTCCTTGCGGACCTCGTCCCACTGGTCGAGCAGCGCGACGACGACCGGAGGCTCGGGGATCTCCAGCAACGTGCGGGGCTCGTCCGGATCGACGCCGTTGTCGGCGGTGATCGGGTCGGTGACGGGCACGGACGGGTTCCCGGGCCGGAACCCGGCATCGAGGACCAGCTCCTGGTTCTCGGGGAGCAGGACGAAGTCGGCGAACGCCTCCGCACCCGCCCGCTGCTCGGTGTCGACCCACTCGGCGTCGAGGACGAACAGGGGGTTGTCGGAGAAGACGGTGCCCTCCTCCGGATAGATCGCCACCAGCGGCACCCGCGGCTCGACGGGCGACTCACCCGGCTCCAGCACGCCGTCGGGGTTGCCGCGGTTGTAGTCGAGCACCGACTTCTCCTCGACCGCCGCCGCCGACGCGTACAGCAGCGCGGTGCCCCGCCGATCGGCGCGGGCCCAGTTCTCGAGGAAGGTCAGCGTGGTGTCGCCGTAGTGGACGACGGCGGACTCGACGGTGCGGGCGAAGTCGACGACCTCGGGGCGGGCCACGTTCTCCAGCGACAGGCCCGACGTCGTGCCCGTGGCCGCGTAGGACTGGGCGACGAGGGCACTGAGGCCGCTGGTCGAGAAGTTCGGGTTGGTCTTGCCGAGCCGGAACTCGCCCCACTCGGGATGGCCGAACTCCTCCCAGCCCCGACCGGAGCGGGCGAGGTTCAACACGTCCGACCAGCCGAGCGGCTCGTCGGGCCAGCCGAGCGCCTCGGCCATCGGGCGGGGCATGGCGATGACGAGCGGGGTCAGCATGAACGGCGAGCCCTCGCCGACGAGCGGCTCCTCGCCGGCCTCGCTCAACCGCTGGTTGACGACCGCTCCCCAGGTGCTCGACGCCGGGGACCACACCACCGGCCGGGGACCGTCGGTAGCCTCGTCCCAGCCCCGCACGAGCGCGGACGCCGCGGCGCCCGAGGCGACCTGCTGGGGCCGCACCTCGACGCAGCGCCCGTCGACCTCGGCCTCGGCCGAGCCCGAGAACTGCGCGGCGAGGTCGCTCAGCAGGTCGATCTTCTCCGAGGAGACCGCCATGTCGACGACGATGCAGTCGCTGGTCGAGACCGAACCGGAGCCGTCGGAGGTCGTGTCGGCCGATTCCTCGACGTCGGGCCCGTCGTCGCCACTCGCGCAGCCGGCCGCGAGACAGATGGCCACCACCAGCGCCGCCCACACCCTGACCGCTCGCCCGCTCATTCGGTGATCACCTCCCACAACATACGCAGCGCCAGCATCACGCCGTCGTTGGGCAGCCCGCTCGTCGGAGGTGGCCCGCCGGGCGGGTCCCAGCCCGCCGCGTCCAACGCGGCGGCCAGCTCGGGCGCCACCGTCGACACCGAATCCTCACCGGGTGCACCGGACACGCCGACGAGTACGAGGTCGGCCGTGGTCGGGTCGTCGGCGGCGACGAAGCGGACGGGATCGTCGCTGCCCTCGCGCAGCTCGACCGCGGCCTCGGCCTCGAACCGCGTCGCCGCGACGAGATCGAGGCCGCCGGGCCCGATGCGCAGCATCTCGTCCACCGGGGTCTCACCGGCGGCACCGACGCTGCCGCCGGTCGCCTCCTCGAGGTTGGAGAACCAGCTGCGGAACGTCGAGTCCATCTGGTTCGAGGCGAAGTCGGGGTCGCCGAAGTAGTCGGTCGCGATCGTCCCGACCTCGAGCAGCCCGATGGCGCTCTCCTCGGGCGAGCGGTGCGCGGCGTCGACGGCGCCGGCGTTGACACCTCCGCCGATGTCGACCCACTCGTCGCCGGCGTGGTCGCCGATGCAGCTCCAGTCGACCGTGCCGCAGTACAGCTCGAGCCACTCGAGCCGCTCGTCCCAGCCGAGGATCACGAGCTCGGACCGGGCGAGGACGTTGCCGGGGTCGGCCAGGACGTCGTCACCGGCCAGCTGCTCGGCCACCCCAACCCACGGCAGCGGCACCAGCCAGGCGTCGACGTCGGCGGCCGCCGGGTCGAACGTGGGGTCGATGAGGCGCTCGACCGTCCGGCCCGCGGTCTCCTCGACGACCTCGACGCCCTCGATCGACCGGCACGACTCCACGACGATCGGCGGGCACGCGATCCGCAGGTCGTCGACGACCACCGGCGAGATCACCGTGTCGTCGGCGACCTCCTCGTCGCCGTCGAGCGACCGGCGGATGAGCAGGGCGCCGGCGACGAGCCCGACCGCGACCACGAGCGCCAGCACACGTCGCACCGTCAGCAGCCCCCGGCGGTCATCGACCGTTGAACTCGGCCATCGCGGCGTCGGCGCCATCGGCCAGGATCGACTCGACGGCGTCCGCCGCGCTCTGCACGGCGATCTCCAGCTCCGTGCGCTCCGCCTTCGTCGGGCGGCGCTTCGTCAGGTAGTCGGCGCCGGCCTCCGGCGACGAGGGCCGGCCGACGCCGATGCGGACCCGCAGGAAGTCCGTCGTGTGGAGGTGGTCGCGGATCGACCGGAGACCGTTGTGACCGGCCAGCCCACCACCCCGCTTGACCCGGAGGCGGCCGAGCGGGAGGTCGATCTCGTCGTGCACGACGACCAGCTGCTCGGGGTCCTCGACCCCGAACCGCTTGGCGAGGAGGCGCACCGACTCACCCGACAGGTTCATGAAGGTCTGCGGGAACGCGACCGCGACCCGGGACCCGCCGATGCGGAGCTCGTCGACGAGCGCACGTTCCTTGCCGGTGCGGAGTCGGCCGCCGTGCCGCTCCGCGAGCAGCACGGCGACCTCCGAACCGACGTTGTGACGGGTGCCGGCGTACTCGGAGCCCGGGTTGCCGAGCCCGACGACCAGCAGATCGGCCGGGGTGCCCCGGCGATCGGCACGGTTGCGCCCGAACGCCATCCGCCGGGGGCTCAGCCCTCGTCGGCGTCGGCGGCGTCGTCGCCGCCCTCACCATCGGCGGCGGCCTCACCCTCGCCCTCTTCGCCTTCGGCCGCTTCCTCGGCCTCGGCCTCCTCGGCGGCGCGGGTGATCTGGCCGGAGGCGACGGGCTCGTCGTCCTCGACCTCGGTCCGCACGCCGTCGGGCAGGGTGATGTCGGCCACGGTCAGCGTCGAGCCGACCTCGAGACCCGAGATGTCGACCTCGAGCTCGTTCGGGATGGCGCCGGGCAGCGCGTAGATGGCGAGGTGGTACAGCGACTGGTCGACCAGGCCGCCGGCCCGGCTGACCTCCTCGGCCTCGCCGGTCAGCACGATCGGCACCTCGACCTCGATCTCGACGTTGCGGTCGATGCTGACGAAGTCGACGTGGAGCACGTCCCAGCGGACGGGGTGACGCTGCAGCTCGCGGACCATCGCCAGCGTCTCGTTCCCGCCGTAGCGGAGGCGGAGGACGGCGTTGGTACCGGCTTCGGTGGTCAGCGCCTTGCGGAGGTCGGGCCAATCGACCGACAGCAGGGTCGCCGGCTCCCCCTTGCCGTACACGACGGCGGGGATCCGGCCGGCCTTACGCAGGCGTGAAGCGTCCCGAGATCCGGTGGTACGGCCGGTTTCGGCTTCGAGGATGACGTCCATGACTCGGGGCTCCTGGAGCGCGCGCGGGTTGACAAACGGCGCAGCAGCTTAGCGCGTCCTGGGGCGCGGTTGACGCGCCGTCCGGACGAGCGGCTCCTAGCGCAGGTTCTCGCCGTCGAAGATCTCGCTGACGCTGGTGTCGTCGAACACGGCGGAGATGGCATCGGCGAAGATCTGGGCCGTCGACAGCACCTCGATCTTGTCGAGCTGCTTCTCCGGCGGCATGTCGAGCGTGTCGGTCACGACGACCCGTTCGATCTGGGAGTTCTTGAGGCGATCGACCGCCGGGCCGGAGAACACGCCGTGGGTCGCGGCGGCGAGCACACGCTCCGCGCCGTGCTCGATCAGCTGATCGGCCGCGGCCACGATCGTGCCGGCCGTGTCGATCATGTCGTCGATGATGATGCAGGTACGGCCGGCGACCTCGCCGACCACGTCGCGGGCGACGACGGCGTTCATCTCGCCGCGCATCCGCCGCTTGTGCACGATGGCCAGGTCGGCATGGAGGGCGTTGGCGTAGCGCTCGGCCACCTTCACCCGGCCGGCGTCCGGTGAGACGACGACCGGGGCGTCGTCGATCTGGCGGAGGTACGACGTGAGCACCGGCATGGCGGTGAGCGCGTCGACCGGGCCGTGGAAGAAGCCCTGGATCTGGCCCGAGTGGAGATCGATGCTCAGCAGGCGCTCGGCACCGGCCGACTCGAACAGCTGGCACACCAGCTTCGCCGTGATCGGTTCACGGCCCTCGGACTTGCGGTCCTGGCGGGAGTAGCCGAGGAACGGGGCCACGATGCTGATCCGCTTCGCCGAGGCCCGACGGGCCGCGTCGATCATGATCAGCTGCTCCATGATCGCGTCGTTGATCGACCCGTGGTCCGACGCGCCGTGGCTCTGGAAGATGAACACGTCCGAGCCGCGGATCGACTCGCCGTAGCGGCAGTGGATCTCGCCGTTGGCGAAATCGGCGATGTTCGCCTCGCCGAGCTGGACCGACAGCCGCGACGCGATGTCACCTGCCAGCTGCCGGTTGAATCGCCCCGACACGAAGTGGAGCTTCTTGTGGGACAGGTGCTTCATGCCCGGGGCTCCCGTCATCGCCGGTGGAGCACGACAGGTCCAATATGGCCGTTCGTCGCCGCCCGGTCCAACCCTGTTGCGACAACCCACCCCATCAGGGGGCCCGGTCGTCGCCCTCGGTGGACGAGGCGACCGTGAACGGGCGCACCCGTCCACCCTCGCCGACCTGTGCTCCCGGCTCCAGCACCGCGTACGGGCCCACGTGAGCGCGGGGCCCGACCTCGGCGTCGCGGCCCGAGGACATCTCGACCGTGGCGCCCTCGCCGACCATGCAGTCGACGAGGCGGGTGTCGGGCCCGAGCTCGGCGCCGTCACCCACGGCGGTGCGGCCCTGCAGGTAGGTGTTCGGGAACACGGTGACGTCGCCACCGAGCACCACCGAGGCATCGATGTAGGTCGAGGCGGGGTCGACGATGTTCACGCCGGTGGCCATCCACCGCAGGTTGGTCCGCCGGCGCAGCTCGGCCTCGGCGGCGGCGAGCGCCATCCGGTCGTCGACCTCGGTGACCTCGTCCTGGTCGTCGACCTCGACCGCCTCGATGCTGTAGCCGGCGTCGCGCAGGACGCGGATCACGTCGGAGACGTAGTACTCGCCCGTCATCGGGTCCGGGGGCGTGCGACGCAGGGCCGGGGCGAGCACGCTGCGACGGAAGCAGAACACGAGTGCCGTCGTCTCCTGGAGCTGGAGCTGCTCCTCGGTGGCGTCGACCTCGGCGACGATCTCCGAGACCCGACCGTCGCGACCCCGCACCACCCGGCCGTAGCCGCGGGGCCGGGCGCGGCGGACGGTCAGCAACGTCGCCGCGGAGTCCGAGCCGCGATGGCGGGCGACCAGCTCACTCACCGTCTCGGGGCGCAGGAGCGGCAGGTCGGACGGCACGACCAGCACGTCGCTGTCGTCGAGGTCGTCGTCGGGCAGGGCGGTCAGCGCCACGCTGACCGCATCACCGGTGCCCCGCTGGGCCGGCACCTCGAGCACGTCGGTCGGCGTGTCCAGGTCGCCCTCGTCCTGGAGCTTCTTGGACACCCGCTCGGCGCTCGTGCCGACGACCACCGCGACGCGGTCGACCGCGACCGCCCCGAGGGCATCGATCACGTGGAGCACCATCGCCCGACCGCACAACATGTGGAGCGGCTTCGGGCGCAGGGAGCGCATGCGGGTCCCCTGACCATCGGCGAGGACCACGGCACACAACCCACGACCCGACTCGCGCTCTGCCATCCGACGACGCACCTCCTGTGCTCGGCGCTGGCGGGGCAGGGATCGAACCTGCGACCTCCTGATCCAAAGTCAGGCGTTCTGCCAATTGAACTACCCGCCAGGGTTGGTTCCAAGGTAGCCCGGCGTGGGTGGCCCCACGCGTATCGGTTCGCACACGCGCCACGGGGGCCGGGCGTTCGCCCGACCCCCGTGGGTGGTCATTCGTGTGCGCCCGGTGGGCGCTGCGTCAGCTCTCCGGCCGGGTCGCGGCGCCCTTGCCGCCGCCGTCGCCCGACGCCTCGCCGACCTTCGGCTCGCCGTTCAGCCCGGCGCCACCCCCACCGTCGACGACCGAGGTCGTGCTGGTCGGCGGGTTCGTGGCCCCCGAGCCGCCGCCGACCGTGGTCGACGTGGTCGGTGCCGTGGTCGACGTGGAGGTCGACGCAACCGTGGTCGACGTCGTCGACTCGACGGTCGTCGTCGTCTGCTTGGCGGGGACCGACGTGGCCGGCCCGACCGTCTCGTCGTCACCCTCGTTCTCGCCGCCGGCCCACTGCAGGGCGTACACCCGCACGTCGGTCTCGGCGAGCAGGTTGTCGTTGGCGTCGAGCGCCACGACCCGGTAGGCCACGCAGTTGGTGAACTCCTCCAGGTCGATCGCCTCGCTCAGCGAGGTGCCCTCGACCGGGTCGAGCCACACCGCCGTGCCGGGAGCCGGTTGCCGGTTCCCGTAGCGGGGCATCTCGATGGTCTCGGTGCAGGTGGCGTCGCCCTCGGGCTCGACCCCCGGCGCCGTGACCGTGCGGAGCACGGCGTAGCGGTCGAGGCCGTCGCCCTCCCAGGCGTCCCACGACAGCGAGAGCTGGTTGCTCTCGACGTCGGTGCCGTCGAGCGGGCCCATCGAGTCGATGCCCGGGAGCTGGGTGCTCTCGGTCGTCGTCGAGTCGACCTGGCCGGTCGACTGCGGCGTCGCCGTCGTCACCGAGGTCGACGGCGCCGACTCGGTCGTCGTCGTCGCCTCGTCGCTCGCCGCGACCTCGTCATCGGTCGGCGTGATCACGACGGTCGGCAGATCGCCGTCCATCGTCACCCTGGCGGTGTTGACACCGTCGGGGCACGGGACGTCCCGTCCGCCCTCGATCTGGAGCGTGCGGTCGCCCTCGCAGACGACCTCGTCGCCGTCGGCGATGGCGCCCTGGCCGTCCTCGCCGATCGGCTCGCCGTTGATCGTGACGCCGCCACCGCTGCTCGACGTCATCTCGACCTCGAGCAGATCTCCGTTGCCGCCCGTGCCGACGAGCGACAGGAAGCCCACGGCACCCAGCAGCACGGCGGCGACGCCGCCCACTGCGATCAGGCGCATCCGGGCCCACGGCTGACGAAGCTGCGCCGGGGTCGGAGCCACCGACGTCAGGTCGTCGACCATCTGGAGCCGGGGCAGGAGGGAGTCCACGAACTCCTTCCTCGGCTCGGGCACGGGCTCTCGGCCCATGCGCTCCAGCGTCTCGTGGAGGTCTTCGTGGTTCATGACACCTCCTCCGTACCCATCTTGTCGATCTCCTTCTTCAAGGCCTTCAACGCCCTGCTGAGCGTGACGGCCATCACCGGTTTGGACGATCCCATGGCTTCCGCCGCATCCTCGTGGGAGAGTCCGGCGAGGTACCGGAGCGAGATGGCCTCCTGGTACCTGGGGTTCAACTTGGTCATCGCGGCCAGGACGACCTCACGGTCCTCCTCGCCGCCCTCGACGTGCTCGACGTCGTCCTCCGAGTACGCCGTGTGGAGCGCACCCATGGCCTTCTGGCCCCGATCACTCTTGGCCCGACCCACCCGCCGGTAGTGGTCGGCCAACTCGTTCGAGGCGATCCGATAGAGCCACGGCCCGAAGCCGCCCGCCTTCCACTCGAACTTCTGGAGCTGCCGGTACGCCTTCTCGAACGTGGCCGCCGTGATGTCCTCGGCCACCTCGCGTGACCTCGAGCGCCGGTAGGCGAAGGCGTGGATCTTGGGCAGGTAGTGACGGTAGAGCTGGGCGAACGCCTCCGAGTCGGAGCGCGCAGCCTGAACCAGGCGTCGCTCCTGCTCCTTGTCGTCGTCCAGGTCTCCGGTGTCGTTCACCGGTCCGTAATCTACGGGCGCCCGTCTGGTACTCGTTGCCATGCGGGTCCTGAGCGCACGGCATTCGCGCCGCGCCGAGACTGCGATGGGCTGCACCGACCACCTTCGTCGACCTCTCTGGAGCGCCGCGCCGGACAGCCCTCACGGCTATGCGCTCCGTCCCGGTTCCGCCGAGATCCTCGATCGTCCCCCGGTCGACACCGCCGCCCGGGCCGCCGTGCTCCGCCCGACCCTACGCCGCCGCGCCGCCAGCGCGTCGCCGTCGGGGGTTCGATGTCGGATGACGGTGTCCCCGTCGATGTCGTCGTGTCGTTGTGTGGCATCAGGTTCCCGCTCACCCATGACAACGACGACCGTCATCGGAGATTGCACCTCCGAACCGGTTGGTCCGAAGTTTCTCCGGGGATCGGCTCCCCGGTGACGGCACCGGTACCCGCCGAGGCGCTACCGTGGCGACCCTCATGGGATCTCTCATCAAGAAGCGCCGCAAGCGCATGCGCAAGAAGAAGCACAAGAAGATGCTGAAGCGGACGCGCTTCCAGCGCCGGGCCAAGGGCAAGTGAGCCCGGCGGCCCACCGCTGATCCGCTGACGCCGACGACCGCCCTCAGGGGCGGTCGGTTCGCGTCACGAGCCGTCCGGGGCCGTCGAACGCCCCCGGCACGAACCACGACGACCCCGACCCCGCCAACGTCGGCCGGATCCCCGTCGCCGCCTCGAGCTCGTCGCGCCAGCGCACCAGCGTCGGCTGGACGACCAGGGCCGCCGGCTCCAGGTCGTTGCCGTGCTCGCCCCGTGGCCCACCGAGCCTGTCCCAGGCCGCGTAGACCGCCGGCGTCGGGCACGCCACCGGGGGGATCACGAGCGTGAACGTCCGCGACGTCGGCTCCAGTGGCTCGACCACCTCGCCGATGCCCCCCACCCGGGCGCGCCCGCCGACGAGGCAGAACGCCACGTCGGCACCGATCGACGCGGCCAGCTCCAGGTCGTCGCAGCCGGCCCAGCGCAGCACCGCGGCCGCGTCGGCGGAGCCGCCGCCGAGCCCGGCACCGGCGGGGATCCGCTTGGTCAGGCGCACGTGCGCGGTCCGGTCGACGGCCCGCAGCGCCCGGCGCACGAGGTTGTCCTCGCCGTCGGGCACGTCGAGGCCCCGCCCGGCCTCGTCGACGATCTCCAGCCCGTCGCCCGGGCCGATCTCGAGCGTGTCGCCGATGTCGAGCGTGACCATCTCGGCGTCGATCAGGTGATAGCCGTCGTCGCGCACGCCGGTCACGGCGAGGCTGACGGTGAGCTTGGCCGGGGCCTCGACGATCTCGGTCATACCGGCGCTCCCCCGTCCCGCCCGACGCCATCGTCGGCGGCTCCTCCCCCGGCATGGACCGCAGCGGTGAGCGCGGCCCAGGCGGCGAGGTCGAGCTGCTCGGGGCGCAGTTGCGGGTCGATCCCGGCGGCCGCGAACACCTCCGGGGCGACGACGCCGGCGAGGGACCGCCGCAACATCTTGCGTCGCTGGCCGAACGCCTTCTGGACGAGGTCGAACAGCTCGTCGGGGTCGACGTCGTGGGGCGGGTGGTCGCGGCGACGCAGGCGGACCAGCGCCGACTCGACCCGCGGCCGCGGCACGAACACCGTCGGCGGCACCCTTCCGACGATCTCGCCGGTGGCGTACCAGGCCACCTTGACCGACGGGATCCCGTAGGTGCGCGAGCCGGCCGGGGCCACCATCCGCTCGGCCACCTCCCGCTGGACCATGACCAGCATCGTGCGAACCCGCGGCACGTCGGCGAGCACGTCGAGCACCAGGTGGGTGGCCACGTTGTAGGGCAGGTTGGCGACCAGGGCCCAGCCGGCCGCCGGGTCCCCGCCGTCTGCTGCGTCCGCTTCGGCTCGCTCGGCGTCGTCGAGCAGGCCCTCCCAGTCGGCCGTGGTCGCGTCCTCGTGGACCACCCGGACGCCGTGGGGGGCGACGACCTCCTCGAGGACCGGCAGCAGGTGGCGGTCGGCCTCGACGGCCGTGACCCGGGCGCCCTCCTCGACCAGGGCCAGCGTGAGCGACCCGAGGCCGGGGCCGATCTCGACGACCCGGTCGCCGGGCGAGATGTCGGCGAGACGGGCGATGCGGCGAACCGTGTTGGGGTCGGCCACGAAGTTCTGGCCGAGCGCCCGGCTCGGGTCGAGCCCGTGGGCCGCCAGCAGGTCGAGCACCCGCGTGCGGGTGAGCGTCAAGGGCGGGCCCCGCCGTCGGGGTCGCGAGCGGGCGCGGGCGCAGCCGGGTGCGGGAGCGCCCCGAGACCGTAGAAGCGCTCGGCCAGGTCCCACGTCGACGCCGCGACCTCGGCCGCGGTCAGGCCCTTGAGCGCGGCAACCGCCTCGCCGACGTGGGGCACCCACGCCGGGCGGTTCAGCTTGCCCCGGTGGGGCATCGGCGCCAGGTAGGGCGAGTCGGTCTCGACCAGCAGGCGATCGAGGGGGCAGAGCTTGGCCGCCTCCTGGACGTCGGTCGCCTTCTTGAACGAGACGATGCCCGAGAACGACAGCAGCGCACCCCGGTCCAGCGAGCCACGGGCCTCGTCGGGCCCGCCGGTGAAGCAGTGGACGACCGTGCGGGCCGGCGTGCCCTCGGCGTCGAGGATGGCGAAGGTGTCCTCCCACGCCTCCCGGGTGTGGATCATCAGCGGCAGGTCGTGGGCGTGGGCCCAGGCGATCTGCGCGGCGAACACCTCACGTTGGGTGGCCCGGGGCGAGTGGTCGTAGTGGTAGTCGAGGCCGCACTCCCCCACGGCGACGACCGTCGGGTCGTCGAGCAGCTCCTCGAGCCCGTCGAGGCCGAGGCGCGCCTCGTGGGGGTGGAGCCCGACCGTGGCCCACAACCCGTCGTGGGCACGGGCGTCGGTGATCGCCCGGCGGGACGACTCGAGATCGGTCCCGACGGTGATGGCGCGGGCGACCCCGACCTCCCGCGCCGCCGCCAACTGCTCGGCGGCGACGTCGGGGTCGGCGTCGAGGTGGCAGTGCCCGTCGATCCAACGGGGCACGGGCGCGCCGACCGAGGGGTCGGGCGTGGCCGTGTCGGTGTCGGCCGGCACGGGGCTCAGGCCTTCATGCGCGGGAACAGCGGCGTACCCCGCTCGACGGCCACCCCACCGGGGTAGCCACCCCACGCGGCCGCCTCGGGCAGGCGCTGGTCGGCCGGTGAGCCGTCCAGGCCGATGCGGCGCCACACCTCGGCGCACACGGTCGGCAGCACGGGCGTCGCCAGGATGGCCACGATGCGCAGCACCTCGAGGGCGTCACCGAGGACGGCATCGACCGCCGGGCCCGGGTCTGCCTTCCACGGCTCGTTCTGCTCGAGGTGGCCGTTCGTCTCGCGGATGAGCCGCCACGTCGCCTCCAGCGCCAGCGACGGGGCGACCTCACCCCAGGCGCGGGCCGCGGCCTCGTAGCACCCGGCCGCGACCGGCGCGAGCGGGCTGTCCGCGGCCGGGGCCGGCCCCGTACCGCCGCACTTGCGCTCGACGACGGTCGCCACCCGGGACAGCAGGTTGCCGAGGTTGTTGGCCAGATCGGTGTTGTACCGCTCGACCATCGCCTCGTGGGAGATCTCGCTGTCGGGCCCGAAGGGGTGGTCCCGCAGGATCAGGTGGCGGAAGCCGTCGACCCCGAACTGGTCGACGAGCTCGGCCGGGGCGATCTGGTTCGCCTTCGACTTGGACATCTTCTGCCCGCCGGTGAGCAGCCAGCCGTGGACGCTGATCTTCGGCAGGTCGGTGACACCCGCGGCCAGCAGCATCGCCGGCCAGTACACGCAGTGGAAGCGGAGGATGTCCTTGCCGATCAGGTGCAGCGTCGACGGCCACCACGCCGCGAACTCGTCCGCGTCGCTGCCGTAGCCGACGGCGGTGGCGTAGTTGATCAGCGCGTCGTACCAGACGTAGAAGACGTGGCCGTCGTCCCACGGGACGGGGACGCCCCAGTCGATCGACGTGCGGGTGATCGAGATGTCCTCGAGGCCCTGCTTGACGATGCCGGCGGCCTCGTTGCGCCGCCCGGCGGGGCGGATGGCGTCGGGCACCGACTCGTACCAGTCGAGGAGCTGGTCGGCGAACGCCGAGAGCCGGAAGAAGTAGTTCTCCTCCCGCATGTGCTCGACCGTCCCGGAGACCTTGCCGGCGTCGATGTCGGCCTGGGTGACGTAGGCCTCGTCGGACACCGAGTACAGGCCCTCGTAGGTGTCCTTGTAGATGTAGCCGTTGTCGTACACCTGCTGGAGGAACGCCTGCACCGCCCGGTGGTGGCGGGGCTCGGTGGTGCGGATGAAGTCGTCGTTGCTGAGGTCGATGGCGGCCCACGCGTCGCGGAACCGCTGGCTGGTGCGGTCCGCCTGCTCGAGCGGCGAGACGCCGTTGGCCTCGGCCGCCCGCATCACCTTGAGGCCGTGCTCGTCGGTACCGGTGAGGAACCGGACGTCCTCACCGAGGAGCCGATGCCACCGGGCCAGCGCATCGGCGGCGATGGTCGTGTAGGCGTGGCCGATGTGCGGGGCGTCGTTGACGTAGTAGATCGGCGTGGTCACGTAGAACCGGGACACACGCTCAACCCTAGCTTTCGGCGCGTTCGGGGAGGTCGAGGGCTCGGCGGGCCGTTCGGCGGGTTCGCCGGGCGCGACCGTGACCGATCCGACCGGGTTGGGGCGGGTTGCGTCTGACATGGGCAGTCCTCTCGGCGGGGGCACCCACCGGGAGGGCCGGCGTCATGTCCCCGTGTGGTCGGGGACACGAACGCAGCAGCCGTCGGCTCAGCCTCGTACGCCCCCGGAGGGGCCACGCATCGAGGATCGACGGCACGGACGCTGCACGTGGAGGACGCTACCCGAGGCGACGGTCGACCAGCCGGGGGATATCCGCCACGCCGCTGTCCTCGGCGCCCCGGTCGAGCTCGTCGCCCGCCGCCGGATCATCGGTGTCGTCGGGGGCGCGGCGCTCCCGGAGGGCGTCGACCCGGTCGAGCGTGCGCTGGAGCTGGCGCCGACGGGGGCCGGAGAGCTCCTCGAACGAACGGGTCGTGGTCTCGAGCTTGCGGCCGAGGCCGTCGAGCGCGTCGCCGAAGCGCTCCCACTGCTGCTCGAACGCCTCGAGGCAGGCGAGGATCTCCCCCGACGTGCGCTCCACGAGGTGGTCCTCGACCGACTGACGGAGCACGGCCAGCACCCCGACGAGCGTGGTCGGCGAGCACAGGACCACCCGTTCGGACAGGGCCAGGTCGATCACCGCCGGGTCGTGCTCGAGCACGAAGCCCCACACGCTCTCGTTGGGGATGAAGAGGAGGACGTGGTCGAGCGAGGACGACGGGTCGCCGTAGCGGCGCCGCGCCAGCTCCTTCACCCGGTCACGCACATCGCGCAGGAACCGCGCCCGCGTCCCCTCGCGCTCACCGTCGGTCACCGCGTCGAGGTGGCGGAGGTAGTTGTCGACCGGGAACTTCACGTCCATGTGCAGCTCCCGCCCGCCGGGGAGCAGGAAGGTGACATCCGGGATGCCGCCGCCGGCCACCGCGGTCTGGCGGCGGTAGTTGAGCCCCTCGACGAAGCCCGCGGCCCGCAGCACGTCGTCGGCCATGCGCTCGCCCCACTGACCGCGGGCCTTCGGGCTGGCGAGCGCCTCCTGGAGCGACTGGGTGGTGGTGGCCAGGGCGCGGCTCTGGCGCATCGCCTCCTCCAGCCCGGCGACGATCTGGCCGTGCTCGTGGGCCCGGTCGCGCTGGAGGTGACCGACCAGGTCGGCCATGCGGTGGAGCTCGCCGACGACGCCGGCCATCTGCTGCTCGATCACCGCGCCCCGGTGGTCGAGCTGCTGGCCGCCGGCCGCCAGCCGGGCGTCGAGCTGGGCGCCCGCCACCTCGACCAGCGTGTCCACCGCCCGGCGCAGCGCCTCCTCACTGTGGGCGCCGCCGGGCCCGTGACGGCCGGCGGCGTGCGCGCCCGGGCGACGGCCGAGGACGAACCACACCGCGAGCGCACCGAGCGCGGCGGACGTGACCACCACGACGACCAGCGGGACCAACGACATGGCCCCGACCCTACGAAGGGGGTGTGACACCCGTGAGGATGCCGTTCTGGCCTACACGGCACCCACCGCCACCAGGCGCGACGCGCGCGACCCCGTAGACCAGAACGACAACCGCGATCCGAACTGGTCTACGCCGCACCCTGGGTGACCAGGTACGACACGGGGAGGCTCGTAGACCAGAACGGGACGGGTCAGGTGGGGTCGGGTGGGGTGGGGACGGCGCGGCCGAGGGCGGCGAGCGCCTCCTCGGGGGACAGGCCGAGACGGGCGGCGTCGGCCAGGTAGCGGCGGGCCGCGTCACCCACCATCTCGGCCCGACGGGCGGCGCTCAGCTCGGCCGGGTCCCGTACCCGGGTGCCGCGGCGCCCGCCCGCCACCACCAGGTCCGCGTCCTCCAGCGCCCGGTACGCCCGGGCGACCGTGTTCGGGGCCAGGCCGAGGTCGCCGGCGAGCTGGCGCACCGTCGGCAGGCGGGTCCCGGGCGCCAGCGCACCGGAGCGGATCGCCGCGTCGAGCTGGACCCGGACCTGCTCGAACGGCGGCACCGGCGACGCGTCGTCGATGGCGACCTCGATCACGCCGCCCGCCCCACGTGGGCTCGGACGGGCCAGCGGGCGCCCGCCACCGCGACCCACAGCCCCTGGACCAGCGGCACGCCGACGACGGCGAGCCACAG
>JAXHUH010000071.1:0-47892 GCA_034211175.1 Actinomycetota bacterium
GCTTTATCGGGATTTGCGCTTGTTATCTAAGTTGCGATTGCTAAACCCGGCTGTGTCTCTAGGAAGTCATGTAGAAAAATTTGTTTCGACCGATATCTACTGCTATCTGCGACGCTATCGGAGGACGAGCCCACAGGAGGACGAGCCCACAGGAGGACGAGCCCACAGGAGGACGAGCCCACAGGAGGACGAGCCCACAGGAGGACGAGGGTCCCACTGAGCGCGGTCACCCAACGACGTACCGTCCAAGCCGATCATGCGCATCCTCCACCAGCACGGCCGGGCGACGTCCGAGCTCGACGTCACGATCAACGACCCCGACGCCACCGTCGCCGACCTCGTCCGCGTCCTCGACCCCCGCGCGGCCGGCGACGCCGGCATCGTCGTCGACGGTCGGGCCCACCACCCGCCGGGCCGGCTCCTGGCCGACGTCGGCCTCCTGGGCGGCGACGTCGTGACCGTGACCGACCGGCCGCCGGGTCGAGGCCACGACACGGGACGCACCCGGACCCGCGTGAGCGTGCGGGGCGGCCTGTCGGCCGGACGCACGTGGCTCCTCGACGACGGCACCCACTCGATCGGCCGCGACGCCGACGCCGGGATCGCCCTCGCCGACGACGCGACCGTGTCCCGCGCCCACGCCGAGCTGACCGTCGACGGCCACCGCCGCATCGAGATCCGCGACGTCGGCTCGCGCAACGGCACGCTGGTCGACGGCCGGCCGACGAGAGGTCGCGCCCGGGCCGGGGTCGCCGTCGACACCGAGGTCCGCCTCGGGGCCACCGTGCTCGGCGTCGAGCGCGACCGGGCACAACGGCCGACCCGTCCCCACCCCCACGAGATCGCTCCGGCCGGCACGGTTGCGCTCCGGCGACCGCCCCGCACCCCGGCCGCGCCACCGCCCGAGCCGCTGGCGCTGCCGCAACGCCCGGCCCGCTCGTCGGCCCGCACGCCCCTCGGCATCGTCGCCATGCTCCTGCCCATGGTCGGCGCACTCGGGTTCGCGTTGATGCGGGGCGACATCCGCTACGCGGCCTTCGGGCTGTTCGGGCCACTCGCCGGGCTGGCGAACCGGATCAGCGGCCGCCGGCGCCAGGCACGCGAACGCCGGCGCGCCAGCCGCGGCTTCGTCCGGGCGCTCGGCGCACTCGACACCGACCTCGACCGCCTGGCGACCGCTCACCGGCGCGCCGTCCGCACCACGATGATCGACCCCGCGGAGGCCGTGGCCCGTGCCGACGAGGGCCGCCAGCTCTGGGAGCGGGACCCGGCCACGCCGCGCACGTTCCGGCTCGGCACCGGCAACGCCCCGTGGGACGTGCCGGTGGCGCAGGACCGGAACAAGACGATCGACCCCGACGTCGAGGAGGTCCTCGATCGCCACGGCACCGTGGCCCGCTGCCCGGTCACGGTCGATCTCGAGGCCGGCGAGGCCCTCGGCATCGTCGGCCACCCCGTTCCGACACACGCCCACGCCGCGTGGCTCGTGCTCCAGGCGGCCATCGCCTGGGGCCCGGCGCACCTGCGCATCGTGGTGCTCACCGACGACGAGGCCGGCGAGCGGTGGGCATGGACCCGCTGGCTGCCCCACACCGTCGGCTCGACGGGCGAGCGGCTCGCGGCCCACGGCGTCGAGGCGGCCGCGGGCCTCGCCCGCGACCTCGCGGCGCGGCCGGCCGCCGACGAGCGGTTGACCCTGGTCGTGGTCGACGGTCCGGCCCTCACCGACGGGCGGGGCGCGCCGGGCCGGGCGCTGATCGACGGCATCGCCGGCCCGGCACACGGGCTCGTGCTCACGACGGCTCCGACCGACCTCCCGCCGTCCGTGTGCTCGATCGTGCGCCTCGGCGGCGTCGACGGTGCCGCCCGCCTCGTCGACGTGCGCGAGCACCACGACCCCACCGAGCTCCTGCTCGACGGCATCGACGAGGACGGGGCCGAGCGGGCGGCGAGACGGCTCTCCCGCTGGCGCGACCCCGAGCTGACCGACGCCGCGGCCGACGTCCCGCGGGCCGTGGCGCTCCTGCGCAGCACCGGTCTCGACGTGGCCGACGACGAGCGGACCGCCGTCGTGGCGGCCGGCTGGGAGCGTGCGGGTGCCGATCCCGCGCCGGCGCTGACGCTGGGCATCGGTGCCGAGGGCCCGCTCGTGGTCGACCTCGTCCGGGACGGGCCCCACGCCCTGGTGGCCGGCACGACCGGCGCGGGCAAGAGCGAGCTGCTCCGCTCGCTCGTCGCCGGCCTGGCGGTCGCGTCACCGCCGGAGCACCTGACGTTCGTGCTCGTCGACTACAAGGGCGGCGCCGCGTTCGGGGACTGTGAACGGCTCCCCCACGTCGCCGGCCTGGTCACCGACCTCGACGCCGAGCTCGCCGAGCGGGCGCTGCGCAGCCTCCGGGCCGAGCTCGAGCGGCGCGAACGCGTGCTGCGCGAGGTCGGGGCACCGGACCTCACCGCCTACCGCGCCGACCCGACGCGGCGACCGCTCCCCCGCCTCGTCGTGGTCGTCGACGAGTTCGCCGGCCTCGCCGCGGAGCTGCCCGACTTCCTCGACGCACTCGTCGACGTCGCCCAGCGGGGACGGAGCCTGGGCGTCCACATGATCCTCGCCACGCAGCGCCCGGCCGGGGTGGTCACCGCCGACATCCGGGCGAACACGGCCCTGCGCATCGCGCTGCGGGTCCAGGACCCGGGCGAGTCGAAGGACGTGGTCGACGTGGCCGACGCGGCGACCATCGCGCGCTCCACCCCGGGCCGGGCCGTCGTCAGGCTCGGGGCGTCCGAGCAGCGGCTGACCCAGACCGCCTACGCCTCCGGCCACACGGCGATCGGCGGCGGGGCGGTGCGGGTCCACCCGGTCGACCGCTTCGGCCGGGTGGTCGCGCTCGCGGGCTCCGACGACGGACCGACCGATCTGGCCCGCATCGTCGACGCCGTCTCCGAGGCACACCTCCGGCGCGGCGGCGGCACGGCGGAGGCCCCGTGGCTGCCACCGTTGCCCTCGGAGCTGACGCTCGACGAGCTCGAACCCGGTCGGGACCCGGCCGGC
Source organism: Actinomycetota bacterium (assembly GCA_034211175.1). Classification (GTDB taxonomy): domain Bacteria; phylum Actinomycetota; class Acidimicrobiia; order Acidimicrobiales; family CAIXPF01; genus JAXHUH01. The sequence goes on from JAXHUH010000071.1 coordinate 3,050, forward strand.
GCCGCGCTCGGTCGGGTCGACGAGCCCGACCACCAGCGCCAGTCCACGTTCGTGTGGCGGCCCGATTCGGGCAACCTGTGGGTGATCGGCGCCCTGGGGGCCGGCACCTCGACGGCGCTGCGGGCTGCGGTCGGCGCCCTCGCCCGTGGCCGCGGGCCCGACGCGCTCCACGTCTACGGCATCGACCTCGGACGCGGCGACCTCGCGCCGGTCGGGTCACTGCCGCACTGCGCGGCGGTCGTCGGCGCGGACGACCTCGAGCGCCAGGCCCGCGTCGTGGCACGCCTCGACGCGATCCTGCGGGCCCGCCGTGCCGGTACGGCCGCCGGGCCCATGGTCCTGCTCGTGATCGACGGCTTCGCGCCACTCGTCGCGGCCTGGGAGGACCAGCCGGGCAGCGACGTGGTCGACGCGCTCGGCCGCATCCTCGCGGAGGGCCCCGCCGTCGGCATCCACGCGATCGTCTCGTCGACCAGGCCGAGCGAGATCCCCACCCGACTGCAGGGGTCCTTCGCCCATCGCATCGTGCTGCGCCTGGTCGACCGCAACGACCAGGCGTCACTCGGCATCGGCCGGGTGCCGTCGTCGCCGCTGCCCGGACGCGGCCGCCTCGCCCCCGACGGTCTCGCCATCCAGCTGGCCCGCTGCGACGCGCAGGACCTGCGCCTCGCCGCCGACGCGGCCGGCAGCCGCCGGGGTGGTCCCGCTCCGGTGCTGCGACTGCCCGACGAGGTCGACCCCGCCGAGCTGGGTCCGGTCCGCTCGTCCGGCGACGCGCACACCGTGCCGATCGGGCGCGACGGCGACGGGACCGAGCGGGAGGTCACGCTGCGGCCGGGCGAACCGGTGCTCGTCGCCGGCGGGCCGCGTGCAGGCGTCAGCGCCACGCTGGCAGCCATCGGTCGGCGCCTCGCGGACGCCGGGCTGCGTCCGCTCGTCCTCGCCGGGCCGAACGCCGGTCTCGCGTCGATGCTCGCCGACGTGCCCCGGCTCGACCCCGGCGAGCTCCCCCACCTTCCCGACCGACTGGGCGAGGTCGACGTCCTGCTCGTCGACGACGCCCACGTCATCGACGATCGCGGCGACATCCTGGCCGGCATCACCAAGCGTGGGCCGGTGGCACTCGTCGTCGGCGGGCGCGGCGACGCGCTGCTGGCCGCGTACGGCCACTGGACCCGAGGGGTGCGTCGCAGCCGCACCGCGCTGGTGCTCGGCCTGGCGCCCGAGGTCGGCGGCGAGCTGTTGAACCTGCGCATGCCCCGTCGCGAGCTCGTCGCGCCGGCCACCGGCCGCGGGCGGCTCGTCCACGACGGCGTCACCACGCTCGTCCAGGTCGCACGACCCATGGAGCGTGCGCACGAGATCACGAAAATACATGTCAAGGCACATGAGGCACGGTCCCGCCGCTCCGGACGGGCCGCTCCCGACGCCGCCCGGTCCGACAACCACGAACGAGGTTCGACACGATGACCATGGTCTCCGTCACCGAGGAAACCGAAGCCGCGATCACCGCCCTCCGGGTCAACGCCCCCGTCTGGGTCCACGATGCGCTGAAGCAGGTCATGGACGAGGCCATGCGCATCGCCACCGACACCGGCTGGTCGGGCCAGTCGAGCCGGACCTACCTGGAGGCGATGACCACGCTGGTCGAGTCGATGAAGAACTCGGCCCAGACCCATCTCGACGGCATGGCCGACGTCGCCACCGACGCCACGTCCGCGATCCGCGAGGCCGGCGGCAGCTACTGATCACACCCGGAGACGGTGCGTGCGGGCGCCGGTCGAACCACTGCGGTGGCTCGGCCGGCGCCCGTCACGCGTCCGCGGTGCCCGCGGCGGAGCCGGAGGGCGTGGACACGCTCGTCGGAGCGGTGCTCGGCGCGGCACCGGGACACGTCGAGGGCGCGCCGACGACGACCCGTTCGGTCGTGCGCAGGTGATCGGCCCGCCCGTCGCAGTCGATGTCGCCCGGCACCGCGGCGACGGCTGCCGTCACCTCCGACGGCGGGGCATCGCCCACCGTCACCACGATCCCGTCGGGCACCGCCGTCCATGCGACCTCCTCGCCGCAGCCGTCACCGTCGGTGTCGATCAACGCCCGTCCCGAGGGGGCGGGCTCGGGATCGTCGGGCATGGCGGCATCGGGGCACGACGATCGCGGGCCGCCCACCCACCACGACAGCGCCCCGACGACCAGGACGACCGTGACCACCATGGCGGCCCGGCGACGGCGAGGACGCTCGGGTGCCGCGTCACCGAAGCGCCGGGTCCGGCCCGCCTCCCGCGGCGCGAGCCCGGCGGCCGGCACGTCGCGGGTCGCGGGACCGGCGTCCGTGCGCTCGGGACTCGACGCGAGCGCATCGGCCAGCTCACCGACGTCGGGATGACGGTCACGTCGGTCCGGGGCGCACGCCGAGCCGAGCGCCGCCGCCAGCGAAGTCGACACCCCCGACGAGACGATCGCCGTGTCGGTGTCGATCGGCGGCGGGTCCCGACCGACGAGCGCGGCGACCAGCGTCAGGCCGAGCCCGCACAGGTCCGCCGATGCGGTCGGCACCTCCCCGGCCTCGACCTCCGGCGCGACGTAGCCCGGCGTCCCCTCGACCACCCGGTTCGCGCCGACCCCGACGTCGATGAGCACCGGGTCACCGCCCGGCCCGACGATGACGTTCGACGGGCACACGTCACCGTGCACCCGCCCGCGATCGTGCAGGGCGCCGAGCGCGTCGCACAGACCGATCCCGAGGCGGATGACCTCGTCGCGACCGAGCGGGCCGTCCGCGATCCGCTCGGCCAGCGTCGCCCCGGCGACGAGGTGGGTCACGACCGCGGTGGTGTCCTCGTCGTCGACCAGCTCGACGAGCTCGACGATCCCGGGGTGACGGACCGCGCGCAGGAAGCCGGCCTCGGCCCGCAGTCGGCGCCGGGCGTCGTCGGACGCATCCGGCCCGCTCCACTTGACGGCCACGGCTCGATCGCCGCCGACGCGGTCGTCATCGGCGTCATCGGGCTCGGCCCGCCACACCTCGGTGAGCGGACCGCGTGAGAGCCGCTCGAGCAGGCGGTACCTGCCGATCCGCCGCCATCGCGTGTCCGCGGGGACCGTGGTGTCGACGTCGTCCGGTGAGCCGTGCGGCACGGTTGGACATCGACAGACATCACGTTGCGCTCAAGTCCGGACACGCACGAAGCCCATGCCGAACACCATTCGTGTCGGGGGTACTACCCAACACGGTGCGCGCGAGACAGAATGGGGAATGTTGTTCGGGCGACCGTCATGACTGCAGCGATCACACGACCCCTCCCCGCCACCGAGCTGGCCACCTCCAAGCGGCTCGCCGCGCAGGAGATGCGCGAGCGCGCCGACGGGATGCGCCGCCGGCTACGGGACATCAGTGACCTGCGGCACCACGAGACGTCCGATCACGGCGGGGTCCGCCTCTCGATCGGTACGGAACGGGCGGCGCTGACCAAGCTCATCCGCTCGCTCGAGCACGCCGCCGCCAAGCTCGAGCGCGACGCCGCCCGCCTCGATCCCGACGCCTTCGTGGTCCGCTCCGCCTCCTGAGCCCCACCGCCCGAACAGGCGCTCAGACCCGGAGCGGGTCGACCTCGACCCGGATCCGTTCCTCCGGCCGCTCCGCGGCGGCCAACAGGTCGGCCAGCTCGTCGGCATCGGCCGCCGCCACCAGCCACTGGGTGTCGTCGCCGCGGACCTCGGCGCCCAACGCCTCCAGCGCGAGCGCGAACCGCTCGGCCCCGGCACCGGTCACGAGGGCGAGCGCCCGCTCCGGAGGCAGGCGAAGGACCCGTCGGCGGGCCGCCTCGGCGGTGGCGACCAGATCGGGGTCCGCACTCACCGCCGCCCGCACGACCTCGTGGTCGACGAGGCGCGTCTGCAGGAGCAGCCGTCCGTTGCGTCGGCGGCCGCCGACACGCCGCCCGGCGAGCGCGAGCAGCGCCAACGCCTGCTCGGCGGCCCGGTAGCGCGGCGCCAGCAGCTCCTGGTCGAGGTCCAGGAACGCGACGACGTCCGTGTGGGTCACGCGGTGGAGCGCGGCCTCGGTGCCGACGACGACCCGCTCGGACGGTACGCCGTGGTCCTTCGACCCCGAGCCCGTGACCTCACCGACCGGCTCACCGACCAGGTGCTCGAGCTCCTCGCGGGCCCTGGTCACGCCGATCCGACGAGCCGCGAGCGTGATCGACCCGCAGTCGAGGCACACGACCGGCCGCTCCTCACCGCAGCGCTCGCAGCGCAGCACCTCGGCATCGGCGAGCACGACCGCGGCGCCACAGCGGGCGCAGCCCGCGGTGGTCCCGCACCGCCTGCACACCACGAGGCGGGCGCGGCCCTTCCGGTTGACGACGCACACCACCGACTCGTCGGAGCGCAGGTGCGCGACCAGCGCCTCGCTGTACAGGCCCGAACGGACCGGGTCCTCCTCGCGGCGATCGACGATCTCGACGATGGGCCAGCCGCGGCGCTCGGCGGCGCGCGACGGCGTGACGAGCTCACCGGCCCGCAGGGCCTCGAGCGTCGGGCACGGGGACACGAGCACGGCCGGTGCCCCCGCCCGGCGGGCCCGTTCGAGGAGGACGTCGCGGGTGTTCCACGTCGGGTTGCGCTCGTTGTGGTAGCGGTCGTCGTGCTCGTCGAGGACGACGACCGCCGCCGGGTCGGGCACGGGCGCCCAGCAGGCGTTGCGGGCACCGACGGTGCAGGCGCCACCGGCGGACGCGGCCCAGTCGTCGGGGAGCAGGGCGACGGTCGCGCCGGCCCGGCGCAGGAGCGCGGCGAGACGCCGGGCCTCGGCCTGTGTGGGCACCGCGATGATCGAGGGGCCGAGGCGGGCGGCGGCGAGGGCGTACCCGAAGCGGTCGGCGCCCGGAGGCAGGCGCACGGTCGACACGCCGCCGGCGAACACGTCGGCGACCTCGTCGGGCACCGGCGGCAGGGTCCGCTCGAGTGGCCGGCGGGCGCCGATGCGGCGCACGGCCCGCGGCGGTGACGCGGCCCGGAGCACGGGCGCGAGTCGGCCGGCCCAACGGTGGGCGGCCCAACGGGCGAGGTCGACGACCTCGTCGGGTGGGCCGACGCCGGTGATCTTGGCCAGGGGGCGCAGCGACACGCCGGGATCGGGCGTGATGTCGGCCTCGACGACCCAGCCCCCGACGCGGCGTCCGCCGAGGGGTACCCGGACCATCGTCCCGGGCGGGACGGCCCCTCGGGCCAGGTCGCCGGCATCACCGGCGACCCAGCCCTCGGGCACGACGTAGTGGAAGGTCCGGTCGAGACCGGACACCTCCGGCAACACCGAGACGACGGGACCGTCGTGGTTCCCGTCGCCGGCGGGCGCGCTCAGGCGCGTCCCGCCGATGTCACAGGCCGAGGACCGACTTGAGGTCGTCGACCTTGTTGGTCTGCTCCCACGGGAAGTCGCCCGTGCGGCCGAAGTGGCCGTACGCCGCGGTCTTCGCGTAGATCGGGCGGCGCAGGTCGAGGTCGCGCACGATGGCGCCCGGGCGCAGGTCGAAGACCTGCTCGACGGCCTTGTTGATCTTCTCCGGGTCGACCTTGGCGGTGCCGAAGGTGTCGACCAGGATCGAGACCGGCCGGGCGACGCCGATCGCGTACGCGACCTGCACCTCGCACTTGCTCGCGGCGCCGGCGGCGACGAGGTTCTTCGCCACCCAACGCGTCGCGTAGGCGGCCGAACGGTCGACCTTGGACGGGTCCTTGCCGGAGAAGGCGCCGCCACCGTGGCGGGCCATGCCGCCGTAGGTGTCGACGATGATCTTCCGGCCGGTCAGGCCGGCGTCGCCCACGGGGCCGCCGATGACGAACCGGCCCGTCGGGTTGACGTAGACGTTGAAGTCGTCGTCCTTGTACTCGTCGGGGATCGACGGCCGGATGACGTGCTCGATGAGATCGGGCCGGATCATGCTGTCCCGGTCGATCCCGTCGTCGTGCTGGGTCGAGATGAGGACGGTCTTGAGCCGGACCGGCTTGTCGTCCTCGTAGTCGAACGTCACCTGGGTCTTGGCGTCGGGCCGCAGGTACGGCACCACGCCCGACCGGCGCACCTCGGCATGGCGCTCGGCCATGCGGTGGGCCAGGTGAATCGGCAGGGGCATGAGGACGTCGGTCTCGTCGCACGCGTAGCCGAACATCATGCCCTGGTCGCCGGCGCCCTGCTTGTTGAGGGCGTCCTCCTCGCCCGCGCTGCCGCTGCGGACCTCTTCGGAGTCGTCGACGCCCTGGGCGATGTCGGGCGACTGCTCGTCGATGGCGACCATGACGCCGCAGACGTTGCCGTCGAAGCCGAGCGCGCCGCGGTCGTAGCCGATGCGGCAGATGGTGTCGCGCACGACGCGGGGGATGTCGACGTAGGCGGTGGTGGTGATCTCACCTCCCACGACGCACAGACCGGTGGTCAGGAAGGTCTCGCACGCGACCCGTGCTGCGGGGTCCTCGGCCAGGATGGCGTCGAGGATCGAGTCGGAGACCTGATCGGCCATCTTGTCTGGATGTCCCTCGGTAACGGACTCCGAGGTGAAGGTCCAGCTGCTCACTCCGCTCTCCTTGTGCCGGACGATGAGTTCCGCCGATGCGCGCGACCCGGCCTGTGGGTGCCGACGGGGCCATGCGAGCACCAACGGCTCGCCAAGGCTCCGCTCACGCTACCGAGTTGCCCGTCGTGCAACACGCTCGCCCAGCTCATCGCGTGTCGCTCGAACGCAACCGCTCCACACAATCGAGTACCGCAGCCGCCACGACGCGCTTGTCGGACAGCGGTACGGTCTGCTCGCGGCCGTCGGCTGCGAAGATCACGACCTCGTTGGTGTCGTGCTCGAAGCCGGTACCCGGCGCAGAGACGTCGTTGGCCACGATCGCGTCGGCCCGCTTGCGAGCGAGCTTCGACGTCGCGTTGGCCCGCACATCGTTGGTTTCTGCCGCGAACCCGACGATCGTCTGACCGTCGCGCTTCGCAGCGCACAGTTCCGCCAGGATGTCCGCAGTCGGTTCGAGCTCGAGCTGCGGTGCCCCGCGGTCCTTCTTGATCTTGCTCTCCGCCGACGACACGGGCCGGAAATCGGCCACGGCCGCCGCCATGATGACGACATCGGCATCCTGCGCGGCCCCGAGGACCGCGTCGCGCATCTGCGCCGCCGTGTCGACCCGCACCACCGTCGAACCGGGTGGCGTCGCTCGGTCGGTCGTGGTGACGACCACCACGTCCGCGCCGCGCGCCGCCGCCTCGTCGGCGATGGCGTGACCTTGCTTGCCCGACGACCGGTTCCCGATGAAGCGGACCGGGTCGATGGGCTCGCGGGTCCCTCCCGCGCTCACCACGACCCGCAGGTCGGTGAGCGTCTGGGGAATCAGTGCCCGCTCCACGCCGGCCACGACCGCCTCGGGTGAGGCGAGCCGGCCGGCGCCGACGTCACCGCCGGCGAGGAGGCCGTCCTCGGGACCGACGATGTGGACGCCCCGTCGGCGGAGCGTCTCGAGGTTGTCCTGCGTCGCCGGGTGCTCCCACATCTCGGTGTGCATCGCCGGGCACACCACCACGGGGGCCCGCGTGGCGAGCAACGTGGCGGTGAGCAGGTCGTGGGAGAGGCCCATCGTGTACGCGGCGATCGTCCGCGCCGTCGCCGGGCACACCACGATGACGTCGGCGTTCTGGCCGAGCCGGGTGTGCGGGATCGGCGAGTCCTCGTCCCACAGGCTGGTCTGCACCGGCTGGGACGCCAGCGCCGACAGGGTCGTCTCGCCGATGAAGTGCTTCGCGCCCGTCGTCATGATGGGCGCGACGTGCGCTCCCGCGTGTACGAGCCGTCGGCAGACCTCCACGGCCTTGTAGGCCGCGATCCCCCCACTCACGCCGAGCACGACTCGGCGACCCGAGAGGTGGTTCACGAAGGCATGGGGCTCGTCAGGCAGGAGACGCGCAACGCTCAGGTCGCGTCGTCCACCGGGTCGCTCGCCGCGGCACCCTCGGCCGCGTCACGGACCTCGGCGAGCGGGTCCATCGGGGCGGACTCGGGCAGGTCGCTGGCCTCGATCGGGACGATCTTGTCGGCCGCGATCTCCTCGAAGGCGATCGACAGCGGCTTGCGGGCCACCGACGCCACCTGCGGCGGCACGGCGGCACCGAGCCCGTCGCCGAGCTGACCGAAGTACGAGTTGATCTGCCGGGCGCGCCGGGAGCCGAGCGTCACGAGCCGGAACTTGGAGCCGGCCCGGTCGAGCAGGCCCTCGATCTGAGGGTTCATCATGCTGTCGGACATCTGAGTCACCTCGGGCGGCGCCTGGGCGCGGGCGAACAACGCGGCAATGCAACTTAGCACGGGCGCGACCCGACCTGGACGATCCGCGGCCACGAACCCCCGTGCCCACGGAGGATCAGGCCGGGTCGTCCCGGTCCTCACCGCGCCGGGCGCGGTGCTTGTCGATCAGCGCCAACATGTCGCTCACGGCCCGGTCGAGCTCGTCGTTGATGACGACGTCCGCACCCAGGCGGGCGGCGGCGTCGGCCTCGGAGTCGGCCTTGGCGAGACGCTTGGCGATGATGGGCTCGGGATCTCCCCGTTGGCGGAGACGGTCCTCCTGGGCGCGCCGCGACGGCGCCTCCACGAAGACCAGCACCGCATCGGGGTGGTCCTGGGCGATCTGGGCCGCACCCTGGACGTCGATCTCGAGGACGACGTCGCGGCCGGGTGGCGGCTCGGGGGTCGGTGTCCCGTAGTAGTTGCCGAGGAACTCGGCGTGCTCGAGGAACCCGTCGTCCTCGAGCCGCCGCTCGAACTCGTCGCGGGTCACGTAGTGGTAGGCGTTCGGGTCCTCACCCGGTCGCCGGGCGCGCGTAGTCCACGAGCGACTCAACCAGAGCTTGGGGTCGAGCTCGATCATCCTGGAGACGATCGTGCCCTTCCCGGCTCCACCGGGGCCCGAGATGACGATGATCAGAGGTCCGGCACCTCGTCCGGCAGCCGATCCACCCGCATGGACATCAGAGGTTGCCGGGGAAGGCCTGGAGGAGCGACTTGCGCTGTTGATCGCCCAGCCCGCGCACGCGGCGCGTCTCGCTGATGCCGATCTCCTCCATCGTCCGTCGGGCCTTGACCTTGCCGACGCCGGGCAGTGACTCGAGTGCGGCCACCACCTTCATCTTCCCGACGACCTCGTCGTTGTCCGCCGACTCGAAGAGCTCGGCGAGGGTGATCGACCCCATCTTGAGCTTCTCGCGGATCTCTGCCCTGGTGCGACGCGCCTGGGCCGCCTTCTCGAGCGCCGCCTGGCGCTGCTCCGGAGTGAGACTGGGAGGCTGGGGCATGGACGAAATCCTAGTGGCAGGATCGGCCGGTTCCGGCCTGCCGACCCGCGGAAACACCGTTCATCGCGACGATCCTCCCGCGAGACCACCGACCGGGGCGACCCGAGGGGCCACGACATCGCCCAGCAGTGCGTTCGCGGCCACCTCGGGGTCGGGAGCCGAGGTCACCGCCCGCCCGATCACGATCAGGTCCGCGCCGGCCCCGAGCGCAGCCCGCGGGGTCACGGCCCGGGGTTGATCGACGTGCGGCGGCCCCTCGGCCCGGATGCCGGGGACGACCCGGATCAGGCGCGGCGCGACCTCGGCGATCGTGGCGAGGTCGTCGGCGGCGCAGACGATGCCGCCGCAGCCGGCCTCCGCCGCGGCGACGACCCGCTCGGGGACGAGGTGGGGCGGGGCGTGGCCGTCGGAGAGCAGCACGGTGACGGCGAGGGGCACCGGCGCATCGAGCCCGGCGTCGCCGGCACCGGCGCGCAGGCCCTCGACGCCGGCCGAGAGCATGGCGACGCCGCCGCGGGCGTGGAACGTCACGTAGGTGGCGCCGAGCGACCCGAGGACCCGGCCGGCGGAGTGCGCGACCTCGGGCATGTCGTGGATCTTCAGGTCGACGAACACCCGGTAGCCGAGGTCGGCGAGGTGGCCGATGGCGTCGGGCCCCGCGGCGGAGTAGAGCTCGAGACCGATCTTCGCGACGCCGAACCACGGCCGGAGGCGGGCTCCGACCCGCACGGCCTCGACGAGGTCGTCCGTGTCGAGTGCGAGTGCGACCCGGTCGCGGCTCACGCTGGCTGTCACCGTCACGCTGGCACCCCCGGTTGGTCGGGTTCGAGGAGGTCGGGCGGCCGCGGGCCTACCCGGCGGGGTGGGCGGCCCCGACGAGCTCGGACACCGAGGCGACCCCGTGGCGCCGGCACCACGCCTCGACGTCCCGGGCCACGCGTCCGGCGGCACGGGGATCGGCGAACGACGCGGTGCCGACCTGGACGGCGGAGGCGCCGGCGAGGAGCAGCTCTATCGCTCCCTCACCGTTCGTGACTCCTCCGACACCCACGATAGGCAGCGTTGGCCGGGCGCGGTGGGTTTCCCACACGGCGCGTACCGCAACCGGGTGGATCGCCGGGCCCGAGAGCCCGCCGGGGCCGGCGCCGAGGTGCGGGGCCCGGCGCTCGACGTCGATCACCAGGCCCGGCATCGTGTTGATCAGGGTGACTGCCTCGGCCCCGCCCCGCTCCGCCGCCTCGGCGATCGAGGCCAGATCGGCCACGGCCGGGGTCAGCTTCGCCCACCGGGGCCGACCGCAACCGGCGGTCGCCGCCACGGCCTCGGTCGTGGCCGACGGGGACTGGGCGAACATCCGCTGGCCGTCGTGCTGGTTGGGGCACGACACGTTGACCTCGACGGCCACGACCTGTGGCGGCGCGTCGGCCAGCATCGTCGCCGCCTGCTCGTACTCCTCGACCGTGCGGCCCCAGATGCTCACCACGACCCGGGCGCCCGTGGCGACGAGGCCGGGGAGGTCGTCGTGCAACCACGCCTCGACGCCCGGGCCCTGCAGCCCGACGCTGTTGAGCATGCCGGCCGGGGTCGGGCACAGCCTCGGCGCCGGGTTGCCGGCCCACGGCCCGGCGTGGAGCGACTTCACGACGACGGCACCGAGCGCGGCGAGGTCGAGGTGGGCGGCGAGCTCGTCGCCGTGACCGGCGGTGCCCGCCGCGGTCATCACCGGGTTTGCCAGCTCGACCGAGCCGACCCGACTCGACAGGTCGGTCGCGGCCGGCTCGGACCCGGCCCGGCGCCGGCGGATCACCGGTCGCTCACGTCGTGAGCTCGGCGTGACGGATGCCGGTGTGGAACTCCTGGAGCGTCCGGACGGCCATCGGGTGGCGCGCCTGGTCGGCGAGACCGCCGACGGCGGCCATCGCCGCGGCGACCGTGGTGAGCAGCGGCACCCGGTGGCGACCGGCGGCCGCCCGGATCTGGGCGCCGTCGGCACGGGGGCCGCGGCCCTTCGGCGTGTTGACGACGAGGTCGACCTTGCCGCCGCCGATCAGCGCGACGGCGTCGTTGCCGGTGCCGTCGGCGAACTTGGCGACCACACGGTCGACCGGGATCGACCGCTCCCCCAGGTAGGCGGCGGTGCCCTCGGTGGCGATCACCGAGAACCCGAGCTCGACGAAGCGCCGGGCCGCCTCGGCGCCGACCGCCTTGTCGCGATCGGCCAGCGACAGGAACACCGTGCCCTTCTGGGGCAGGCGGGTGCTCGCGGCGAGCTGGCTCTTCGCGAACGCCAGCCCCGCGGTCAGGTCGATGCCCATCACCTCGCCGGTCGAGCGCATCTCGGGCCCGAGCACGGCGTCGGCGTCGGGGAAGCGGCTGAACGGCAGCACCGCCTCCTTCACCGCGACGTGGTCACCGACGACCGGGTCGCGCAGGAGGCCCTCGGCCTCGAGCTCGTCGAGTGACGCGCCGGCCATCACCCGGGCCGCGAGCTTGGCCAGCGGCACGCCGGTGGCCTTGGCGACGAACGGGACCGTCCGCGAGGCGCGGGGGTTGGCCTCGATCACGTAGATCTCGCCCGCCTTCACCGCGAACTGGACGTTGACCAACCCCTGGACGCCCAGGCCCTCGGCGATCGCCTCGGTGTGACGGCGGAGCCGGTCGATGGTGTCGGCGTCGAGCGAGGTCGGCGGGATGACACAGGCGCTGTCGCCCGAGTGGACGCCGGCTTCCTCGACGTGCTCCATGATCCCGCCGATGACCACCCGCCCGGCGGCGTCGCGAATGGCGTCGACGTCGACCTCGGTGGCGTCCTCGAGGAACCGGTCGATCAGGACCGGGCGCTCGGCGGACAGGCCGCCCTCACGGCCGAGGGTGCCGGTGCCCGACATCTCGGCCATGGCCGCGGCCAGGGCGTCGTCGTCGTAGACGATCTGCATCGCACGACCACCGAGCACGTAGGACGGCCGCAGCAGCACCGGGTAGCCGACGCGCCCGACGATCGCCCGTGCCGTCTCGAGGTCGGCCGCGGTGCCGCCCGGCGGCTGGGGGATGTCGAGGCGGGCGCACAGGTCGTTCCAGCGCTCGCGGTCCTCGGCGAGGTCGATCGACGTCGCCGGTGTGCCGAGCACGAGCTCGGGCGGCAGGTCGTTGGCCAGCTTGAGGGGCGTCTGACCGCCGAGCGTGACGATCACCCCGACGACGTCACCCTCGCGGGCCTCGGCCTCGAGCACGTTGCGCACGTCCTCGAGCGTGAGCGGCTCGAAGTAGAGACGGTCGCTGGTGTCGTAGTCGGTGGAGACCGTCTCGGGGTTGCAGTTGATCATGACCGTCTCGAACCCGGCGTCGCGCAGGGCGAAGCTGGCGTGGACGCAGCAGTAGTCGAACTCGATGCCCTGGCCGATGCGGTTGGGGCCGCTGCCGAGGATCACGACCTTCGGCTTGGTCGACGGGCGGACCTCGTCCTCGTCCTCCCACGACGAGTAGTGGTACGGCGTCGTGGCCTCGAACTCGGCGGCGCACGTGTCGACGGTCTTGAACGTCGGGTGCACCCCGGCGGCCTCGCGGCCGGCGGAGACGATCTCGAGGCGCTGGCCCCACAGGTGGGCGAGCTGGGCGTCGGAGAAGCCGAGCCGCTTCGCGCGGCGCCAGTCGACGCGGCGCAGCTCCTGGGCGCCGCCGAAGGCGGCGAGCCGCCGGCGCTCCGCACAGATGGCGGCGATGCGGTCGAGGAACCACGGGTCGATGCGGGTGATCGCCGCGACCTCGTCGAGCGGTATGCCACGGCGGATCGCCGCCTCGACCTGGAGCAGCCGCTCGGGGGTGGCGACCGCGATCGCGGCGCGCAGCGCGTCGTCGTCGAGTGCGTCGTACTCGGCCTCGCCCGGGTCGCAGTTGAGCCCGAAGCGGCCCTGCTCGAGCGAGCGGACCGCCTTCTGGAGCGACTCGGCGAACGTGCGCCCGATCGACATGACCTCGCCGACCGACTGCATCTGGGTGCCGAGGACGGGCTTCACGCCCGGGAACTTCTCGAACGCCCAGCGCGGGATCTTGTTGACGACGTAGTCGATCGTCGGCTCGAAGCTGGCCGGCGTGACCCCGGTGATCTCGTTGGTGATCTCGTCGAGCGTGTAGCCGACGGCGAGGAGCGTGGCGATCTTGGCGATCGGGAACCCCGTCGCCTTCGACGCCAGCGCCGAGGACCGGCTCACCCGGGGGTTCATCTCGATGACGACCTGGTGGCCGGTCTCGGGATCGACTGCGAACTGGACGTTCGAGCCGCCGGTCTCGACACCGACGCGGCGGATGCAGGCGAACGCGGCGTTGCGCATCCGCTGGTACTCGACGTCGCTCAGGGTCTGGGCCGGCGCCACCGTGATCGAGTCGCCGGTGTGCACGCCCATCGGGTCGACGTTCTCGATGGAGCAGATGACCACGCAGTTGTCGGCGCGGTCGCGCATGACCTCGAGCTCGTACTCCTTCCACCCGGCGATCGACTGCTCGATCAGGACCTCGGTGATCGGGCTGGCGTCGAGGCCGTTGGCCACGACCCGCTCGAACTCCTCGGGGGTGGCGGCCATGCCCGTGCCCTGCCCGCCGAGGATGTAGGCGGGGCGGATGATCACCGGCAGGCCGATGTCGGCGATGATCTCCCGCGCCTCCTCGAGGGTGTGGGCGGTGCCCGACGACGGGACGTCGAGGCCGATGCCGACCATGGCCTCCTTGAACCGCTCGCGGTCCTCGGCGGTGGCGATCGCCTCGTCGTTGGCGCCGATCAGCTCGACGCCGTGGCGCTCGAGGGCACCGTTCTCGTGGAGCTGCATCGCCAGGTTGAGCGCGGTCTGCCCGCCGAGCGTGGCCAGCAGGGCGTCGGGGCGCTCCTTGACGATGATCCGCTCGATGACGTCGGCGTCGAGCGGCTCGACGTAGGTGGCGTCGGCGAAGTCGGGGTCGGTCATGATCGTGGCCGGGTTCGAGTTGGCCAGGACGACGCGGTAACCCTCCTGGCGCAGGACGCGGCACGCCTGGGTGCCGGAGTAGTCGAACTCGCAGGCCTGGCCGATCACGATCGGCCCGGAGCCGACGATCAGGATCGTCTCGATGTCGTCGCGGCGGGGCATCAGGCCGACACCGCCGTCCGGCTCGCCATCAGCTCGGCGAACTGCTCGAACAGGTAGCGGGCGTCGTGGGGGCCCGGCCCCGCCTCGGGGTGGTACTGGACCCCGAACGCCGCGAGCGACGGCACCCGGATGCCGCCCACGACCCCGTCGTTGAGGTTGACGTGGCTGATCTCGGCCCCCTCGATCGACTCGGCGGCAACCGCGTAGTTGTGGTTCTGGCTGGTGATCTCGACCGTGCCGGTGTCGACGCGGCGGATCGGTTGGTTGCCACCGTGGTGGCCGAAGCGCAGCTTGTAGGTCTCCGCGCCGAGCGCCTGACCGAGGATCTGGTGCCCGAGGCAGATACCGAACACCGGGACCTGGCCGAGCAGCCCCCGCGTCGCCTCGATCGCGTAGGTCAGCGGCTCCGGGTCGCCCGGGCCGTTGGAGAGGAACACCCCGTCGGGCCCGAGAGCGAGGGCGTCGGCCGCCGGCGTGGAGGCGGGGACGACCGTCACCCGGGCGATGCGGGCGAGCTGGCGCAGGATCGACGTCTTGATGCCGAAGTCGTAAGCCACGACGTGGTGGCGCGCCTCGCCGTCGCCGGCGTAGGGCACCGTGTACGGCTCGGTGCAGGTGACGTCGCGCACGAGGTCGAGGCCGTCGGTGCCGACCGCCGTGGCGGCCGCGGCCTCCAGCTCGTCGAGCGGGGCGGTGCCGAACGCAGCGGGCATGGCGCCGTGGTCGCGCAGGCGCCGGGTGAGGCGTCGGGTGTCGATGCCGACCAGGGCCGGCACCTCGTGGTCGATCAGCCAGCCCTCGAGGTCGCCGGCGCTGCGCCAGCTCGAGGGCCGGGCGGTGAGGTCGCGCACGATCATCCCCCGGCAGCGGGGCCGGGCGCTCTCGTGGTCGCCGTCGTTCACGCCGTAGTTGCCGATGTGGGGGTAGGTGAAGGTCACGATCTGGCCGGCGTAGGACGGGTCGGTCAGGACCTCCTGGTAGCCGGCGAGCACGGTGTTGAACACGACCTCGCCGGTGGTGATGCCGCGCGGCGCTCGCCAGCCCGCGGCTTCGCCCTCGAACACGGAGCCGTCGGCCAGCACGAGGTGGGCCTCGGTGGGTGCGGGGTCGTCGGGCATCGGGTCCTCCGGATCGGGGCGCACGGAACGGGGGCGGGAACTCAACGGGTCGCCTCGGCGTCGACGACCACCGGTTCGCCGCCGAGGATGGTGTGGCGGACACGTCCGGTCAGCTCGTACCCGGCCACCGCCGAGGTCCGGGTGAGGCTGGCGAAGCGGTTCGGATCGGCGCTCCACCGCTGCGTCGGGTCGATGACGCACAGGTTGGCCGTCCGTCCGGCGGCGACGGGGCCGCCGTGGTCGGCGAGGCCGGCCAGCGCGGCGGGCTGCCACGACAGCAGCGCCAGCAGCTGCTGGGGCGCCAGATCGAGGGCGGTCATGGCGACCGCCAGGGTCGTCTCGAGCGACGCGCCGCCCGGCGGCGCCTCGTCGAAGGGCAGCTCCTTGGCGTCGATCGCGCACGGCGTGTGGTCGCTCACCACGGCGTCGACCGAGCCGGTGGCCACCGCGCCCCGCACCTCGGCGACCTCGCCGACCGGCCGCAGCGGCGGCGAGACCTTGTGGCGGGGGTCGAACGCGGCGACCTCGGCGTCGGTGAGGAGCAGGTTGACCGCCGCGACCTCGGCGCTGACCGCGACACCGCCGTTGCGGGCCGCCGCGACCATGGCCAGCGAGCCACCGGTCGAGAGGTGGCGGAAGTGGAGGCGCCCACCGGTGAGCCGGGCGAGCGCCAGGTCGCGCATGACCGCGATCTCCTCGGCCTCCGCGGGTATGCCGCCGATGCCGAGGCGCGAGGACCACTCGCCCTCGTGCATGTGGCCGTTGCGGGCCAGCTCGGGGACCTCGCAGTGCTGGCCGATCACGACGTCGAGGTCGGTCGAGTACTCGAGCGCCCGGCGCAGCACCGCCGCGTCCTGCACGCCCGTGCCCTCGTCGACGAACAGCCGGACCCCGGCGGCGGCCAGCTCGGCCATCGGCACGAGGCGGGACCCGCCCCGCCCGACCGTGACCGGCGCCGCGGGGTGGACCTCGCAGCAGGCGCCCTCGGCCAGGCGGCGGATCTCCCGCACGACCGACGGGTCGTCGGCGACCGGGTCCGTGGTCGGCAGCGCGACGATCGCGGTGTAGCCGCCGAGCGCCGCGGCCCGGGCCGCGGTCTCGATCGTCTCGGACTCCTCGTCGCCGGGCTGGCCGATGCCGGAGGCGAGGTCGACCAGGCCGGGCGCCACGAGACAGCCCCCGGCGTCGAGCGTGCGATCGCCGGAGAGGCCCTCGGCCACCGCCTTGATCACGCCGTCGGGGCCGACGAGGACGTCGGCCCGTCGCTCACCCGTCGCATCGACGATGCGCCCGCCCCGGATGACCAGGGTGCTCACGCCCGCACCTCCTCGCCGAGCCCGACGCCCCCCAGCTCGGCTCCCGAGCCCAACAGCAGGAACAGGACCGCCATGCGGACCGAGACGCCGTTCTCGACCTGGTCGAGCACGACGGCCTGGGGCAGCTCCGCGACCTCCGGGGCGATCTCCACCCCCCGGTTCATCGGGCCCGGGTGCATGACGACGACGTCGTCGCGCAACCTCGCGGCCCGCGAGCGGGTGAGCCCGAAGCGGCTCGTGTACTCCCGCAGCGTCGGCACCAGGGCCTCGGTCATGCGCTCGCGCTGCATCCGCAGGAGGTAGACCACGTCGACCTCGTCGAGCGTGGCGTCGAAGTCGCTGCTCAACCGCACCGGCCAGTCGTCGACCCACGGAGGGAGCAACGTCCGGGGGGCCACGAGCGTGACGTCCGCGCCGAGCGCGGTGAACGCCGAGACGTCGCTGCGGGCGACCCGCGAGTGCTTCACGTCGCCGACGATGGCGATCCGCAGGCCGTCCAGGGAGCCGGTCCGCTGGCGGATCGTGTAGCTGTCGAGCAGCGCCTGGGTCGGGTGCTCGTGCCAGCCGTCGCCGGCGTTGATGACCGACGCGTCGATCCACCGGGCGATCTGGTGGGGCACGCCCGAGGAGCGGTGGCGCACGACGATGGCGTCGACGCCCATCGCGCAGATGGTGAGCACGGTGTCGCGCAGCGACTCGCCCTTGTTCACTGACGACGAGCCGACGCTGAAGTTCAGGGTGTCGGCCGAGAGGCGCTTCGCCGCCGCCTCGAACGACAGCCGGGTACGGGTCGAGTCCTCCCAGAACAACCAGGCGAGGGTCCGGCCCCGCAGCGCCGGCACCCGGGGGATCGCCCGGGAGGAGACCTCGGCGAAGGTGTCGGTGAGCCGCAGCACCGTCTCGAGGTCGTCGCGGGTCAGGTCGTCGATCGACAGCAGGTGCTTCACGTCGCCTGCGGCCGCCTTCTCGTCGGAACCATCGGAACCTCCCTCATGCCTGCATCTCGCCGAGATGCACGCCGTCGAGGCGCACGTCGACCACCTCGTCGCGGCGTGTGGGGAGGTTCTTGCCGACGTAGTCGGGCCGGATCGGCAGCTCCCGGTGGCCGCGGTCGACCATGACCGCCAGCTGCACCGACCGGGGCCGGCCGAACGTGTTGAGCGCATCGAGCGCCGCCCGGACCGTCCGCCCGGTGAACAGCACGTCGTCGACGAGCACGACCACCTGCTGGGCGAGGTCGGCCGGGATGTCGGTCTCCGCCTCGGGCAGCACCGGCCGCAGGCCGATGTCGTCGCGGTGGAGGGCGACGTCGAGCGACCCGGTCGGGACGGTCACGTTCTCGATCTCCGCCAGGACCTCGGCCAGTGCCTTGGCCAGGCCCACGCCGCCGGTCTGCAGTCCGATCAGGACGACGTCGTGAAGGCCACGGTTCCGCTCGGCGATCTCGTGCGCCATCCGCCAGATCGCCCGAGCGACGTCATCGGAATCCATCACACGCTTCCGTGCGACGAACGTGCCACGGTACGGCCGCGTCGCGCGGCGCTCTCGTTCGGCCACAGACGTTGCATCCTCCCCGTCCGGGCCTCACGGGACCCGCTTCACGGTTGGTCAGAGACGCTACCAGCTACCGGCCGCGCCACTCGCGAACCGTCGTCAGTCGCCGATGCGGCGGGCCACGAACGTGGCGCCGCTCGGGTCACCGGGGTCGACCGCGAACCCGGCGTTGCGGGCCACGGTCGCCGAGGTCCGGTTGCCCGGGTCGGCCTTGGCGACGAGCTCGGTGACACCGAGGGTGTGCAGCGCCCAGGCCCGCACCAGACCCGCGCCCCGGGACGCGTAGCCGAGCCCCCGTCGGTCCGACGCCGTCCAGTAGCCCATCTCGGCGGCCCCCCGGCCCGCCATCACCAGGCCGATCTCACCGGCCACCCGGTCCTCGTCGTCGACCGGCGTCATCACCAGGTCGACGGCGAGGCCCCGGCGACGGCGCTCCGCCTCACCGGCGATCCACCGGCGGGCGAAGGCCTCGCTCGTGTCCGGCGGGACCTCGGTCCAGCGCCGGATCTCCGGGTCGGCCCACGCCGCGGCGAGCGACGGGGCGTCGGCCTGGCGCCACGGCCGCAGGGCCACGACGTCGTCGGCCAACGGCGGGTCGGGAAGCGGCAGTCCCCGATCGGCGGCGGCCGCAGACCTCACGAGTCGTCACGCACCTCGTCGTCGGGCATCGTGTCGTCGGGCATCGTGTCGTCGGGCATCACGTCGTCGTCGGGCATCGTGTCGTCGGGCTCGTCGTCGCCGAGGTCCTCGATGATCTCCGCGACCGGGGGCACGTCCCCGTCGCCCCGGACCTCGCGGGCGACGCGGGCGAGCACGCCGTGGACGAACCGGCCCGAGTCCTCGGTCGAGAACCGCTTGGCCAGCTCGACGGCCTCGCTGATCACGACGCCGGTCGGTACGTCGTGGCGCCAGCCGAGCTCGTAGACGCCGAGGCGGAGCAGGGCGCGGTCGATGGCCGGCATGCGGTCGAGGCGCCAGTTGTCGGAGCTGGCGGTGATCGAGCGGTCGATCTCCTCGCGCTCCTCCCCCACGCCGGTGACGAGCTCGACGACGAACGACTCGGGTACCACCGCGAGCGCGGCGAGCACCGCGGCCGACGACTCGTCCTTGGTCTCGGCCTCGTAGAGCAGCGACAGGGCGCGTTCGCGTGCCTCGCGTCGGCGGGTGCCGATGCTCATGCGCGGGTGATGTACTCGCCGTTGCGGGTGTCGACCCGGACCCGGTCGCCCGGGTTCACGAACAGCGGCACCTGGACCGTCAGGCCGGTCTCGAGCGTCGCGGGCTTGCGGGCACCGCTGACCCGGTCGCCCTGCACGCCCGGCTCCGTCTCGGCGATCGTCAGCTCGACCGCGGCCGGCAGGTCGGTGCCGACGATCTCGGACTGGTACATCAGCAGGGTCACGCTCGAGCCCTCGACCACGTAGTTGGTGGCGTCGCCCAGCGCGTTCGGCCCGACCGGCATCTGCTCGTAGGTCTCGTTGTCCATGAAGACGTAGTTCTCGCCGTCGCGGTAGAGGAACTGCATCTCGCGCTTGTCGATGGTGGCCCGCTCGACCTTCTCGGCGGCGCGGAACGTGCGGTCGACGACCGCGCCGGACCGCACGTTCTTGAGCGTGGTGCGGACGAAGGCGCCGCCCTTGCCCGGCTTCACGTGCTGGAACTCGACGATCTGGAACAGGCCCTCGGACAGGTCGAGGGTCATGCCGTTCTTCAGGTCGTTCGTCGTGATGGTGGGCACGAGTCCTCCTCGGCTCGGGCAACGGACGCGCCGCGCTCGCATGGTTGGCGCGGGGCGTCCGGTGGGGTCGCCGGTCAGCGGGACGGCGACGGGTCCTTGGTGCTGGCGGTCAGCGTACGGGATCCGCCGGCCACGACGGCGACGGTGTCCTCGACGCGGACGCCGCCGACCCCGGGAACGTAGACACCGGGCTCGATCGTGACGACCTCGCCCTCGCGCAGCGCACGGCCCGGTGTGGCCGACAGCATCGGCGGCTCGTGGATGTCGAGACCGACCCCGTGGCCGAGACCGTGGCTGAACGCGTCGGCCCAACCGGCGGCCGCGATGACGTCGCGCGCCGCGGCGTCGAGGTCCTCGGTGGCCACACCGGGGGCGACGAGGGCCGCGGCGGCGGCCTGGGCCGAGGTCACGACCTCGAGCATGCGGCGGCGGGTCTCGTCGACCTCACCGATGGCGAAGGTGCGGGTCATGTCGCTGCGGTAGCCGTCGACCATCGCCCCGACGTCGATCACGACGAGGTCGCCGTCGACGATCCGTCGGTCGCCGGGGTGGGCGTGGGGCCGGGCGCCGTTCGGCCCCGACGCGACGATCGTGTCGAACGCCCGGTCGTCGGCGCCCCGCAGGCGCATCCGGTAGTCGAGCTCCGCGGCGACGTCGCGCTCGGAGGGTTGGCCGAGCAGCATCGGCGCCACCTCGGCCACCGCGTCGTCGCAGATGGCGGCGGCCCGGGCGATCCGGGCGAGCTCGGCGTCGTCCTTGACCTCGCGCAGGCCCTCGACGAGCCCGTCGGTGGCGACGACCTCGCCGTCGAACCACTCCCCCATCGTGCGCTGGCGCGACCAGGTGACGGACCCGGCCTCGAGGCCGACCCGCCATCCGGCGGTCGCGGCGCGGACGGGCGCCTCGATCTCCCGGGTGATCTCGATGCGGGCGTCGACCCCGGCGGCCGCCAGCTCGGCGCTCGCCTGGTCCCGGTAGCGGCCGTCGGTGACGAGCACCAGCCCGGTGGGGCTGACGACGAGCGTCGCCGAGGAACCGCTGAACCCGCTGAGCCAGCGGATGTTGGTCAGCTCGGTGACGACGAGCGCGTCGCATCCGAGCGGGCCGAGCGCGTCGCGGACGGCATCCGCACGGCCGACGGCACGCAGCGGGGGCAGCTCGGAGCGTTCGGGCGCCGCGATGGACATCGCCCGACGGTACCCGTTCGCATCGCCGGCCGGGCGCCGAACCCGCGGGGCCCACGCGTCCCGGTTCTCGCCTGCAGTTCCTGCCACCGGTGGCAGGATCCGCAGGCACGATCGGCCGGGGCGTTCAGGAGGTGGGCAGGACCGCCCGCACGGCACGCACGGCGAGCTCGTAGCCGAAGCCGCCGAAGCCGGCGATCGTGCCCTTGGCCACCGGGGCGATCACCGACGTACGCCGCCACGGCTCGCGGGCGTCGGGGTTGGAGAGGTGGAGCTCGATCACCGGGCCGTCGAACGCGGCGAGCGCGTCGTGGAGCGCCCAGGAGTAGTGGGTGAACGCGCCGGGGTTGACGATGATGGCGTCGTGGTCCCGACGGGCCCGGTGGACGGCCTCGACGGCCTCGGCCTCGGCGTTGGTGGCCAGGTGGTCGATCGTCAGGCCGAGCTCGTCGGCCATGGCCCGGGCCCGTTCGACGTGGTCGTCGAGGGTCTCGGTGCCGTAGATCTGCGGTTCGCGGGTGCCGAGGAGGCGGAGGTTCGGTCCCGACAGCAGCAGGACCGAGGGCGGGCTGCTCACGCGACGGCCTCCATCGCGGCCTCGAGGTCGGCGCGGGTGATGTCGCCGACCGGCTCGACCCCGTCGGGCCCGTCGAGCACGAACGTCACGCCGTCGAGCGCCTTCTTGTCGCGGGCGAACAGGCCGATCAGCTCGGCCGGATCACTCCCCGGCGGCAGTGCGTCGGGCAGGTCGTAGCCGGCCAGGATGCGGCGGTGCTCGTCGACGCGGGCGGCGTCGATCCGCCCGAGGCGGTGGGCGAGCTCGGCGGCGTAGACGAGCCCGATGGCGACGGCCTCACCGTGGCGCAGGTCGTAGGACCCGGCGGTCTCGAGCGCGTGGGCCAGGGTGTGGCCGTAGTTGAGGATCGCCCGGCGGCCGCCCTCCCGCTCGTCCGACGCGACGACCTCGGCCTTGATCCGCACCGCCTCGGCCACCTTGTCGGCCAGCTCCAGGCCATCGAGGTGCTCACCACCGAGGAAGTGGTACTTGGCCAGCTCCCCGAGGCCGCTGCGCAGCTCCCGGGGCGGCAGGCCGGCCAGCGTCTCGGTGTCGCACACGACGCCGCACGGCTGCCAGAACGCCCCGACCAGGTTCTTGCCCTCCGGCAGGTTCACACCGGTCTTGCCGCCGATGGCCGCGTCGACCTGCCCGAGCAGCGACGTCGACACGTGGGCCACCGCGACGCCGCGGTGGTAGACCGCGGCGGCGAACCCGGCGACGTCGGTGACGACGCCGCCCCCGACGGCGACCACGACGTCCTGGCGGGTCAGGCCCCAGGCGGCCCACGCCCGGCACAGCTCCTCGACCGATGCGAGGGTCTTCGCCGACTCACCGGCACCGAGGTCGAAGCGCTCCTGTGGCAGGCCGGGATCGACGTCGACCGCGATGTTCGGCTGGGACACGATGGCCGCGCGCCTGGCGCGCGGCGGCAGCAGCGACGCCAGCTCCGATCTCGCGCCGGGGCCGACGACCACGTCGTAGGAGCGGCCCTCGACCGGGACCGGCACCCGCACCAGCCCGCTCACGACGGCACCGCGGCGACGAGGTGGTCGGCCAGGCCCATGACCAGGGAGGCCACCGCCTCGGCGGGCTCGTCGTCGACGTCGACGATCACGTCGGCCACCTCCCCGTACAGCGGCGCCCGGGCGGCGGCCAGGCGACGGAGCGACCCCACCGGATCGGCGCCGAGCAGTGGGCGCTCCTCGTCAGTGCCGACGCGGGCGGCGAGGGCCTCGGGCGCGGCCCGGAGCCACACGACGTGCACGTCGGGTCGGCACAGGCGCTCGCGCGTCGCCGGGTGGAGGACGGCGCCGCCACCGCAGGCGACCACGAGCGGCGCCGGCGCGGCGACGGCATCGGCCACGACCGCCCGCTCGAGCTCGCGGAACGCGGCGGCGCCGACGGTGGCGAACAGCTCCCGGATCGACCGGTCGCACCGGCGCTCGATCTCGAGGTCGGTGTCCACGGCCTCGATCCCCCACAGGTCCGCGACCCGCCGACCGACGGTCGACTTGCCCGACCCCATCATCCCGACGAGCACCACGCGCAGCTCCCGCATCGCGGCGGAGCTTAGAAGGTCCGCCGCACGGCGTCGGCGCCCGGGCCGCGAGGGGTACCGACCCGCCGTGGCGGGAGGACCGGGGCGCACCGGATCGCGGCCCGATCCGGCGGACTCACCGGGTGTGCTCACCAGACCGGCACGCCGGCGAGGAGCACGATGATCGTGGAGGCCACGAGCGCGGGGCCGAACGGGAACGGGTCGTTGCGGCGACGGGCGACGAGCAGGGCCAACCCGCTGAGCGCGCCGAGCGCCGAGCCGAGGAGCATGGCGGACAGCACCGCCCGGACCGCCTCGTCGGGCGACGACGTCTGCCAGCCGAGCAGCAGGCCCAGCACCAGCGCCAGCTTCACGTCCCCGAACCCCATCCCCCGCGGGTAGACGAGGTGGGGCACGAAGAGCGCGACGAAGTAGACGGCCGCGCCGAGCCCGGCGCGCGTCAGGCGGTCGGTGTCACCGTCGAGGAGGCTGATCCCGATCATGGCGAGCCCAGCGAACGCCAGCGTCGGGAAGACGAGGCGGTCGGGGATCCGCTTGTGATCGAGGTCGATGACGGTGACGACCACGAGCGCGGCCCACACCACGAGGTGCACCGGCAGCGTGGGACTGAGGCCGAACCGCCACGCCGCCGCCGCCCACAGCGCCGCGGTCGCCAGCGCGATCGGCACGGTAGCCTGGCTGGCCGGGCCCGGTTCGGTGACGGGCCCGTTCGGTGACGTCGGTTGGGGTCGCAGGACCCGTTGCGGTACGGCGGTCAGTGCTGGGGCGAGCGCGGCCCCGATGGCGGCACAGACGATGACGAGGACGAGGTCCACTCGGCGATGACCGGCCGGAGCCGATCGCGGGGATCAGTTCGGTCGGTCGCCGTCGTTGGAGCCGTTGCCGAAGCCGCTGCTCGCCCGGACCGCCTCGGCGGCCTTGGGGCTCAGGTTGGCGAGCTGGCGTGCGATGTCCGCGGCGTCGCCCGAGCTGGCGCCCATTGGCGGCGCAGGCGGGGCGGGCGGCGGCTGGGCGCCGTGCGGCGCCGCCATCGGCATGTCGCCCGGGGCACCGGCCGCAGCCGGAGGGGGCGGCGGCGGGGGCGGGGGCGGCGGCGGGGCGATCGCCTCGGGCACCGGCATCGGGGGGTACCCGGCGAAGCCCGACGCCTCCTGGAGGCCCGTCGGGTTGCCGACCGGCGGCGGCGAACCGGCCGCCTCGAAGATCGTGCGCGCCCGGGGGATCGTCGTCCCGTTGGGCCCGTCGTGCCCGTTGGTGCGCTCGGGCATGCCGAACGTGACCTGCGGGTCCGTAGGCGCCGCCGGGCGCTCGGGGACGTTCCCGTTGCCGTCGGGCGGGGTGATGCCGAAGCTGGTCGCCAGCGCGTCGAGCTGCTGGCGGGCCTCGTTGGTCGTGGCCGGCGACGGTGCGTCCGCATCGGGTGCGGGCGGCACCGGCGGCACGAACGAGGGCGGCGGCGGGGCGTCGCCGTCGATCGCGGGCGTCGGGCCGGTCGGCGTCGGGTCGGCCGACGGCGGCAGGGTCGAACCGAACGCCGGGAAGGCCGACGGCTCGGCGTCGGGTGCCGGCTCGCTCGGCGGTGCCGGCGGGGCCGGTGCCTGCGCGGCCGGAGCCGGCGCGGGGGCCGGGCCCGGGCTCGGGGGCGCCGGCATCGTGGCCGGGCCCGGAGGCGGCGCCGGGGCGACGCTCGAGGGCGACGGGCCGCCACTCGACGGTGTCGGCTCGGCGGGCGGCGCCGGCTGCGGCTGCGGCTGCGGTGTGGGCTCGGCGGGCGCCGGCTGCGGCGCCACCTGGGCCACGTTCGTCGGGCGCTGCGACGCACCGGCCGGGCGCGTCCCGACCTCGACGAGGCCGAGCTCCACGAGGTTGAAGATCGCCCGGGCGGTCTGCAGCTCACCGGAGGTGAGCGCGTCGCCGAGGGCCGTGACGGTTCGACCGTCGCCGATCGAGGTCACCACCCGCCACTGGGAGCCGTCGAGGCGGATGTCCTCGCTCGTCGGCTCGGGGCGCAGCGTGATCCACGCGTCGGTCGACGGGACGACCCGCTCGATCTCCCGCCACTCCTGGAGCATCGACTCGGCCGCGACGAGCGTGGGCTCGATGTCGACCGGGTCGCCGGGGGACGGCGGGTACTTGTCGGTCTCGAAGCTGAACGACCCGCGCTCGAAGCGCAGGAACTGGAACAGCACGTCGGGCGGACCGCTCACGTGCGGCGTGTCCGGGGACTCCGCGGCCAGGATCTGGCCGTCGTCGACCCAGATCGTGCCGGACCGCGACGGTCCGGTGACGCGGAGACGTCCCGACTTGTTCGTCGCCGCGAGCAGACGCAGGACGTCGGCGATCGCGAACGTCTCGATCGTGCCTTGTAGCGACACCTTCGCCTCCAGAGTTGGCGTCCTCGCCCGGAGCTGCAGTCCAGTCGACATCTCAGTCTAACCGCGGACGCGGAGATGTCTCCCTACACCATGTACCGTGCGCGTTCGCGGACCCCATCGGCAGGTCCACGGGAGAAGTTGAGGACTTGGTCGGTCATGACCTGGAGCGGTGCCGGTTGGCCCGTCCAGGAGGTGAACGCTCGGGCTGCCTGGTGGACCAGCATCGGCACGCCGCCCACCACGCGAGCTCCTCGCGCTGCCGCTCGACGCATCAACTCGGTTTCGAGCGGTTCGTACACGATATCGACGACGAGCTGATCTTCCTTGATCCGAGCAGGATCGAACGCCACGAGGTGCTGGTCGGCGCGCCCGGACATGCCCACCGGCGTGGCGTTCACGACGATGTCCGCGTCGCCGATCGCGTCCTCGGTGACCACGGCGCCGACGTCGTCGGCGAGCGCCGCGGCCCGCGCTGCACCCTCGGGCGTGCGGTTCAGCACACCCACCCGGGCCGCACCGGCGTCGGCCAGCGCCAACACGATGGCCCTCGCCGCGCCCCCGGCGCCGACGACGACGCAGCGCGCCCCCTCCGGCGTGCGGCCCGTCTCCGCGACCAGGGCGTCGACGAACCCGCCGCCGTCGGTGTTGTCCCCCACGAGGCGGCCGTCGCCGGCAGCGATCACGCAGTTCACGGCACCGAGGCGGGCGGCGGTCGGGGTCAGCTCGTCGACCGCGGCGGCCACCGCCGCCTTGTGCGGCATCGTCACCGACAGGCCGGCGAGGCCGAGCGCCCGCGCCGCGTCGAGGGCCGCCGGGGCATCGCCGTCGGCGACCTCGAACGCCACGTACACCCAGTCGAGCCCGACGGCGGCGAACGCGGCGTTGTGGATCAGCGGTGACAGCGAGTGGCGCACCGGGTCGCCGATGACGGCGGCGACCCGGGTGTGGCCGGTGACGCTCAGAGGAGCCCGGCCTCCCGCGAGATGTCCCTCTGGCGGAGGAACTCGTCGTAGCTGTCCGTGAAGAAGTGGTGGCCCTCCTCGTCGGCCAGCACGTAGAAGAGCCACGGGCCCTCCGTCGGGCTGATCACCGCGGCGATCGCACTGCGCGACGGCACCGCGATCGGCGTCGGAGGCAGGCCCTGGTACTTGCGCGTGTTGTACGGCGAATCGACGTCGAGGTCCTCGACGGTGAGCGGCTCGTTCGGCTTGTCCACCGCGTAGCGCACCGTGGCGTCGATGCCCAGCGTCATCTGCGCACCGATGCGGTTGTAGAGCACCCGGGCGACCATGCCGTGCTCCTCGGGCAGGCGCACCTCGCGCTCGAGCATCGAGGCCATGATCAACAGCTCGTAGGGCGTGTAGCCGTAGGTCGCCGCGGCCTCCTCGAGCCCGAGCTCGGTCGCGACGGACACCATCTCCTGCGACATCCGGTTGAGCACGTCGAGCGGGGTCGCCCCCTCCTCGAACTGGTACGTGTCCGGGAACAGCAGGCCCTCGAGGCTCGTCTGGCCCTCGGGGAGGAACGGCGTCTGCACCTGGCCCGAGGTCATCGCGGCCTGGACGTCGGCCAGCTCGAAGTCCGGCACCTGCTCGGCGAGCTGGGCGGCGATCTGCTCGACCGTGAGGCCCTCGGGGATCGTGACCTGGAAGAACTCGGGCTCGGCGGGACCGGCGGCCAGCACCTCGAGCGCGTCGCCCATCGGCGAGTTCTCGGCGAAGGTGTAGTCGCCGGCCTGGAAGGGCCCGGCGTCGCGGATGCGCACGTACTCCTGGAAGATCCGGCCGTTGCTGACGACGGCGTTCTCGTCGAGGATCACCGCGATCTCGGCCGTGGTCGCACCGGCCGGCACCGCGATCTCGATCTCCGGGCCCGGGTCGCCGGCCGGGTTCACCTGGCGGTAGACCCAGAAGCCGGCATAGCCGACGATGCCGACGATGAGCAGGGCAAGGAGGAGGCCCGCGGCGGCGATGCGCCGCCCGACGCCGCTCGGGCGCGGGATCCGGACCCAGTCGCGCTCGTCGTAGTCCTCGTAGTCCCAGAAGGCCTCGTCGGGGGTGGCGTCGACCAGCGCGGTGCGGGTGCCCGCACGCGGTGGCGTCGGCTCGGGGTAGCGGCCCCGCCCGTAGTCGGCCGGGCCCGATCCGTCGTCGTGCGACGGCCCGTTCCCTCGGGGGTCGGACGTGTTGCTCACTGGCCTCCCTCGCGGTCGGCGGCGACCTGTGCGTCGAGCCACGCCTGCAACATCACGGCGGCGGCGACCTGATCGATCATCTGGCGGCGCTTGCGGCCGGGCACGGCGGCGGCGGCGAGCTGGTCATGGGCGGTCACGGTGGTGAATCGCTCATCGTAGGTCTCCACGGGGACCTTGACGAACGGTGTCAGGTGCTCGATCTCGGTGCGCACCTCGCGCACCGCCGGGCCCTCGGTGCCGTCGAGCGAGATCGGCAGACCGACGACGACGACCTCGGCCTCGAACTCGCCGACCAGCTCCGCGATCTTGCGGCGGTGCTGCTGGGCGTCCTTCGTCCGGGGGACGACCTCGCACGGCGTCGCCACCCGGCCGTCGCGGTCGCTGACCGCCACACCGATGCGACGCGAACCGAGGTCGAGCCCGAGCGCGCGCACGCTCAGACGGCGACGCCCGCGGCGGCGCGGACGACGTCGAGGGCCTCGTCGAGCTTGGACGGGTCCTTGCCGCCGGCGACGGCGAGCTCGGGGTTGCGGCCACCGCCACCCTTGACCAGCTTGGCCGCGTCCGCGATCAGGGCGCCCGCGTCGAGGCCGCTGTCGGGGCGGGCCGCGGCGACGATGGCCACGCCACCGCCGTCCGGTGCGCTGCCGAGCACGACGGCACGGACGCCGTCGCGGTCGCGCACCGCCAGCGCCAGCTCCCGCAGCGCGTCACGGTCGACGTCGTCGATCCGGGCGACGACGACCCCGTCGGTCGCGCTCGCCGCGAGCTCCGACGAGCGGCCGGACGCGACCTGGCTGCGCAGGGTCCGCACCTCGTCGCGCAGCGCCTTGACCTCGCCGCTCTGCTTCTCCAGGCCGCGGATGAGGTCCTCGACCGGCACGCCGACGAGCTCGGCCGCCTTCGCGAGCTGGGCCTCCTCCTCGCGGAGACGGGCGATGGGCCCGTGGCCGGTCACCGCCTCGACCCGGCGGATGTTCGAGCCGATCGAGCCCTCGGACACGATCTTCATGGGCCCGATGTCGCCGAGTGCCCGCACGTGGGTGCCGCCGCACAGCTCGGTCGAGCGGGGACCGGCCTCGAGGACCCGCACGATGTCGCCGTACTTGTCGCCGAAGAACGCGATCGCGCCCAGCTCCTGGGCCTCCGACATCGTCGTCTCGAAGTGGCGGACCCGCTCGTTCGAGAGCACCTCGCCGTTGACCAGGTCCTCGATGCGGCCGATCTGCTCGGGGGTCAGCGCCTCGTAGTGGCTGAAGTCGAACCGGAGCCGGTCGGGCTCGACGACCGAGCCCTGCTGGCGCACGTGCTCGCCCAGCACCTCGCGCAGCGCCCAGTGGAGCAGGTGGGTGCCGGTGTGGTTGCGGCGGATGGCGTCGCGTCGCACGACGTCGATCGACGCGGTCGCCGGCTGGCCGGGCGTGACCTCGCCCTCGATCCGGGCCACGTGGTGGCGGTGCAGGCCCGGCAGCGCGTAGGTGCAGTCGGCCACGTGGACCGTGCCCGACTGGGTGACGATCGTGCCGGTGTCGCCGATCTGGCCACCGGACTCCGCGTAGAACGGCGTGCGGTCGAGCACGACGTAGCGGTCAGCGCCCTCCTCGCCGAGCACCGCCAGGACGCGGGCCTCGACGTTGGTCAGCTCCTCGCGGCCCACGAACTCGGTCGGGCCGAACTGCTCGAGCAGCTCCTGGTAGGCCTCGAAGTGGGTGTCGGACGTCGCGCCCTTGCGCGCCGCCTTCGCCCGCTCCCGCTGGGAGGCCATCGCCGCCTCGAAGCCGGGGCGGTCGACCTCGACGCCCCGCTCGGTGGCGATCTCGGCGGTCACCTCGAACGGGAAGCCGTAGGTGTCGTGGAGCGCGAAGGCGATCTCGCCGTCGAGCACGTCACCGTCGGAGAGCCGCTCGAGGGCGTCGTCGAGGATGGCGGAGCCGGTGGCGAGCGTCTCGCGGAAGCGGACCTCCTCGCGCTCGACCACCCCGCGGACGAACTCGTGGGTCCCGAGCAGCTCGGGGTAGTCGGGGCCCATGATCTCGACGACGGCGTCGACGAGGCGCGGCATGATCGGCTCGGCGACACCGAGCAGGTAGGCGTGGCGCACGGCGCGGCGCAGGATGCGCCGCAGCACGTAGCCCCGGCGCTCGTTGGACGGGAACACACCGTCGCTGACGAGGAAGGTCACCGTGCGGGCGTGCTCGACGAGGATGCGCAGCGACACGTCGGCCGTGTCGTTGGTGCCGTAGGCGACGCCGCTGGCCTCCTCGGCCACGTTGCGCAGCGCCACCATCTCGTCGAGGTCGAACACCGAGTCGACCTCCTGGAGCACGGTGAGGATGCGCTCCAGGCCGGCACCGGTGTCGATCGAGGGCTTGGGCAGCGGGACCTGGGCGCCGTCCGGCTGCGACTCGAACTGCATGAAGACGAGGTTCCAGATCTCGACGAACCGCTCCTCGCCGCCGTGGGCGGGGCCGCCGTCGGGGCCGTACTCGGGGCCCTTGTCCCAGAAGATCTCCGAGCACGGCCCGCACGGGCCGACGTCGGCCATGCGCCAGAAGTTGTCCTCGTCGAGGCGCTGGATCCGCTCGGCGGGCACGCCGACGGCGTCGCGCCAGATCTCCTCGGCCTCGTCGTCGCTGGTGTGGACCGTGACCCACAGGCGCTCGGGGTCGAGGCCCAGCACCTCGGTGAAGAACTGCCACGCCATCGGGATGGCGTCGGACTTGAAGTAGTCGCCGAAGCTGAAGTTCCCGAGCATCTCGAAGAACGTCAGGTGGCGCTTGGTCCGGCCGATCTCGTCGAGGTCGTTGTGCTTGCCGCCTGCACGAACGCACTTCTGCACCGTGACCGCGCGTGGGTAGGGAGGGGTCTCCTCCCCCACGAAGTACGGCTTGAACGGGACCATCCCGGCCACCGTGAACAGCAGCGTCGGGTCATGGGGGATCAGGCTCGCCGAGGGGACATGGGTGTGCCCGTTGTCCACGAAGTACTCGACGAAGGCGCGGCGCAGCTCGTTGGCTTTCATGACGTCGTCCAGCCTACTCGGCACAAAACCCCCGTACTGACGGCTTCCGGGCCCGGTCCTGACCGTGCGTCAGGTCACGTGGTCGCACCGTCGGGACCCCCGGTCTCGTCGTTGCCCGCGACCGGCGCGCCGGCCTCCGCCGACGGATCGCCGCTCGGCACACGGCCGCTCGGGGCGGCATCACCATCCGGAGCGGCATCGCCGTCCGGGGCGGTGCCGGCGCCGGCATCGCCGGTCGGGGCGGCGTCGGGGGCGTCGGTGGGCGCCGGGCCGTGGCCACCGGCGTCGGCGCGCAGCCGTGCCTGGCGCTCCGCGACGCGGGCCTCGTAGCCGTGACCGCTCGCCTCGTAGTAGCGGTGGCCGGCGACCTCGGGCGGTCGGTACTGCTGGTCGACCCACCCGGACGGATCGTCGTGGGGGTAGGCGTAGCCGTCGCCGTGGCCCAGCTTCGACGCCCCCTGGTAGTGGGCGTCGCGCAGGTGGCGGGGCACGCCGCTCGTGGCCGCGTCGCGCACGTCGGCCATCGCCGCGCCGAGCGCGACCGTCACCCGGTTCGACTTCGGCGCCGCGGCCAGGTGCACGACCGCCTGGGCCAGGTTGAGCTGGGCCTCGGGCAGGCCGACGAACTCCACGGCGCGGGCCGTGGCGTCGGCGACGACGATCGCCATCGGGTCGGCCATGCCGACGTCCTCCGACGCCAGGATCACGAGCCGGCGCGCGATGAAGCGGGGGTCCTCCCCCGCCCGCAGCATGTGGGCCAGCCAGTACAGGCCGGCGTCGATGTCGGAGCCCCGGATCGACTTGATGAACGCGCTGATCACGTCGTAGTGGTCGTCGCGCCCGTAGACCACGGCCTTGGCACCGAGCGCCGCCTCGGCGTCGGCGAGCACCACCTTCGGAGGGTCACCGCTCTCGTCCCCGGCAGCGCGGGCACGCGACGATGCCAGGGCCGCGGCGACCTCGAGGGCGGTCAGGGCGTGGCGGCCGTCGCCGTCGGCCCGCCCGGCGAGGTGCTCGAGGGCGTCGTCGTCGGCCTCCACCCCCTCGGCGTCCAGGCCGCGGCGGAGCAGCTCGCCGAGCTCGTCCGGTGCCAGCGGCTGGAGCCGGAAGAGCACCGACCGGCTGAGCAGCGGTGGGTTGACCTCGAAGTACGGGTTCTCCGTGGTCGCGCCGATCAGCACGACGAGCCCGGTCTCGACCGCGGGCAGCAGGGCGTCCTGCTGGGCCTTGTTGAACCGGTGGACCTCGTCGAGGAACAGGATCGTGCCGCGGTCGCGCTCGCCGAGGCGGGCCTCGGCCGCGGCGATCACGCCCCGGACGTCCTTCACCGTGGCCGTCACCGCGCTGAGCTGCACGAACTCCTTCGACGACGCCGCGGCCGCCAGCCGGGCCACGGTCGTCTTCCCCGTGCCCGGTGGGCCCCACAGGATCGCCGACGAGAGACGGTCGGACTCGACCAGGGCGCGCAGCGTGCCGCCCCGTCCGAGCAGGTCCCGGTGGCCGACGACCTCGTCGAGCGACGTCGGCCGAAGGCGGTCGGCGAGCGGTGCGCTCCGGCGGAGGCGCTCCTCGGCCGCCGCGGCGAACAGATCCGTGGCCACCGCACGACGTTAGTCAGGACGTCCGCGGTCGCCGCGGAGCACGGTCGGACGATGACCGTCGCGTTGCGGTTCCCGAGCGGTCGGGCCGTCAAGGTTGGGGAAGCGGCCCAGACCTGCGAACCTTGGAGTGTGGACCTCTTGGTGAACGCGCTGATCCTGTGGCTCGGCGCCTCGGCGGTGATCATGTTCGGGCTCACGTCGTGGGTCTTCCTCACCGGCCGCAAGCCGGCGGGCCGCGGCGCGCGGGTCTACGAGTTCAACTCCGACCGTGAGAAGAAGGAGCGGGTCGCGCACCTGCACGAGCTCGAGGCCCAGGTGGCCGTCGAGGTCGCGGCGGCGGCCGACCACCCGCCCGAGCCCGCGGTCACTCATCTCGTCACGAGCGACTCCGCGGTCATCGACCGCCTCCTCGCCGGTGCGGTGATGCCGTGCGGGCTCGAGCACCTGCCGTCGTCGGAGGCCGACCCGAACCGCATGGCCTTCGCGACCGCCGGCTACGACCCCCGTGTCGTCGCGGTGTCGGTCGTCGACGAGCTGGAGCGCCTCGGCCTCGACATCGAGCCGCTCGACTTCAGCGAGGCCCGTGCCTGGCGCGACGGCTTCGAGCTGGCGATCACCATCTACCTCGAGCCCCGGCGGGTCATCCGCGACCGGCGGCCGGCGTTCCCCGACGCGCCCCCCGGGGCCGTCGTCATCGAGTTCTCCGTCGTCTGATCCCCACATCGCCCCTGACGCGGCCGGCGCGCCGGCACTCAGGTCGGCCTCGGAGGGCGCCGTAGGGTTGGGGTGGACGCGCGCACGCTCCGGTGGACCGACGGGTCCTGGTCCTCACCCCTGCCCGACTGGGACGGGGAGCGGACGCTCGTCGTGGCGCTCGGCTCGCGTGCGTCCGCCGACGACGGGCGTTGGCCGCTGCGGCTGCGGGAGGCCTATCCCCACGCCCTGATCACCGGGTGCTCGACCGCGGGGCACCTCGACGACGGCCACGTCGACGACGGGCTGACGGCCACGATCGTGCGCTTCGCGTCGACCGACCTCGTGTCGGCGGCCGTCGAGCTGCGTGCCGAGCGGTCCTTCGACGACGGGCGGGCGCTCGCCGACGCGCTCGTGGCCGACATGGCCGCGCCCCGTCTGGTGGTCGCGCTGTCGGACGGCGTCGCGGTCAACGGCGGCCAGCTCGTGGCCGGGCTCGCCGCGGGGCTGCCTGCCGGCACCACCGTCTTCGGTGGCCTCGCCGGCGACGGCGACCGCTTCGAGCAGACCTGGACGCTGGTCGGCGACCGGCCGGTGGCGGGCCACGCCGTCGTCGTCGCACTCGGCGGCGGGTCCCTGTCGGTGGGGCTCGGCTCACGGGGCGGCTGGCGCACGTTCGGGCCGGAGCGGCGCATCACCCGGGCGAAGGGCAACGTGCTCTTCGAGCTCGACGGTGAGCCGGCGCTCGACCTGTACCGCCACTACCTCGGCCACCGCGCCGGCGAGCTGCCGGCCAGCGCCCTGCTCCTGCCGCTGTCGGTGCGCAACGACGCCGACGACCCGAACCCCGTGGTGCGGACCGTGCTCGGCATCGACACCGACGAGCGGTCGCTCACCTTCGCGGCCGACATCCCCGAGGGTGGCCTCGGCCAGCTCATGTGGGTGACGGTCGACGGCCTCGTCGGCGGCGCCGGCGACGCCGCAGCTGCCGCGATGCGCTCCCTGGGTGGTGGCGACGAGCCGGTGCTCGCGCTCGGCGTGAGCTGCATCGGACGCCGTCTGGTGCTCGGCCGGCGGGTCGAGGACGAGGTCGATGCGGTCGCCGAGGTGTTGCCGCCGGGTAGCCATCACGTCGGCTTCTACGCCTATGGCGAGATCTCGCCGCTGGCCGACGGCCGATGCGGGCTCCACAACCAGACGATGACGCTGGCCGTGCTGGCGGAGCGGGACTGACGGCGGTGGGTGACGCCGCGGCGCGCCACCCGGTGCTCGCCCGTCAACTCCGGCGCCTCGGGATCGATCCGCGGCACCCGCCCGACGACCCGCAGGTGTGGGCGGCGCTCCTCGAGCGGGTCGGTGCGGCCTACGAGGACGCCGACGCCGAGCGCTACACGCTCGAGCGCTCGATCGAGATCTCCTCGAAGGAGATGGCGGCGCTCCATGCGACGCTCAGCGCGCGCGAGCAGTTCGTGGCCACCGTGCTCGAGCACGCGCCGGACGGGATCGTCACCACCGACGAGCACGGCGTCGTGCGCTCGTTCAACGCGGCGGCGGAGCGCCTCTTCGGCTGGGACTCCGAGGAGGTCGTGGGACGACCTGCCATCGACCTCGTTCCGCCCGGCCTCCGGGACCGCTACCGGCGGGCGCTTACCACGCACGGGGCGTCGGGGCCCGCGACCGGCGTGACGGGCGAGGCGCTCGAGGTCCCGGGACTGCGGCGCGACGGCTCGACGTTCCCGATGCGCCTGGCGGTCGCCTCGACCCGGGTCGGCGACGAGCAGATGTTCATCGCCAACCTGCGCGACGTGTCCGACCGGCGGGCGCTCGAGGATGCACTCGCCCACCAGGCCACCCACGACGGCCTCACCGGGCTGCCGAACCGGACCGAGCTCCTCGCCCGCCTCGACGACGCCCTCGACCACGCCGGCTCCGGTGCCGGCGACGTCGCCATCCTGTTCATCGACCTCGACCGGTTCAAGGTCGTGAACGACAGCCTCGGCCACCGCGCCGGCGACCTGCTCCTCGTCGAGGTCGCCCGCCGGCTCGGGGCCGTGGTGCGGGCCGACGACGTCGTGGCCCGCCTCGGCGGCGACGAGTTCGTCGTGCTGTGCTCACGGGTCACCGACCGTGCCGCGGTGGACGAGGTCGCGGAGCGGATCTGCGAGGCCCTCGCCGAGCCCGTGTCCCTCGACGGTGCGGACGCGTACGTGTCGGTCAGCGTCGGCATCGCGTGGGCGGGGAGCAACGCGGACGCCGACCGGATGCTGCGCGCCGCCGACCTCGCCATGTACCGGGCCAAGGGCACCGGCCGCAACCGTGTCGTCGTGTTCGACCGGGCCATGCAGGCGTGGGCCGACGAGCGCCTCGCCACGGAGACCGCCCTCCGCCACGCCATCGCGGACGACGAGCTCGAGGTGCGCTACCAGCCGCTCGTCGAGCTGGCGACCGGCCGGGTGCTCGGAGCCGAGGCGCTGGTGCGATGGAACCGGCCCGGGGTCGGTGTCGTCGCCCCCGGTGAGTTCCTGCCCGTCGCCATCGAGACCGGCCTCGTCGCCGACATCGGCGCGGTCGTGCTCGACGATGCCTGCCGCCAGCTCGCCGCGTGGCTGCGTGACGCACCGGAGCGCGACCTGCACGTCTCGGTGAACGTGTCCCGCCGGGAGATGGCCGGCCCGGGCCTCGCCGACCGGGTGTCGGAGACGCTCGCCCGCCACCGGCTGGCGCCCGACCGCCTCCGGCTCGAGTTGACCGAGGAGGTCCTGCTCGACGACGACGAGATCGTCGCCACGACCCTGCGCGACCTGCGCCGGCTCGGCATCGTGCTCGCGGTCGACGACTTCGGCACCGGCTGGTCGTCGCTGTCCCACCTGCGGCGCATGCCCGCGACCGTCCTCAAGCTCGACCACACCTTCGTCGAGGACATCGACCGCGTACCGGCGACCCGGGTCATCGTCGCCTCGGTCGTGTCGATGGCCCACGCCCTCGGCATGGCGGTCGTCGCCGAGGGCGTCGAGCATGCCTCGCAGGCCCGGGAGCTGGCGCGACTCGGCTGTGACGCGGCCCAGGGACGCCACCTCGGTCCGCCGGCCGGCGCCGCGGACCTGCGCGCCCGCCTGGGCGCGCCGGCGCCGATCAGCGGGGCTGGGTCGGGAGGACCCGAAGCCCCAGCTCGGTGAGGTGGGTGTCGTCGATCGGGGTCGGTGCGCTGGTGAGCGGGTCCGCACCCGACTGGGTCTTCGGGAACGCGATGACCTCGCGGATGTTCTCCTCGCCGCTGAGGATGGCGACGAGGCGGTCGAGACCGAACGCGAAGCCGGCGTGGGGCGGGGCACCGAAGCGGAACGCGTCGAGCAGGAACCCGAACTTGGCCCGCGCCTCGGTGGCGCCGATGCCGAGCAGCTCGAAGATGCGCGTCTGGACGTCACCGCGGTGGATTCGGACGCTGCCCGAGCCCAGCTCCCAGCCGTTGAGGACCAGGTCGTAGGCCTGGGCGCGGGTGCCGAGCAGCGTCGCGGCGTCGGGCACCGGGTCGCCGGCGACACCCAACGGCTCGATGTCGTCGGGGTGGGGCATGGTGAAGGGGTGGTGGGCCGGCACCGGCTTGCCGTCGGCGACGTCCTCGAACAGCGGGAAGTCGACCACCCACAGGAAGTTGAGGCCGCCCTCGTCGATCGGCGGGCGGCCGAGCTCGAGCCGCAGCAGGCCGAGCAGGTGGCGGGTGCGGGGCCGTTCGTCGGCGACGAGCAGCAGGAGGTCACCCGCCTCCGCCTCCATGGTCGTGCGGATGGCACCGAGCTCGTCCTCGCTGAGGAACTTGGCGACCGGCGACGCCAGCTCGTCGTCGGTGACCCGCATCCACACGAGGCCCTTGCCGCCCCACGACTTGACCTTGTCGGTGAGCTCGTCGAGCTGGCGGCGGGTGCGGTCCGCGCCACCGGGGAGGCGGATGCCCTTCACGCACGGCGCCTGGAACGCCTTGAACTCCGTCGCCTCGAACAGCGGCGTCAGCTCGACCAGCTCGAGCCCGAAGCGGACGTCGGGCTTGTCCGAGCCGTAGCGCTCCATGGCGTCGTGCCAGGTCATGCGGGGGATCGACGTCGGGCGCTCACCGGTGACGACCTCGGCGGCCGCGGCGACCGCCTCCCCGATGAAGTCCTGGACCTCGGCCTGGGTCACGAAGCTCGCCTCGGCGTCGAGCTGCATGAACTCGAACTGGCGGTCGGCGCGCAGGTCCTCGTCGCGCAGGCACCGGGCGATCTGGAAGTAGCGGTCGACGCCGCCGACCATGCACAGCTGCTTGAACAGCTGCGGGCTCTGGGGCAGCGCGTAGAACGAGCCGGGCTGCAGGCGCGACGGGACCACGAAGTCGCGGGCACCCTCGGGCGTCGATGCCACGAGCATCGGCGTCTCGATCTCGCAGAAGCCCTGGTCCTCCATCGAGCGGCGCACGGCGCTGTTGACCTTCGCCCGGGTGCGGAGGTTGTGCTGCATGCGCTCGCGCCGCAGGTCGACGTAGCGGTGGCGCAGCCGGGCGACCTCGTCGACCTCGATCCGCTTGCCGTCGGCGTCGAAGCGGTCCTGCAGCGGGAACGGCGGCGGCTCGGCCTCGTTGAGGATCTCGACGGCGCAGTCACCGATCTCGACCGCGCCGGTGGGGAGGTTCTCGTTCTCGGTGCCCTCCGGGCGGGTGCGCACGGTGCCGACGATGCGCACGACGTACTCGGAGCGCAGGTCGGCGGCGCCGGCGACGACGCACTGGACGACACCGGTGTGGTCGCGCAGGTCGACGAAGGCGAGGTGCTCACCGTGCTCGCGGCGGCGGTCGACCCAGCCGCACAGCGACACGGTGCGGCCGACGTCGGCGGCGCGGAGGGTGCCGCAGCGGTCGGAGCGGAGCGGGAGGTCAGCGGTCTCGGGCACGAGGGCTCCTGACGTGGGGTGGCGGCTCAACGGCCGTCGGAGAGCAGCTTGCGAACGTGATCGGCGAGGTCGGAGACGGCCACGCGCTCCTGGGGCCGGTCGCCCCGCAGGTCGCGGACGGTGGCGGCGCCGTCGGCGGCCTCGTCCTCCCCGACGATCACGGCGAGGCGGGCACCGGAGCGGTTGGCCGCCTTCATCTGGGCCTTCATCGACCGGCCGTCCCAGGCGCGATCGGCGGCGAGGCCGTCGCGCCGCAGGCGCAGCGTCAGGTCGCGGGCCGAGGTCCCGTCGGTGGTGTCGACGACGAAGCAGTCGAGCTCGCGCTCGGCGACCGCGAACGTCTCCTCCGCGTCGCACGCGAGGAGGATGCGCTCGATGCCCGAGCCGAACCCGACGCCCGGGGTCGGCTGCCCGCCGAGGGCCTCGGCGAGGCCGTCGTAGCGGCCGCCGCCACCGATGCCGTTCTGGGCGGTGTCGAGCGCGCCGGACGCGAACTCGAACGTCGTGTGGGTGTAGTAGTCGAGGCCCCGCACCAGCCGGGGCTCGCGCACGTACGGCACCCCGGCGGCGTCGAGGCCCGCCCGGACCCGCTCGAAGTGGGCGACAGCGTCGTCGGACAGGTACTCACCGACCTCGGGGGCCTCGGCGGTGACCGCCCGGGTCGCCTCCCGCTTGGAGTCGAGGACCCGCATCGGGTGCTGGTGGACGGTGTCGTGGTCCGCCGGGTCGATGGCGTCGAGGCGCTCGACCAGCCACGCCCGCAGCGCGTCGACGTAGCGCACCCGGGTGGCCGGGTCGCCCATCGAGTTGACCTTGAGCTGGACGTCGCGCAGGCCGAGGCCGGTGTAGAAGTCGGCGAGCAGGACGATCACCTCGACGTCGACGTCGGGGTCCGCGCTGCCGAGCGCCTCGACCCCGACCTGGTGGTGCTGACGGTACCGACCGGCCTGCGGGCGCTCGTAGCGGAAGCTCGGCGCCGCGTACCACGCCTTCCACGGCGGGGTCGGCCGGTGCTGGTTGTACGCACGCACCACCGACGCGGTTCCCTCGGGCCGCAGCGCGAGGTGGCGCCCGCCCTTGTCGGTCAGCTCGTACATCTCCTTGCGGACCACGTCGGTGCCCTCACCGACGCGCTGGAAGACGCCGAGGTCCTCGAAGATCGGGCTGTGGACGAGGCCGTAGCCGGCCGCCTCCACGTGGGTCGCGAACCGGGCCACGAGCGCGGCCCACCGGGCCGATTCGGGCGGGAGGACGTCGCGGGTCCCGATCGGCGCGCGAAATGCTTCGGTCATACGACGTCCGACGTTACCGCTCCCCGCACGGACCACCCGCGCACATCCGCCGCCACCGGGCGCCGGTCAGCCGTTGGGCAGGACGCGGTGGACGTCGAAGACGCCCTCGATGCCGCGGAGCAGGGCGAGCACCGACGCCAGGTGGGACGGCTCGCTGAGCTCGAACTCGAAGCGCATCTTCGAGATGCGGTCGGCACCGGTGGTGGTGGTGCACGAGAGGATGTTGATGTGGTGGTCGGCCAGGACCGACGACACGTCGCTGAGCAGGCGGGCCCGGTCGAGCGCCTCGACGTCGATCGACACCAGGTACGACGCGAGGCGGTCGGTGTCCCACTCGACCTCGACGAGGCGGTCGGTCTGCGACGCGGCCAGCGACACCGCGTTGGCGCAGTCGGCCCGGTGGACCGACACGCCCCGGCCCCGGGTGTGGAAGCCGATGATGTCGTCGTCGGGCACCGGCGTGCAGCAACGGGCGAGGCGGACGAGCACGTCGTCCATGCCCTCGAGGTGCACGCCGACGGTCGGGCGCTCACGGCTGTGGCGGCGGGGCCGCTGGGCGGTGGTCGGGAGCTGGTCGTCCTCGGCCGGGTCGCCGTGG
This sequence comes from Actinomycetota bacterium, assembly GCA_034211175.1. Lineage (GTDB taxonomy): Bacteria > Actinomycetota > Acidimicrobiia > Acidimicrobiales > CAIXPF01 > JAXHUH01. Next base: position 43,229 of record JAXHUH010000071.1, read on the forward strand.
CGCAGCTCGCGGGCGGCTCTCGACGCCACGGTCGCCGCCGTGACGTGGCCCTCGCCGAGGGCCAGGAACAACGACTCGGGGTCGCTGTAGTTGAGCGTGGTGGCGACCCGCTCGAGCACGGTGCCGTCGAGCACGTGCTGGACGGGCAGGCCCTCGTGGCGCAGCGCCTTCTCGAGCTCCTCGCGGCCCGATCCGATGGCGTCGGTGCGCTCCTCGCGGGAGAACCACTGCCGGATCTTGTTCTTGGCCCGCGGGCTGACGACGACGTCGAGCCACTCGCGCGACGGCCCGGCGTCGGGCGTCTTCGACGTGAAGATCTCGACGGTGTCGCCGGAGCGCAGCTTGGTGTAGAGGCTCACGAGCCGCCCGTCGACCCGGGTGCCGATGCAGGCGTGGCCGATCTCGGTGTGGATCGTGTAGGCGAAGTCGATGGGCGTGGCGCCGGCCGGCAGGATGCGCACGTCGCCCTTCGGCGTGAAGACCATGATCTCCTCGTGATCGAGGTCGGTCTTCAGGTTCGCCATGAACTCCGAGGGGTCGTCGGTCTCCTCGGTCCAGTCGACGATCCGGTTGAGCCAGTCGAGGTCGGCGTCGCGGGCCTTGTAGCGCCAGTGGGCGGCGACGCCGTACTCGGAGCGCACGTTCATGTCGTGGGTGCGGATCTGCACCTCGAGCGTCTTGCCCTGGGGCCCGATCACCGTGGTGTGCAACGACTGGTAGTCGTTGAACTTGGGCATGGCGATGAAGTCCTTGAACCGGCCCTGCACCGGCTTCCAGGTCGAGTGGATCGACCCGAGGGCGGCGTAGCAGTCCTTCACGGAGCCGACGAGCACCCGGACCCCGACGAGGTCGAAGATCTCGGAGAACTCCTTGCCCTTGACGACCATCTTCTCGTAGATGCTCCACAGGTGCTTCGGGCGGCCGGTCACCTCGGCGACGATCCCGAGCTCGGTGAGGCGGCTGCGCACCTCCTCGATCACCTGGGTCAGGTAGATCTCGCGCTCGGGCGTCCGGCTCGCCACCATGTGGTCGATCTCGGCGTAGCGCTTGGGGTGGAGGCAGGCGAAGGAGAGGTCCTCGAGCTGGACCCGGATGTCCTGCATGCCGAGGCGGTGGGCCAGCGGGGCGTAGACGTCGAGCGTCTCGCGGGCGATGCGCTGCTGCTTGTGGGCCGGCATCGCCGCGATGGTCCGCATGTTGTGGAGGCGGTCGGCGAGCTTGATGATCAGGACCCGCAGGTCCTTGGCCATGGCGACGAGCAGCTTGCGCATCGTCGCGGCCTGCTGGGCCTCCTTGGAGGGGAAGTGGACCCGCTCGAGCTTGGTGACCCCGTCGACGATGGTCGCGACCGACGGGGTGAACCGCTCCTCGATGTCGGCGAGGGTGATCGCCGTGTCCTCGACCGCGTCGTGCAGGAGCGCGGCGGCGATGGTCTCCGGGTCCTCGGTCTGCTCGGCCACGATCATGGCCACGGCGAGGGGGTGGGTGATGTAGAGCTCGCCGGAGCGACGCATCTGGCCGTCGTGGGCTTCGCGGGCCAGCTCGAAGGCCTCGGTGACGAGGGCGACCGCGCGGCGGGCGTTGCGGCCCCGGAACTTGGCGATGAGCGGTTCGAGCTCGGCCACCGGGGGGATGTGATCCCGCCGCCACGGCAGGACCCGCGTCACGACCGCCACGGGCTCAGATCCTCCTGGGTACCGGGGTCAACATGTGATCAGCGCCGAGGTCTGGTAGGCCGCGAGGCGTTCGCGGCCGCCGAGCGGGCCGATCTCCAACAGGAACGCGAGGCCGCCGAGCCGGGCGCCGGTCCGCTCGACGAGTCCGGCCGTCGCCGCGGCCGTGCCCCCGGTGGCCAGCACGTCGTCGATGACGACGACCACGTCGTCGGGGCCGAAGGCGTCGAGGTGGACCTCGACGCGGTCCGTGCCGTACTCGAGCTCGTAGTCGACGCCGACGGTGTCGCACGGCAGCTTGCCCGGCTTGCGCACGGGGACGAAGCCGACGCCGAGCTGCTGCGCGACGAGCGAACCGAAGATGAAGCCGCGGGACTCGACACCGGCGATGCGGGTGGCGCCGAAGTCACGCGCCTGCGCGGCGAGCAGCGAGGTGCAGCCGGCGAGTGCGTCGCTGTTGTTCAGCAGCGGCGTGATGTCCTTGAAGACGATGCCGGGCGACGGGAAGTCGGGAACGTCGCGAATGTGGCGCAGGAGATCCCCCGCATCCGCCGTCATTGCGTCACGTCCCATGAAGAGACGCTACCTGTTCGGAGGCACCGGTGTGACCATCGGGCCATGCGCGTTCGTCACACCACACGCGCCGTGGCCGAACGCTGTCGTGGCGTGTGTGCCGGGGAGGCACACCATGCTCAGCGCCGACGGTTCTTGCGGGGCCGCGGCGGATGGTTGCCCGACCACGTCGCGGGCTTCGCCCCCTCGCCCTCGGCGACGTCGACCGCGCTCGGCTCCCCGTCCGGGACGTCCGGGGCACGCTCGCCGGTGCGGGCCGCGGTGACCGCGGCGTGGGTGTCGACGGAGGCGAGCCGCCGCCGGATCTGACGGTTCGGCTCCTCGCGCTCCTTGAGCCACACGACGATCGGCGTGGCCACGAACAGCGAGGAGTAGGCACCGGTCAGCAGGCCGATCAGCAGTGCGATGGCGAACTCCTGGAGGGTCACCGCACCGAGGGCGACCGAGCCGATGACCAGCATCGACAGGATCGGCAGCACCGACGTGATCGTGGTGTTGAGCGAACGCATCATCACCTGGTTGACCGACAGGCTCGCCATCGCCGCGTAGGTGAGCCGGTTGGACGCTCCGACCTTGACGCTGTTGTCGCGGATCTGGTCGAACACGACGATCGTGTCGTACAGCGAGTAGCCGAGGATGGTGAGGAACGCGATGACGGTGGCGGGCGTCACATCGAACTGGAAGATCGAGTACACGCCGACGGTGATGATGATGTCGTGGAACACGGCGACGAGCCCGCCGACCGCCATCTTCCACTCGAGCCGGACCGTCATGTAGAGGGCGATCGCCGCGAAGAACCAGACGAGCGCCCGCAGTGCGGCGGAGGTGATCTCGTCACCCCAGGACGGGCCGACCGTCGTGACCGCCACGTCGGTCGGTTCGATCCCGCCGAGCTCGGCCAGGGCGACCCGCACCTCCTCGGCGACCTCGGCGTCGTCGGTCCCCGACTGGACCCGGATCGTGTCCCCGCCGATGGTCTGGATCCGCGCGCCCTCCTGCCCGTAGGGCCGCAGCGCGTCGCGCACCTCGCCGACGTCGAGCTCGACGCCCGGCACCTCCCAGGACGTGCCGCCCTCGAAGTCGATGCCGAGCGCCAGCGGGCGCACGAGCAGCGACACCACGCAGACCGCGACCGCGACCGCCGAGACGATGAGCATCCTCGGCCAGACGCGGGTGAAGTCGACGGCGGTCTCGTTGCGGTAGAGCCGGCCCAGGGCGCCCATCAGCTGATCCTCAGGTGCTCGGGAACGGACGGCAACCCGAGCGCCTTCGGGTTGTCCTGGAAGCGGTCCGCCCGGGCAAGCAGCTGCACGGCCGGTCGGAGGAAGAACCACGAGGCCACGAGGTCCAGCAGCGTGGCGAGCCCGAGGTAGAAGGCGAAGCCCCGCACCGGGCCGACCGTGAGCCAGTACAGGAGACCGGCACCGATCAGCGAGGCGAGGTCGGCCTTCACGATCGTGGAGAACGCGCTCCCCCAGGCCTTGTCGGCCGAGGACCGCACCGAGCGCCCGGAGCGTATGTCCTCCTTGAGGTGCTCGAAGTACACGATGTTCGAGTCGACCGAGACACCGATCGACACGATGATGCCGGTGACGCCCGCGAGCGTCAGGGCCAGGCCCTGCTCGTCGCCGAGGTAGGCGATGATCGTCCACAGGAGGCCGAAGGAGATGGCGAGGCTGGCCATGGCCACGACGCCGAGCAGCCGGTAGTAGGCGATGATGTAGAGCGCCACCAGGGCGAGGCCGACCGCACCGGCGATGAGGCCGGCGTCGAGCGCGTCCTGGCCGATGGTGGCCGAGACCTCCTGGGTCTGCTGCGGCTCGAGCTCGACCGGCAGCGCGCCGAAGCGCAGCACGGTCGCGAGGTCCTGGGCCTCGCTCTGGGTGAAGCCACCGGTGATCGTCGCCACGCCCTCGTCGAAGGACGGCGTGTTGATCGTGGGCGCCGAGACCACCCGACCGTCGAGGACGATGGCCAGCGCGCCCGCCGGGCACACGGGCTCGGCGTTGAAGCACCGGGCGGCGATGGCGTTGAAGCCGTCGATGCCGTCCTGGCCGTCCTCGAACTCGAGCTCGACGATCCACTCGCTGACGCCGACGAGTGCCGCCTGGGCGTCCGCGACCGCGGTGCCGACGAGCTCGGTGCAACCGAGCACGTACCACACCGCGTCGTTGCCGTCGTCGTCGTACTCGGCGAGCAGCACCGGGTCGGTGGCGATGTCGCCCTCCGGCGGGGTGAGCTCGTCCTGGGCGGACAGCGCGGCGACCGCCTCGAAGTCCGGCGTCACCGGGCAGCCCGAGGGGCTGGTGGCCACCTCCGCGACCGTCGTCGAGGTGGTGTCGTCGCCCTCACCCGCCACCGTGGTGGTCGTGGCGTCGTCCTCGTCCGTCGGATCGTCGGCCGCCGTGGTGGTCGTCG
>JAXHUH010000072.1:0-15221 GCA_034211175.1 Actinomycetota bacterium
GGCGGTCGGCCTCCTGCTGTGCGGCCTGCTCGGCTGCGGCCTCCTCGGCCGCCGCCTCCCGGGCTGCGGCCGCGGCGTCGGTGGCCACCTTGTACACGGCGGCGCGCGGGGCGACGGCGGAGGCGGTCTCGAGGGCGTCGGCAACGGTCGCCGACTGCGAGGTGATGGCCTCGGCCGCACCGTCGAGCGCTCGGCCACCGGCCCGCTCCACGGCCACGTCGGTCGCGGCCCGGGCGGAGTCACGCACGGAGCCGAGATCGAGGTCGAACGACATCGACGGCTTGCTCACCGCGCCGGCGGACGGCGTGTCGAGCGCCGAGCCGTCGGGAGTCAGGAAGTTGCAGCCGGCGAGGACGAGCGAGACGGTCAGGCCGCACACACCGGCCCGAGCCCGCCACTTGCTGCTCGATGTCTCGCCTTCACTCGCGCCCACGTGCGATCCCGTCCTCGATCCCCGCCACTACGTCGCGCCCACCGACGCCGTTACGAGATCATGACGCTCGCACGTGTCCGGCCCCTGCACAAGTCATTCGTTGCGAGGCAGTGACAATTCGACGCTGACCTGCGATGATGACGGGCCGACGCGGCTTCTGGAATCGCGTTCAGGGGTCACGCCACCGCGTTGCGTGATGGTCGTGGCGGCGTGTGCGGCGCCTCCGGGCGCTTGTGGATCCCGTGGCTGGCCGTGGTGCGCGGTGCCGCGTAGCGCCCGGGGTCAGCCGAGCTCGCGGTGCACGGCCGGCATCACGATCTCGAGGAAGCAGTCGAGCGCCTCCGGGTCCCACGGGGCCCGCAGGGTGATGTTGACCCCGTGGGCGCCGGACCACGCGTACTCGATGATCCGCTCGATGCAGCGGTCCGGCCCACCGACCAGGGCGCCGTCCATGACCCGGGGCGCCATCTCGCCCCAGCTGTCGCGGCACTCCTCGAGGACCCGGCTGGTGTCCTCCTCCTTGGTGGCGCCGAGGAACATCACGTTGACCGACCGCTCGATCTCGGCGGGATCGCGCCCCTCCGTCGTGCACCAGCCCTCGAGCACGTCGCAGAGGTGCTTGTAGGTGGTCGGGTCCACGTAGGCGGCGTTCCAGCCGTCGGCGTGGCGGGCGGCGATGCGCAGGGTGCGCTTCTCGCCGACCCCACCGATCCACAGTGGGATGTGGCCGCCGACCGGTGCGGGCAGGCAGGAGGCGTCGTGGACGCGGAAGTGCTCGCCCTCGTGTGAGGTCCGCTCGTCGGTCAGCAGCGACTGGACGAGGATCGTGAGCTCCTCCAGGCGGTCGAGCCTCGCGCCGGCGCGGGGGAAGTCGAGGCCGAAGGCCTGGGCCTCCTGGCGGTGCCAGCCTGCGCCGAGCCCGAGCTCGAACCGGCCGCTGGAGATGTGGTCGAGCGTCGTCGCGGCCTTGGCGAGGACGCCGGGGTTGCGGTACGCCGCGTTGAAGACGAGGCACCCCAACCGGGCCCGCTGCGTGTCGGCGCACAGCGCGCCGAGCGTGGCCACCGACTCGAAGTGCGGCTCGGTCCCGCCGGCCGGCGGTGACTCGTAGAGGTGGTCCCAGACCGAGATCCAGTCCAGGCCTGCGGCGTCGAGGCGGCGCCAGAGCGCCCGCAGCTCGCCCATCGCGAGGTTCTGCTGTCCGATGTGGGCACCGAGGGAGAAGCGCACACCTCGTACGGTAGTGGAAGCCTCACGCTGAGTGGTGGGCTGGATTGGGTAATCCGCGGCGCCCCGACCGCCGCCCCGGCGGTCGGTCAGCCGGTCAGCCGGCGATGTACCCGCCGGTGAGCTGGCGGTAGGCGTGGGCCGTGGCGATGCCGATGATGGCCGACGCCGGGATCAGGCCGACGCAGCACAGGGCCAGGCCGATGATGGCGATGGCGATGGCGGCGAGGTAGAGGACGATGAGCGGCCCGATGTTGCGCTTCGCGACGTCGAACGACGCCTTCAGCCCGTCGATGCCGTCGAGGCCGCGGTCGATGATGAAGTAGCCGAACAGGCCGAACAGGAGCAGCACGGCGAGGCCGGGGAGGATGCACAGGACCAGGCCCACGCCGACCGCGATGCCGAAGATGATCGACGCCAGGATGTACTGGCCGACGTTGTCGAGCGAGAAGGCCCGGTTGAGGTCGGGTGAGCGGCCGTCGACGATGTCGAGGCAGGCCCGGATCAGTGCGATCGCCAGGACCGAGGACACGACGAAGCTGAGCACGTTGAGCATCAGCTGCGAGACGACGCCGGTGAAGACGAACTGGCCGAGCAGGCTCAGCACGATCTGGGCGCCGACCGCCACGAGGGCGAGGATGAGCAGGGGCCCGATGTTCTCGAAGAACTTCGAGAACCCGAAGCTGATGGCGCGCCCCACGTCGAGCGAGCCGCCCGGCGACGGCCCGGGCCTCCCTGGTACGGGTCTGAGGGCGGCGGGGGCGGGGGCATGCTCATCGGTGTGGACCGTCCTGTCGGCGCTGATCGCGGTTCGGCGGGACGTTAGCGAAGTACGGCCGCCGCTGGTCGGACCGATGTCGGTCGGGTCCGTCGGCGCACCTCCGTGGCCGGTGCCGTGGCGCGACGACGCCCGGGGCCCGATCGGGCCCCGGGCGTCGCGCGGGCGCTCGTGCTCGTGGTCCCGGACCGTGTCACGGGCCCACGAGCAGCATCACTCCGACTCTTCTTCGCCGGTGTCGCCGCCGTCCTCTTCGGCCGGCGTGGTGTCCTCGGTGCCGGTGTCGCCACCGTCCTCCTCGGTCGGCGTGGTGTCGCCGGTGTCGTCGTCGTCATCGCTGCACGCGACGACACCGAACGGCAGGAACAGGCAGGCGCCGATGACTGCGAAGCGCTTCAGATGGTCTGACACAGGGCTCCTCCTCGAGCACGGTGTTACAGAACCGAGTCGCAATTGTTGCGGTTCTGATGTCGGGCCGAACCCTATCGGTGTACGTGGTCGCGCGGGTGTCACCTTTCCCGCGTTGAGGTCACAGCGGGTCGCGGTGCCAACGAAAAGCCTGTTCAGCGACGTGAACCCTGGTCGGGAAATCGTGGTGCTCCAGACCACTCGACGGCGTCGCGGGCGGACTGGTCGGGTTCGTCCAGTCATGGGATCGAAACCAGGATGCAATCGATCGACGTCGATTGGTCTGTCCGTCGGTGCAACACCGGTCAGGCCGTCGGACCGGGGACGGTCAGTCCGTCGCGCCGTCCTCGTCGTCGCCGTGACCGTTGCGGCGGACGATCTGTGCACGCTCGCGGCCGGGCACGCGCCGGGGGAGCGGCTCGCCACCGTTGCGGGTGCCGAACAGGAACGGCCCCGCGGTGGCCACCCGGCCCGGTTCGGGCTGTGGTGCCGGACCGTCCCGCTCGACCGGTGCCCTCCGCGGGGGTGCTCCCGCCGGCGGCAGGTCGGCGGGCTCCTCGGCCTCCGGTGGTGTCTCCGCGGTCGGTGGGTTCGTCGGGTCGGCGACGTCGGGACCGCGGAGCCGGCTGGCGACGAGCACGACGGCGAGGCCGAGGAGCGTGTAGACGAGCAGGACGGTCACCGGGCCGACCGTCTTGGCGGCCGAGAACCAGGTGAGCGCGACGAGGGCGTCGCGGCCGGCGCCGACGGGAAGGGCGCCGTCGAGTGCCCGCCACATCGGCGGGAGGTCCTGGGTCGGGACCGTCCCCCCGGTGACGGCGGTCGCCACGCTCACCGTCGTCAGGGACACGGCGAGGCCGGCGGACCGACCGATCGAGGCGAACAGCGCGGCGGCCACCGCCGCCGACGCACCGGCGGCGAGCATCGCCACGAGCGCCACGCCGACCGCGACGTCGTCGTAGAGGCCGGTCGGGATCAGGGCGACGGCGGTGGCGGCGCCGAGCACCACGACGACGGCGACCGTGCCGGCCAGCCGCTGGAGCGGGCCGACGAGGCGGCTGTGCACCGCAGCCGCCGCGAGCGTGCCGCCGAGCGCGAGCGCGACGGCCGCGAGGAACGGTGAACGGCCGCCGAGCCCGTCGTCGGTGATGACGTCCTCGGGGTCGACCTCGACCTCGAGGCCGCGCTCGACCAGACGGGGCTCCAGCTGCTCGACGATGCGGTCGGCGGCGACGGGGGACGGGGGCTCCTTCACGATCAGCACGGCGGAGGCGTCGTCGTCCACCAGCACCAGCGCCGACACCTCACCGTCGGTGAGTCGTTGGCGGGCGTCCTGGGCCGACCGGCTCCGCTCCAGCGTGAGCGCATCGTCGACGTCGAGGTCCTGCAGGACGCCGCCCTCGTCGACGACGCCCACCGTCAGCGGCTCGGGCCGGTCGTCGCGCAGGGAGATGAGGAGGACGACGAGCACGCCGAGGCCGCACATCACCCCGAGCGCCACCCGGCTCAGCAGATGGTGCTCGCCGGCGTGGTGTGGTGGAGCGCCTTCGCTCATGTCGGTTCCTCCGGATCGGCACGGTGCGCCGCAGATCTTGGCGGATGTGGCGCCGCCGGGGAACCCCGTTCGGGCGTTGCATCGCGGGCGCGAACCCATCGTCTCCCTCTCGGTCTGGCGAAGCCGGGCGATGGGCGAACCCATCGCCGCGTTGTTGCCCGGGCGAAGCCGGGTGATGGGCGAACCCATCGCCGCGTTGTTGCCCGGGCGAAGCCGGGCGATGGGCGAACCCATCGAAGCGCAGGAGGTGCGGAGTCCGGCGACATCTGGCGCTCCGTCGGGGCTGGCGCCGGTCGGCGACTACATTCGGCGCGGTGGGCGAGGGGAACGGAGAGCCAGCCGCATGAGCGACGAGGTCACGACGGTCGGCAGGTCGCGCACGAGGCTGCCGCCGCGGCGGCTCCTGATCGTCGGCGGGGTGGTCGCGGTCGTCGTCGTCATCGTCGTCGTGGTCGCCGTCGTGCTGATGGGCGGGGACGACGAGGGTACGGACGACGCCGTGGGCGAGATCACGGCGGCCATCGTCGAGGTCGAGGACGCCGCCGAGGACGAGGGCGTGCTCTCGCTCGACGTTCGGCAGCTGCGCACGTTGGTCGAGAACCGGCTCGGTGACGACTGGGTGACCGAGCTCGCCGCCGATGCCGACCGCCGCACCGTCGGCATCGCGGCCGAGCAGGTCTCCGGGCCGCGGTGCGTGTTCGTCTGGACCGCCGTCGGCGGCCCCCGGTCGGCGGAGGTCACCGATCCGAACCTGCCGTGCAACGGGGAGATCGCGCTGATCGCCGCCGGGGGTTGAGCGATGACCCCGTCCCCACGCAGGTGATCGACCGGTTGACGCGCCCCCGCCGGGCCGACACGACGCGCGCCGTCGCGGCCGGCCTGGCCCTCGTCGCCGCCGGTGGCGCGGCCCTCGCCGTCGCGCGTCGGCGCCGCGTGCCGGGCGCGCCCGTGCGGGGCGCCTCGGTGTCCACCCGGTACGGCCGTCTCGCCGCGTCGGGGGCCCGCAGCGGCGGCCGGTACGCGGCGCTGCGCGCCCGGCGCGTGTTCGCGTCGGCCGAGCGCCGCGGCGAGCTCGAGGCCGAGTTCCAGCTGCGCACGGCGGAGGAGGTGGTCGAGACCCTGGGCAACATGAAGGGCGCCCTGATGAAGCTCGGCCAGATGGCCAGCTACCTCGACCAGGGGATGCCCCCGCACCTCCGCGACGCCCTCGCCCAGCTCCAGGCGGACGCACCGCCGATGTCGGCCGAGCTGGCCGCCGGGGTGATCGAGGCGGAGCTCGGCCGACCGCCGGAGGTGCTGTTCGAGCGGTGGGACCCGGTGCCGATCGCCGCGGCGTCGATCGGGCAGGTCCACCGGGCGATCACGCGCGACCAGCGCGCCGTCGCGGTGAAGGTCCAGTACCCGGGTGTCGATCGCGCCATCGCCGCCGACCTCGGCTCCGCGAGGGCCGTGTTCGGCGGTCTCGGGATGATGTTCGGCGGCCTCGAGCCCGGTCCCGTGGTCGAGGAGCTGCGGGCCCGGATCACCGAGGAGCTCGACTACCGCCTGGAGGCGGCCAACCAGCGCCTGTTCGGCCGCTTCTTCGCCGGCCACCCCACGATCCACGTGCCCGCGGTCGTCGACGAGCTGTCGACGGCGCGGGTGCTCACCACCGAGCTGGCCGAGGGCGTGCGGCTCGAGGAGGCCGCCCGCTGGCCCCAGCACGAGCGCGACCTCGCGGCCGAGACGATCTACCGGTTCGCGTTCGGCAGCCTCTACCGCCTGCGCGCCTTCAACGGCGACCCCCACCCGGGCAACTACCTGTTCCGGCCGGGCGGCCACGTGACCTTCCTCGACTTCGGCCTGGTCAAGCGGTTCACGCCCGACGAGCTCGCCGTCTACGGGGACATGATCTCGGCGATGGTGCTCGACCACGACCCGACCCGGTTCCGGCGCATCATCGAGGGCGTCGGACTGCTCCGCGAGGGCGTCGAGGCGTCCGACGAGCACGTGGCCGACTACTTCCGCCACTTCTACTCCTACGTCCTCACCGACGACGTGCGCGAGATCGACGAGGACTACTCGGCGGCCACCGTCCGCCAGATCTTCGACCCGACGGGCCCCCACGCGGCCGTGAAGCAGGCGGCCAACGTGCCGCCGTCGTTCGTCGTGATCCAGCGGATCAACCTCGGCCTCATCGCCGTGTTCGGCGCACTCCGCGCCCGGAACCCGTGGCGACACCTCGCCGAGGAGCTGTGGCCGTTCGTCGATGCGCCGCCCCGCACCGAGATGGGCCGGCGCATCGCCGAGGTCTGGAACCAGGACGAGGCGTGGTCGCGGGTCGCCGGCGACGACGCGTGAGCGCGCCCGCGCACCGACGGTCCTGAGGTCCGATCCCCGGTCAGGGCTAGCCTCGCGACGTGAGCGACCGGGAGCTGTCCGAGGAGACGGACGACGCGGCCGCCGACGAGCTCGACGACGACGCCTACGACGACGGGTTCGAGGAGGGCTACGACGACGGCGAGGACGGCCGTCCCCGCGAGGTGAGCCCCGGCGCCCGTCGCGGCGTGCTCGCGGTGATCATCGCCGCCGCACTGGTCTCGGCGCTGTTCGGCTTCCGGGCGATCACCGCCGACGACGGCGGCGATCGCTCGACGAGCGTCGCCGACCAGGAGTTCGTGGACACGCTCCAGCCGACGCTGTCGCTCTACCCCCAGCGGGCCCGGGCCGGGACGCCGGTGCGGATGGTGGTCACCGGAACGGGATGTCGGGCGAACAGCAGCGCCGACCTGTCGGTCGTCGAGCTCGGGTCGCGGCGCACGGTCGAGGACACGGGCCGGCTGCTCCTGCTGCGCCGGGTGTCGGTGTCGCCCGCCGGGGACTGGTCGGCCCGCCCGCTGATCCTGTCGGAGCAGCCGGCGGCGTACCAGGTGACGATCAGCTGCCCGCGCTTCGGCCTCGGCGGCCTCGACGCCGACGAGGAGCTCCAACCCGGGCCGGTCACCGTGAGCGACGTGCTCGTGCTGTCGGGCCCGGCCGAGATGCGCCGCCTCGCCGTGGTGCCGGAGGTCGCGCCGAGTGGCGCACCGGTGGACGTGCGGGTCCGGGGCGACGGGTGCGAGGGCGAGGACCCGGCCGTCACCGGCCAGCTCGTCGGGCGGGCGGACGGCGACATCGTGTCGACGTTCGCGTTCGCCGCGCCGGTCGGTGCCGACGGGAGCTGGAACGCGACGGTGCGCATCCCCGCGGCGCAGGCGTCCGGCACGTTCTTCGTCGATGCCGTGTGCACCAGCGGGTTGACCTACCCGAGCGAGTCGCTGTTCTTCGTCGAGCGGGGCGTGGTCGTCGTGCCGACGCCCGGTGGGCCCGACGGCGGGTCGGGCGGCGGTTCGAACGGGGGTTCCGGCTCCGGCGTGCCCGATGCGACGCCGCCCGACGCCATCGACGGGACACCGACCTACACCGGCTGACGCCGCCCGCGGGGGGGAGGGACAGCCGCGACCGTCGTGCTAGCGTCGTTGTTCGCACGTCACGAGCGGATGGCCACCGGCTGTCCGCGGCGAGCCACCGACCCATGCACGACGGACCTTCGCCTCGTCACCGCCGCCCCGCTCGGGTCCTCCTGGGCGTGATCGTGGGCGCAGCCGGTCTGCTCTTCGGATCCGCAGGCGCGGTGCCCCGCGCCCCGTCGGCGCCGACCGAGTCGGTCTCGGCCGCCGAGGCCCGTCTGGACGACGCGATCGGCGCCGAGGAGGCCGCCCGCCGCCGCCTGTCGGAGCTCGAGACCTCCTCGGCCGAGGTGCGCGCCGAGTACGAGACGCTCACCGCCCGCCAGACCGAGCTCGCGGCGACGGTCGAGGCCGTGCTCCGCGACGCCCGTCAGCTCGCGGTGGCCGCCTACGTGAACGGCGGGCGCTCCGAGGAGCTGCACAACGTCCTCTCGTCGCCGACGCCCTCGGAGGCGGCGTGGATCCGCGTCGTCGCGACCGGCGGGGTGGACCAGGCGGCCGACGCTGCCGAGGAGCTGGCCCGGCTCCAGGTGGAGGTCGACGAGCAGGTCGTGGAGCTGGCCGACGAGGCCGCCGCCGCGGTCGCCGCGGTCGAGGCGGCCCGGGTCGACGTGGAGCGGGCGGCCGCGGCGGTCGGCGCGGCGCGTGTGGCGGTCGAGGAGGCCCGCGAGGCCGAGGCGGCGGCCGCCCGCGTGGTCGAGATCCGCGCCCGTCACGAGCCCCCGGTCGGCGGGGGGTGGGCCGAGCTGCGCCAGTGCGAGTCCGGCGGCAACTACCAGGCGGTGAGCCCCAACGGCCGCTACCGCGGTGCCTACCAGTTCGACCGCACGACCTGGCAGGCGATGGGCGGGACCGGCGACCCGGCCGCGGCGCCGCCCTACGAGCAGGATGCCCGGGCCCGGGCCCTGTACGCGTTGCGGGGATCCGCGCCGTGGCCGCACTGCGGCCGCTTCCTCAACGGCTGAGTGCGGCCCGGCGCACGCCCGGGTGTCAAACGCCCGCGTCGGCCGGCAGCAGGTGGGGCAGGTGCTGCCGCACGGCGTCGACCACCTGGCCGGGCCGGGGGTTGACCATCGACGTGTCGCCGACCCGCACGGTCGGCACGGTCTCGTTGCCGTCGGCCACGGAGCGCACGAACGCCGCCGCGTCCGGGTCCGACCAGATGTCGTGCTTCTCGAAGGGAAGGCCGAGCTTGGTCAGGTTGCGCTCGAGCGCGGCGCAGAAGCCGCACCCGGGCCGCCAGTAGAACTCGACCACGCCGTCGCCCGTGGTCGCCTCGGTCTCGCTCATGCTCGCTCCTGTGGGGGTCGGACGCCTGTGCCCAACACCGACGAGGGCGGTGCGCTTCCCGGGCGGTGCGCTCGAAGGCGGTTCAGAGCTTCAGAGCCAGGGGAACAGGCTCTCGATCGCGTCCTCGATGATGTCGGCGGCCGACGGCGGCGGCTCGGGCGCCACGGTCGTGTCGACCACGGGATCGTCCGGCACCGGCGTGGGCTCGTCGTCGCCCGACGGCACGGTCGTGTCGGGGGCCGGCGCGGTCGGCTCGTCGGGGGTGACGGGCTCGTCGGGGGTGACCGGCTCGTCGGGGGTGGGGGGCTCCGGCTCGACGTCGACGATGGTGACCGAGACGGCCGTCTCGTCGCCGAGGTTGTAGTCGAGGCTCACGTCGACGACCGCCAGGCGGACCGTCTCCGGGTGCTCGTCGAGCCCGTCCTCCTTCGCCACCAGCTCGAAGCGCGCCGTGCCGTCGCCGCCTCGCTTCGCGCCGCGGACGTAGACCGGGTACGGGACCCCGACGAAGTCGGCGACCTCGATGGCGCTCGATGCCGGCTGGACCCACACCGTGACCTCGGTGTTGTCCTGGGGCGGCGGGTCGAGCTCGAGCCCGACGACGGTCCGTCCGCCCTCGGTGATCTGCTCGTCGGCCGCGGCCATCGTCACCCGGGGCGAGTCGCCGTCGCGCAGGACGACCTGGGCCCAGGCCCGTTCGGCGACGTTGTAGTCGAGCGACACGTCGTGCACGTCGACCCAGACGAGCTCGTCGTTCTCGGGCTCGTCGTCGTCGATCGAGGTGAGCGGGACCACCACCTCGCCGGTGCCGCCGTTGGCGGTGCCCGGCACGATCACCGTCTCCGACGGCAGGGTGTAGTCCTCGCCGAGGCGGGCCGACGAGCCCTCGTAGGCGCCGACGGCGATCTCGGTGTCGGCCTCCGGGGCCGGTGAGACCGAGACGGTGAGCAGGGCCTCGTCGCCCTCGTCCATCTCCTCGCGGTCGAGGGAGAGCGATGCCGTCGGTGCGTCGTCGTCGAGGAGGGTGACGGTCGAGCTCGCCGCCCGTCCGACGGTGTAGGTCTCGGACTCGACGATGGTGATCGTGAGCGTCTCGTGGTCCTCGATCTCGCGGTCGGCGTTGTTGCGCAGGGCCAGGTCGGCCGTGCCGTGCCCGCCGTTGGCCGAGCCGCGCAGGGTGATGTGCTCCGGGACCGGCTCGACGTCGTCGCCCAGGTCGGCGGTGGTCGACGATCCGACCGTGAGCAGGACGTCGAGGTCCTCCTCGGGAACGGGCCACGCGGCGATCGTGAACCGGGCGAGGCTCCCCTCGCCGACGCGGGTCGTCGACGTCGAGATCGAGACGGTGGGCGCCACGGTCGCCGAGGCGGGCAGGGCGCCGCCGAGGGAGGCGAGCAGGGCGATGAGCACGGTGACCGCCGCCCAGCGCCGGGCCGCGACGGGGCGGCGCGGGCGCGGGGACGACGAATGCTCGCGGCGGGGGTTCACGATGCGCTCCTCCTCGGCCGGGTCCCGGCACGTGCGGACCGGGGCGGAGCGGTCGGCGCGGCGGGGCCCGTGCTGAGTCGATCTGGGCGGGATCCGTGACAACGTCGGTTCGGTGGGCCGCCGGCTCCAGTGAGATGACCACAAGAGGGCGGAGCATCGTCCTCCACCACCTCAGGATGCAGGACGCCTCGAAGTGCCAAACGGCGTTTCTAGCATGACGATCGCTCAGTATTTGCACCGGCGGCGGTCGAACCCCAACGCACCGTCGCCGTTTCGGGTGTCCGCGGGCCGGGTTCAGCGTTGGACGGCCTGCACCTCACGCACGACGACCGAGTCGAGCACCTGCAACGTGAGCGGGTCGAGGTCGTAGGGCCCGAGCCCGAGGAACGTGTACGAACCCCCGACCGACACGTCGAGCGTCAGCGGGTGGCCGTGGTCGGGCCCGTCGATGGTCGAGCGGCCGCGGTAGCGATGGATGGCGTCGGGCGCGTCGGGGTCGGCCGGCGGCGAGGCCTCGGTCGGCCCCGAGCCGTCGCCGAAGTCCCAGGTCATGGAGTCCGCCCGCATGGTGACCGCAACCTCGACGCCGAGGGCCACGACCGTCTCGGTCAGCGGCTGGCCGTCCCAGCCCTCGAGCGTGAACCACGTCTCGATCCCGACGATCGTGCCGCTCGCCGGCGACACCGAGATGCCCATGTCGGGCACGAGCACGTCCTCCACGGCGCGTCGCGCGGCGTCGGCAGCTGCGGCGTCGAAGTCCACGACGTCTGTCGGGGCGTAGTAGTGCCAGCCGTAGTCGCTGGTGAGGCCATTGTCCTCGCAGGACACGTACACGAGGCGATGGTCCGGCCCCGGAGGTGCGGGCGGTGTCGAGTACCAGTCCGGCACCGTGCCCGACCCCGCCTGTGCAAGACGATCCCAGCACACCCGGGTGGTCGTACGGTTGCCGCCACTGACGCCCCGGATGTGCTCCGCCCCGCCCATGCGCCAGATCTCGACGTGATAGCGACCCTCACCCGCCCCGACGTCGGCGCCGTCGTCGGGCGCACCGCCGCCGGGCACCTCGTCCTCGGCGCCGGTGGGGCGGGCGCCGAGGAGGATCGAGAGCGTGCACACGACGACGAGGACGAGCAGACGGCGGGCCATGGGGCGACCGTACGGAGCCGCCGGCTGATCGTGGACGGGCCGACGGTCCTGCCCACGGCGCGGGGCGGTGTGGCGACCCCGCAGATCAGCCCGCCGACGGCTCCGGCTCGTCGTCCCCGTCGGACGACGCGGCCGGTTCGGCGGGGCCGGGGCCCGGCTTGCGGGCCGGGCCCGCCGGCGCGATCAGGGGGCTGGCGGTGACCTCGTGGCGTTGGATCGCCGTGCTCAGGAACGCCTGGACCGTTGCCGCCACCGGCAGCGCGAGCACCGCGCCGACCGGGCCGAGGATCGCGGCGCCGGCGATGACCGCACCGAACGCGACCGCGGCGTGCATCTCCATCGTCCGGGCGGTCACCCTCGGCGCCAGCAGGTAGTTCTCGATCTGCTGGTAGACGACGATCACGACGAGGACCCACAGCGCCGAGACCGGGTCGTCGATCACCGCGATGAGGATCGGCAGGAGCCCGGCCAGGTACGTGCCGACCACGGGCACGAACTGGGAGATCAACCCCACCCACAGGGCCAGCGGCAGCGGGAACGGCAGGTCGATCACCGTGAACGCGACGGCGTGGACGATCGACGACGCCAGCGCCAGCAGGGCCCGGGAGTAGATGTAGCCGCCCGTCTTCTGGATGGCGATCTCCCAGATGCGCAGGACCTCGCGCTGGCGGTCCTCGGGGAGGAACGAGCACACGGTGTGGCGCAGCTTCGGGCCCTCGGCGACCAGGTAGAAGGTGAAGAGGCTGACGGTCAGGATCTGGAAGAGGACGCCGACCACGCGGGACGTGACGTCGACGATGTTGTCCGCCAGGTCGGTCGCCAGGTTCCCGAGGCGACCCTGGTCGGTGAACTCGGCGATGAGCTCGTCGGCGTCGACGTTCGTGTCGAACGTCTCGTTGATCCAGTCCTGGGTCTCCTCGATGTAGGTCGGACCCTCCTCGATCAGGTTGACGATCTGGTCGGTGAGGAGGGCGCCGATCGCCACGAAGAACACGACCACGAACAGCACGAACGCCAGGAACGAGAGGATCGTCCCCACGCCCCGTGGGATCCCGCGGCGCTCCATCGTGTTGACCGCGGGCTCGAGCGCGAACGAGATGACCAGGCTGACGAGCAGGATCACGACCAGGTCGCGCAGGCGGACCAGCACCCAGTAGATGGCGAGGGTGCCGGCCAGGGTGACGAAGAAGAGGACGATCGCCCGCGGCACCCACCGCGGCATCGCGTCGGGGTCCCGCGCCGCCGGGGCCTCGGGCTCGGTGTGGTCGCTCACTCGGCGTCGCGTGTCAGGCGACGAGGCTGAGCGCCGGGGCCGACGCCCGGATCCGACCGGTGTCGTAGCGCTGGCGCACCTCGGCCATCCCCTCCGGGCACTGCCCGGCGAAGGGGCACCAGCCGCACAGCGGGCCGGGGCGCGCCTCGAACTCGTCGGTCCGCGTGGCCTCGCCCAGCGCTGTCCACTGCTCGCCCAGGCGCTCGGTCGCGGCGTCGAGGTTGGCGGCGTCGACCTCGACCTCGAGCGAGGTCGCGCCGAGGTACAGGAGCCGGGCGCGACGGGGGCGCTCGCCGGTGTGGGCCGCCACCGCGGCGGCATAGAGCAGGACCTGGTGGAGGCGCTCGTCCTGGTGGCGGGGCGAGGGCGGCCGACCGGACTTGTAGTCGCTGACCGTGAGCTCGCCGTCGCTGCGGTCGAGGCGGTCGACGATCCCGACGAACGGCACGTCGCCGAGCTCGACCTCGATGCGCTGCTCGGTGGCGACCACGTCGACCGAGGCCGGGTCCTCCAGGTGCCACAGGCCCTCGATGGCACGCCACACCCGCCACTTGAACGCCCGGGTCGCGGCCTGGTCGTGGGCCAGGCGCACGTAGTCGGGATGGGAGGCCACGCCCGGCCACGCCTCGGAGGCGAGGACGCGGGCCCGTTCCGTCGTGCGGCCCGAAGCCGGCTCGGCCAGGAGCAGCTCGAGCACCCGGTGGGCCAGCGTGCCGGCCAGTGCCGGCTCGCCCGGCGGGTCGGGGAGGCGTTCGACGTAGCGGTGCCGCCACCGGCGGGGGCACTGCTCGAACGTGGACGCGGACGACGGCGACAGGTGCCGGGGCAGCGTGGGCGTGGGCGCCGCCAGCGGCGCCTCGGCATCCACGTCGAAGAGTCGGTCGTCGTCAAGCACGGTTCGGGAACCTCTCGGCAGCTCGCACCCTGTTCTACCGAGCACCGCTGACAGTCTGGCGGATGCCCGACCCGCCCCGCGGCGTCGGACGGGCGCCCCGCCCGATCACGTGCCCGGGGCCGGCGCGTGGCCGCCGTCGTGACCGGCGTTCCCGCCGGCGCCGAGCGCGGGGCCGGGCTCGCGCAGGTCGATCTCCTCCGGTCCGCCCTCGGTGCTCCGGCGCTCGTGCGGGCCGGTGTCTCCCGATCGGTCGTCGTGGGTGTCACCGTCGTCCGGGCCGCCGTAGCGGCCCAGGTGGACGAGGTGGGCGTCGGGGCACCGCTCGACGAGCAGGTCCCGCACCAGGGGCGACGAGGTCAGGACGAACACCTGCAGACGGTCGACGAGCTCACCGATCACGTCGGCGATCGCCCGGACCCGGGCCGGGTCGACGTCGCCGAGGACGTCGTCGAGGACGATCGGCAGCCGGGAGCGGCCGGCCAGCTCGGAGGCCAGCGCGAAGCGGATGCACAGGTACAGCGCGGCGACCGTGCCCCGGCTGAGGTGGGCGGCGTCGATCCGTCGTCCGGTCGCGTCGATGACCTCGAGGCCGCGCCCGCCGACGTCGAGGCGGACGTAGTTGCCGTCGGTGACCCGGGCGAAGAGCGCGCCCGCGCCGCGCAGGACGGCCGGTTGGCGATGCCGACCGTGGAGCACGAGGGCGTCCTCGATCAGCGCCTGGGCGATCGTGAGCGACTGCCACCGCTCGGTGGCCTCGCCGAGCTGGGCCCGCAGGTCGTTGCAGCGGAGCTGGAGGTCGGCGAGCAGCGACGACGACTCGACCGACGCGAGGCGACCGAGCG
The DNA here is from genome assembly GCA_034211175.1 of Actinomycetota bacterium. GTDB lineage: Bacteria > Actinomycetota > Acidimicrobiia > Acidimicrobiales > CAIXPF01 > JAXHUH01. The sequence continues at coordinate 14,824 of JAXHUH010000072.1, forward strand.
CATCGCGATGGCGGCTCGCCGACTCCTCGTGGGTCGTCTGGAGCCGCTCGATCCTCGCCGTCTCGTCCAGGCAGCGCAGCTCCCACTCCTGGGGGTCGCCCTCGGCGAGGTCGATGTAGGCCAGCTTGGCGTTCTCGCCGCGGCCGACGGCCCGGGCCACGACGTCCTCGCAGCGCTCCGCCTTCGACAGCAGCTCGCGCCGGTGGCGGTGGGCCACGAGCAGGTCGCGGAAGCCGCTCTCGTCGGACGTGCCGACGTCGGCCAGGAGCTGGTCGAGCCGCCCGCGCCGGGCCTCGACCTCGGCCTCCGCCTGCGCCAGTCGCTCGGCGGCCGTGGTGCGCTCGGCCTCCGCGGCCTCCTGCTCGCGGTGGGCCTCCGCGTTGGCCTCGACCCGGGCG
>JAXHUH010000073.1:0-104938 GCA_034211175.1 Actinomycetota bacterium
AGTGGCGCGACCCCGGTGGCCGGGGTCGCGCCCCGGCTCAGAGCGCGCTGATCGCGGACAGCGGGTGCGACATGAGCGTGCGGATGTAGTTCGCCCGCTCGAACGCCGTCGGGTCCGGTGACGCCAGCTGGCTGAGGCTGCCCCGGGCCTGGTCCACCGAGACGTAGTCCCGGTCTCCGAACCAGGCGCGGATCCCGTCGAGCACCCCGGCCACGTGGTGGGGGCCCCGCTGGAGCAGCGCCGCGGTCATCATCGTGACGTCCGCGCCGGCCAGGATCAGCTTGATGGCGTCCTCGTCGGTGTGCACGCCCGTCGTGGCGGCCAGCGACGCGTCGAGGCGGCCGTGGAGGATGGCCATCCACCGCAGCGTGAGCCGCAGGTCGGCCGACGTGCTCAGCTGCAGGTTGGGCACGACGGTCAGCTCATCGAGGTCGATGTCGGGCTGGTAGAAGCGGTTGAACAGCACGAGGCCGTCGGCGCCCGCATCGACGAGGCGCCGGGCGAGGTGGCCCGGTGAGCTGACGTAGGGCCCGATCTTGACCGCGAGCGGCATCGACACCGCCGCCCGCACTTGCTCCACGAGCCGCACGTACTGGTCGTCGATCTCGGCCGAGGACCGGTCGAGGTCGGCGGCCACGTAGTACACGTTCAGCTCCAGCGCGTCGGCGCCCGTGTCCTCGATGTCGCGGGCGAACGCCGTCCACCCGCCCGGGGTCACGCCGTTGAGGCTGGCGATCACCGGGATGTCGAGCGCGTCGGTCGCCCGGTGCACGAGGTCGAGGTAGCGCTCGGGACCCGAGTTGTAGCCGTCGAGCTCGGGCAGGTAGCCGTCGGTGGCCTCGGGGTGGTGACCGATGCCGAGCTCCAGCTCGTCGTGCACGGCCAGCGCCTCGGCCACGACCTGCTCCTCGAACAGCGACGGCAGGACGACGGCGGCCACGCCGGCGGACTGGAGCTCGACGAGCCGGCCCACGTCACCGGTCAGCGGGGAGGCGGACGCCACGACCGGGTTGGCGAGCTGCAACCCGAGGTAACGGGTGGTGAGATCGGTGACGGTCACGGGTGGACCTCCTCGTCCAGCTCTCCGTACGCGGCGGTCCGCTCGACCTCGACCATCTGCTCGTACAGGTGCCAGCGGTCGTCGATGTCGGTCTGAGCCTTCGCCAGCAGGTCATCGGCCACGTCGGGCCGTGAGCGGGCCAGCATGGCGAAGCGGCTCTCCCGCAGCGCGAAGTCCCGGAACGGCACCGTCGGCTTGCGGCTGTCGAGGTGGAGGGCGTGCTCGCCCCGCTGCTCGCGGGTCGGGTCGTGGCGGAACAGCGGCCAGTAGCCGCTCTGGGTGGCCAGCTTCTGCTGGTCGACCATCTCGCTCATGTCGAACCCGTGGGCGATGCACGGGCTGTAGGCGATGATCAGCGACGGCCCGTCGTGGGCCTCCGCCTCGGCGAACGCCTTCACGACCTGGGTCATGTTGGCGCCCATCGCGACCTGGGCGACGTAGACGTTGCCGTAGGCCATGGCGATCATGCCCAGGTCCTTCTTGCCGGTCGGCTTGCCGCCGGCGGAGAACTTGGCGACCGCGGCGCGTGGTGTCGCCTTCGAGGTCTGGCCGCCGGTGTTCGAGTACACCTCGGTGTCGAGCACGAGGATGTTGACGTCGCGGCCGCTGGCGAGCACGTGGTCGAGGCCGCCGAAGCCGATGTCGTAGGCCCAGCCGTCGCCGCCGACGATCCAGACGCCGGAGCGCACCAGGTACTCGGCGAGACCGTCGAGGCGGCGGGCCTCCGGCCGGTCGATGTCCGCGAGACGCTCGCGCAGCCCGGCCACCCGCTGGCGCTGGGCGGCCACGCCCTCCTCGGTCGACTGGTCGGCGTCGGCCAGCTCCGCGGCCAGCGGGCCGAGCTCGTCGGCGAGGTCGACGAGCAGCGCCTTCGCCGCGGCCTCGTGCTGGTCGCGGGCCGAGCGCATGCCCAGGCCGAACTCGGCGTTGTCCTCGAACAGCGAGTTGGCCCATGCCGGGCCGCGGCCCTCGCCGTTGGCCGACCACGGCGTGGTCGGCAGGTTGCCGCCGTAGATCGACGAGCAGCCGGTGGCGTTGGCGATCACGATGCGGTCGCCGAACATCTGGCTGAGCAGCTTCAGGTACGGGGTCTCGCCGCAGCCGGCGCACGCGCCGGAGAACTCGAACAGGGGCTGGGCGAGCTGGGAGCCCTTGACCGTCTCGAGCTTGAGCTGGGTGCGGTCGTGCTCCGGCAGGCTCAGGAAGAAGTCGAAGTTCGTGCGCTCCTGCGCCAGGTGGTCGGCCTTCGGGGTCATGTCGATCGCCCGGTGCTTGACCTGCTCCTTGGACTTCGCCGGGCACACCGACACGCACACCCCGCAACCGGTGCAGTCGTCCGGCGCCACCTGGATCGTCATGACGGTGTTGCCCGACTTGTCGGCCGTCCACGGCTTCGTCGCGTAGCCGGCGGGGGCGTCGGCGACATCGGCGCGGTCGTTGACCTTCATGCGGATGGCGGCGTGGGGGCACACGAGGGCGCAGCGGCCGCAGTCGATGCACAGCTCCGGGTCCCAGATCGGGATCTCGGTGGCGATGCTGCGCTTCTCCCACTGGGCCGTCGCCGTGGGGAACGTGCCGTCGACCGGCAGCGCGCTGACCGGCAGCAGGTCGCCCTTGCCCTCCATCATGAGCGCGGTGACCCGCTTGACGAAGTCGGGGGCCGCGTCGGGGACCGCAGGCGTGCGGCGCCGCCGGCTCGTCGCGGTCGCCGGTACCTCGACCTGCCCGAGGGCGGCGAGGGCCCCGTCGACCGCGGCCTCGTTGCGCTCGACGATGACCCGGCCCCGCTTGGCGTAGGTCTTGGCGATCGCCTCCTTCACCGCGTCGATGGCCTCGTTCGTGTCGACGACGTCGGTGAGGGCGAAGAAGCAGGTCTGGAGGACGGTGTTGGTGCGCCGGCCGAGCCCGGCCTCGCTGGCCACCCGGTCGGCGTCGACGACCCACAGGTCGAGCCCGGCGTCGATGATGCGCTCCTGGACCTCGGCGGGCAGGTGGTCCCACACCTCGTCGGGCCCGTAGGGCGAGTTCAGGAGGAAGGTCGCACCCGGGCGGGCCAGCTCGAGCACGTCGATCTTGTCGAGGAAGCCGAAGTTGTGGCACGCCACGAAGTCGGCGCCGCCGATCAGGTAGGCCGAGTGGATCGGATCGGGGCCGAACCGCAGGTGGGAGACGGTGATGGCGCCCGACTTCTTCGAGTCGTAGACGAAGTAGCCCTGGGCGTGGAGGTCGGTGCGCTCCGAGAGGATCTTCACCGTGTTCTTGTTGGCGCCGACCGTGCCGTCGCTGCCGAGGCCGTAGAACACGGCCTGGGCGACGCCCTCCGGCTCCGACCAGGCGCCGGGGTCGACGTCGAGGCTCGTGAGCGTGACGTCGTCGACGATGCCGACCGTGAAGTGGTTCCGGGGCTTGTCGCCGTCGAGGTTGTCGAGCACCGCGCACGCCATCTGGGGCGTGAACTCCTTCGACGACAGCCCGTAGCGGCCGCCGACCACGTTCGGTGCACCGGTGCCGCGCCGCTCGACCAGGGCCGCGACCACGTCGGTGTAGAGCGGCTCGCCGACCGAGCCGGGCTCCTTGGTCCGGTCGAGCACCGCGACCTGGCGTGCCGTGGCGGGGAGCGCGTCGTCGAAGGCGACGGTGTCGAAGGGCCGGTAGAGCCGGACGACGACGGCCCCGACCTTCTCGCCGGCGGCGGCCCTCGCCTCGACGACGTCGCGCACCGTCCCGGCCCCGGAGCCCATCAGCACGACGACCCGCTCGGCATCGGGGGCGCCGTAGTAGTCGAAGAGCCGGTAGCGGCGGCCGGTGAGCGCGGCGAGGCGCTCCATCTCCGCGGCGACCGCAGTGGGCACGCTGTCGTGGAACGGGTTGGCGGCCTCGCGGGCCTGGAAGAACACGTCGGGGTTCTGGGCCGTGCCCCGCAGCACCGGCCGGTTCGGGTCGAGGCCCCGCAACCGGTGGGCGGCGACGAGGTCGTCGTCGATCATCGCCCGTACGACCGCCTGGTCGACCAGGTCGATCGTGGCGATCTCGTGGCTGGTGCGGAAGCCGTCGAAGAAGTGGAGGAACGGCACCCGGGTGCGCAGCGTCGCCGCGTGGGAGACCAGCGCCAGGTCCTGGGCCTCCTGGACCGAGCCGGCGGCGAGCATCGCCATGCCGGTCTGGCGGATCGCCATGACGTCGCTGTGGTCGCCGAAGATGCTCAGCGCATGGGTGGCGACCGAACGGGCGGCGACGTGGATGACCGCCGGGGTGAGCTCACCGGCGATCTTGTAGAGGTTCGGGATCATCAGGAGCAGGCCCTGCGACGCGGTGAACGTCGTCGTCATGGCACCGGACTGCAGGGCGCCGTGTACGGCACCGGCCGCGCCGGCCTCCGACTGCATCTCGATGACCTCGGGGATCGTGCCCCACAGGTTCTTGCGCCCGGCCTGGGTCCACGCGTCGGCGAGCTCACCCATCGACGAGGCCGGGGTGATCGGATAGATGGCGATCACCTCGGAGCACAGGTGCGCGACGCGTGCCGCCGCCTCGTTCCCGTCGATGGCGGCGAGCGGGTGGGCCGATGCCTCGGACATGCTGCGTGCTCCTGGCTCTGGAGTTGTCGCGGCGCGTCGGCCACGGGCGCTGCGTCCCGCTGGCGCGCTCGCAGGGGGGGGTGACACCGGTTCCCGGCGGGGCCTGCTGCTGCGCAGGTCCGCCCGTCCGGGTGCTGGGTGCTGTGTCGGTGGGTCGTGTCGGGTCTGTTACCGATCACGGTGCTCGGGGCGCCCGCTCGTCACCAGGGGCGAACGGCCTACAGGCCATGGGCCCACGTCACGACCCGAACCGCCGGTGTCGACAGCGCATCCGCTCAGCGGTTGTGGGGCTCGGCGGGCTCTGCGGGTGGGACGAGCTCCAGCACGGGGTAGCGGCCGGCCACGGCGACGAAGTCGGCGACCGGGGCGTCGTGGTCCACCTCGACGCGGACCCGGGCCTTCGTGGCCACCGCCAGGTACCGCTTCAGCACCGGACCGGCCTCGTCCCGCGTCGCCTCCCGCACCTCGTAGCGCCGCCGCGTCCGCCCGTGGCGCAGCTCGACGGTGCCATCGGCGCGGGCGTTGCGCACCCAGCCGACGACGCCGTAGGGCGCGACGAGCCATCGGCGGCCGTCGTGGACGACGGGGACCACCGGCTTGGTGTGGGGCTGCCCGGTGACGCGGCCCCGGGTGGTGAGCAGGTGGATCGGCCCGATCCCCGCCCGGGCGAGCAGCCCGACGAGCGCGTCACCGGCTCGCCACACGGGGCTGTCGAACCTCGGGCCCGGTGCCTCGGCGGCGTCGGGGTGTCCGTGGTGCTTCTCGGTGTTCGGCACGATGCCTCCCTCCGGTTGGATACCGATAAGTATATACTGGACGGTATCTGGAGGCAGGGGTTGTGCTCGGCGAACGGCTGCCGGCCGGCCGCGAGGGGTGACGGGGAGCCATGCGACAGGAGGAACGTCGGGCGAGGACCCGTGGGCGGCTGCTCGACGCGGCGGCCGAGGTGTTCGGCCGGGTCGGGTTCCACGCCGCGACGATCGACGACGTGGCGTCGGCCGCCGGGCTGACGAAGGGCGCGGTCTACGCCAACTTCGAGGGCAAGGACGGCCTGTTCCGGGCCCTGCTCGACCGCCACCTCGACCACCAGGTCGACGCGGTCGATCGACTGCTCTCGGGTGGCGACCTGCGAGGTGACCTGGTGGCCGCGTCGGCCGCGTCCATGGGTGGTGACGGATCGTTCGGCCTGCTCATGCTCGAGCTGTGGCTCTACGCGGCGCGCGACGACGGCGCGAGGGAGGCGTTGGCCGAGCGCTACGAGCGGATCCGCTCGACGCTGGCCGCCGCGCTCGCCGAGCGGGACGAGTCATCCGGCCACGTCGAGGGCCGGGACGCCGCCGAGATGGCCACGGTCGTCCTCGCCCTCGACGCCGGGCTCTTCCTCCAGCACCTCGTCGACCCCGACGCGGTCGGGCCCGACCTGCGGGCCCGGGCGATCGCCTCGCTCGTCGACCCGCAGGGCGGGACCTGATCGCGTCAGAGCCGGTCGGTGCCCGGGTGCAACGGCGTGATCAGCAGGCGGCCGGACGCCGTGACCTGGGCGATCAGGTGGCGGACGCCGTCGCGACGGAGGTACACCTTGCCGTGGGCCGCCGGCTCGAGCCCGAACGGCCCGCCGAGCTCGCGCTCGAGGACGGACCGGTGTCGCTCGACGAGCTGGTGGACCCGTTCGTGGGCGTCCCGCTCGATCCCGTCGAGGTCGAACTCCGGCCAGTCCTCGGGCCCGATGCCGATCGTGCTCATGCCACGGGCCCGCTCATGTCGCCGCCCGGGTCATCTCGCGGGCGTCATGTCGCAGAGGTGCTCGCCATGGCTCCACTGAACCAGACGGGGCGCGCCGGCGCGCGCTCGACGTCGGGCGCGGCCCCTGGTGGCTGACCCGGTCAGGCGGCCCGGTCGTCCCCGTCGGGTACGTACGTGGCGATCACCACACCGGCGGTGGTGGTCACCGCCGACACGAGGTGCAGCGGGAGGTGGGGCCCGGCATCGGGGAACAGCCGGCGACCCTGCCCGAGGACCACCGGGTGGATCGGGACGACGTACGCGGCGCCGACTATGGTCTGACCAACAGTCCACGACCACGACGGCAGAGCGGCCCGTTTCCAGGCGGTGCACCGGGCGACCATGATGGTCCGGGCTGCTCGTACGAGCCCGACCGCACCACGCCGCCCGCCCCGGCCCCCAGGAGCGCATCACATGAAGGCCGTCCGCTACGAGACCGTCGGCGGGCCGGAGGTCCTCCGGTACCTCGATGTGCCCGACCCCGAGCCCGGCCCGGCCGACGTCGTGGTGAAGGTGGCGGCCTGTGCGCTCAACCGGCTCGATGTGGTCCAGCGCAACGGCTGGTTCGAGATGCCGGGCCGGCGGATGCCCCACATCGCCGGCATGGACGTGGCCGGCGAGGTCGCCTCGGTGGGCAGCGCGGTGACCGACGTGGCGGTGGGCGACCGGGTGGTGATCGACCCGTCCCTGGCCGGCGTCGACGGCGACTCGGTCTATGCCGGGATGGGCGACCTCTACGGCGAGCTCGGCGTCATCGGCGCCACGGTCGACGGCGGCTACGCCGAGCTGTGCCTGGCCCCGGCGAGCCACGTGTACCCGGTGCCGGCGGACATGCCGCTGACCCATGCGGCCACCTTCCCGACGACCTACCTCACCGCCCACCACGCCCTGTTCGCCACCGGCGGGCTGCAGGCGGGGGAGACGGTGCTGATCCACGCGGCCGGCTCCGGGGTCTCGGTCGCCGGCATCCAGCTCGCCAAGCACGCCGGCGCCACGGTGCTGGCGACGGCCCGCTCCGACGCCAAGTGCGAGCGGGCCCTGACACTGGGTGCCGACCACGTGTGCAACACCGTGACCACCGACCTCGTCGGCTGGGCCAGGGAGGCGACCGGCGGCAAGGGCGTCGACATGGTGTTCGACCACGTCGGCACCGCCCTGTTCGGGCCGTCGCTGTTCTGCCTGGCCACCAAGGGCCGGCTCGTGAACTGCGGCAACTCGTCGGGTGACGAGGCCACGATTCCGTCGCTCGGGTACCTGTACCACATGGGCCTGTCGATCCTCGGCTCCGACCCGTACCGCCCCGAGGAGTTCGGGCCGGTGTGGGAGACGTTCTGCACCGGTGGCTTCGAGGTGGCGATCGACGCCGAGCTGCCCCTCACCGAGGCGGCACTGGCCCAGGACAAGATGCTGGCGTCGGACTTCTTCGGCAAGATCCTGCTGGTCCCGTGACCGGGCGCTGCTGAACGATCGCCGTGTTCGAACCCCGCGACCCCGCCTACCCGGAGCTGAAGAAGACCCACACCGCGGCCCGGGTCGGTCGCCCGTGGACCGACTACAAGCCGCCGCCCGCCGCGCCGGTCTGGGGTGTGATCGAGGGCCTCGGCCGCTACCACACGCTGTGCGCGGCGCTGGAGCTCGGGGTGTTCGACGCCATCGAACGCATCGGACCGTGCGACGCCGCCGGGCTGTCCGCCGAGCTCGACGTCTCGGCGACCCACCTCGAGGCGCTGGTCGACGCGGTCGTGGTCATGGGCCTGCTCGACCGGGTCCACGGCCGCTACGAGCTGAACGACACGACCCGGCGCTACCTGGTGACCGACGGGCCGGCGTCGATGGCGTCGCTCGTGCCGGTGGCGCCCGGCCCCCACGAGAACTGGGGCCGCCTGGCCGACACCGTGCGCCGGGGCCGCCCGGCGACCCCGATCGAGGACGACCCGGCCGCCTTCTACGTGCCGCTCGTCGAGGGGACGTTCACGACCACGTTCCGCACCGCGAGCCGGGCCGACCTGAAGATGCGCTACTCGGCGCTGCGGGCGCCCCGGGTGCTCGACCTCGGCGCCGGTGGTGCGCCGTGGGCGATCGCCGTGCTCTCCGCGGTGCCGGACGCGACCGCGGTGGTCAACGACCTGCCCGGTGTCGTGGGTGTTGCCGAGGCGAAGCTGGCCGAGCACGGGGTCGCCGACCGGGCGGAGGTGCGCGCCGGGGACTACTTCGAGATCGCGATCGAGGACGACGCCTACGACCTCGTCGTGCTCGGCCACCTGTGCCGGGCCGAGCCGCCCGTCGGCGCCCGCCGGCTGATCGACCGGGCGTTCCGGGCGCTGCGCCCCGAGGGGCGGATCGTGCTCTCCGACTACTTCGTGAACGCCGACGAGCTCGGCGCCAACCCCCACGCCGTGCTCATGGGCACGACCGTGATGGCCAGCACGGCCGCCGGGCGCTGCCACTCCCACGCCGACATCTCCGGCTGGTTGGCCGACGCCGGCTTCGAGGCCATCCGCCTGATCGAGCCGATCGGCTTCCAGCAGGCCTACGTCGCCACCAAGCCGACGGCCGACCTGCACTGAGCCGCCGGTCCCCGCGCCGGGCCTGACCGGAGACCCACCCCGACCCGCCGAACGACCGAGGAGCAGCCGAGCGATGGAACGGATCGACACCCTGGTGCGGGGTTGGTACGTGGTCACGATGAACGCGACCCGCGACATCATCCGCGACGGCGTGGTCGCCATCCGCGACGGCGCCATCGTCGACGTGGGCAAGGCGTCGGACCTGGCGGCCCGCTACGAGGCGGCCGAGACGATCGGCGGCGACCGGTTCGTGGTCACGCCGGGGCTGATCAACACCCACATCCACATCACCGGTGAGCCGATCACCCGGGGCTACGTCCCCGACGACACGCCCTTCGAGGAGAACGTCTTCGTCTGGCTGTGCCCGCTCTACGCCATCGCCAACCCGGCGGAGGAGCGGCTGTCGGCCCAGCTCGCCGCGGTCGAGATGCTGCGCTCGGGGACCACGTCGTTCCTCGAGGCCGGCACGATCAACTACCTCGACGTCGTGATGGAGGCGCTGGCCGACATCGGCATCCGGGGCCGGCTCGGCCGTTGGGTGTGGGACCTGCCGCCCGAGCCGAGCGTCTACCGCCAGACGACCGACGAGGCCATCGCCCAGCTCGAGCGCCAGCTCGACGAGTACGCGTCGGTGGCCGACGACCGCCTGGCCGCGTGGTCGATCATCGTCGGCCACACCACGTGCTCGGAGCCGCTGTGGAAGGCGGCCCGCACCCTGGCCGACGAGCGCGGCGCCGGCATGAGCTTCCACATGTCGCCGGCGAAGATGGACCCCGACGGCTACGCCGCGGAGTTCGGCCAGCGCCCGATGGTCCACCTCGACGAGATCGGGGTGCTCAAGCCGGCGACGGCGATCACCCACTGCGTCCACGTCGACGACCGTGAGATCGCGCTGATGGCCAACCACGGCGTGTCGGTGGCCCACTGCCCGACGACGGCGCTGAAGGTCAGCTACGGCGTGACCCAGATCGGCAAGATGCCGGAGATGGTGCAGGCCGGGGTCAACCTGGGGATCGGGACCGACGGCAACAACGCCTCGAACTACTCGGACCTGATGCGGGCGACGTACTTGGTGGCCGGGCTGTTCAAGGACGCCCGCACCGACCCGCAGATGTTCCCGGCCGAGAAGGCGTTCGAGATGGCCACCCTCGGCGGGGCGAAGGCCCTGCAGATGGAGGACCGGATCGGGTCGCTGGAGGTCGGCAAGCGTGCCGACCTCGTGCTCCACGACACCGACCGGCCCGAGTGGCGGCCGCTGCTCAACGTGATGAACCAGCTCGTCTGGTCGGCCGACGGCCGCGGCGTGCACACCGTCCTGGTCGACGGCCGGACCGTGGTCGCTGACGGCCGGATGACGACGATCGACGAGTCCCGCCTGTGGTCGGAGGTCCAGGCCGCCGGCGAGGCCATCGCCACCCGCTCCGGCCTCCCCGACAAGGCCAAGTACCCCACCCTCTGAGGCGGCTAGGGTCGGTTTCGTCGTTGGACCGAGGGGGAGGCCGCCGATGCCGATCACCGCCGAGTTCCCGTGGGCCAAGCAGCACGTCGATGTCGACGGCAAGCGCATGGCCTACGCCGAGACGGGGGAGGGCGACCCGATCGTCTTCCTCCACGGCAACCCGACGTCGTCGTACCTGTGGCGCAACATCATCCCCCACGTCGCCGACCTCGGGCGCTGCATCGCACCCGACCTCATCGGCCAGGGTGACTCCGAGAAGCTCGCTGACCCGGGCCCCGGCTCGTACCGCTTCGTCGAGCACCGCTTCTACCTCGACGGCCTCCTCGACGCGCTCGGCGTGCACGAGAACGTCACCTTCGTCATCCACGACTGGGGCTCGGCGCTCGGCTTCGACTGGGCCAACCGCCACCGCGACGCGGTCGCCGGCATCGCCTACATGGAGGCGATCGTCATGCCGGTGAACTGGAGCGACTGGCCGGCCGAGGCGCAGCGCATGTTCCAGGGCCTGCGCAGTCCGGCGGGCGAGGAGATGGTGCTCGAGAAGAACCTGTTCGTCGAGGCCGTCCTGCCCGGATCGGTGCTACGGGGCCTCGCCGACGAGGAGATGGCCGAGTATCGCCGTCCGTTCGCCGAGCCCGGCGAGAGCCGGCGGCCGACGCTGACCTGGCCCCGGGAGATCCCGATCGAGGGCGAGCCGGCCGACGTCGTCGCCATCGTCGAGTCCTACGGGGCGTGGCTGGCGGAATCGCCGGTGGCGAAGCTGCTGATCGCGGCCGAGCCCGGCGCCATCCTCAACGGCCGCCAGCTCGACTTCGCCCGCTCGTGGCCGAACACGACCGAGGTCACCGTGAAGGGCAACCACTTCGTCCAGGAGGACAGCCCCGACGAGATCGGCACGGCCATCCGGGAGTGGATCGTGGCCCGCCGCTGAGCGGCGCACACGGCCGCACAGGCCGGGCGGCCACGGGCGAACGCGGTTTCTCCCGGGACGCCGACCGTCACATCGGGATACCATCGGCCCGTGGTCGGCCTCTACCTCGCCGCAGCCATCATCGGCGTCCCGCTCGTCGCCTACTTCGCCATCGCCGGCGAGGGCGACGAGATGGACACCGACGTCGACCTGGACGTCGACGGTGCGTTGGACGCCGGCGGCCTGCTCCACAGCATCTCGTTGGCGACCGGCGCGTTCTTCACGGCGTTCTTCGGTGTCGGCGGCCTCGCCATCGGCGCCGTCGGTGCCGGCACGCTGGTCACGTTGCTGATGGCGATCGTCATCGGCGCGATCGCGGCCGGCATCCAGATGGCCCTGTGGCGGTTCGTGCGGAGCTCGTCGCAGTCGAGCGAGGTCGGCGCGACCGAGCTGGCGGGGCGCCCGGCGGAGGTCGTCATGCCGATCGGGCCCGGCCGTCGTGGGCGCATCAGCCTCGTCGCCGGAGGCCAGCGGCTCTACGTGAGCGCCGAGGCGCTCGACGAGGACGTCGCCAACGGCATGTTGGAGAAGGGCCAGGCGGTCGTCGTCGTGACCGTCGAGCGCGGGGTGGCCACCGTGTCCAGGCTCGACGCCGAGCTCGCCTGATGCCACACCCCACGGGCGGCGCCCTTCGCCGCCCGGTCCCCTGGAGGAGACCATGGAAGTCGTCGTCGTAGCCGCGCTTCTCATCCTGGTGGCGATCTTCGCCGCGCTCGCCGCGGTGCGGTCGTTGATCGTGATCTGTCCGCCGAACATGGTCGCCGTCATCTCCGGTCGCAGCCGGGCGCTCACCGATGGTCGCCAGGTCGGCTACCGCGTGCTCAAGGGCGGCCGCACGCTCCGCGTGCCGCTGCTGGAGAAGGTCAACTGGATCGGGCTGAACACGATGCCGATCGAGGTCGAGGTGAACAACGCGTTCTCCAAGGGCGCGATCCCCCTCAACGTCCAAGCCATCGCCAACGTCAAGGTGTCGAGCACCGACGGCCTGCTCGAGAACGCGGTCGAGCGGTTCCTCGAGAACGGCCAGGGCGCCATCGCCGACATCGCCAAGGAGACCCTCGAGGCCAACCTGCGCGGCGTGCTCGCGACCCTCACGCCGGAAGAGGTCAACGAGGACCGCCTCAAGTTCAGCCAGACCCTGATGGACGAGGCCGACGACGACATCAAGACGCTAGGGCTCGAGCTGGACACCCTGAAGATCCAGAACGTCTACGACGACGTCCACTACCTCGACTCCGTCGGTCGCCGCCAGACCGCGCAGGTGGTGAAGGAGGCGAGGGTCGCCGAGGCGCAGCGCACGGCCGAGTCCGAGGAGGCCGAGGCCGAGGGCCGGCGGCGCGCCGAGATCGCCCAGGTCAACGCCGACCTCATCGTCGTGGAGGAGCGCAACAACCTGCGCGTCCGCACCGCCGAGCTCGAGGCGATCGCCGCGGCCAAGGAGGCCGAGGCGAAGGTCGCGGGTGACAAGGCCCGGGTCGTCGCCGAGCAGAGCCTCGAGACCGAGCGCATCGAGCTCGAGCAGCGGCGCCTCGAGGCCGACGTCGTCACGCCGGCCCGGGCCGAGCTCGAGGCCCGCCAGCTCCAGGCGCGGGCCGAGGCCGCCCCGATCATCGAGAACGGCACCGCCCAGGTCGAGGTGTTCAAGCGCCTCGCCGACCAGTTCCGCGAGGCCGGCCCCGAGGCCGAGCGCATCTTCGTGCTCAACATCCTCCCCGACCTCGTCGAGCGCATCGCCGCGACGGTCGAGGGCGTCGACATCGACAAGGTGTCGATCATCGGTGGCGGTGGCGACGGCCGCGAGATCGGCGGGCTGCTCGGTCAGCTCCCGGCGTCGGTGATCAGCCTCACCGAGCAGATCGAGAACGCGACCGGCGTCGACATCCTGTCCAACCTTCGCAAGACGACGGAGGCGAACCGCTCGGCCCAGGCCGAGGGCAACGGCGCCACGACCGCCCCGACGCCCGCCGCACTCGGTGAGGGCGAGTCGGGCATCGACCACACGAGCTGACCTCCGGCGGCGTCAGCCGACCTGTTCGAACAGGTTGTAGCGGCCGTCCTTGCCGACCTGCTCGATCTCGCCGCAGCGCACGAGGGTGTACGCGACGCGCTGCGCGAGATCGAGCCGGATGTGGGCCTCGTCGGCCAGCATCCTGGTCGTGAACCGCGCCGGCAGGCTGTCGGGTAGGAGGTCGCGCAGCTCCCGGGTCGACGCGAACAGCTGGTGGGACACGACCTCGAGCAGTCGGCGGTCGTGGATGCTCCAGCCCCTTCGTCGCCAGCTCCCGAGGCCGTCGTCGCGTCGGATCTCCTCCTGGCGGACGAGCACGACGCCGACCGTCAGTCCGGGGTGGCCCAGCAGATCGGGGATGCGCATCAGCTCGGCGAACAGGTCGAGCTCGCCGCCCCGCTTCGGTGAGCGGCGCCGCCCGACCGGCTCGCCATCGGCCGTCTCCTTGACGATCCAGGTCTCGGTGGCCACCGGGTGGAGGACGATGATGCGGTGGTCGGCGGCGAGCAGCGTGTCGAGCTTGCGGCGCATCGAGCCGAACCCGCCGGTCTGGATCTCGACGAGGCGATCGCCGCGGACGAGGTCGATGACGTAGCCGTCGACCGGCACCTCGACCTGGTCACCGGGTCGGGCGAACCACACCTTCAGCTCCGCGTGGAGCGAGCGCTCGGTGAGCGTGCCGACGTGATTGGCGACCATGGTGGGTGCCATCGAACCAGCTCCCGGCGGTGAACGGGTGCATGGTTCCGGCTACCGAGGGTCGGTGATCGTTGCAGATGTGACGAATGCGGCGGTAGTCGGACGACCGTGATGGGTAGGTCGACGTCATGACCGACACCACGTTCGACGACATCTCGATCGACGACGCCGCGCTGGCCGAGTTGTCCGGAGCGACCCGGGTGCTCGCCGCCACCGACGACGGCACTGACCCCGAGCTGGTCTATGAGCGGAAGGCAGCGGCCCGCCTGGCCGCCCGCCTCGGCGCGACCTTGTTCCTGTCCGACCGCAGCCTGCGGACGTGGGGCGAGACACCTCACACCCGCGGCCCGGCCACCCTCGAGCAGCTCCGCGCCGACGGGATCGAGCACATGGTCGCCCAGATGGAGGAGGCGATGGCGCTCGGCGTGGGTGAGGTCTACGCCGTGGCCCCGTCGATGCCGTCGCTCGAGTCCGTCGACCTGGCCGTCGAGGCCACCGATCCGTCGGTCGTCGTGGTCCCGCCCCGGTTCGAGGAGACGACGCTGGGCGATCGCGTCCAGATGCGGGGCGACCTCGTCAAGGCCGTGCGTGACCGGGCCAAGGTCGTCGTCGCCCATCCCGACGGTCGGATCACGCTCGCCTGAGCCCGGGCTCCGGCCGGGCGGCCGGCGTCGAGGTGCTCAGCGCCCGGCGTCGGCCCCGGCCACCGCATGCGCGTCCGCGATCACGAGGCGCATGAACGCCGCGACTTCCCGTGTCCGAGCGGCCGACGGTTGGTCGGCCGCTCGGGCCGCGTCGTCGGTGCGTAGCGCCAGCGCCTCGTCGATCAGCGCAGCCCACCGGTCGCCGAACCGCTCACGTGCGTAGAGACCCGCGGCCCGCTTGGACACGACGTCGCCGATCGCGATCGTCCGGTGCAGACGCGGCGGGCCGAGGACCATCCACTCGACGAACCCCGCCCCGGCCCGGGCGTTGCGCTCGTCATCGGCGGTCTCGATCATCTCGGCCAGGCCGGCCCAGTACGAGTCGAGGTTCGCGAGGTTCCAGGCCACGAGGTCGCCCCGGTCGAGGTGGACGTCGAGCGTCGACGGCGCCGGGCCCCGCAGCGCGATGCCGTGGTGGGCGAGCACGTGCCACTCGACCGGGTTCGCCGCGGTCGTCGAGAGCTCGAGCTCGCCGCCGTTCCAGAACGGCACGTCGACCAGACCGGCAGCGGGACCCGCGAGCTGGCGCGCTTCGACGTAGAGCGTGGACAGCGGCGGACCGGCCACGGCGGCGTCGACCTCGCGGCCGATCGCCTCGATCGTGGTGATGTCCGGCGCCGCCTCGCCGACCGCGACCAGGTCCACGTCGGAGCGCCCCTCCTCGAACGCCCCCAACGCGATCGATCCGCACACGTAGACACCGTCGACGCCGTGGTTCGGGTGTCGGTCGAGCGACCCGAGGTACGCCTCGACGGCGATGGCGGCGGACGTGGGCAACTCGGCGGCCATACCTCGACCCAAGCCGGCCGTGGTCCACCCGACAAGGTCCACCTGTGGCCCGCCACCCCGGCTCGGCCCGGTTCCGTGCGCAGTGGGCGTGTTCAGGCCCGGCGCTCGCGCACCACACCCTCCTGGGCGATGGTGGCGATGAGCACACCTTCCGCGGCGAACACCGAGCCGACCGCCAGGCCCCGCGAGCCGACCGTCCCCCGCGACGACACGTCGAAGAGCAACCACTCGTCGGCCCGCGCCGGCCGGTGGAACCAGATCGAGTGGTCGAGGCTGGCGGCCATCGTGCCGTCGGCCGGTTCGGCCGGGTCGTAGGACAGCACGGCGTCCATCGCGTTGTAGTCCGAGAGGAACGCAAGCGCGCACGCGTGGAGCACGGGGTCGTCGCTCTCGAGCCCGTCGGCCGCCAGCCACTGGCGGCTCCGGTCGGGCCCCGGGGCGAGCTCGGCGCTCGCCCGGACGAAGAACCCGCGGTCGCTCGGCGAGGCGTCCTCGGGGCGGGGTACCCCCGCCGGGGCCTCGTCGGCCTGGTGGTCGAGGCCGCCTTCGCGCTGCTGGAACGAGGCGGTCACCGTGGCCAGGGTCTCGCCGTCCTGCACCACGTCGACCCGCCTGGTCGAGAACGAGCGGCCCTCGCGGGTGCGTTCGACGGCGTAGCGCAACGGCGCGGCGACATCGCCCCCGCCGAGGAAGTAGGCGTGCAGCGAGTGGACCGGCCGGTCCCGCTCGACCGTTGCCGCGGCGGCCCAGAGCGCCTGGGCGACGGCTTGACCGCCGTAGACCCGCTGATGGTCATAGGACGGGCTCTCGCCGACGAACTGGTCGTCGCCGTCGGGGAGGACGGCGATGAGCTGGGCGAGATCGAGGCGGAGCATCAGCGGCGACCGCGCCACTCACCGATGCGCCGCAACGCCGGCGCGTGCATGGCATCACGCTAGTTGGGACCCGCTCGGGCGCGTCGATCCACCTCGGCGCGGCGAGGCGTCCCGCCGGAGCGGGTCCGTGCCGTGCCGGTGGGCTTGGCCGGGTGCGGCGGGGGGTAGGTTGCTGCGCCGTGGCCAGGTTTCGACGGGGTTCAGGCATCGATGACGTGACGGACCGGCGGGGCGCGTCCAAGGGCGCGATGGCCGGAGGCGCCGTCGGAGGGGTGGGTGTCGTCGGGCTCGTGATCTACCTGCTCGTCAGCGTTCTCGGTGGCGGCGGGTCCGGCTCGGGTGGCTTCGACATCGGCACCGCCCTCGACGGTCTGTCGACCGGTGGGAGCCTGCCGACCGAGGAGGTCCCGCCGACCGGGTTCGACCCCGACGCCGACCTGGCCGCGTTCGTGTCCGACGCGACGACCAACATCCAGGACACGTGGCAGGCACAGTTCGACGCCTCGGGCGAGGTCTACCAGCGGGCCGACGTGATCCTGTTCGAGGGCAGCGAGCCGTCGGGCTGCGGCGGCGCGACCTCGGCGATCGGGCCCCACTACTGCCCGCCCGACCAGCGGGTCTACCTCGACCTGGGCTTCTTCGAGGACCTCGAGACCCGCTTCGGCGCCCCCGGTGACTTCGCGGTCGCGTACGTCATCGCCCACGAGATCGGCCACCACGTCCAGACCCTGCTCGGGATCAGCTCCGCAGTCCGGTCCGAGGCGCAGCGCAACCCGGACCAGGCCAACGAGCTGTCGATCCGCCAGGAGCTGCAGGCCGACTGCTTCGCCGGCGTGTGGACGGCGCAGGCGGAGGACGCCGGCACCCTGGTGCTCGAACCGGGCGACATCGACGAGGGCCTCACCGCAGCGGCCGCCGTCGGCGACGACCGGATCCAGGAGGCCGCCACCGGCCGGATCGACCCGGAGAGCTGGACGCACGGGTCGGCCGAGCAGCGCACCCGCTGGTTCACCAACGGCTACGAGTCCGCCGACCCCAACACCTGCGACACCTACTCGATCGCCGAGCCCTGATCGCTCCCGGGCCAGCGCGGCCGCCGGTGCGCCGCTGATCAGGTGAGGTCGATCCCGGGGCCGAGCTCGCCGGCCGGCTCCCGACCCGCACCGAGCGATCCGAGATCGTCCGGGCCGTCGAGCCCGTGCTCCTCGTCCTTGCCGGGTGCCCGTGCGTCGTCGCCGTCGGCCTGCCAGGGGATCTCGAAGGCCTCGTAGGTGCCGGAGAGGCCCTTCAGGGTGAGGACCCGGGAGGCGCCGAACGCCACGTCGCCGCCGCTGGAGACGATCTCCTTGACCAGCGTCGACGCCAGGATCTGACCGCCGTCGGCGGCGTCCGCGATGCGGGACGCGATGACGACGTGCTTGCCGAACAGGTCGCCGTCGGCCGTCATCGCCTCGCCGGTGTGGAGGCCCATGCGAATGCGGAACGCGAGCCGCGGGTCGTCGCGGTTGTGCGCCGCGATGTCGCGCTGGCAGGCGATGGCGAACAGCACGGCGCGGCGGGCGCTGGCGAAGGTGAGCATGAACCCGTCGCCCTGGTTCTTGACCTCCTGGCCGCCGAGCTCGCGCAGGCGCGTCCGGATGATCAGGTTGTGCGCCTCCAGCAGCTCGAACCACTGGCGATCACCGAGCCGCTCGGCCATCGCGGACGACGACTCGATGTCGCTGAACACGATCGTGACCGTCGTACCCGTCTGGCGGCCCGGCGCCGCGCCGAGGCGGCGCATCGGCTGCGCGGGCAGCTGGGAGGTCACGGCGTCGGCGACGTCGATGACCGAGGTGCGCCGGGCGTTCACCGCGCCGTGGACCATCGTGTCCATCGTCGCCCGCGGCACCAGATCGTCGACGCCGGGGAGCTTGACGAGCTGGATGCGGGTGTCGCCCAGCGTGAGGACGTCGCCGATGTCGAGTGAGCCGAAGCCGGCCGCGGTGCCGTTGACCGAGATCCCGTTCGTGCTGCCGAGGTCCTCGACCTGGAGCGTCGTGCCGTGGGGCGTCAGCATGCAGTGGCGACGCGACGCCCTCGGGTCCGCGATGAGCAGGCCGTCGCAGTCACGACCGACCTCGAGCGGTCGGTCGACGACGACGAGGAGCGGTCTGCGGCCTGGCTGAAGCACCTCGATGATCGGCGGGACCACGCTGCCTCCGGGGATCTCGACGACCGATCGTAGCCGTGACCTCGTGAGTGAGCGCCATGGTGCGCGCCGCCGGCGATCAGCTCGTGGCCGCGTCCCGTTCGCCGTGACGCAGGTGGCGGGTGTCGGTGGGTGGCGGCGGCGGGGGCCCGAGGAGCAGATCGACGACCTCCGGCGACGGCGGCGGGCCGGCGTCGCGGCGGCCGACGAGGAAGATCAACCGGGCGAGCTCGAAGCGGAGGTCGAGCGAGCCGTCGCCCTCCACGAACACGTCGAGCATCGGCCCGTACTCGAGGTGGACGTCGACCGGGATCGGTGCCGGCCCGGCGACCGGGTGCACGTCACGAGCGGCCACGACGGCGGACGCGCTCCGGTACACGGGCGCGTCGTCGCCGGTGCCGAGGGTCCAGAACGTCGTCGTCGGCCGGTCGGGTCGCTCCTTCACGGCCACCCTTCGACGCCGTTAGGCGATCGCTTGAGACCGGCCCCCAGCCCGGATGACGTCGTCACGCAACCGTCCTTTCCGCGGCGCGGAACTGTGACGAACGACATCTGTCGTCGTTCGATAGTTGTCCGACTGCGACATAAGATCACCTGATGGCCACGCCCTCCACCGCTCTCGCCGCGTGCGCCAACCGGTGCGGCTGACCGAACCCCTCGTCCGGCGGCGCCTCGCGCTCATCGACCGGCTCAGCGCCGACGGTCGCTACCCCCGGTGGGTGCTCGTCACCGCGCTGATGGGCATCTTCTCGGTGACGTTCCCGGTCACCGTGCTCTCGGTCGCCATCGGCGACATGGCCCGCGAGTTCGGGGTCCGCGAGACGACGATGGCCCTCGTCGTGTCGGTCCCGTTCCTGCTGTCGGGGCTGGCGCTTCCGATCACCGGCAAGCTCGGCGACCTCTACGGCCACCGCGTCGTGTTCATCTACGGCTTCGCGCTCGCCACCGTCGGCGCGGCGCTCACCGTGTTCGCACCGAACGCGCTCGCCGTCATCGCGTGCCGCACCTTCTCCCAGGTCGTGGGCTCGGCCACGATCCCGGCCTCCAGCGCCCTCGTGCTCGGCGTCCACGCCCCCGACGAGCGGACCAAGGCGATGGGCTGGTGGTCGTTCGTCGCCGCCGCCGCACCGGCCATCGGTCTCGTGGTCGGCGGGCTGGTCATCGACAGCATCGGCTGGCGGCTGCTGTTCGGGATCCAGGCGGTGCTGTCGGCCATTGCGGTCGTCGCGGCGTGGATCGTCCTGTCGGAGACCACCGAGCGCAAGCGGGTCCGCTTCGACATCGCCGGCGCCGCGCTGCTGGTGCTCGGCGCCGGTGGCCTGATGGGGGCGCTCGACCGGGGCGAGGCGTGGGGCTGGACCCACTGGTCGGTGTACGCCGGCCTCGTCGCCTGCGTCGTCGGCCTCGTCGGCTTCACCCGCGTCGAGCGCCGCACCGCCTCGCCGCTCATCGACCTCGACCTGCTGTCGAACACCGCGTTCCGGGCGCCGCTCGTGTCGATGGCGTTCTTCGGTGCCGCGTACATGAGCGGGTTCGTGCTGGCGCCGCTGATGTTCCAGGAGGTGCTGGGCTACTCGGCTGCGGCGACCTCGCTGTTCATGGGGCTGCGGCCCGTGTCGGTCAGCACCGGCAGCGCCGCGGTCGGGCGGTTGTCCGACGCCGTCGGCCCCCGAACGACGACGATCATCGGCACCGGCCTGCTCAGCGGGTCACTGCTGCTGCTGGCCTTCGGGTCGAGCCGCGAGGCGGTGTGGCTGATGTGCATCGCCATCGCGCTCCAGGGCATCGCCAACGGCACCACCCAGCCCGCCCTGCAGGCCGCGGTGTCGAACGCGGTCGACGACGAGGACCTCGGCATCGCCATGGCCTCGCTGCGGATGGCGATGCAGGTCGGCGCGTCGCTCGGGATCAGCGCGCTCAGCTCGATCTACGGCGGCGTCAACGAGGCCGGCCGGTTCGGGGCGACGTTCGCCGCCGGCGCCGGCTTCGCGGTCATCGCCGTGATCGCCGCCCGCGGCGTCGACGCCCGCACCGAGGCCCGAGCCGAAGCCGCCCGCGCCCGCACTGCGGCGTGAGCGCCTCCTGACGGCCGGGCCCGGACCCCGGCAGCGGTCAGATCAGAAGCCGGTCATGCCGCCGTCGACGGCGATGACCTGGCCGGTCAGGTAGACGCTCTCGTCCGAGGTGAGGAACAGGGCGGTGTACGCCACCTCCCAGCCGGTGCCCATGCGACCGAAAGGGATGCGGGTGCCGGCCCTCGACGGGCGGCCCTGGTTGGCCCGCCGGCCGAGGGGTGTGTCGATCAGGCCCGGGCAGATCGTGTTGGCCCGGATCCCCCGGCGAGCGCCCTCCATGGCCACGTGGCGCATCAGGCCCGACAGCGCCGCCTTCGACGCGTCGTAGGCCGGGAGGCGGGACCCGGCGGTGAGCCCGGCGACCGACGAGATGAACACGATCGACGAGTCGTCGTCGAGCACCTCGAGCGCCTGGCGGCAGCACAACATCGGCCCCCGCAGGTTGACCCGCAGCGTCTTGTCCCACGACGTCACGTCGGTGTTGGCGAGGCCGAGGCCGCCGAGGCCGATCCCGACGTTGCAGACCAGCCCGTCGAGCCCACCGAGGCGCTCGTGGGCCTCGGACACCATGGCGGCGACGTCGGCCTCCGAGGAGATGTCGGCCTCGATCCCGAACGCGGTCGCCTCGGGCGACTCGTCGCCGATGCGGGCGATCGTCTCCTGCGCCGCGCCCAGGTCCTTGTCGGCGATGGCGACGGCCGCGCCCTCCCGGGCGAACAGCAGGCTCATCGCCCGGCCGTTGCCGATCGGATCGGTCTCCGCGTCGACGACCTGCTGGCCGCCGCCCACCACGAGCAACTTCCGCCCGGCCAGCCGGCCCCGTCCGGGTGCCTCCCCGGCCGACTCCGCCGACGGTGGCCGCACGTGCCGCTCCGGTCGCGTCACCACATCGGTCATGCCCAGCCCCCCGTCTCGCCCCACCAGCCGTCGATCACGCGCACCGAGTCGTCCTCCAACCTGAGCAGCACCCGCTCCGTGAGCTTCGCGTGACGTGCGTCTCATCTGCCAGCGTGGCGGCCCGAATCGTCTGAGCGTTCGTTCGGTGCGACCGGGCGTCATCCGGCCCGGCAAATCGCCGGTCGGCGAGGTCGGCGGGGGCTAGACCATCGGGTATGGCCGACTGGTTGGTGGCGCGGTTGCGGGACCGGTTGGAGGTCAACGCACCGTACGAGGGGGTCGTGGCCGAGGGCTACGACGCGTGGATCCCGGTCGACGAGCCGCTCGAGGAGGAGGCCGTCTACCGGCGGGTCCTCGACGAGACCGACGGGACCACCCTGGAGCTCGGCTGCGGCACCGGCCGACCGCTGCTGCGCTGGCTGGCCGACGGCTACGACGTCGAGGGCATCGACGCGTCGGTCGACATGTTGCGCATCCTCTACCGCCACGCCACCGAGCGCGGCCTCGACCCGACCGTCCACCACGGTGACATGGCCCCGCTCGCCCTCGCCCGCGGCTACGGCGCCATCGTCTGCCCGGCCGGCTCGTTCATGCTCATCGACGACGTGGACCGCGCCCGCCGGGCCCTCGCCAGCTACCTGGCCCACCTGCACCCGGGTGGCACGCTCGGCCTCACGATGAGCGCACCCGGCCCCGACGACGACGTCGGGCAGCTGTCGTGGCGGATCCGGCGCACCGGCACGACCTCGGACGGGCGCACGATCGTCGTGAACGAGGCGACCCGGGTCGACCGCGACGAGCACGTCACGATCGTGTTCAACCGCATCGAGACCTACGACACCGAGGGCAACCTCCATGCCACCACCATGCGGCGCAACCACCTCCGCTGGTGGCCCCGCGACGTGCTCGGCGCCACGCTGGCCGAGGTCGGCTTCGTGGACGTGCGCTCGGTCGGTGACGACCGGGGCTGGGTGAGCCTGGCCCGCGCCCCGCAGGCCTGATGGCGCAGAGCCCGCGGCCTGCGTCCCGTTCGACCAGACTCGGAGCCGACCGGCGAGCGACGCCGGGTGTCGAACCCCGGAGGGGCCAGCCGTGCCGACCACGTTGCGACCGGACGTCCTCGTCGCCGGCGGGGACCGCCTCGGTGAGGGCCCGCTGTGGGACGACCGCACCGGGACGCTCCACTGGATCGACATCAGCGACGGCGAGATCTGGAGCCGCACCGGGCTCGACGACGACGCGACCGTCGAGCGCCGGACGACTCCGTCGATGGTCGGCACCGTGGCACTCGACGAGGACGGCCGCCTCTTCGCCGGGCTCGTCGACGGCATCGCGGTCCTCGACGGTGCAGAGGGCGATGCGGTCGCCACGGCGGGAGGCGACCCCGACTGGCGGATGGTGGCCACCTACGGCGATCAGCCGGCCGACGTCCGCAGCAACGACGGCAAGGCCGACCCGTTCGGCTCGCTGGTCATCGGCACCGCGCACCACGACGGGGCTCCGGATCTCGGGAAGCTCTACCGCCTGCGGCCCGACCGGGCGGACCTCGAGGTGCTGCTGGAGCCGGTGACGATCTCCAACGGCCTCGACTGGGACGAGACCGGCACCACGCTGACCTACATCGACACCCCGACCCGCACGCTCCGCCGTTTCCGCTATCGCCCCGACGGCCCGCTCGAACCGACCGGCGACGACCTCGTCGTCGACCGCACGCTCGGCCACCCCGACGGCATGTGCCTCGACGCCGATGGCTGTGCCTGGGTTGCGCTCTGGGGCGGCGGCGGGGTCGCCCGGTTCACACCGGCGGGTGTGCTCGACACGTTCGTCGAGGTCCCGACGACGAACGTGACCTGCTGCTGCTTCGCAGGGGCCGACCTCGACCGCCTCGTGATCACCACTGCGTCGCAGGGCCTCGACGCCGGCGCCGACCGGACCCACGCCGGTTCGGTGTTCGTGGTCGACCCCGGCGTCACGGGTCGGCGGGCCAACCGCATCTGGCGCACCTGACGCCCCGCGCGGAGCGGAGGCTGGTGCTCAGACGCGGATGCTGCGCTGCACCGCGAAGCGGCCGCCGTCGTCGACGGCCGCGATGAGCAGGCGGGCGAGCTCGGTTCGTCGATCGTCGTCGAGCTCGGCCAGCACCTCGCCCATCACCCGGGTGCGCACGACGGCGAGGCGCTCGTCGGCCTCGCGGCCCGCGTCGGTGGCGACGACGGCGTGGCGCCTCCGGTCGGCGGGATCGCGGCGGCGCTCGACGAAGCCGGCGTGCTCGAGGATGTCCAGCACCCCGACGAGGTCCGACGGGTCGAGGAGCAGGTGGTCGCTGATGCCGCGCTGGGAGATCGGGCCGACGGCGACGACGCAGTGGAGCACGCTCATGCACGGCGGCCGGAAGCCGGTGTCGGCGAGCCAGGTCTCCGCCGCCATCAGCTCCTGGGTCGATTGCCGGAGCCGGGACGCCACGGCCAGCAGCGCCCAGAACATGTCATCGGGGGACGGCTCCGTCGCCATCGCCCGATCGTAGCGACCGCAGCCGGAGACGATGGCGGCGAGCCACGGTTCGAGCCGCGATTCGTGGGTGGCGCCCACGGAATCGTCGTGTGGTCGGGTTCCGCGGGCGGATCCGGCGGGTGGGGCCGGCGGGCCGGCTCTCGGCGGGTCGGGACCTCAGTCGGTGTGGTCGGCAGCCGTAGTCCGGACGCGGTCGGTGAACTCCCGGACGACGTTCGTGAACGGGCCGGGTGCCTCGAGGTTCACCTGGTGGCCGACGCCGGCGAGCATGCCGACCGATGCGCCCCGCACCTTGGCGACGAGCAACGCTGCGGCGTCGTGCACGTCGGAGGTGGCGAGCTCGCCGACGAGGACCCGGACCGGCAGCTCGAGCTCGGCCAGGCGGTCGTTGGCCCGCAGCTCGAGGCTGCGGCCGGTGCCGGCGGCCAGGGTCGAGAGGGACTCCTCGTAGAGCGACCGGCAGCGATCGCGCACCGCGGCGTCGGTCTGGCCCGCCGTCCGGTGCGGGCCGTCGACCCACAGGCGCAGCAGGAGCTCGATGACGTCCGGCGCGTTGGTCGAACCGGCGGCATCGCGCAGGCGGTCGTTGTGGGCCAGCACGTACGGGTCGCGGTACCGGGCGCCGCTCAGCTCGGGGGACGCCAGCACGAGCCCGTGCACGCGCTCGGGGTGGGTGAGCGCGGCGTCGACGGCGATTCGGGCGCCGAGGCCCGCGCCGACGAGAACGGCGCGCTCGAGCGCGAGGTGGTCGAGCAGCGACCGCAGGTCGTCGACGTGGGAGAAGTCGCCGCGCACGGCGGGCGATCGGCCGTGGCCGCGCAGGTCGTAGCGCACGACGTCGTGGTCCTCGGCCAGCGAGGCGACCTCGCCGTCCCAGGCGGCGGCCGTGAGTGCCCGGTCGTGGACGAGTACCAGCGGCACGCCGTCGCCGTGGCGCTCGTGGTGGACCGTGCCCGCACTCGCCCCGGGCTCCGATGCCCCGTGCCCGACTCCACCTGCCGCGTGCTCCCCACCGACGCGGTCGTTGCCGACGTGTTCACCACCAACCATGCATCAACTGTACGGAGAGTGGTGTACACGTGACGCACCGTGTCGGGATTTGGGGGAGAATCACCCAGGGGAGGGGCGTCGGGGGAGCACCTGCTCGGCCATGTCGGTGAGCAGGTCATCGATCGGGGGCCACGGGAACGCCGGGTGGTTGGCCCGCAGGTCGGCGATGCCGTGCACGCCGGTCCAGAGGTGGACCGCGATGCGGAACGCGTCGCGCTCGTCGGAGCTGCCGTCGTCGGGGGGTTCGGCGTCGAGGCAGCGCTGCACGGCATCGACGATCGCCACGAAGCAGCCCGATCCGGGCACCTCCTCGAACGGCACGTCGCCCGCGACCCGGTCGGCGAGGCCGTGGTGGAAGATCGCCTGGTAGCGCCCCGGCTGCTCGTCGGCGAACTGCAGGTAGGCGCGGCCCATCGCCACCAGCGCGGCGAACGGGTCGTCGATCCCGTCGGTCGCGGCGGCGAGGTGCTGCTCGAAGTCGCCGAACCGGGCCTCCACCACCGCCAGCAGCAGGTCGTCGAGGTCGTCGAAGTGCCGGTACACCGACGGGGCGCTGACGCCCGCCTCGGTCGCGACGGCCCGAAGTGAGAGCGCCTCGACGGCCCCGTGCTGCTCGAGGAGTCGGCTGGCCGCGTCGATCAGCTCGTCGCGCAGCTTCTGGCCCTCGCCGCGTCGGTTCCGCTTCCGGGTGGTCGTCTGCTTCTGGCTCTCCATGCGCCCACCAGTGTGCGTCAGCTCGCGCTGTGTCGGAGGACACCGTGGACACGAGCGTCAATACGTCTTAAGGTCCTGCCCGTTAGCTTACATTCGTAAAGCTAAGAACGTGAGTTCACGACCGTGAACCGATGTGTGTGCCGTGCCGTCGGGCGGTCGGAGCGTCGGGCCGGGGTGGACCATGCGGAGGAGGGACCCGATGTTCACCCGATTGTCCGAGCTCACCTTCACGAGACGCCGGCTGGTGCTCGTCGTGACCGTCGTGGCCGTGGCGCTCGCCGCCGCGGTCGGCTCCGGTGTCTTCGGCCGCCTCTCCGGAGGGGGCTTCGACGACCCCGACGCCGAGGCGATCCGGGCCGCCGAGGTGCTCGACGAACGCTTCGACGCCGGCTCACCCGACCTCGTGCTGCTCGTCGATGCCGCCGGGGGAGACGTCGACGCCGACGCGGTCGCCGCCGCCGGCGTCGCCCTCACCGAGGAGGTCGGTGGCCTCGACGGGGTCGGCCGGGCGATCTCCTACTGGACGGCCGGTCGGCCGCCGTCGCTGCGCAGCGGCACCGGGGACGGTGCGCTCGTCCTCGTCCGACTCGACGGCGACGAGGACGCACAGGACGCCAGCGCGGAGCACGTCGCCGAGGTCGTCGAGCGGGCGAACGCCGACGCGGACGGTCTGATCGATGTCGGCGTCGGCGGACCGACCCAGGTGTTCACCGAGGTCTCCGAGACGATCGAGGGTGACCTCGCCCGGGCCGAGTCCATCGCTGTGCCGATCACGTTGGTGCTGCTCGTCGTCGTGTTCGGCGGCCTGGTCGCCGCGTTGTTGCCCCTCGCCGTGGGCATGGTCGCGGTGTTCGGCGGGTTCGCCGTGCTCGTCGGCGTCACCATGTTCACCGACGTGTCGGTGTTCTCGATCAACCTGATCACCGCGATGGGCCTCGGCCTCGCCATCGACTACAGCCTGTTCATCGTCAACCGGTTCCGTGAGGAGCTCGACGCCGGCCACGAGGTCCGGGACGCGATCTCCCGCACCGTGCGGACCGCCGGGCGCACCGTCGCCTTCAGCGGGGTCACGGTGGCCGTGTCGCTGGCCGCGCTGCTCGTCTTCCCGCTCTACTTCCTGCGCTCGTTCGCCTGGGCCGGCATCGGTGTCGTCGCCGTCGCCGTGCTCACCTCGACCGTCGCCCTGCCTGCGCTGCTCGCGGTGCTCGGCCACCGGGTCGACCGCCTCCGGATCGGGCATCGCCGGCCGGTGGTCTCTGCCGATGGCTTCTGGTCCCGCACCGCCCACGCGGTGATGGCCCGCCCGTGGCCCTTCGCACTCGGCGTGACGCTGGTCCTCGTCGTGGCGGGCCTGCCGTTCTTCGGCGTGCAATGGGGCCTGCCCGACGACCGGGTGCTCCCCGAGGATGCACCGGCCCGGGTCGTGAGCGACGAGCTGCGCGCCGACTTCGATGCTGGCGAGCAGGACGCCTTCGGCGTGGCCCTCCTCGGTCCGGGCGCCGCCACGGATGCCGCCGACGGGCTGGCCGCGTACGCCGCACTGGTGTCGCGGGTCGACGGCGTCGCCCGGGTCGACTCCGCCGTCGGCCACCACGCCGGCGGCGAGCTGGTCGCCGGGCCCGACGCCACGACGCTCCGCTTCCCGGCCGAGGGCGACACGTGGATCTCGGTCGTCGCGTCCGTCGAGGACATCTCGCCGGAGGCCGAGGCGATGATCGCCGACATCCGCTCGATCGACGCGCCCTACGACGAGGCACTCGTGGGCGGCACCTCGGCCGAGCTCGTCGACTCGAAGGCCGCGATCTTCGGCCTCGTCCCGTGGGCCGCGCTCTTGATCGCGGCGTCGACGTTCGTGCTGCTGTTCCTGATGTTCGGGAGCGTGGTCGTGCCGGCGAAGGCGATCGTGCTGAACCTGCTGTCGCTGACCGCGACGTTCGGGGCCATCGTCTGGGTCTTCCAGGAGGGCCACGGCGCCGGGCTCCTCGACTTCACGCCCACCGGCCTGACCGACACGTCGATGCCGATCCTCATGTTCTGCATCGCCTTCGGCCTGTCCATGGACTACGAGGTCTTCCTGCTCTCGCGCATCAAGGAGGAGTACGACCGCACCGGCGACAACACCGCGTCGGTGGCAACCGGCCTGCAGCGCACCGGCCGGCTCGTCACCGCCGCGGCGGCGCTGCTGTCGGTCACGTTCATCGCCTTCGGCACCTCCGAGATCACCTTCATCAAGATGTTCGGCGTCGGGCTCGCCATGGCCATCCTCGTGGATGCGTCGCTGGTGCGTGCGCTGCTGGTGCCGGCGTTCATGCGCCTCGCCGGCGACGCCAACTGGTGGGCGCCCGCCGCGCTGCGCCGGCTCCACGACCGCATCGGGATCAGCGAGCACGTCGAGCTCGACGACCCCGCCGCCGCGGATCGCGACCCGGCCGACGACGACCGTCCGTCGGTCCCCGCCTGAGCGGCGGAGAGCGGGAGCACGGCCTGAGCGGCGGAGAGCGGGGGCACGGCCTGAGCGGCGGAGAGCGGGGGCACGGCCTGAGGCGAGGTTCCCCACGCCGGGGGAGTTTCGGCTCGTGCGCCAGCGGGTACCGGGTGCCGGTGAGCCAGCCAGCTCCCCGTGACGGGCGACCCGATCCGACCACCGATGACCGGCGCCTCCGGGTGCTGGTCATCGGCGCGACCGGCTACGTCGGTGGCCGCCTGACCCCCCGCCTCCTCGCCGAGGGCCACCGCGTCCGTTGTCTGGTGCGGCGGCCGCCGAAGCTCACCGCCCGTGTCTGGCACGAGCGGGTCGAGGTCCACAAGGGCGACGTCACCGACGCCGAGTCCCTCGAGGGTGCGTTCGACGACATCGACGTCGTCTACCACCTGGTGCACTCGATGGGCGGCGGCGACGACTTCGCCGAGGTCGACCGGAAGGCCGCGGCCAACGTCGCCGAGGCCGCGGCCGCTGCCGGGGTCCGCCAGATCGTCTACCTCGGCGGCCTCGGTGACGAGTCCGACCCGTCGGGTGCCGCGGCCGCGCTGTCACCCCACCTCGAGAGCCGCCACGAGGTCGGGCGCGTGCTCGCGTCCGGGTCGGTGCCGGTGACCGAGCTGCGGGCGGCCGTGATCATCGGGTCCGGCTCGGCGTCGTTCGAGATGCTGCGCTCCCTGGTCGAGGTGCTGCCGGCGATGATCACCCCGTCGTGGGTGCGCCGGTCGCGGTGCCAGCCGATCGCCATCGCCGACGTCCTCGACGACCTCGTCGGCGTTGCCGGGCTCGAGGACGCCATGGGGCAGGTGCTCGACATCGGCGGCACCGACGTCGTGACCTACCAGGAGATGATGGTCACCTTCGCCGAGGTCGCCGAGCTGAACCGGCGCATCGTCGTGCCCGTGCCGCTGATCTCGCCCCGGCTCAGCACCCACTGGGTCAACCTCGTCACCCCACTGCCGATCGGGCTGGCCCGGGAGCTGGTCAGCAGCCTGGTCAACGACGTCGTCGTCCGCGACGACCACGACATCAACCGCGTGCTGCCCCGCGAGCGCCTCGGGTTCCGCGAGGCGATCGCCGACGCGCTGGCCCGCATCGAGGACCGCGAGGCATCGACGAGCTGGTCCGACGCCAGCCTGGCCAGCCGCCCGGCCGAGCCGTGGAACTACGACCCGTCGTGGGCCGGCGCGACCCTCTACGACGACGTCCGCACCCGCACGACGACGGCGTCGCCCGAGCGCACGTTCCGCACCATCGAGGGTGTCGGCGGGCGGCGCAGCTGGTACGTCGCCGATCCGCTGTGGAAGCTGCGTGGCCTGATCGACAAGCTCGTCGGCGGCGTCGGCCTGTCCCGGGGTCGGCGCGACCCCGACGAGCTGCGGGTCGGTGACGCGCTCGACTTCTGGCGGGTCGAGGAGCTCGACGAGCCGACCCGCCTGCGCCTGCGGGCCGAGATGCGCCTCCCGGGCCGGGCGTGGCTCGAGTGGCGGCTGCGGGGCCTCCCCGACGGGGGTGCCGAGGTCACCCAGCGGGCGATCTACCACCCGAAGGGCCTGGCCGGACGCGCCTACTGGTGGGTCCTGTGGCCGTTCCACGGGGTGATCTTCCCCCGCATGCTGCGTCGCCTCGTCGCCGAGGCCGAGGAGAAGGCCGCCGCGGCCGGCTCGAACGGCGGTCGCGCCCGGTCCCCGGTCGCCGCGGGCTGACGGTTCGGGCCGCGGCGCGGTCCGTCACTCCACCAGCTTGCGCAACAGCCCGTCGAGCGTGGCCCGCTCCTCGTCGGTGAGCACGGCGAACGCCTCCCGGTCGACGTCGCGGACCACGGGGTAGGCGCGCCCCAGCAGCTCGTGGCCGGCGTCGGTGACGACGAGGTTCGACGGGCGACCGCGTCCGGCGTCACCGCGCTCGATCAGCCCGGCCGACGCCAGGCTGCGCAGCAGCTCGCTCATGCTCTGCGGGGTGATCAGCACCCGTCGTGCCAGTTCACCCTGGCTCAGCGTCTCGTCGTCGGCCACGAGGGCCAGGACGCTGAACTGGCGCGGATTGATGCCGCTCTCCCGCAGTGCCTCGTGCCACGACCGGGAGACGGTGTCGGCGGCGCGGGCGAGCAGGTAGCCGAGCTGGCGGTCGGGCTCCAGGGGCGCGCTCGGATCGTCCACGACGTCGTACCTACACCCCCCTGCGACGGAACCGCCACGCGAGCCATCAGGTTCCTGATACTCTCCTCTATCAGGAACCTGATGGTCTGCGCGCGGTCGTCGGGTGCTGGTCGAGGTCCGGTGGATGCCGGACGTGGTGAACGGGAGGCAGCAGTGACGACGACGGGAACAGGGGCCGCGGCGGGGATCGCGGCGATCTCGGGAGGTGCCGACGAGCGCCCGTGGCGTCGGTGGTCGACGCTCGGGGCGGTGCTCGGGCTCCTGCACTGGTTCTTCGGCAACCTCTACGAAGCCGTCGTCATCTCGCCGAACTGGGTCGTCGAGTCGCCCGCGCAGCTCACGCGGCTCAACGACTTCTTCGCGCGGACCAGCCCGACCCTCTACTTCGTGCCGGTGCTGGTCGTGGCGGTTGCGCTGACCTGGTGGCTGTGGGCGACGGCCCGCGGCTCGGTCGCCGCCACCGCCTACCGCCGCGCCGGCTGGTTGGCCGTGGTGGCGATGGCGGTCAACACGGTCGTCGTCGTGACCGTCGTGAGCGTGCTCTTCGGAGACGAGGCGACGCGGGCCGACGCCGATCTCACCGCCTACGCGTGGCGGTGGAACGTGCTCAACGTCGTCCGCATGGTCCTCGTCGCCGCGACCGCCGTCCAGCTGTTCGAGGCCTTTCGCCGGCTCGACCGGGCGGCCGAGCCGGCGCAGACCTGACGGCGGCGCCCCGGCGGCTCAGCGCCAGAAGGTGCGGCGCCGCGTGCCGGTGTCCGACGGCCCGCCGTCGCCGGTCCCGTTGGTGTCGCCTGCGTCGTCGGCGAAGGCGTCGATGGCGGCGAGGGTGGCGCGATCGTCGCCTGCCGTCCCGGTCGTCCACGCCGTCGCGGCGTCGACGATCGCCCGTAGGCGATCGACGAGCCCCGCCGTCGCGCCGACCGACGTCAGGTCGTCGACGAGGAGCCGCAGCCGGCCGATCGCCCTGCGGGCCTCGTCGCGATCGCCGCCGGTGATCGCGGAGCGGAGCGCGGCGAGCTCGTCGTCGATCCGGTCGCGGTAGCGGGCCTCGGGCGGGTTCGCCGGCTCCTCGCGGCGGGCGCCGTCGGATCCACGGTCGCCGGCGGCCTCTCGTGCCGGGCGCCGCCGCAGGGCCCTGCCCAGGCGGCCGCCCGTCGCCTCGAGGTGGAGGGACGTCTGTGCTGCGGGCGGGGGCTGTGGCGACGCGAACGCGACGAACCCGTCGCCCGCGGCCGGTGATGCGGCGGCCGGCGCCGAGGCGACGAACGCCCGCATCGGAGGTGACGGTGGCGCCGCGGATGCCTGCTCCCAGCCGGAGGGCAACTCGACCGGCTGGACGATCCTCGCCGGGTCCGTCGACGACGTGCGCTCGGTGGTGTCGACGGCCAGGTACGCAGTGAACCGGCTGAGCACCCCGAACTGCAGCGAGGTGGCGATGATCCGGTCGGCCAGCCCGGCGTCGGGGCGCACGGCGTGGGCGTCCTCGAGATCCCGGACGCGGGCTCGGGCCCACATCGCGTGACCGGCCCGGTCGTCGACGCGGCAGGCGACCTCGGCGGTCCACGGGTCCCCGAGCTCGTCGGTCGCCGCCAGCGTGACCGTCGCCGGTGGGCGGCCCCGGTAGCGGCCGGCCACGACGAGCGGCACCCCTTCGAAGCAGTCGGCGCGGCCCGGGGTGGTGTCGTCGGCGACCACGTCGAAGCCGCCGCTCCCGGGTTCGCCGGCGTCGTGGTCACCGGCGTGGATGGTGAGGTCGCGCAGGACGGGTCGGGCGATGCGACGGTGGAGCGCCGTCATGACCTCGTCGAGGCGGTCCTCCGATTCGACGAGCTCGCACCGCCCGGCGCCGGCCGCCGCGAGGCGCCGGAGGAAGCCGGCGTTGACGGCCCGGTCGATGCCGACGGTGAACAGCCGCGCCGAGCCGAGCTTCGGGTCGAGCCCGGCGAGGATCTGGTCCTCGTTGCCGACCTGGCCGTCGGTGACGACCACGACGACGGCGTCCCGGTCACCGGACTCCTCGAGCGGCGCGACGGCCTGCGTGAGCGCCGGCAGCATCTGGGTGCCACCCCGGGCGTCGAGGCGGGACAGGAACTCGACGGCCGCGTAGCGGTTCCGATCGGTGGCGGCGACGAGCCCGTCCTGGTCGGGCGGGGTCTCGCACACGTGGTCGAACGCGACCACGGCGAACCGGTCGGTGCTGCGCAGCGAGTCGACGATCCGGGCCGCGGCACGGCGGGCGGCGACCATCTTCCACCCCTGCATCGAGCCCGACCGGTCGAGGACGAGCACGACGTCGCGGGGCCCCGAACCCGTGGCCGCCGGTGGCACGACCGTGGCATACCAGGTCCCGGTCCCGCGGTCTCCCGCGTCGCCGGCGCCGGGCTCGTTCACGTGGTCGGCGGCCGTCGTCGGCGTCGCGGTGTCGGGGGTGCACGTGACCCCGGTGGTGATCGTGTCGCCCCCGATCCCGAACCGGAGGACGAAGTCCCGGTCGACCCGCTCGCCGGGGCGCAGCTCGACCCGCATCGGCCCGGTGCCTGCCCCGTCGGTCATCACGACGTCGTGCAGCGCCGACCGCAGCCCACGGAGCCCGAGGTCGTCCGCGTCGATCGTCACGCCGACGGACAGGCGCACCGGGTTCGGGGAGCCCGGAAGGAGGACCGGGGGCGAGATCGTCGATGCGTCGGGCACCGCGTCGGTGTCGTCGGTGGTCCCGCCGGCGACGTTCGGCCCGTCGAGCGGGCTGCCGGGGACGTACCGGGGTGCGGTCACGAGCGGGAAGCGGAACGTGGCCTCGGCGCCGTCGACCGGGAGGCGCCACTCGAGATCGAGCTCGACGACCGCGGTCTCGCCCGGCCCGATGTTGCCGACCCGCATGGAGAACGTGTCCGGCCGGTTCTCCTCGGCGATGGCGGCGCGACGGCCCTGCTCGATCGCCTCGTCGTAGCCGGCCCGGGCCGCGGCGCGCTCCATCAGGGTGCCGTCGACGACGCGGTCGGCCACCGTCATGCGGAACCGGGTGACCGCGGCACGGTCGGGGAGCGGGTGGAGGTAGGTGGCCTCGATCGCCCGGTCGAGGCGGTTCTCGAACGTCTGGCGCACCCGGACTCGGGCGACGAGGCCGGCGATGTGGCCGTCGACGTCGAGCGCCACCAGCGGCAGCGCCCCCTCCTCGGTCCGCAGCTCGCTCGGTGTGTCGCTCCAGGGCTCGTCGAGCTCGTCCGGTCGCATCGTCGGGACGGGTGTGGTCATCGTGTCCGCCTTTCGGGGCCGCTCGCTGCTGTGGCGTCGGGGTCGTCGTCTCGGAGGAGCCCCCGGGCGCGCAGCTCGTCGAGGAGCTGGTGGGCCGCGGCTGTGACCGCGGCGCCATCGGCCGTGGTCGGCATGCGCCCGGCCGGGAAGCTCAGGTGGACCCCGGGCGCCAGTTCCACGGCAGCCAGCACCGGGGTCGTGTCCTCGGCGGGGGTCGTGTCCTCGTCCACGGGGGCCGGCGTCGCAGCCCAGAACGCGGCGGACCGGTGCGTCGGTCCCGCGGGCGCGGGTTGGCGCGGCGTGGGCTGCGGCACCGGTTGCCGCGGACGCGCCTCGGCGGACGCGGCCCTCGTGGCCGTCGTGGCCACGGCCCCGATGGCGGCGAGCTCCCGGTCGGTGCGGCCGACGAGGCGCTGCTGGATGTCGCCCAGCGCGACGTCGTCGGCCTGGAGCCGCTTGATGGCCAGCACCTGGAGCACGTGGCGCTCGCCGTAGAGCGCCGTGCGGCCCCGGTGGGACACCGGCGGGTCCAGGAGCCCGAGCGTGCGGTAGTAGCGCAGCGTCCGCTCGGTCGGTGCGGCACCGTTGCCGTCGGGCGCGCGCAGATGCCGACCGACCTGCCGCACGAGCTCGTCGATCGTGAACGTCGCCCCGTCCGGCGCTGATGCTGATCCCGGCGTCGTTCCCATCGCCGCCCACTGTAACAGTCACTGTGACAGTACTGCGGGGAAACGGGGAGATCGGTGGGGCCCGGGTCTGCGGCGCGAGGTCTCGGGCTCGGCCGTCGAGCTCAGTGTCGGGTCGGCTCGGTTGTGTCCGGAGCGGGGTCGCCGTCGCCGCGGCCGCTCCGCCGTCGGGCCGCGGCACGTGCCCCGACGACGATGAGCACGCCGAGTACGGCGATGACCGGACCGCCGGCGCGATCGAGCGCCGCCCCGACCCCGACCCCGACCGCGGCGAGCAGCGGCCCCGCGCAGCACGCCAGGCATCCGACTGCGCCGAGGGCGGCGAGCCGCCGCCCGCTCATGCGGGGACCCCGAAGACCGCGTCGACGAGCTCTGCGGCGTCGGACGGGGTCCGCACCTCGAGCGCGACGCCGCGGTGGTCGACGGTGATGGTGAAGGCGAAGAACGTGCAGCACGCCTGCTCGGCCACGACCAGGCGGGTCAGCTCGTCGATCGGTGCCGCCGGGACGAGCTCGAGGCGGAGGCCTCCGTCGTCGGTGCGGGACCGGTGGCGCACGTGGTCGAGGAACCGGCCCCAGTCCGCAGCGCGGTCGGGGATCTCGTCGGCGGACAGGGTGCAGGTGATGGCCGGGTCGCCCGTGGTCCCGAGCGGCACCCCCGTCGGCCGGACATCGTCGGCGTCACCGCCGTCGGATCGGCACCCGCACCCGGCGCTCATGCACGCGCACCCCTCGTCGCACGGGCCGTCGATCGGTGCGCCACCGAGGCGGGCGGCCGCGGTCTGCAGCTGCGCCGTGAGCCGCACGAGCTCGGCGCTGCGGGTGCGGGCATCGGCGATCTTGGTCGTCACCAGCGCGTGGAGCCGGGCCTGCACCGGTTCGCACTCGTCGCTGTCCCACAGCTCGACGAGGTCGGCGATCTCCTCGAGGCTGCACCCGAGCTGCTTGGCCCGGGCGATGAACCCGAGACGCTGCAGCGAACGATCGTCGTAGAGGCGGTAGCCGGCGTCGGTGCGCCCGGCCGGCTCGAGGAGGCCGTGCTGCTCGTAGTAGCGCAGCGTCGAGGCCGGGAAGCCGCTCCGCTCGGCGACCTGGCTGATGGTGAACGAGGCCATGGGGCGACGGTAGACCTTCGACCCGACTCGAAGGTCAAGGCCCGGTCGCCATCCCTCAGCGCGACGCGTACATGATCACGGCCACGCCGACGAGGCAGATGGCGGCGCCGGTGAGGTCCCAGCGATCCGGTCGGAAGTCGTCCGCGACCACGCCCCAGGCCAGCGAGCCGGCGACGAAGATCCCGCCGTAGGCGGCCAGGACCCGCCCGAAGTGGTCGTCGTCCTGCAGCGTCGCCACGAAGCCGTAGGCCCCGGCAAGCTGAACGCAGCTCGACCGGAGGGCGCAGCCCGACGGCGAGCGAGGCTCAGCCGATCTCCGCGAGCGCGGCGAGGACGAACAGGGCGAGGGAGCGGCCGACGGGCACGTCGCGACCGTAGGCGCCGGGCAGACGGGCCCGCGTCGAACCTCAGTCGCGATGCCTGGGCGCGCGGACGTGGAGGGGGTGGCCGAGGGCGCCGTGGGCGGCTTCGGCGATGGCCTCGGCGAGCGTCGGGTGGGCGTGGATCGTGCCGGCGACGTCCTCGAGCGTGGCGGCCATCTCCACCGCGAGCGCGGCCTCGCCGGCCAGCTCGGCGACACCGGGCCCGACGAGATGGATGCCGAGGACCGTGCCCTCGGCGTCGGCGACGATCTCGGCGTGGCCGAGGTCGCGACCGAGCGACAGCGCCCGACCGTTGGCGGCGAACGGGAACCGGAACGTGGTCAGCTCGGCGGTCGCTCCCGCCGCGTCCTCGCCGTCGCGATCGCCGTCGGGCCTGACGCCGACGCTGACGACCTCGGGGTCGCAGAACACGACCTGGGGGACGGCAGCGGGGGAGAACGCCGCCGGTTCGCCGCACGCAGTGGCCGCGGCGACCTCGGCCTCGGCCGTCGCCTTGTGGGCCAGCGCCGGGCCGGCGGTGACGTCGCCGATGGCCAGGATCGTCGGCGCCGCCCGGCGGTCCGGACCGACCGGGATGTAGCCGGCGCCGTCGACCTCGACACCGACCCGGGCCAGGCCGAGATCGTCGGTGTTGGGCCGCCGGCCCACCGCCATGAGCACCACCTCGGCAGCCAGTCGATGCTCGGTCCGGTCGTCGTCGCCATCGTCGCCCGCCACCTCGCGCACGACGAGGTCGGGACCGTCGAGCCCGGCGGCGGCCGTGCCGGTGAGCACGGTGACCCCGAGCTGACGCAGCCGGCGGGCAACCACCCGGCCGAGGCTGGCAGCCATCCCGGGCAGGAGCCGGTCGGCTGCCTCGACGATCGTGACCTGCGCGCCGAGCTTCGCCCATGCCGTGCCCAGCTCGAGGCCGATGTAGCCGCCACCCACCACGACGAGGCGCTCGGGCACACGGTCGAGTCGCAGGGCGGCCGTCGAATCGATGACCCGGGTCCCGTCGAACGGCAGCATCGCGAGCTCGACCGGGCGGGACCCGGTGGCCACGATGGCCTGGGAGAACTCGACGTGGGTCACCCCCTCGCCGTGGACGACCGCGGCGCGGTCGGCGCGGCTGAACCGGGCCGTGCCCTCGACGACGGTCACGCCGGCGCCGTCGAGGAGCTGGCGCACGCCACCGGTGAGCCGGCCGACGACGGCGTCCATGTGCTCGCCGACCCGGGCGAGGTCGACCTCGGCCGACACGTCGACGCCCCACGAGCCGGCCTCGTGCGCGAGCGCCGCCGTCTCGGCCACGTGGATCAGCGTCTTCGACGGGATGCAGCCGACGTTGAGGCACACCCCGCCGACGGCGTCGCGCTCGACCAGGGTCACCGACCGGCCCCGCTCCGCGACCCGGAGCGCGGCGGCGTAGCCGCCGGGACCGCCGCCGATGACGAGCACGTCGGTGGAGGTCGCGAGCTCGCCGACGACCACGTCACACCTCCAGGAGCAGCAGGGTCGGATCGGCGACGCCGGCCATCACGTGGCGATGGAACGCCGTCGACAGGTCGCCGTCGATCAACCGGTGGTCGACGGCGATGCTCACCGGGAGGACGGGACGGACGGCGAGCTCACCGTCGACGACCCACGGTCGGGGCGCGGCGGCGCCGAACCCGACGATCGCCACCTGGGGCGGCACGATCAGCGGCGCGGCGTAGCGCCCGCCGAGGCTGCCGTAGTTGGTGATGGTGGCGGTGCCGCCCCGCATCTCGTCGGGCCCGAGCGACCCGCCGCGGGCGGCGTCGGTGAGCCGGGCGATCTCGGCGGCGAGGCTTCCCAGGCCGCGGCGGTCGGCGTGGCGGACCACCGGGACGACGAGGCCGTGGGGCGAGGCGACGGCGATGCCGACGTGGACGTCGGGGTGGACGGTGATCGTGCCGGCCTCGGGGTCGATGCTGGCGTTGACCAGTGGGAACGCCCGCAGCGCCCGGGCGACGGCCTTCACGAAGAACGCCAGCGGCGTCAGGCGCTGTGCCGCGGCGCCGCCCTCGTCCCGGAGCCGCGCCCGGGCGGCGAGCAGCTCCGTGGCGTCGAGGTCGTCGTGGGCCCAGATGTGGGGGATCTCGCTCCACGCCCGCGCCATGTTGGCGGCAGTCACCCGGCGCACGCCGCGCAGCGGGTGGGTGCCCGGTTCCATCTGGCCGAGCCCGGTCCCGGCCGGCGCCGCGGCGCCCACGGCCGGCTCGCCCGGCGGGACAGGCGCCGCCGGCGTGTCGCCGGTCGTGGGGGAGGGAGCCGCCGGGGCGGACGGGGCCGCCGGCGCCTCCGCGGCGGCCTCGACGTCGGTCC
Organism: Actinomycetota bacterium; assembly: GCA_034211175.1. Lineage (GTDB taxonomy): Bacteria > Actinomycetota > Acidimicrobiia > Acidimicrobiales > CAIXPF01 > JAXHUH01. The sequence goes on from JAXHUH010000073.1 coordinate 38,334, forward strand.
GCAGGATCCGACCGCCGGGCCCCGTGCCCTCGACCGTGTGCAGCTCCACCCCGAGCTCGACCGCCCGCTTGCGGGTGGCGGGTGACGCCTTCGGGCGACGCACGCCGCCACTCGACGGGGCCGACGGCGCCGACGCTGACGGTGCCGTCCCGGGCGCTGCCGTCGCCGCGTCGGCTGTGTTGTCCGCCGGGCCCGTCCCGTCCGCCGGCTGCGCGATGTCCGCCGCCGGCGCCGGTGGGGTCGAGGGCGCCCGGCCGTCGTCGATCTCGAACAGCACGTCGCCGACCCGGGCCAGGTCGCCGGGAGCGAACGCGAGGCGGTTGACCGTGCCCGCGGTCGGGGACGGGAGCTGGGTCTGGGACTTGTCGGTCAGCACCTCGACGACCGGTTGGTCGCGCTCCACCCGCTCGCCCTCGCCGACGAGCCACTCGACGATCTCGGCCTCCTCGAGGCCCTCGCCGATGTCGGGCAGACGGAACTCGACGGCCATCGCCGCTCCTCGCTGATCCGGCCGGCCCGCAGGGCGCGGCGGTCGGGTTGGGGCGAGTCCGACGGTACGCCATCGGTGCACACCGCGCCGGTGCGCTGTCTACCCTCGCGTCCACGATGGTTGCGACGAACCACCCGCCCACGAACGATCGGGTCCGAAACGACCGGCTCCCGAACGACCGGATCACGCGCCACGGCGACCGTGTCCCCGCGGCCGGTCCCGCGCCCGGTGATGGGCCCTCGTTGCGCATCGGCCCGCTGGTGGTCGACCCGCCGGTGGTGCTCGCCCCGATGGCCGGCGTGACCAACGCGCCGTTCCGGACGTTGTGCCGGCGCTTCGGGGCCGGGCTGTACGTGAGCGAGATGGTGACCGCCCGCGGCCTCGTCGAGGGCAACGACAAGACCAAGCGCATCGGCGAGTTCTGGCCCGGGGAATCACCCCGGAGCATCCAGATCTACGGCGTCGACCCGATCGTCGTCGGCGAGGCCGTGCGCCGTCTCGTCGCCCCCGACGACCCGGCGGCCGCGGTCGACCACGTCGACCTCAACTTCGGCTGCCCGGCCACGAAGGTGACCCGCAAGGGCGGCGGCGCCGCGCTGCCGGTGCGGCGCCACCTGCTCCGGGCGATCATCCGGGCCGCGGTCACCGCCGCCGGTGACGTGCCGGTCACCGCCAAGTTCCGCACCGGCGTCGACGAGGAGCTGCTGACCTACGTCGAGTCGGGCCGCATCGCCCAGGACGAGGGCTGCGCCGCCGTTGCGCTCCACGGCCGCACCGCCGCCCAGCTCTACAGCGGTCGCGCCGACTGGTCCGCCATCGCCAGGTTCAAGGAGGCGGTCACCGAGGTCCCCGTCCTCGGCAACGGCGACATCTGGGAGGCGTCCGATGCGCTGCGCATGGTCGCCGAGACCGGCTGCGACGGCGTCGTCGTCGGGCGCGGCTGCCTCGGCCGCCCGTGGCTGTTCGGCCAGCTCGCCGCGGCGTTCGCCGGCGAGGAGGTCGAGCCGATGCCCCGCCTCGGGCCGGTGGTCGACACGCTGATCGAGCACGCCGACCTGCTCGTCGAGTGGATGGGCCACGACCGGGCCATGCGCGACGTGCGCAAGCACATCGCCTGGTACACGAAGGGCTACCCGATCACCGGTGAGGTTCGCCGCCGGCTCATGGAGGTCACGCGGCGCGACGAGCTGGTCGAGCTGCTCGCCACGCTCGACCGGACCGTGACCGTCGATCCGAACTCGATCCGCGCGCCGCGGGCGAAGCGCAGCGGCCGCCAGAAGGTGACGCTGCCCCACCGTTGGGTCGAGGACCGCGACGACCCGACCCCGCTCGAGTCCGACCTGGTCGTCTCCGGCGGCTGACCGGCCGGGCGCGTCGTCGCCCGTCCCGTGGGTCGGCCACCGGGTCGACGCGGGCTCCGTGGGGTGACACCGCCGCCGTTCAGGGTGGTCGTCGCTGGTCGCAGGGGTACCGTGGGTCGGGCGGGCGTCGGGCGGAACGGGCCGGCGGCGATGCCTGCGGCCCGGACGACACTGGCGGAGCGGGCATGGCGAAAGGCCGAGGCGGATGACGGTTCCGGCGGACGGAGGTCTGTCCAAGAAGGGCGGCCCGAGGGCGTGGTGGGCGGTAGGTGCCGCTGCGGTGCTGGTCGCCGCGGTGATCATCGGCACCCTGGTGCTGACCGACGACGACGACAAGGAGATCGTGGCGTCGGACCAGTCGACGACGTCGAGCTCCACCAGCTCGACCTCGTCGTCGAGCACGAGCTCGACGAGCGTCGCGGACACCTCGACGACGGTCCCGGCCGACACGACCACCTCCCTGGACACGACCGACACGACCGGAGCCGAGCTCGACACCTCCACCGTCGTGTTCCCCGACCCGGACACCGCCGAGCGCTTCGACGACCCGGTCGCCGCGACGCAGGCGTTCGCCACCGGGGTCATCGGCTTCACCGACCCGGTCCTCGGCGCGTACGTCGCCGGGCCCGACAGCGCCGGCGTGGTCGAGGTCCGTCCCGCGGCCGACGGCCCGGTCACCACGGTGTCGATCGTCGAGCTCGCAGACGGCAACTGGTGGGTCCAGCAGGCGACGACCGAGAACATCGTCCTCGACGAGCCGACGCCGGCGGCCACGATCACGTCGCCGGTCACCCTGGCCGGCTCGGCGCTCGCCTTCGAGGGCACGGTCCAGGTCGCGCTGTGGGAGCGCGGCGGCGCCGCGCCGCTGGCCGAGACGTTCGTGACCGGCGGTGGCGACGCCATGGCCCCGTTCGAGGGCACGCTCGAGTTCCCGGCGCCGACCTCCACCGACGGCATGCTCGTCCTGTCGACGGAGTCCGCGGAGGACGGCTCGGTCCTCGAGGCGGTCGTCGTCAAGGTGGGCTTCGGCTGAGCGGCCGTGCTCGCCGTCGACGACGTCGCACATCGTGATGACCAGCGGTGTTACGCGCGCATCGCGGTCACGTTGCCCCGTGGAATCCGCCCGGCGGGCGGTACCGTCGAATTGTGCTCACGCTCAGTGACATAGGGGATCTGCAGTGGCTCGACCACACGGGTGAGGCGACGCTCGACGGCGACCGACTCGTGCTGCGCGCCGGGCCGCGGACCGACTGGTTCTCGGACCCGTGCGGCGCGACCCGCCTGACGAGCGCACCGGCGCTCGTGCGCGAGGTGACCGAGGACTTCATGCTCTCGGCCCGGGTCACGCCCGAGCTCGCCGAGACCTACGACGCCGGGGTGCTGTTCCTCCACCAGAACGAGGACAGCTGGGCCAAGCTGTGCCTCGAGCGGTCGCCGACGGGCCGGCCGACGATCGTCTCGGTCGTCACCCGGGGCCTCTCCGACGACTGCAACGGGCCCTCCTACGACATCGAGGCGGTGTGGTTGCGCATCGCCCGCCTCGGCGACGCCTATGCGTTCCACCACTCGCTCGACGGCGAGACGTGGGAGCTGACCCGGCTGTTCACGCTGGCCGACCCGGAGTCGACGACCAGAGTCGGCTTCCTCGCCCAGACGCCGCTCGGCGCGGAGTCGACCACGGTGTTCGACGCGATCCGCTATCGCGCCGGCACCCTCGTCGACGTCCGCTCCGGCATCTGATCCTCCGGCTCCTGCACCCGCCCGTTCTGGCCTGCGCCGGTCTCGTGAACGCCCTGGTGGCGTCGTGGGCCGTGTAGACCAGATCGGGCGAGCCTCGGCGGGCGTTCAGCGCATCACGGCTCGACGAGCACCTTGAGGGCGCTGCGGTCGTCCATCGACCGGTAGCCGTCGGCCACCTCGTCGAGGCCGACGGTGCGGTCGAAGACCCGTCCGGGCTGGACGGTGCCGTCGAGGACCGACGGGAGCAGCTCCTCGATGTAGGCCCGTGCCGGGCACGGTCCGCCGGTGAGGGTGATGTTGTGGCCGAAGAGGCTGGCGAACCCGACGCCGGCCTCCTCGTACTGGGGCACGCCGACCCGGCTGATCACGCCGCCGGGCCGGACGACGCCGACCGCCTGCTCGTAGGCCGGCATGTGGCCGACCGCCTCCAGCACGGTGTGGGTGCCGTCGCCGCCGGTCAGCTCACGGACCTTCTCGATGCCCTCCTCGCCGCGCTCGGCGACCACGTCGGTGGCGCCGAACGCACGGCCGAGGTCGGTGCGGTCGGTGTGGCGGCCCATGAGGATGATCCGCTCGGCGCCCAGGCGCTTCGCGCTCAGCACGGCGAGCAGTCCGACGGCGCCGTCACCGATCACGGTGACGGTGGTGTCCGGCCCGACACCGGCGCGGACCGCGGCGTGGTGGCCGGTCGGGTACACGTCGGACAGCGTGAGCAGCGACGGGAACAGCGCCGGATCGGCGGACGGGGTCTTCACGAGGGTGCCATCGGCGAACGGGACGCGGATCGCCTCGGCCTGGGCCCCACCGGCGCCGCCCGCGGCCCAGAAGCCGCCGTGGCGACACGACGTGTGCAGCCCCTCGTGGCAGAACTCGCAGGTGCCGTCGGAGAAGGCGAACGGGGCGATCACGAAGTCGCCGGCCTTCACGGTCGACACGTCGCTGCCGGTCTCCTCGACGACGCCGATGAACTCGTGGCCCATCGGGACGCCCGGCCCGTCCGCCGGCATCGAGTGGTAGGGGTGCAGGTCGCTGCCGCAGACGCAGGCCCGCACGATCCGCACCAGCGCGTCGGTCGCCAGCTCCAGCTTCGGGTCGGGGACGTCCTCGACACGGACGTCGCCGGCGCCGTACATCAGGGTTGCTCGCATGGGAGGGGTTCGCCTCTTCGGTCTCGCGTTCGGGTCGCGTCACGATCGGGTGCGGTGCGCGGGGATCGGACGCCGTGCCCCCCACCTTCGGGCCGGCGGGGCGTCGCGGGAAGGTCACGTCGATACAGGTACTGCCAGTGCCTCCCGCTCCGGCACCGACCGTTCGTACCCTCGGAGACGTGACGACGAACGACGAGGTGAAGGACTTCCTCTCGAGCCGTCGGGCCCGCATCACGCCCGACGAGGCCGGGCTGCCGACCTACGGGGGGAACCGGCGGGTCCCGGGGCTGCGCCGGGAGGAGGTCGCGCTGCTCGCCGGTGTCAGCGTCGACTACTACACGAAGCTCGAGCGGGGGAACCTCAAGGGCGCATCGGAGGAGGTGCTCGAGTCGCTCGTGCGGGCGCTCCAGCTCGACGAGGCCGAGCGGGCCCACCTGTTCGACCTGGCCCGCGCCGCGAGCGCCGCCCCGGCCCGCCGGACCCGGCGACGCGCGGCCGAGGAGAAGGTCCGCCCCGCCGTCCAGCGCGTGCTCGACTCGTTGATCGGCGCGCCGGCGTTCGTGGTCAACGGCCGCCTCGAGATCCTGGCCGCCAACCGCCTCGGCGAGGCGTTCTACTCGGACATGTACGACACGGTGGCCCTGCCGGTGAACACCGCACGGTTCACCTTCCTCGACCCCCGGGCCACGGAGTTCTTCGTCGACTGGGACCGCATCGCCGACGACGCCGTCGGCATCCTCCGCACGGCCGCCGGCCGCGACCCGTTCGACCGGCGACTGTCCGACCTGATCGGCGAGCTGTCGACCCGCAGCGAGGACTTCCGCACCCGTTGGGCGGCCCATCCGGTGAACCTCCACCGCACCGGTGTGAAGCACTTCCGCCACCCGCTGGTCGGTGAGCTCACGCTCGGCTTCGAGTCGCTCGACCTCAGCGGCGACCCCGGCCAGAAGCTGCTCGTGTACACCGCCGAGCCGGCGTCGCCGTCCCAGGAGGCGCTGAACCTGCTCGCCAGCTGGGCGTCCACGCCTGAAGCCCTCCCCGACGGGGCCCGCCGGTCCGGCTGATCGGCCGATCGTCAGGCGCCCCACCAGCGTCGCCGGGCGATGGTCCTCGGCGTCGAGGAACCGCCGGCCGAGGCCGACATCGACCGCTGGGCCGACGCCGCGGTCACGACGTTCCTGCCGCCTACGGCCCCCGATAGCGGCGAACCCGCCGGAACTCGTCGGGTCGACGGCGGGTGGGCGTGGCAGGGTCGGGGCGTGGACAACGTGCGGCGTCGTCGACTGGTCACCGAAGCGCTCGACGGGTACGCGGCCGGGCCCGACGCAACGGTCGCGGCCACGGCCGACGCACTGGACCGGGCGGCATCGGCCCGGGCCGTGGTGCTCGTCGAGGGGATCAGCGACCAGATGGCGCTCGAGGAGCTGGCGCGGTGCCAGGGCCGGGACCTCGGCGCCGAGCGGCTCGTCGTCGTGCCCATCGGCGGCGCGCAGGCGTTCGCCCGCGAGCTGCGCCGGTTCGGGCCGGGCGGCGCCGGCGTGATCGTCGCCGGGCTGTACGACGCCGGCGAGGAGGAGGTCGTCCGCCGGGCGATCGCCACCGCCGGGCTCGGTGCGCCCGTCACCCGGCACGAGCTGGAGGAGCTCGGGTTCTTCGTGTGCGTGAAGGACCTCGAGGACGAGCTGATCCGGGCCGCCGGTGCCGCGACGATCGAGGAGCTCCTGGCGTCCCAGGGCGACCTCGGCTCGTTCCGGACGCTCCAGAAGCAACAGGTCTGGCGGGGCCGGCCCTTCGACGAGCAGTTCCACCGGTGGCTGCGGGCCGGCGCCCGCCGCAACCTGCGCTACGCCCGCCTGCTCGTCCGGTCGCTGCCGCCCGACCGGGTCCCCCGACCGCTCACGGCCACCCTCGGCGCCATCCCGAACCACCCCGGGTGACCACTCGACGACCCCAACGCCGTTCTGGTCTACCTGCGTCGTCGGCCGACCTGGGCGTTCGCGACCGGGTCGGTAGACCAGAACGGGCGGCTCGGAAGGGAAGGGCGGGTCAGAAGGGGGTGAGCTCGACGGTGAACGCCGTCGGCGCCGTGTCCTGGATGTAGGACGCGTGCTCGCAGACGTCGTCGAAGGCGAACCCGTAGGCCTTCCCGTCCACCGTGTGCTCGTGGAGGATGCGGGCGTAGTGGTTGGTGATCGGCGTGCCGTAGTAGGCGGCCGGGTCGGTCACCGGCTGGTCGGGCTGGCCGACGAGCGCCGACCGGTTCAGCCCGGCGGCGACGATGGCGGCCACCGGCCCGGACAGGCCGTCGTTGGGGGCGACCAGCGCGCCGTCGCAGAACAGCACGTCGCGGGTCGTCGGGCGGGCGATCGGCGTGACGCCGCCGTCGAAGGCGAGCGCATCACCCTGGACCCGGCCGGTGAACGTGCCGGCGTTGGTCGTTACCCGCAGGTCGGTGCCCTGGTAGGCCGCCCACACCTCGGCGACGTAGGGGTCGAGGTAGGTGGGCGAGAACCGGCCGGCATCGAGGCCGTGGCCGGGGGCGATCACCCGGACCCCGTCGACGACGAGGTCGGCAAAGCCCTCCTGGGCCGCGACGGCGGCGAAGATGGCGTCGCGGCCGCCGTCGACCAGGCGGCCCGTCGTCTGTGACTGCGCACCCTCGAGCGTGATCGCCATCGGCACGCTGAGCATGTCGACCATCGTCGTGTTGGTGAACATGCCGGCGTCGTTGTGGGTGAACTCGACGCAGTCGTGGAGGACGGCGTAGTTCGGGTCGCCCTCGACCCAGCCCGCGGGGTAGGCGAACGCCGCGTTGCCGTTGCCGTCGGTGACGACCTTCATCTTCAGCGTGTCGTCCAGCGCCACGTAGATGCGCCCCGACATGTGGGGCAGCGCGAGCGCGGTGGCGCCGCTCGTCGAGAACGGGATGGCGATCTGCGCGTTGCCGTCGCCGTCGACCGGGGCCTCGGCCACCGGGTGGGGGTTGCCGGCGGCGTCGAGGTAGACCTGACCGCCGGTGGTCAGGTCGGTGCCGACCACGCACAGGCTGATCTGACCGCTGGCGAACCGGCCGGTGTTGTTGACCACGCTGACCGGCAGCGTGCCCGCCGCCGCCGTGGGGCCGGCGGTGGTCGACGTGGTCGGCCCGGTCGTGGTCGAGGTCGTCGGGTCGGCCGGTGAGGCCGGGCCGTCGGGGGAGCCGGACAGCGGTCCGCACCCGGCCACGGCGCCCAGGGCGAGGGCCCCGGCGGCACTGCTCAGGAAGTTCCTTCGGCTCAGCACGGCATCACTCCAGTCCTCGTCGCCCGCTGGCAGCGCGGAACATTGCGGCCGTGTGATGGTTGCATGACGAACGTGTTGCGAAAACCGGTTCGTTGCGAAGGTGAACGAACACTGCGCCGGTCACCGAGGCGACTGCGCTGGTCCGTGCGTGACGATGCCTCGGTTGACGAGGTCTCAGGACCTCACCGGGTTCCCGGGGTCCGAGGGCGTGGCCGCCTCAGTCGTTCGGGCGGGTGTCGCCGAGGCCGAACGCCCCGAGGAGGCGGCGGGTGGCGAGGGTCGGCGTCGTCGAGCCGTCCCGGACCGCGGCCTCGACCTCGCCGAGCACGTCGCGGACGGCCGGCGTCGAGCGGAACGCGGTCATCAACCGGTCCTCGAGCATCGACCACATCCAGCGGACCCGCTGGTCCCGGCGCCGCTCGTCCCACTCGCCGGAGTCGGTGAGGAGCTTGCGGTGGCGTTCGATCTGGTCCCAGATCGTGTCGAGGCCCATGGGTGTGACCGCCGAGCAGGTCACCACCGGCGGCGTCCACGACGCACTCGCCGGCGTCATCAGCCGCAGGGCGTTCTGGTACGAGCGGGCGGCCCGACGGGCGGGGAGGTCGTTGTTGCCGTCCGCCTTGTTCACCGCAATGAGGTCGGCCATCTCCAGCAGGCCCTTCTTGATGCCCTGCAGCTCGTCGCCCGCCCCGGCCAGCATCAGCACGCAGAAGAAGTCGACCATCTCGGCGACGACCGTCTCGCTCTGGCCCACGCCGACCGTCTCGACCAGCACGACGTCGTGGCCGGCGGCCTCGACGACGACGATCGTCTCCCGGGTCCGTCGGGTGACCCCGCCGAGCGTGCCGGAGCTGGGGGAGGGGCGGATGAACGCCGACGGGTCGACGGCCAGGCGCTCCATGCGGGTCTTGTCGCCGAGGATCGAGCCGCCGGTGCGCGAGCTCGTCGGATCGACGGCGAGCACCGCGACCCGATGGCCGCCTTCGGTGAGCATCGTCCCGAACGCGTCGATGAACGTCGACTTGCCGACGCCGGGCACGCCGGTGATGCCGATGCGGTGCGAGTCGCCGGCATGGGGCTGGAGCCGCACGAGCAGCTCCTGGGCCAGCTCGGCGTGGCGTTCGCTGCGCGACTCGACGAGCGTGATCGCCCGCGCCACGAGCGCGCGCTCGCCGGCCAGGACGCCGTCGACGAGCGTGTCGAGATCGGGGAGGCGGCCGGCCATCAACCGGCGCGCGACGAGGTGGGCATCTCCTCGGCCGCGCCCCTCAGCCGGCGTCGGCCGCGGGCGGCTCCACGCCGACGCGCTCGAACAGCACGCCGAGCAGCTCGATCGCCGCCTTCGGGATCTGGGTGCCCGGCGGGTAGATGGCCGACGCCCCGGCCGCGAGCAGCTCGTCGAAGTCCTGGGGCGGGATGACGCCGCCGACCACGATCACGATGTCGTCGCGGCCCATGGCCGCCAGCTCGTCGCGCAGCGCGGGCACGAACGTCAGGTGGCCGGCGGCGAGCGAGCTCACGCCGACGACGTGGACGTCCGCCTCGACCGCCTGGCGGGCCGCCTCGGCCGGCGTGGCGAACAGCGGGCCGACGTCGACGTCGAAGCCGAGGTCGGCGAACGCGGTGGCGATCACCTTCTGGCCCCGGTCGTGGCCGTCCTGGCCCATCTTCGCGACGAGGATCCGGGGCCGGCGACCCTCGGCCTCCTCGAACGCCGCCACCAGCTCGGCGCAGCGGTCCTTGGCCCCGTCGTCGCTCGACAGCTCTCGCGAGTACACGCCCTCAACCGTTCGGATCGGGGCGGTGTGCCGCCCGAAGACCTTCTCCATGGCGTCGCTGATCTCGCCGACCGTCGCCTTTGCCCGGGCCGCGTCGATCGACAGGGCCATCAGGTTGCCGTCGGCGGCGGCGCCGTTGGTCAGGGCGGTGAGCGCGGCCTGGCAGGCGTCCTCGTCGCGCTCGTCGCGCAGGCGCTCGAGCTTCGCCTTCTGCATCCGCAGGACCTCGGCGTTGTCGACCTTGAGGACGTCGATGTCCTCGGCCTCGTCGAGGGGGTAGCGGTTGACGCCGACGACGGTCTGGCGGCCCGAGTCGATCCGGGCCTGGGTCCGGGCCGCGGCCTCCTCGATGCGCAGCTTGGGCACGCCGGCGTCGATCGCCTCGGCCATGCCGCCCATCGAGTCGATCTCGGCGATGTGGGCCTTCGCCTTCATCGCCAGCTCCGCGGTGAGCCGCTCCACGTAGTAGCTGCCGCCCCACGGGTCGATCACCGAGGTGGTCTGCGACTCCTGCTGGAGGAGGAGCTGGGTGTTGCGGGCGATGCGGGCGCTGAAGTCGGTCGGCAGCGCCAGCGCCTCGTCCATCGAGTTGGTGTGGAGCGACTGGGTGTGGCCCTGGGTGGCGGCCATCGCCTCCACGCAGGTGCGGACGACGTTGTTGTAGACGTCCTGGGCGGTGAGGCTCCACCCCGAGGTCTGCGAGTGGGTGCGCAGCGACAGCGACTTCGGGTTCTTCGCGTCGAAGCCCGCCATCAGGTCGGCCCACAGCAGGCGGGCGGCCCGGAGCTTGGCGACCTCCATGAAGAAGTTCATGCCGATGGCCCAGAAGAAGCTGAGCCGGGGGGCGAACGTGTCGACGTCGAGGCCGGCGGCCATGCCCGCCTTCACGTACTCGACGCCGTCGGCGAGCGTGTACGCCAGCTCGAGGTCGGCGGTCGCGCCGGCCTCCTGCATGTGGTAGCCGGAGATCGAGATCGAGTTGAACCGCGGCATGTGCTGCGACGTGAACGAGAAGATGTCGCTGATGATCCGCATGGAGGGGCCCGGGGGGTAGATGTAGGTGTTCCGGACCATGAACTCCTTGAGGATGTCGTTCTGGATCGTCCCCGCGAGCTGCTCGGGGGCGACACCCTGCTCCTCCGCGGCGACGACGTAGAGCGCCATCACCGGGAGGACCGCGCCGTTCATCGTCATCGACACGCTCATCCGGTCGAGCGGGATGCGGTCGAAGAGCGTGCGCATGTCGTAGATCGAGTCGATGGCCACGCCGGCCATGCCGACGTCGCCCGCCACGCGGGGGTTGTCGGAGTCGTAGCCCCGGTGGGTGGCGAGGTCGAACGCCACCGACAGGCCGCGCTGGCCGGCCGCCAGGTTGCGCCGGTAGAACGCGTTCGAGTCCTCGGCCGTGGAGAAGCCCGCGTACTGGCGGATCGTCCACGGCTGGCTCGTGTACATCGTCGCGTAGGGGCCGCGCAGGTACGGCGGCAGGCCCGGGTACGTGCGGAGGAAGTCGAGCCCGGCGACGTCGTCGGCGGTGTAGAGCGGCTTCACCCCGATGCCCTCGGGGGCCTCCCACACGAAGGCGTCGACGTCCTTGCCCGTCTCCGCCTCCACCCGGTCGCGCCACGCGCCGAGGTCGGCGGTGCCGCTGCTGCCGCCGAGGCCGACCGTCGAGAAGTCGATGTCGGCGAGTGGCCCGCCGCCCTGCGTCGTCGAGTCGCGGTTCGTCGTCATGGCCGGGCGACCCCCAGGTGGTCGTGCGCTCGTTGGAGGGTGTCGAGGACGTCGATGCCGACGTGGACGAACTCGTCGACGCCGGCGTCACGCCACGTCTGCTCGTGCTCGCCGGGCTTGCCGGCGAGGTAGATCCGTCGGGCGCCGGCCTCACGCAGCGCCGTCGCGGTCTCCGCGGCGCGCTCGGCGTAGACGTCGTCGGAGGAACAGAGGCAGACGACGGTCGAGTCGTCGGCCTCGAAGGCGGCGACCGCGGCGGCGACGTCGTCGAGCGGTCCCGGCTCGATGGAACGGACGCCGCCGACGGCGAACAGGTTGGCGGCCCACGTCGCCCGGGCGGTGTGGGTGGCGATCGGGCCGAGCGTGATCAGCAGGATCGTCGGCTCCGGCGAGGCGTGCTCGGCGGCGTTGCGCAGGGCCTCGAACGGGGCGGACGGACGCCGCACCTCGAGCGGGGTGACCCATGCGGCCGGACCGCTGACCGTCGCGGCGACGCGGCCGGTCGTGGCGCCGTCGGTGACGGCGGCGACCGCCGAGCGGGCGCGGGTGCCGTCACCGGCCGGGGCGAGGTCGAGCGGCACCTCGGAGGTGTCGGCTGGCGGCGACGGCGGGGCCTCCGCCGTACGGCGCGGCAGGACCTCCTCGAGCGACGGGAACTCGCTGACGCCGGTGAGGGCCGCCTTGCGGGTGGCGAGCGCACGGGCCCGGGGCTCCCAGCTCGCGTCGATCGTCGCGGCGAGGCTGCCGTCGCCCAGTGCGGCGGCGAGACCGCCGGCCGCCTCGATGGCCTGGAAGCGGCGCCACGCCTCGGCAGCCAGCTCCTCGGTGCGGGCCTCGACGTACCAGGAGCCGCCGGCCGGGTCGACGACCGCGGCGAGGCGGGACTCGTCGGCCAGCACCAGCTGGGTGTTGCGGGCCACGCGCCGGGCGAGGGGATCGGGGAGCCCGAGGGCCGCGTCGAAGGGCACGACGGTGACCGCGTCGGCGCCCGCCACCGCGGCGGCGAACGTGGCGATCGTGCCCCGGAGGATGTTCACCCACGGGTCCCGGGCGGCGAACATGGTCGGCGCGGTCACCGCGTGGAGGAACATCGGTGGGCTGTCAGCCGACGCGCCGGCGACCTCGGCGACCCGCGCCCAGCATCGGCGGGCGGCCCGGAGCTTGGCGATCGAGGCGAACTGGTCGACCCCGGCCGTGAGCGTGAAGATCAGCTCGGCGCAGGCGGCGTCGACATCGAGCCCGCCTCGACTCGTTGCGGCCCGCAGGTAGGCGACGCCGCACGCCAGGGCGTAGGCGAGCTCGTCGGCGTCGCTGCCGCCGGCGTCCGCGACGATCGCCGCGTCGACCGACAGGGCCCGCACCCCGGGGTAGCGGGCGGCGCTCAGCGCGGCGAGGTCGGCGGCATCGGCCAGCGCTTCGTCGAGCGGCTGGGGCAACGTGCCCCGGCGGGCCAGCACGCCGAGCGGGTCGGCGCCGAACCCGCCGCTCGCCGCGCTCGGCGCGACACCCCGGCGCTCCCAGAGGGCCATGAGCAGCGCCGCGGGGCCGAGCGGGTTGGTGCTCGGCTCGAGCCACACGCCGGCGAGGTCCAACATCACGCCGTCGAGCACGCGGTCGAGGTCGTCGACCGTGTGGGTGCCCCGGGCGTTGAGCCGGATCGAGGTGACGCCCTTCTCGAGGTCGGTCAGGATCGCCTCGTTCGCCGCGGCGTGGTCGGCGGAGTCGTGGGACTGGCTCACGTCCCAGCCCCCGGCCGGGCCGCCCGCGGCCCGGGTGCCACGGGTGAAGGGCAGCAGGCCCGGGAGACCGGCCGGATCGCCGTCGGTCGGGTGATCGTCGGGCCCGTAGAGCGGCTGGATCTCCAGGCCCTCGGGCGTACGGGTCACGAGCGACTCGAGCGGGCGACCGCGCAGGGCCTTGGTGGCCGCGTCGAGCCACTCGTCGCGTGAGGGCTCGGCGAATCGGGCGGCGAGCGGTGCGACGTCGGAGGCGGACACGCCGCGATGCTAGGAAAGCGACCCTCCGGCGCCCAAGTCCCGACGGCATCACCGCCACCGCGCCCTACATGACCGGGTTCGCGATGCGGCCCCGGCCCGGTGCCGCGCTCAGGCTCCTTCGGTTGGTGCGGGCCCGGCCACCGGATCGATCAGCGTCGTGAGCCGCACCGACGGCTGCAGCGCGGTGGGCTTCCAGCCCGTCGCCTCCTGGATGAAGCCGCCAGGATCGACCCGGTCGCGGACCCATCGCTTGTCGAGGACCGGGACGCGGTGCCAGTCGACGACGTCGCCGGTTCGCTCGGAGACCGGGACCGAGAACACGTCGGAGAACGACGGTCGGCCGAGCACGGCCGGTGGGCGGCGGACCGGCCAGCGATCGACGACCAGCTGGCGCCCGAAGCGGCGCTCCATGACCACCCACCACACGATCGTGAGCACGTCGCCGTCGCGGCCGACCCGGGCGGCCCACAGCCGCAGGAGCCCGGCGGCGTCGATCTCCGCCGGCACCCAGTTCTCGCTGAAGTACGTCGCGTCGCGCAGCTCCCAGTCGAGGCGCAGGCGGCGGTTCTGGAGCACCATGCCCCACTCGAGGTCGCGGATCGTCCACGTCTCGTCGGGCTCGGGTGACGGTGCCGCGGGGTCCTGCGGCGGATCGACGGGGCTGACGTCCACATGACTGTCCTACCACCGCCGCGGGGCAAGGGCGCGCCCCGCCACGCCGGTCGGTGAAGGCGGCCCCGAGCGGTCGCGGGGCCGAGGGCCGCCGGGTGGGGCGGGGCTAGCGTGCCGCCGTGGCCGTCGCATCGTCCCTGTTCAGCTCCGGCGGCGGTGTGTTCGTCCCGTCGCCCGCGGCACGCGGGCCGTGGGACCCGGGTGCGCTCCACGGAGGTGCACCGGCGGCGCTGGTCGCCCATCTCCTGGAGTCGATGCCCTTCGACGGCCCGGGTCGGTTCACGCGTCTCTCGGTCGAGCTCCTGCGGCCGGTGCCCCTCGATCACCTCGAGGTCGAGCTCCGGGTGGTGCGCGCCGGGCGCCAGGTCCAGTGGCTCGAGGCCGGGATCGACGCAGCCGGTCGTCCGGTCGGGCGGGTGCAGGCCACCCGTGTCCGGACCCTGCCGGGTACGAACGACGCGGCACCGGGTCCCGACGCGGCGCCGCCCCCGCCCGAGGCGGGCGAGGTGCGCGCGGGCCCGCCGGGCTCGGATGAGGGCGGGTTCGCCACCGACGCACTCGAGCTGCGCTTCGTCCGCGGTGAGTTCGGGGTGGCGGGACCGGCGACCACCTGGTTCCGCTTCCGCTTCCCGGTGCTCGACGGGGCCGCGGCGTCGCCGTTCGTGTTGGCCGCGGCGGTGTCGGACTTCGGCAACGGCATCGCCAACGCCCTCGACTGGAACGCCTACACGTTCCTCAACGCCGACCTCGACCTCCACCTCGAGCGTGCGCCGGAGGGGGAGTGGTTGGCCTCCGAGGCGATCACGTGCCTCGCCGAGGACGGGACCGGCGTCGCCCACGCCCGGCTCCACGACCGGCGCGGGCCGGTGGGCCGTGCGTCGCAGAGCCTCCTGGTCGTGCCCCGATCCGGCTGAGCGCTCCCCCTGATCATCTGAGCTCTCTCCGTGCTCAGGTGAGCACCCTAGGACGCCGATTCAACGGTGTGAGAGTCGGAGGTCCCAAATCGTGGTGGTCTTCGTGACCTACCTTCAAGGGCGATCGACCCACTCCGTGGTATCTTCAGCTCAGATGGTTTATTCGGATGATTTGAGCGTGTGTTTCAACCGGGTGGCGGAGGGCACCGTACAGTCTTCGACGAGCGACGACCGGAGGAGCGCGTAGATGCCCTCAGCATCAGACCAAGCGGCCGACGCGATGGCCGATCTGCTGCCCCGATGGACCCAGCAGGCGTGGATGGAGCACTCGGCCTGCAAGTCCCAGACCCACCTCTTCTTCCCTCCGCTCGCCGAGCGCCCCCAGGCGCGGGTCAAGCGGGAGTCCGCCGCCCGTCGCGTGTGTGCCGACTGCCCGGTGATGGTCGAGTGCCGCACCTACGCCCGGGTCCACCGCGAGCACGGCTACTGGGGTGGCGAGAGCGAGGAGGAGCGGGTCCGCGCCGGGTTCGCCCCGTCGAACCCGATCGGCGGGTCCCGCCTGCGCCGGGCGAGCTGACCGCCGGCCGACCCACCTGCCGCGCGCCCCGAGCCGGGGTCGACAGGCCCCGAGGATCCGGCCGCCATCGCGGCCGGATCGGATCGTGGGCGCCGCAGCCGGCTGATCAGCCGCCGGTCGACCCGCCCGAGATCTTGTAGCTCCACAGCTCGGCCGACATGCTGACCGGCGGCGGGGCGTCCCCTCCGCCGTGCGCGCCGCCTCCGCCGTGCGCCCCACCGGGGCCGCCCGAGCCCTCGGTCCCGCGATGGCCGTGGGCGAACGACTCCGAGTTCTTCCACGCCTCGAACGACTCCTCGTCGCGCCAGCGGGTCACCACGAGCCACACGTCGCGCCCGTCGGTCGGCTCGAGCAGCTCGAAGCCCTCGAAGCCGTCCTGGCCGTCGACGGCCCCGGCCCGGGCCGCGAAGCGCCGGGCGAGCTCGCCGCCCATCTCCGCGGCGACGGTGATCGCGTTGATCTTGATGACGGTCATCTCCGGAGGGTTCCCCTTCTCGGCGTCTGGGACGCCGCGACGCTACCGGTCCCGCCCGCACTGGCTCACCGTCGGGGAACCGTTGCGCAGGAACACGAACCTGGCGGCCACGCGCCGTGCTCTACGCTGGCCCGCTCGGAGGTAGCTGATGGCTTCAGACGAGATGGCGGCCGAGACCGACGAGGGCGCCGCTGGCGGCTCGCTCGAGGAGCAGCGCAAGGTCCGCATCGACAAGGTGGCGGCGCTGCGGGCGGACGGTGTCGACCCCTACCCCGACCGCTTCGAGCGCTCGGCCACCTCCGACCAGCTGCGTGAGCGGTTCGGTGCCCTCGAGCCCCAGCAGGAGACCGGCGTCGTCGAGCGCGTCGCCGGGCGCGTGCTGCTGCACCGCAACCTCGGGCGGCTGATCTTCCTCACCCTCAAGGACCCGGGCGGCACCATCCAGCTGTTCGTGTCGAAGGGCGTCATCGGTGCCGAGGCGTTCGCCCGGGTCGCCGAGCTGGACCGGGGCGACTGGGTCGGCGCCGAGGGCGAGGTCATGACGACCAAGACCGGCGAGCTGTCGGTGAAGGCGGCCGAGGTCCGCCTGCTCGCCAAGGCGCTGCGACCGCTCCCCGAGAAGCACCGCGGGCTCGCCGATGTCGACACCCGGTTCCGTCAGCGCTACGTCGACCTCATCGTCAACGAGGACGCGCAGCGGGTGTTCGACATCCGCCACCGCACGATCGCCACCTTCCGGCGGGTGCTCGCCGGGCGCGGCTTCGTCGAGGTCGAGACCCCGGTGCTCCAGCACGAGGCCGGCGGCGCCGCCGCCCGCCCGTTCACCACCCACCACAACGCGCTCGACATGCAGCTCTACCTGCGCATCGCCACCGAGCTCCACCTCAAGCGGCTCGTGGTCGGCGGGATGGAGCGGGTCTTCGAGATCGGGCGGATCTTCCGCAACGAGGGCATCGACACCCGCCACAACCCCGAGTTCACGACGGTCGAGATCTACCAGGCGCTCGCCAACCAGCACGACATGATGGACCTGACCGAGGACCTGGTCGTGGCGGCGGCCCAGGACACGCTCGGCACGACGGTGGTGGAGAGCCCCGACGGTCCGGTCGATCTGACGCCCCCGTGGCCCCGTCGCCGCCTGGTCGAGCTCGTCGCCGAGGTGATCGGCGAGGAGGTCGACCCGCGCATGCCGCTCGAAGATCTGCGGTCGGTGTGCGACCGCGTCGGGCTCGAGTACGAGGCCCACTGGGGCCCGGGTCGGCTCGTGTACGAGCTGTTCGACGACAAGGTCGAGCGCACGCTGTCAGGGCCGGTGTTCGTGCACGAGTACCCCGCCGAGGTGTCGCCGCTCGCCCGACGCAACACCGAGGTCCCCGAGCTCGCCGACCGCTTCGAGCTGTTCGTGCGCGGTCGTGAGCTCGCCAACGCGTTCAGCGAGCTCAACGAGCCGTCGCTCCAGCGCGCCGCGTTCGAGGCGCAGGTCGACCAGGCCCGTGCCGGCGACCTGGAGGCGCAGCAGACCGTCGACGAGGACTACCTACGTGCCCTCGAGCACGGCCTGCCCCCCACCGGTGGCCTCGGCATCGGCATCGACCGGCTGGTCATGCTCCTCGCCGGGGTCGACACCATCCGCGAGGTCATCCTCTTCCCGACGCTGCGCCCCGAGCAGGCCTGACCTCGGCGTGGGCGCCGGGACCGGGGCCGCCGACCGCGGTCCCGGCCGGTGGGCTCAGCCCTCGGAGAGCTCGAGCACGAACAGCGTCGGCCAGTACTTGCCGGTCACCAGGAAGTGGCCGGTGGTCTCGTCGTACGCGATGCCGTTGAGGACCGCGCCGTCGAGGGTGACGTCCGGGCGGATCTCGCCGAGGAAGAGGGTGCCGGTGACCACGCCGGTCGTCGGGTCGATGCGGACGATGTGGTCGGTCTGCCAGACGTTGGCCCAGACCTCGCCGTCGATGCACTCGAGCTCGTTGAGCTGGTTCAGCGGTGCGCCACGGACGGTCACGGCCACCGAGCCCGTGACCTCGAAGGTCGTCGGGTCCCGGAACGTGAGCCGGTCGCTGCCGTCGCTCATGACCAGCCGCTCGCCGTCGTGGCACAGGCCCCAGCCCTCGCCCTCGTAGGAGTGGGCGTCGACGCGGGCCATCGTGGCCCGGTCCCAGACGAGGGCGCGGCCCGCCTGCCAGGTGAGCTGGATGAAGTGGTCGTCGATCAGCGCCAGGCCCTCGCCGAACAGCTCGTCGCCGAGCGGTTCAGACCGGACCACCTCGCCGGTCACCGGGTCGAGCTGGCGGAGCTCGGAACGCTCGTACTGGCCGGTGCTCTCCCACAGCTCGCCGTCGTCGAACACCAGGCCCTGGGTGAAGGCCGCCGTGTCGTGGGGTCGCTCCTCGACGACCTCGTAGCCGATGGCGACGGGCTCGTCGCCGACCTGCGGGGCGACGGTGGTCGAGGTGACCGAGCTCTCCGTGGCCACTCCCGGGGCGGTCGTCGGAGCGGCGGTGCCCGGTGCGTCCTCGGGGGTGGTCTCGCCGATCGTCGCCTGCTCGGTCGTGTCCGGCGCGGTGAGCAGCGGGGTGATCGTGTCGGCCGAGCTCTCCGGAGGTCGGAGCGAGACCTCGCCACCGCACGCGGCGAGCAGGGCGACGGCGACGAGTGGCGCGACCACGACGATCAAGCGGGAACGGGACAGCACCGACAGAAGGGTAGCGACGGCCACCGAGACGCCGACCGCCCCGGTGCGCTGAAATGGGGACCTCGCCCGAGCGACCCGGAACGTGGAGACTGCGATGATCGTTGGCGTCCCCTCCGAGACCAAGACGCTCGAACGGCGCGTCGCGATGACGCCCGCCGGCGTGCGGGAGGTCGTCGCCGCCGGCCACGAGGTCCTCGTCGAGAAGGGGGCGGGGGAGGGCTCGGGGCTCGGGGACGACGAGTTCGTCGCCGCCGGCGCCACGATCGTCTCCGACGTCGCCGAGCTCTACGACCGGGCCCGGCTGATCGTCCACGTGAAGGAGCCCCAGGCCCGGGACCTCGAGCTGCTGCGGCCCCACCACACGCTGTTCACCTACCTCCACCTGGCCGCCTACCCCGACGTCGCCGAGGCGCTGATCGAGTGCGGCACCACGGCGATCGCCTACGAGACCGTCGAGCTGGCCTCGGGCGAGCTGCCGCTGTTGGCGCCCATGAGCCGCATCGCCGGGCGGATGGCCGTCCAGGCCGGCGCGTACTTCCTCGAGGCGGCCCACGGCGGCAAGGGCATCCTCCTCGGTGGGATCCCCGGCGTGTCCATGGCGACGGTCGTCGTGCTCGGCGCCGGGACCTCGGGATGGCACGCCATCGACGTCGCCGTCGGGCTCGGCGCCAAGGTGACGGTGCTCGACATCTCGTTGCCGAAGCTCGAGTCGGTCGAGTCGTTCTGGGGCGGACGGGTCGAGACGCTGTACTCCACCCGCCATGCGGTGGAGCACGCCGTTGCCGGCGCCGATCTGGTCATCGGTGCGGTGCTCGTCGCCGGGCGCCGTGCGCCGGTCGTGGTCGATGCCGAGCAGGTGCGGTCGATGGCCGCGGGCAGCGTGCTCGTCGACATCTCGATCGACCAGGGCGGCTGCTTCGAGACGTCCCGGGAGACGACCCACCAGGACCCCGTGTACACGGTCGACGGCGTGATCCACTACGCCGTCGGCAACATCCCCGGCGCGGTCCCCCGGACGTCGACGTTCGCGCTGACGAACGCGACGCTGCGCTACACGGTCGACCTGGCCGGCGGTCTCGTCCACGCCGCCTCCCGCCACCCCGAGCTGGTCGCGGGGATCAACGTCGCCGGTGGTGAGGTCACCAACCCGGTCGTCGCGGACACGCTCGGCCTGCCGTACACGCCGGCCGACCAGGTCGTGCGCTGAGGCGCCACCCGCCGCGGTCACCCCGTAGGGGTGATCGGCCCCGATAGCGTGCGGCGGGTGCGTTCGTGGCTCGCCCCCATCGGCTCCGCCGCCCTGTTCGCGCTCGGCCTGCTCGTCGGCGCGCTCGCGGTCGAGATCGTCCCGGCCGGCACCGCGCCGGCGCCCGGTGAGGGCCTCGGGGCGGCGCTGGCGGACGAGATCGCCTACGAGCCCGGCCCACGCGACGCCAGTGTGTACGAGGGCCTGGGCACCTGGGTCGACGCGTTCGACTTCGCTCCCGCCTACTCGGGAGGCGAGCCGTCGGTGACGGTCGACGACCTCGAGGAGATGGCGGCCCTCGGCGTGCGGACGCTCTACCTCCAGGTGTCCCGCGACGACGACCGGGCCGAGGGGCTGATCCTCGACACGGAGCTGGTCAGCCGGTTCCTGCTGCGGGCCCATCGCCACGGCATCGCCGTCGTCGGGTGGTACCTGCCGCGCTTCGGCGATGTCGGCCGCGACCTCGAGCACCTCGAGGCGGTCGACACCTTCGAGGTGGCGGGACACCGCTTCGACGGGGTCGGGATCGACATCGAGTGGACCGGCGATGTCGAGGACCCGATCGAGCGGGGCGCCCGGCTCGTCGAGCTGACCGAGCGCTACGACGAGATCGCCACCGTGGACGCCATCGGCGGCATCGTCCTGCCGCCCGTGCTGCTCGAGGTGGTCAACGATCAGTTCTGGCCGTCGTTCCCGTGGGCCGAGCTGGAGCCGCTCATCGACGTGTGGCTGCCGATGAGCTACTGGACCGACCGGCGATCGGACTCCGGCTACCGCGACGGGTTCACCTACAACGAAGAGAGCACGCGGCGGCTGCGGCGCAACGTCGGCAACCCCGACGCCGTCGTCCACGGCATCGGTGGGATCGGCGACGCAGTGGACGCCGCCCAGCTCGGCGACTTCGCCGAGTCCCTCGCCGCCACCGACTCGATCGGCGGGTCGATCTACGACTGGAACACCCTCGACGACTCGGCCCGGCGGGCGTTGCGGGACCTGTTCGTGAGCGGCCCGGCCGCCGACCTGCCCTCGTCCTGATCCGGCGCCGCCCGCCATGGCGGCGCCCGGGCGGCTCACGCCGCCTCGGCCGTCGGGGCGACGATGCGCTCGACGAGCGCACGACCGCCCGGGCCGACGCGCTCCCACAGCGCGGCGAGTGCCTCGGAGGCCGGTGCGTTCTCGGCGAGCACCCAGCGGGCGAACGACCCGGTGTCGAACCAGGCCGCGCCCCGTTGGTCCAGCCCGAGCCCGAGCCCGGCGCCCGGTTGGTGGCCGGTGCGGACCTCGTGGTGGAGACGCTCCCAGCTCGTCCCGCGCGTGGCCGCGCCGGTCTGGTCGTCCGCCGGTGGTGGCTGCGCGTCGCGGCGGGCGAGGGGGTGTCGGACGCGGACGTCGAGCTCGGTGAGGTTCGCCGGGAGCTCGTCGGCGAGCGCGTCCGCGGCCAGGCGGTCGAGCCAGAGGCTGCGCCAGAGCCGCTCGATCGGCTCGCCAGGTGGTGGGGTCGGCAGCGACAGCAACCGCCGGCACACGTCGAGCACGCGGCCCGTGGGCGCTTCGAGCGGCTCCGAGCCGTCCGCATCGCCGAGGGCGCACGCCACCCGCCCCCGACGGTCGACGAAGACCGCCAGCGTGCGCTCCGCCGGCGGGTCGCCCGGCGCGGCGGTGGTGGAGGCGGCGACGTGGACGCGGGCCGGGGCGAGCAGCCCGACCGCTGACCACGACGGTGGCGCCGTGGTCCCGATCACGGCGTCGGGCAGGACGGCACCGTCGGGTGGCGCCAGGAGCTCGATCCGGCAGTCGGTCGAGCCGGGAGGGCCCCCGGTGATCGCGACGAGCGTGGTGATCGGGCAGTCGCGTGCGAGACGGCGGGCGAGGGCGACCAGGGGTGCGGACACGGCGGGCCTCTCGACGAGGTGTGCGAGAGCGACCGGGTCGCCACCCCGCGAGCGCTGTGGCCATGGGTTGCCGGCCGATCGCCAACCGGCGCAGACCAGTCTGGCGCGCACCTGTGACAGTCGGGCCGGCCGCTGCGCGGCAGGCGCGAACGACCCGGGCGGGATCGACGACGCCGACGGTCCTCGACCGTCTCCGTGCCGCCGGAAGGGCGGCGTCACCGGACCCGGGGCAACCGCCGTGGTCGCGCGGGGATCTGCGGTGTCATCGACCGCGGCGCGGGCCGCGGCGTCTCGGGGGTGGGGTCAGCTCGCGGCGCGGTGGCGGTTCCCCCGGAGACCGATCGGCGCCTGGAGCGGATATCCCGCCCGCACGCGCTCCTCCTCGTTCTCCCCGCCCCAGACGCCGTACTCCCGGTGGTCGCGGCCGAACTCGCGGCACGGCTCGCTCACGGGGCACTCCTGGCACAGCTTGCGTGCCTTGGCCTCTCGCCGGCTGCGGGCCTGTGGCCGCTCGGCGCTCGGGGGGAAGAACAGGTGGGTGTTGCCGCCACAGGCGGCTCGGGCAATCCACTCCCGGTCAGCGGGCATCGGAGAAGCGGGTTGGCCCATCATCACCTCTCGCTACGAGACACTCCCGGGTGCACCCTGACCAGCGCACCCGGCCGACGACATTAGTTACTAAACCACAAAAGGTGAAGGACTCCGATGAACCACCCGTTCGGCGATTCCGGTCTCGCGTGTCCGAGGTCACGACGGTGAGCCGGTCGGGCACCTGTGTCTTCTGCTCGATCGTGGCGGGCGACACCTTCGCGCACATCGTCGTCGACGACGAGCATGTCGTCGCGTTCCTCGACACCCGGCCGCTGTTCGTCGGGCACGTCCTCGTCGTGCCCCGGGCCCACCACGAGACCCTGGCCGACCTGCCGCCCGAGGCCGTGGACCCACTCTTCCGTCGGGTCCGGGCGCTGACTAGCGTGGTCACCTCAGCACTCGACGCGCGAGGGACCTTCGTGGCCATGAACAACACGGTCAGCCAGAGCGTTCCCCACCTGCACGTCCACGTCGTCCCCCGCCGCCCCAAGGACGGGCTGCGCGGCTTCTTCTGGCCGCGGACCTCCTACGACGACGACGCCCACGCCGCCGAGGTCGCCGGGAACCTGCGGGCTCGGTTCGGCGAGGTATGGCACGCTGAGTAGGTTCTTCCACACTCCCCGCGTTTCCATCGCTAGGATCGTCGGGGCGCGGGTCGTAGGTTGGAGACCGAGGGATGGGCGGTCGCTGATGTCAGAACCGCCGCAGGTTGGGGTCCACCCAGCTCGTGGTATCGCTGCTCGGGACGCCGGGCGCCCGCCGTCCGGGCGGGCCGGTGGCCCGACGCAGGGGACCTCCGCCGGAGGGTCCGGCGGCGCGCCCCGCCAGACGCTCGGGCAGCGCCGCGCCCGGCGACGGGCACGCCGCCTCGCCGCCCGAGCCGAGTTCGGCGGCTCCGGGATCATCGTGGTCGACGACTCCCGCATCGTCGGCACCGGTCCCGCCGCGGTCACGCTCGTCGGCCTGGAGGCCCGCACCGCCACCGACATCGTGGAGCTGGCGGTCCCCGAGGACGTGCCATCGCTGCTCGACGCGCTGCGCGGCACCGGCGGGGCGCACGGGCCCCACCTGTGGCGGCCGGCCGCCAAGCCCGACCGGTGGCTGATCAGCGCGGTCGTCGACGGCGTTCGCCGCAACACGGCCTGGCGGTTCATGACGGTCCACGACGCGACGGCCGAGTGGGTCGAGACGGCCCGCCTGCGCGAGGAGCTGCGCCGGGGTGAGGCGCTGGCCGACTTCGCCGCCCAGGCACTGCGCACCGCCGACGGCGCCACCCTGCGCGACCTGGCCACGACGTGCATCGAGAGCGTGCTCGGCGAGGACCGGTGCGTGATGCGCATCGGCACGGAGGTGCCGGCCGACCGGTCGATCGGGGTGCCGGTGCCGTGCGAGCTCGCGGCCCCCTGCCAGCTCGTGGTCTACGGGGCGTGCCATCGTCGGCCCGACGGCGACGACGTCGCGTTCGTGACCTCGGTCGCCGCCGCGCTGGCTCCGGCGCTGGACCGGGCCGCCGGCCAGGACGGCCACCTCGGCCCGCCCCGCGACGAGCTCACCGGTCTCGCCAGCCGACGCCTGCTCGACCGACGCCTCGCGGCCGCCCTCGGACCCGACGGGGCGGGCGCGGCCATCGTGTTCTGCGACCTCGACCGGTTCAAGGTGGTCAACGACCGCTTCGGCCACCGGGCCGGCGATCTGGTGCTCGTCGAGGTCGCCCGGCGCCTGCGGGGCGCGATCCGGCCGCTCGACACGGTCGCCCGCGTCGGCGGCGACGAGTTCTGCGTGCTGTGCCCGGCGGCGGCCGTCGAGGAGGCCGAGACCGTCTCCGAGCGCATCGTGGCCGCGCTCGAGCGGCCCGTGCTCCTGCCCGGCGGTCGCTGCGCCACGGTGTCGATGAGCGTCGGGTTCGCGCTCGCCGCGCCGGGGTCGGACCCCTCCGAGCTCCTCGACGCGGCCGACGGCGCCATGTACCGGTCGAAGCGCTCCGACGTGGAACCGATCTCGTACCTCGACTCGCCGTTCTCCGCCGCCGGCTGAGCCGGTCCCGGTCGACGGCCACCGTCGCGCTCAGGCCCGGACCACCATCGCCAGGCCGAGGGCATCGACCGCGTCGGTGCCGGTGTCGTCGGTGCCGGTGAAGCGCTGCGCCACGCCGGCCACCACCCGCCGGGCGGTCCACACCACCGCGCAGGCGTCGAGGACGTCGTCGGTCGCGGCGCCCCTCGGCGTCGGGCCGTCGAGCACCTCGTCGATGCCCGCGACGTGCTCGACCAGCAGCCGGCGGCGGTCCGCCCGCCCGGCCGCCGTGCGCTTCGGCTCGGCCAGCGGATGGCCGGCGAGGAGCGCGAACGACAGCTCGGGGCAGACCTCGACGACCCGCTCGGCGTCGACGCCCGGGGCCCGCACGGCCCGGTCGAGCGCCTCGATCGCCCCCAGCAGGTTGAACGACTGGCGCGACAGGCCGCGCCCGTCGTCGAGTCGCCGGGCCGTCGCCAGGGCGGTCTCGTAGTCGTCGATGCCGAGCAGTGGCCGGATCGGCGCGGGGAACACCGACGAGCGGCGGGGGCCGAGCGCCCGGCGCGCCGCCCGATCGCACGGACGCGGCC
The DNA here is from genome assembly GCA_034211175.1 of Actinomycetota bacterium. Classification (GTDB taxonomy): domain Bacteria; phylum Actinomycetota; class Acidimicrobiia; order Acidimicrobiales; family CAIXPF01; genus JAXHUH01. The sequence goes on from JAXHUH010000073.1 coordinate 63,529, forward strand.
CGCGGTCGGTGAGCCCGATCGGCATGTCGACGCCGACGATGGCCAGCTCACCGGTGCGCACGCGCCCCACGACGTCGCCGATGTCGGCGACGACCTCGACCGTCGCCGGCCGCCCGGTCCGCTCGGGGTCGGGATCCGCGTCGGCGGTGACGACCAGCCAGCCCCCTCGGCAGCCGTCGACACCGGCCACGCGGCGCCCGGCGGGGCTCACACGTCGTCGATGAGCTTGAACGCCTCGCCCAGGGCCACGTCGGCCAGGGCGCCGTGCTCGGCGGCCTTGCGCTGCACCCGCGCCGCGAACTCGTCGCGCTGGCGTTGCGCCGCGCCCGGGTCGTCGCCGATCTCCATCGTCGTCTCGTACTGGCTCTCGTGGGCCAGCAGCGCCGCGACCTTGGCATCGACGTAGCCGTCGACGTCCTCGACGTGGTCGGGCTCGTCAGCCTCGAAGAGCATGATCGCCGAGGGCCGATGGTGGGGGAGCTGCTGCTCGGGGAAGAAGTGCGGGTCGCGCGCCGCGACGACGCCCTCGACGGTCAACAAGCCGGCGTGGCGGTGGTCGGGGTGGAGGCGGTAGCGCTTCCACGGGTCGTGGCCGAGCACGACGTCGGGCCGCAGGCGCCGGATCCAGTACGCAACCTCCCAGCGCTGGCGCAGGCTGGAATCGAGCTCGCCGTCGGGCCAGCCGAGCATGACGACCTCGCCGGTCGAGCCGAGGGCGGCCGCCGCGGCCCGCTGCTCCGCCTGGCGGGTCACGACGAGCGAGGCGATGTCGGCGTTCGGGTCCCACGTGCCCTTCGAGCCGTCGGTGCACACGAGGTGGTTGATCACGCAACCCGCGGCCGCCCACTTGGCGAACGTCGCGCCGCACCCGAACTCGATGTCGTCGGGGTGCGCGCCGATGGCGAGCGCCCGCGACGGGGTCGGCAGGTCGAGGTTGGCTCCCAAGGTCGTGCGCACCTCCACGGGCGAAATGGCGGGCGGAGTCTACGGGCCGACCCCCGGGCGGAGGCGAGTCGCCCGCACCGGGCCCCCGGCGGGTCAGGTGCAGGTCGCGGCGACGAGGTCGGGGAACGGGGCGAGGTCGTCGGCGGTGTCCACGTCCCAGCCGAGCAGGGGTTCGCGCACGACGCGCAGCGCCATCCGCCGACCGAGCGCCTCCCGGGCGTGGTGGCGGAACGAGCCGCCGCCGTAGCCGAACTCGAAGATCGCGTCGGTGGGCACGCTCAGGACGTTGGTGCCGTCGTCGCGGCGATCGGGCACGAGGGTCACGCCGTCGAAGCGGGCGACCCACTGCAGGTCGACGGCGAGCGGGAGGTCGGAGTGGGCGACGACGACCCGCCGGTAGCCGGCCGCGGCCAACCCGTCGACCCCGGAGCGCACCGCGCCGTTGAGCCCGTGGCCCGGGCGCCACAGGACGGTCGCACCCTGCGCGCCCGCCCACTCGGACACGGTCTCGTCGTCGCACACGACCGCGACCGGCAGCGGCGAGGCGGCCCGCACGACCGTCTCCGCCATGTGGCGCGCCAGCGTCTCGCGCGTCGGAGGGTCGAGGGTGCCCGACAGCCGGGCCTTGGCGCGGTGGAACGCCTTCACCGGGATGAGCACGGCGACGTCACCGCCCATGGGCGCCATCGTAGTGAGGGCGGCGTCTCGCGTTCACGGGCGCCGCCGCTGGCGACCGGAAGCCCCTCGGAGGGCACGACCGGTACTGTGTGCGGCCATGAGGATCCGGGTGGCCGTGATCGGCGCAGGCTCGTGGGGAACGACCGTTGCGTCGCTGGCGGCGAAGAACGCGCCGACGACGCTGTGGGCGCGCCGCAGCGATGTCGCCGAGGAGGTGGCCAAGGAGCACACCAACAACCGCTACCTCCCCGGCTTCACCCTCACCGAGTCCCTCCACGCCACGGACTCGCTCGACGAGGCGGTCGCCCAGTGCGACGTCGTGGTCATGGGGGTACCCGTCCAGGGGTTCCGCTCCACCCTCGAGGAGGTCGCCGTCCACGTGCGGCCGTGGGTGCCGGTGATCAGCCTGTCCAAGGGCCTCGAGCGGGGCACGCGGATGCGGATGAGCGAGGTGGTCAACGAGGTGCTCCCCGGCCATCCCGCCGGGATCCTCACCGGGCCGAACCTCGCCCGCGAGATCGTCGCCGGCCACGCGGCCGCGGCGGTCGTGGCCATGTCCGAGCCCCACATCGCGGAGTCGCTCCAGCGGATCTTCGCCAGCGACCTGTTCCGCATCTACACGAACCGCGACGTCGTCGGCTGCGAGGTCGCCGGTGCGCTCAAGAACGTGATCGCCATCGCGTCGGGCATCGCGGACGGGCTCGGTACCGGTGACAACACCCGCGCCGCGGTCATCACCCGGGGCCTCGCGGAGCTGACCCGCCTCGGCATCGCCATGGGTGGTCGCCCCGAGACGTTCGCCGGCCTCGCCGGCATGGGCGACCTGGTCGCCACCTGCATCAGCCCGCTGAGCCGCAACCGCACCGTCGGCGAGATGCTCGGCAAGGGACGCAGCATCGATGAGATCATTGCCGAGATGCACATGGTGGCGGAGGGCGTCGAGACGACGCGGGTCGTGATGGAGCTCGCGGCGGAGCACGGCGTGGACATGCCGATCTGCGCGGAGATGGACGCCGTGCTGAACCACGGCCGCTCACCGCAGGAGGCCTACCGGGGCCTGCTGCGCCGCTCGCCGAAGCCGGAGGTCCGGGAGTGACCTCCACGCCGGCGCGGGTGGCGGCGGCCATCGGGCGTCGTCTGCGGCCACCCGGTGCGCGGGACCGGTGGATCGACGCGCTCACCGCGCTGGGCGCCGACGCGCCCGACGACGTGACCGACATCGACCAGGCGCGGTCGCTGGCGACCGCCGCGGTCCTCGGTTCGGGCCACGACTGGGTGCTGCCGCGCTGGCTGACCCGGGCCCGCTCCGGGGTCGCCGGTGTCGGTGTCGCCGGCGGGGTCGTCAACCGGACGGGCCGCGACGCCACCCCGATCGGGCTGCTCGACTCCGGTCACCGCGCCCTGGTCGACCCGGCCGGTCTCGTCGTGACCGAGGGCCGCGGCTCGATCGACTGGTGGGTCGGCGGCGACGACCGCTGGTACGTGCCGGCGCGCGAAGCCAGCGTCCGTCAGCGCCTGGTCGACGACACGCCCGTCGTCGAGACGTCGCTGCGCGTACCCGGCGGCGACGTCGTGCACCGGGCCGCCGCGGCGCGCGACCTCGACGGCTGCGAGGTCGTGGTCATCGAGGTCGAGAACCAGTCGTCGGTGCCGGTCGCGCTCGCCCTCGCCGTCCGCCCGTTCGATCTCGACGGGTTCGTGCCGCTGCAGGAGGTCGAGCTCGACGGCGAGCGGGTGCTGGTCGACGGCCACCTCGGCCTGCTGCTCAGCGCACCGCCCCGGCTCGTCGCGCTCGGCGACGCCGCCTCGGGCGACGCGTTCGCCGCGGTCGACGGCGGCGCGGCGACCGAACCGCCGGTCGCGGCGCGGCGGTGCGCCGCCGGCGTCGCCCAGATCACCGTCGTCGTGCCCGTCAGCCACGGCGCGACGGTCCGGGCGGTGGTCCCGCTCGAGCCCGACGAGGCGCCGCCGAACGACGTCTCCCGGTCCCCGGACCCGGCGCGCGTCGCCCGCGGCTGGGGCCACCAGGTCGGCGCCACGGGGCGCATCGTGTTGCCGGAGGGTCGCCTGACCACCGGCACCGACATCACCTGGGCGCGCACCGCCATCGCGTCGATGGACGGCCCGCCCGGTGGTCGGGACCTGGTCATCGGCGCACTCGCCCGCACCGGCCGCCTCGACGTCGCCGCCGAGCGCTTCGTCACCGCGGTCTCCAGCCCGTCGGAGGAGCGATCGGCCAACCGGCCGTGGTCGGGCCGCGGCGCACGACGCGTGCGGATCGCCCACGAGCACGACGATCCCGATCACGACATCGACGTGCTCCTGGCGGCGGCCGACCTGTGGCGCCTCACCCGCGACATCGTGCTCGCCCGCTCGGTGGTCGCGGTCGTCGCCGCATCGGCCGAGCGCCTCGCCAACTCCGACCGGACCGACCTCGCCGCCGCGGTGGCGCTCTCGGGTGCGGCCGAGCTGCTCGACGCCGCCGACGAGCCCCGGGCGGCCGCCCAGGCCGCGTCCGTCGGACGCGAGCGGCGACGCATCGCGGCGAGCGGGCTCGCTCGACGCAGCGCGGAGGGAACCCTGGCGCCCGCCGCGGCCCACGAGCTCCTGCGGGCGCTCGTCGCGGATCCGCTCACGACCCGCCAGGTCGCCGCCGACGCGTTGCGGCGTGCCGCGGCGCCGGTGATCGAGCCGCTCCTCGCCGAAGGGCTCTTCGCCCGCCGCCGGGTCCCGCCCGCCGGGATCGACGTCGCCGCCTCGCTCGCGCTCGCCGCGCTCGACCTGCGCATCGGCGAGCCGGAACGTGCGGTCGAACGCCTGGAGGCCGTGGCGGGGCTGGCCGGTCCGACGGTCACGTGGGCCTCGGTCGTCGACGACAGCGGTGGCGGCATCGACGGCTCGCCCGCCGACGACCTGGTCGTCGCCCGGTGGGTCGCCGCGGTGCGCGACCTGCTCGTGCTCGAGACCGGCCCCACGTCGCTGGCGCTGTGCAGTGCGCTGCCGGTCACGTGGCGGGGCCAGGGCATCGAGGTCCACGACCTGCCGACCGCGGTCGGTGCGTGCTCCTACGCGGTGCGCTGGCACGCGGAGCGACCGGCGATCCTCTGGGAGATCGAGCCCCACGAGCACCTCGGCGCACCCCTGCTCGTGACCGCACCCGGGCTCGACCCGACGTGGTCGTCCACCGAGCCCAAGGGCGAGGCGCTGCTCGGCCCGGTCGGCCAGCCGGCGAACAGCGGCTCGTCGAGCGGCGGCCCGACCAGCTTCGGCTGAGCCGACGTCGTCGTCCTCGTCCGAGTTGCGTCGCTCGCGTCCGCGTGGCTCGCGTCGTTACAGTCGCGGTGTGCGCATCGCATTCGGGACCGACGAGCGGACGGCGCTCACCGACGCCGTCAAGGACGACCTGAGCACCCGCGGCCACGAGGTGGTCGTGTGCGGCGAGGGTGACCCGTGGCCCGATGTCGGGCGGCGGGTCGGCGAGGCGGTCGCCCGCGGCGACGCGGCGATCGGGGTCGTGTGCTGCTGGACGGGCACCGGGGTGTCCATCGCCGCCAACAAGGTCGCCGGTGTGCGTGCGGCCCTGTGCACCGACGCCGAGACGGCACGGGGCGCCCGGCGCTGGAACGACGCCAACGTCCTGGCCATGGGCATCCGCCTCACGTCGCCGGTCGTGGCGGCCGAGATGATCGGGGCGTTCCTCGACGCCGGGCCCGACGCCGACGAGCTGGCCAACATCGCCCGGGTCGAGCCCGCCGGGAGCTGACGACCGGCCCCGGGTGGGGGGCCGCACGGCGCTCAGCGGCCGGCCGGGCCCCGATCGAGCACCGCCGTCGTCAACGCCCACAGCGCCAGCACCGTTGCGGTGCGCTCGACCGACGGGACGTGCCCGTTGCGGCCGACCGCGAGGATCGAGCCGGCGGAGCCGATCGAGCAGATGCTGCCGACCGAGCCGATCGAGCAGATGCTGCCCGCGGAGCCGATCGACAGCGCGGAGCCGGCGGAGAACGCCGAGCCGGCCGACGCCGCCGAGACGACGGAGAACGCCGAGAGCACCGAGCCCACGGAGCGGAACGACAGGACCGACTCCCAGGGCGGCACCCGCACCACCTTCCGGGCGAGTCGGACGGCGTCGCGCGCCGGGCCTCGGTCGGACGATCGACGTGGGATGAGCCGCATGGAGCCGACATCGTAGAGCTACGGTTGCGCCGTGGCGCCCACCACCGCACCCAAGCTCCGCAAGGCGCTCGTCGGACGCGCCCCGTCGCTGGCGGTCGAACGCGCCCTCTGGGAGCAGGGCCGTCGCTACGTGGTCGGCGTCGACGAGGTCGGCCGGGGCGCGTGGGCCGGCCCGATCAGCGTCGGCGCCGCGATCGTGCCCCGGGACCGGCGCATCAACAAGGTGCGCGACTCGAAGATGCTGACCGAGGCCGAGCGGGAGGTCCTGTTCGACCGCGTCGCCGGGTGGTGCGAGGCGTGGGCGGTCGGCCATGCGTCGGAGGCCGAGTGCGATCGGCTCGGCATGTCCGCGGCGCAGAAGCTGGCGGCGCGCCGGGCGATCGACGGGCTCGGCGTCGAGCCCGATCACGTGCTCATCGACGGCTCGTGGGACTTCGTCGGCCGGGGGTCGACACAACGGATCGTGAAGGGCGACGCGACGTGCCTCTCGATCGCCGCGGCCTCGATCCTCGCCAAGGTGACCCGCGACCGCCTGATGCGGGCGGCGGCGGAGCACTACCCGCCGTGGTGCTTCGACACGAACAAGGGGTACCCGTGCCCCAAGCACCGTGCCGCCATCGCCGGCTTCGGGCCCTCGGCCATCCACCGGCGCAGCTGGGTGTTCATGGACACCCAGCCATGGACGGGCGTTCGTCGGGTGGTCCCCGGCGGTCAGACCTCGCTGTTCGACTGACGCGGCTCGGGGGACGCCACGTCCCGACGAGCCCACCCGGGGCCCTGCCGCCGAGGTCGTCGGTCTGATCGGCGCCCGGCGATCGCGTCGGGCCGGTGTGCTCAGTCGAGGGTGAGCACGGCGTCGTGGAGGGCGAACGTGTCGCCCTCGTCGACGATCATCTGGCTCTGGACCCGCTGGTTCACGACGACCTCGCGGGTGCAGCTCGGGTCGGCGCAGCGGTAGGAGACCGAGTCTCCCGACCGTTCCGTCTCGAGCATCGAGTGGGTGGGCAGGGGCAAGCGGTTGCCTCCTTCGGCGACGCCCCCAACGTATCGACGATGGGCGCCCGGGGCTGGAGCGGAAACCTCACCGCGGGAGAACGGCCACCTCGCACCCACCCGTGCGCACCCGCCGCCGACGCGCCGACGGCCCGCCCGGTCGATGCCGGACGGGCCGTCGTGGTGCGCGATCGCCGCGCAGACGCGGACTGCGTGGCGCCGACGTGGCTCAGGCCTGGGTGCCGACCTTCAGCTCCTTGAACGGGCTGGTGGTGTCGATGCCGGGCTCCTTGGGCAGGCCCAGCACCCGCTCGCTGACGATGTTGCGCAGCACCTGGTCGGACCCGCCGGCGATGGCCATGCCCGGCATGCCGAGCACGTACTGGGCGTAGGAGAACGTGCCCCACTCGCCGGAGTCGGCCACCAGCTTCGGCCCGAGGACCTGGGAGATGATGGAGATCGTCCGGCGCATGTTCTCGGTGAGCGCCAGCTTCGCCAGCGACATCTCCGGGCCGGGCAGCTGGCCGGCCTTGATCTTGTCCATCGCCCGCTGGTTGTTCCAGCGCAGCACCTGGGTGTTGGCGTAGAGGTCGGCGAGGCGGTCCCGGACCACCTCGTCGTCGTCGTAGCCGAAGTGCGAGACCATGGCCAGCAGCCGGGTGAGCCCGCCGCCGGAGCGGCTGCCGGCGCTGCCCGAGCCGATCGACGCCCGCTCGTTCATCAGCGTGGTCAGCGCGACCCGCCAACCGTCGTTGACGTCGCCCAGGCGGTGGGTGTCGGGCACCCGCACGTCGGTGAAGAACACCTCGTTGAAGTTGGCGCCGCCGGTCATCTGGCGCAGCGGGCGGACCTCGACGCCGGGCGCGTGCATGTCGACGACGAAGCCGGTCAGGCCCCGGTGCTTGGGCAGGCTCGGGTCGGTGCGGCAGATGATCTCGCCGACGTCGCTGTACTGGGCCCCCGAGGTCCACACCTTCTGGCCGTTGATGACCCACTCGTCGCCGTCGCGCTCGGCGCGGGCCTGGAGGCTGGCGAGGTCGGAACCGGCGCCGGGCTCGCTGAAGAGCTGGCAGCCGACCAGGTCGCCCCGGTAGAGCTTGGGCAGCAGCTCGGCGGCGACGTCGGGGGTGGCGTGGTCCTTGATGGTCGGCGCGACCATCCCCAGGCCGATGCCGAAGAAGCTCTGGTTGGGGACGTCGTAGCGACCCTCGAGCTCGTTGTAGGCCCGCTCGTAGCTGTTGGGCAGCTCCCGGCCGCCGTACTTGGCGGGCCCGGAGATGTAGGCGAAGCCGGCGTCGTAGCGCTTCGCCCGCCACGCCTTCGCCTCCGCGAGGTCCTGCTCCTCCTTCTCGCGGTCCACCTCCTCGAAGAGGGCGGCGTCGTCGGGGCCCTCGCCCCACACGAACGGCTTGTCGTCGTCGACCTTCAGCGGGGCGTTGGCGTCGAGGAACGCCTTCGCCTCGGCGCGGAAGTCCTCAAGGCTGATCTCCGGCATGCCCCCTCCTCGGCAACGTCCGTGCGGAGCGCCCGGTGGCCGCTCTGCCCGACGCGTGCCGCGTCGGTTGCCCGGACCGTCATCTCATGGTGTTCGTGTCGAGGTGCTCGACTCGACCGCACGCTAGTCGGAGGACCTCCGAGTTTCCGAACGAGCGCCCGTTCGAAACGGGTGGGCCCCGCATCGGGGTCCCGTCGCCCGCGTGGTGCCGTACGGCGATCGGCCGGGTGGGGATAAGGTCGCGCTGTGCGACGCGTGGTCTCTCCGGTACTCGTGCTCGTGGCCTGGACCCTCTTCGTGTGGGTCGGCCGGGTCCGCAACATCCTGGCCGACGACGCCCTCGAGGGTTGGGGCCGTGTCGGCCGCCTCGCGCTGGCCACCAGCTTCGTCGTGCTCGGCGCAGCCACGCTCGTGGCGCTCCTCAGCCCCTCCCGGCGTGGTCGGGTGCTCGACGCCCTCGTCATCGCGCTGGCCAGCTGGACCACGCTCGTCTGGGTCGTGCGGGGTGCCGGCATCGTCTACGCCGACCACGACCTCGGGTTCAAGGTCGTGCACGTGGTGCTCGCCGTGGTGTCGATCGCCGTGAGCGGGTGGGCCGTGCAGTCGCGGCGCCGGTCGACGCCGGACGGTCCCGTCGGCCACTCGGGTCCCGCGGGCGGCGAGCCCGCGGGCAGCGGCCTGCGCTGAACCGCCCGGGTGGGGCGGCGTGGCGGCTGGGCGCTACCATCAGCGCTGATGGGCCAGCCGGTGAGCGTCATGGAGCTGCCGTCCTCGCGGGCGGGCGTGCTGCGGTACGAGATCAATCGAAGCCTCACGGGCATGGGCCACGAGCGGTACCTGCGCGATGAGCCGGTGATCGGTGATCGCCCGCCGGACGAGCTGGCCCGCCGCCTGTTCGAGCGCGGGGGCATCAAGGCCGTGCACGTCTACGGCAGCATGATCACCGTCGAGCTCGACAGCAACGAGACCTCCGGCGTGAAGGAGGTCCTCGAGGGCCTCTTCACCTACTACCGGCCCGGCGTCGAGGTGCCCGCAGTCGAAGCCTGAGGCCGTCGCGGCCCGGGGGCCGCACGACCGACCTCGTCGAAGCCGCCCTTCGCTCCACGTCTTCTGCTCTGCAGAGGTGCTGCTGAGGACCTGTGGAGGTCCGCCCTCGTGCCGTTATGTTGGCTCGGGGAGCCACGAACGGATCGTGGGGGGCGCCGTGAGCGAGAACGTGCTGACGTTACGCGAAGTCGCTGAGGAGCTCGGCGTCCACTACATGACCGCGTACCGGTACGTGCGCCTCGGCGTGATCTCGGCGTACAAGGACGGCGTCAACTGGCAGATCGAGCGCGCCGACCTCGAGACGTTCCGCTCCGGCGGCCGCACCGCGCTCGCCGACGGCGGCCGTGGCGGCAGTGACCTCGACGGCAGTGACCCCGTCGGCAGTGACCTCGACGTGTTGCCCGCGGGGCGGGCCCGGGGTCGGACGCCGTGGTCGGAGCGCCTGCAGTCCCGGCTGGAGGACGGCGACCTCGGCGGCGCCTGGTCGGTCGTGCAGGCGGCGCTGGCCTCGGGCTACGACCCCAACGGCGTCTACCTGGAGCTGCTGGCGCCCGCCCTCGCCCGCATCGGGGAGCGGTGGCAGCGGGGCGAGCTCGGGGTGGCCGAGGGCCACGTCGCCGCCGGGGTGGCCGTCCGCCTCGTCGGCCAGCTCGGGCCGCGCTTTCGCCGGCGCGGTCGCAGCCGGGGCCGGGTGGCCATCGGCTGTCCCGCCGGCGAGTGGCACTCGTTGAGCGCGGCGGTGGTGGCCGACGTGCTGCGCGGCTGCAGCTTCGACGTCGTCGACCTCGGTCCTGACGTGCCGGCCGACGTGTTCGCGTCGGTGGTCGCCGAGCAGCGGTTCAGCTTCGTGGGCCTGAGCTGGTCGACCCCCGGGCTCGAGGACGCCGTGCGCCGGACGATCACCGCGATCCGCACGCAGGGCGACGTACCGGTGCTCCTCGGCGGGGGCGCCTCGTCGGAGGACTCGGCGCGCGTCCTCGGCGCCGATCACCACGCCCGTGACGGCCGCGAGCTGATCTCGCTGGCCGAGCGCCTCTTCTGGCGCTGAGACCGCCCGTCGAGGGCGCGTCCGGCGAGGGCATCGCCCGTTCCCCCGGTCCCCCTATCTGATCGAACACATGTTCGTGTAGGGTCGGGGTGTGGCGGCAGGACGGGTGCAACAGCTGCGCGGCGCCAGCCGCGGCGACCGGGACGAGCGCTCGGAGCGTGCCGGTCCGGAGCGTGACACCCCGGCGCACCTGCGGGCCTCCGATCCCGAGGCCGCCCTGGCCGAGCTGCGCCGGGTGCAGGTCGCATCCGCGCCGATCAGCCTCGCCACCGAGCGGACGCTACCGGTGGGGGAGGCGTTCTCGGGGCTGCTGGGCGACGGGCTCCGCCGGGGGACCGCGGTGGACACCGGCGGCCGGGCGGCGACCTCCCTGGCCCTCGCCCTGGTGGCCGGGGCCTCCGCTGCCGGGTCGTGGGTCGCGGTGGTCGGGATCGGGTCGCTCGGGCTGGCCGCCGTGGCCGAGCTCGGGGTGCACCCCGAGCGCCTGGCGCTGGTCGACGCCCCGGAGCCGGGCCGGTGGGGGTCGGTCCTCACCGCGCTCACCGAGGCGTTCGACGTCGTGGTGGCCGGGCCCACCCCGCATCTGCGGCGCCAGCAGGCGGACCGCCTGACCGCCCGGTTGCGGGAACGTGGCTCGTCGCTCGTGCGTGTCGGTTGGCCGGCCCGTGGCTGGCCGGGCCGTCCCGAGCTGTCGGTGCGTGGCGTCGACGTGACGTGGACCGGTCTCGGTGAGGGCCACGGTCATCTGCAGGCCCGGCGGGTCACCGTCGAGGTCACGGGTCGGCGGGGCGCGGACCGTCCCCGCCGGGCCGAGCTGTGGCTGCCCGACGGTGACGGCCGGGTGCGCCCCCTCGATGCGGCCGAGCGCTCGGACCGGTCGATCGACACCGGTCGGGGCACCCGACCCGCCCTGGTGCCGCTCGAGCACGCGGGCTGACCCGATGACCGCCACACCACGCCCGAGCGGCGGGGAGCGGGGGACACCGCCGAGCGGCGGGGAGCGGGGGGCACCGCCGAGCGGCGGGGAGCGGGAGGCACCGCGCCCGGAGCGGGGGGTGCGCACCGCGGTGGTGTGGTGCTCGGAGTGGCCCGTGGTCTCGGTGGGCGCGGCACCGGACGAGCCGGTGGCCGTGGTCGTGGCGAACCGGGTCGTGTCGGTCACCCCGGCGGCCCGCCGTGAGGGGGTGGCGTACGGGCTCCGCCGACGGGAGGCGCAGGCCCGCTGCCCCGGCCTGGAGGTCGTCGAGCGCGACGAGGCCGCGGAGGCCCGGCGGTTCGAGCCGGTGGTCGCCGCGGTGGAGGCGTTCACGCCGCTCGTCGAGCTGTCCCGGCCCGGGGTGTGCGCGTTCGCGACCCGGGGCCCGTCCCGCTACTTCGGCGGCGACGAGCGCCTCGCCGGGCTGGTGGCGGACGCGGTGGCCGAGGTGCTGGGCACCGCCGGTCGCTGTCGGGTGGGGGTGGCGGACGGCCCGTTCGCCGCGGCGCTCGCCGCCCGCGACCGTCGGGCCCGGCCGACGCTGGTGATTCCCGGGGGCGGGAGCCCCGAGTACCTCGCCCCGCTGCCGGTGGCCGCACTGGAGCGCCCGGAGCTGACCGGCGTGCTGGTCCGTCTCGGGCTGACGACCCTGGGCGGGTTCGCGGCGCTCGACGCGGCCGATGTCGTGGCCCGGTTCGGGGCGGAGGGCCGCGACGCCCACCGGTTGGCGTCCGGGCTCGACGAGTGCCCACCCGACGCCCGCCGCCCCCGCCCCGACCTGGCGGTCGTGGCCGAGCTCGACCCGCCGCTCGAACGGGTCGAGACCGCGGCGTTCGTGGCCCGCCGCCTGGCCGACGAGCTGGGCGAGACCCTGTCGTCGCGGGGCCTGGCGTGTGTCCGGGTGGTGATCGAGGCGGAGACCGAGCACGGCGAGACCCGCAGCCGGTTGTGGCGCCAGGAGGGCACGGTGACGGCCGGGGCCCTGGCCGACCGGGTGCGCTGGCAGCTCGACGGGTGGCTCACCGGCTCACCGGCGGCCCGGCCGAGCGGCGGGCTCACCCGGTTGGCGCTGGTGCCCGACGAGGTGGTGCCGGCCAAGGGCCGTCAGCTCGGGTTCTGGGGCGGGGAGACCGAGGCGGCCGAGCGGGCGGCGCGGGCCCTCGCCCGGGTCGAGGCGCTGGTGGGCCCCGAGGCGGTGCGGGTGCCGGAGCGCCGCGGCGGTCGGGCCCCGGCGGAGGCGTACCGGCTGGTGCCGGTGGGCGCCGTCGACCTCACCACCCGGCGCCCGTCGGGTGGCGACGCCGCCGACCCGGCCGTGGGCGCACCGTGGCCGGGTCGGGTGCCACCCCCGTCGCCGGCGGTCGTGCCCGCCGACCCGCCCCCGGTCGAGGTGCTCGACGCCTCCGGCGCGGTGGTCGGGGTCAGCGGGCGGGGCGAGCTGACCGCCCCGCCGGCCCGGCTCGTCCTCCCGGGGGCGGCGCCGGCGGAGATCGCGCGGTGGGCGGGGCCGTGGCCGGCGGACGAGCGCTGGTGGGACCCGACCCGTCACCGCCGCCGGGCCCGCCTGCAGCTCGTCACCACCGGCGGGGAGGCGTACCTGGTCACCATCGAGGGCGGGCAGTGGCATCTCGAGGGCCGCTACGACTGACGGCGCGCTCGAGGCCGGGCCGCTCCGGCCGGCGCCGCGCCCGCCGATGCACGGGACACCCGGGTGCCGGAGGCCCCGTCACGGAGTGGGACCAGCGCCCCACAGACACCGGAAGTGGTCACACGTACCGTGGCGGTTACGAGCCTCTCCGGTTCGTTCCCGGGACGAGCCACCTCGTGGTCCGTCCCGCCATCGGGGTACCGGCGCCGCCTCGCCACGGCGCCGGTACCGCGACGGCATCCCCGTGCGATCGCCTGATCGCCCGTTGCGCCCGCACGGCACACCACCCGGATGCCGCGGCCGCTCCGTCGCCGTGTCCCGGCAGCCCGATCGGGGCGCCTACCGTCTGTCGACGATGCTCTTCGACGACGACCCGATCCTCCGCCGTGCCTTCGAGCTGGCCTGGGACTCCTTCCGCGCCGGGGATCCGGGTGTCGGGGCCGTCGTCGCCGACGACCGGGGCGAGGTGCTCACCGAGGGGCGGGCGTCGGTCGGGGCGCGTCTGGCCCACGCCGAGCTGGAGGCGCTGCAACGGTTGCCCGGAGCGCTCGACGGCTCCCGGCTCACGACCACCCTCGAACCGTGCCCGATGTGCCGGGCGGCCGCGGTGCTGTCCGAGGTGTCGGAGCTGCGCTTCGCCGGCGCGGATGCGCGCTGGGACGGGGTCGAGCTCGTCGTCGAGCACAACGACCACGTTCGCGACCGCTGGCCGGCCGAGCGGGCGCTCGGGGGTGAGGCCGCGGTGCTCGGCAGCCTGCTGCCGTTGTTCCGCGCCCGTTGGCCCCGGACCGATCACGGCACGATCGCCGCCCACCGGCGCGCCGCGCCGGCCCTCGTCGCCCTCAGCGAGGACCCCGAGGTCGTCGCCGTGCTCGACGACGCCGCCGCCATCGACCTCGACGAGGCCGTCGCCCGTCTCGCGCCCCGGCTCACCGACGCGGTTGCGTTCCGGGTGCCCCGGGTGCGTCACCTCGTGGTCATGGGCCTCATGAGCACGGGCAAGACGACGGTGGGGGTGCAAGTCGCCGCGGAGCTCGGGCTGGCGTTCGTCGACAACGACGCCCAGCTGGCCGCCCGCTTCGACGCGACCGCGAAGGAGATCGAGGCCGCCCACGGCCAGGACGAGCTCCACCGCCGGGAGGCGCTGGCGCTCCTGTCCGCGCTCGAGCGCGACGAGCGGACGGTCATCGCCGCGGCGGGCTGGGTGATCGAGGACCCGACCGTCCGCGACGCGCTCACCAACCACGACGTGGTGTGGCTCGACGCCACCCCCGCGGAGCTGGCGGCCCGCATCGACGAGGGCGAGCACCGGCCCCGTCGGGGCCGGTCGCCGCTGGAGATGCTGCGCGACCAGCACGACCGCCGCGCCCCGTGGTTCCGCCGCGCGGCGTCGCTGCGGGTCGACACCGGCGCGTCGTCCTCGCCGGCGGAGGACGTGACCCGCGTCGTCGGCTGGGCCCGCGGCTGAGCTCGTACCCACGGCGCCCGGTCCCGGTACCGGGCGGCCCGTTCAGAAGAAGATCTGGGCGGTCGGGCGGGTGGCGAACGCGGCCCTGGTGCGGACGAGCTGGTCGTCGTCGACACCCCGCAGCCGTCCGGCGGCGGCCAGGTCCTGTGGGTCGACCGCGCCGGCGTAGATGGCGGCGAGATCGCTGACCGACACGGCGATGGCGCCGGTGCCGCCCTCCTCGCAGCTCGCCTTGCCGTCCTCGACCCGCAGCACGAACCGGCCGTGGTTGGCGTCGAGGACCGGGTCGGTGACGTCGAGGTGCAGCTCCAGGTCGGTGCCCGGCGGCCAGCCCCGGGCCGTCATCGCCCCGGCGACGTCGACGAGGCGCACCATGTACGGCCACGAGTCGTCGACCTTCACCCGTTGGACGTGGTCGAGGTGGACGGCGAGCAGGTGGGCCGGGGTGCGGGTGATGGCGTTGCCGCCGAGGGTGCCGTTGCCGCCGAGCATCGCCAGCGCGTCGGCGATCGCGTCGCCGTCGACCCCGCCGAGGAGGTCGACCTCGAGGTCGTAGCCGTGAGCGGAGCTCGCCGGCGTGGCGTAGTGGTAGCCGAGCGCGGCGACCGGTTCGCCGTCACGCCGGCCGAGCCACCACCAGCCCTTCGGATCCCGTTTGGCGTCCATGTGCCGGAACCACGACCACCAGCGGTCGTCGGGCAGGATCCAGCCGTCGCGGCCCGCGGCGGTGCGCTCGAAGATCGCGCGCACGGCCGGGTCGTCGCAGCCCGCCGGGTCCCACGTGATGCCCCGGTCGGCCGCGGCCGGCAGCGCCGTCACCGGCACGGCGAGTCGCTGCGACCAGCCGCCGGTCTCGTAGCCGACGCTGCGGTACAGCGCCGAGGTCGTGGGGTACAGGCTGGAGACGACCTCGCCGCGGGCGACCATGCGGTGCAGGGCCTCGGTCAGCATCGCCCGGGCGGCGCCCAGACCGCGCCGGTCGGGGGCGACGGTGACGCCCGAGACGCCGCCGCAGCGGACGGGGCGACCACCGAAGTTCTGCTCGAACGGCAACGTGATCACCGTGCCGACGGGCCGGTCGCCGTCGTAGGCCGCGACCTCCCGGCCCGGCGCCAGTCGGGGCGCCTCGGGATCGAAGGCTCGGCGGGCGCCGAACGCCAGCCGGCGCAGCTCGAAGGCGGCCTCGGCGTCACCGTCGCGCAGGGACTCGATGCTCAGCTCGGTCACGGGGGGACCCTATGGCCGGTGACGAACACGGTCCCAGCGGTTTCGGCGCCGGCCGACCGGTCGTTGCCGCGGCGTCTAGGGCCTAGGGGAGCGGGGGTTGTGGGGTCGGGTCGCGGTCGACGGTGCCGCCCGAGGCGATGAAGTCCTCGTGGCCGGTGACCTCCATGTACACCGTGGCCTTGCCGCAGTGCTCGTCGACCCCGAAGCTGACGACGCCGAGCTGGTACCAGATGTCGTCGTCGCGGTCGTGGACGACGAGCGGGCCGCCGCTGTCGCCGTAGCAGGAGTCGTGGCCGTCGGGGTGGTCGGCGCAGACGATGGCCTCGTCGACGAGGACGACGTCGTGGCGGGCCAGCTCGGCCGCGTAGCGGATGCGGCACTGGGCGTCGCCGAGGATGTACTGGTCGGTCTCGAGCAGCTCGCTCGGCAGCTCGATGTCGTCGTCGGAGGTGACGCCCCACCCGGCGACGACCGCCGGTGAGCCGGCGTCGATCAGCTCGGCCTGGGCGTCCGCGTCGGCCATGGCGATCGGGCGGGTGTCGCCGTTGCGCTCGAGTGGACGGGTCAGGCGCAGGATCGCCAGGTCGTAGGCGACGAGGTGGTCGCGGTAGCCCTCGTGGATCCGGACGTCGGCGACAGCCCGGACCTGGGCGGCGGGGTCGCCGAAGCGGGTCGAGCCGGCCCGCACGACGAGCGCGCCGGTCGGCATCGACGCCACGCAGTGGGCGGCGGTGAGGATCAGGTCGTCGTCGATCACCGACCCGCCGCACAGCGGGTCGCCGTAGTAGGTGACGGCGACCAGCCACGGGTGGCTGCCCCGCTCGGCGGGGGTGCCGCCGACGATGGCGCCGGCGGGCCCCGAGAGCGCGACGGCGAGGGCGGCCAGCACCAGGCCGGCCGCCGCGACGATCAGTCGACGCTTCGATGTGGACACGTGCACTCCCGGCTCCGCTCGGGCGGACTCCACCAGAGAAGACCACGCGGAGCGTCCAGTGATTCACCCAATTCGGTCACTCTTGTCACATCGCGGTGACCGAACACCGGACTCGGCCCCGAATCGGGGTGACGGGCGGGCCGCGGATCGCCATCCTGGGAGGCCCCCGGTCGTCGGCCCGGCGTCGCGGCGGGGATCGATCGACGCTCCCGTCGAAGGCGAGCCCGTGCTCCTGACCCTCACGACCACCCACGAACCGGCGACCGATCTCGGGTACCTGCTCCACAAGAACCCGGCGTCGACCCACGAGCGGGAGCTCCCGTTCGGGCGGGCCCACGTCGTCTACCCGGAGGCGTCGGCCGCGCGGTGCACCGCGGCGCTGATGGTCGAGGTCGACCCGGTCGGCCTCGTGCGCCGGTCGGGCCGCGACGTCCCGGCGACGGCGGCGCACCACGTGAACGACCGCCCCTACGCGGCGTCGTCGTTGCTGTCGGTGGCGATCGCCAAGGTGTTCAACACCGCGCTGGGCGGGCGCAGCAAGGACCGTCCCGAGCTGGCGGAGACCGGGCTCCCGCTTCGGGCGCAGCTCCCGGTGGTCCCGGTTCGCGGCGGGCCCGACATCGTGCGTCGCCTGTTCGAGCCGCTCGGCTACACGGTCACCGCGACGCCGCTGGGGCTCGACCCGACGATCCCGGCGTGGGGCGACAGCCGCTACGTCGAGCTCACCCTCGAGACGACGTGCCGGCTGCGCGACCTCCTCGAGCACCTCTACGTCCTGTTGCCCGTGCTCGACGACGACAAGCACTACTGGGTGGGCGACAGCGAGGTCGACAAGCTCTTGCGCCGCGGCGGCGACTGGCTGGCCGCCCATCCCGAGCGGGACCTGATCACCCGCCGCTACCTCCGCCACGACCGCCGGCTGGCCGACGACGCGATCGATCGGTTGCTCGACGGCGCGGGCACGGACCGTGAGCCTGCGGTGCTCGACGACCCGGCAGCGGGTGCAGCGGCGCCGATCAGCCTCGGTGGGCAACGACTCGACGCGGTCGTCGCGCTCGTGCAGCGAACCGGCGCCCGGCGGGTCGCCGATCTCGGCTGCGGCGAGGGCCGCCTCGTCGGTCGGCTCCTGCGCGACACCGACGTCGACCACGTGCTCGGCGTCGACGTGTCGGTCCGGGCGTTGCAGCGGGCGGCCCGGCACCTCCACCTCGACACGATGGCGCCCCGCCAGCTCGAGCGCGTCGAGCTCGTGCAGGCGTCGCTCACCTACCGCGACGACCGCCTCGCCGGTCACGACCTCGCCGCGCTCGTCGAGGTCATCGAGCACCTCGACCCGGCCCGACTCGACGCGCTGGAGCGGACCGTGTTCGGCCACGCCCGGCCGGCGACGGTGGTGGTGACGACCCCGAACGTCGAGTACAACGCCCGATTCGTCGGCCTGGCCGCCGGGGAACCGCGCCATCGTGACCACCGCTTCGAGTGGACCCGTGCCGAGCTCGCCGAGTGGGCGAACGGCGTCGCCGGGCGCAACGGCTACGACGTCGAGCTCGGGGGCATCGGCGACCCCGACCCCGAGCTCGGCGCACCCACCCAGATGGCGGTGTTCCGCCGATGAGCGCCACGACGCGCAACGAGGAGATCGACGGCGTGACGATCGCGGTGCCCGAGGTCGCGCTGGTCGTCCTCGTCGGGACGACCGGGGCCGGCAAGTCGACGTTCGCGGCCCGCCACTTCCGGCCCACCGAGGTGGTGTCGTCGGATCGCTGCCGGGCCATGGTCGCCGACGACGAGAACGACCAGTCGGCGACGCCGGCCGCGTTCGAGCTGCTGTCGTTCATCGCGGGCAAGCGGCTGGAGGCGCGTCGGCTGACCGTGGTCGACGCCACCAGCACCAAGGCCGCCGACCGCAAGGGCCTGATCGAACTGGCCCGCGCCCACCACACCCTGGCCGTCGCCATCGTCCTGGACGTCCCCGAGTCGGTCTGCGCCGAGCGCAACGCCGCCCGGCCGGACCGCGCCCACGGCGATCACGTGGTCGCCAAGCAGCACAACCAGCTCCGCCGGTCGCTGAAGGGCCTGCGCCGCGAGGGCTTCCACCGCGTGTTCGTGCTGAACGGCGTCGACGAGATCGAGGCCGCGACCGTCGAGCGGACGAGGCTGTGGAACGACCGGCGGGACGACCACGGCCCGTTCGACCTCATCGGCGACGTCCACGGCTGCATCGACGAGCTCGCCACGCTGCTGGGCGAGCTCGGCTACGACGTTGCGCCCGACCGCACCGGTGCCCACCACCCCGACGGGCGCCGAGCGCTGTTCGTCGGCGACCTGGTGGACCGTGGGCCTTCCTCGGCCGGGGTCCTGCGCCTGGCGATGGGCATGGTCGGCGCCGGTGACGCCGTGTGCATACCCGGCAACCACGAGGCGAAGCTGCTGCGCGCCCTACGGGACCGCAGCGTGAAGGTGAGCCACGGTCTCGCCGGGACGCTGGCCGAGCTCGACGCCGAGCCGCCCGAGTGGCGGGCCGAGGTCGCCGAGTTCATCGACGGCCTGGTGAGCCACCTCGTCCTCGACGACGGTCGCCTCGTGGTCGCCCATGCCGGGCTGCCCGAGGCGATGCACCTGCGCACCTCCGCGGCGGTGCGGTCGTTCGCCCTGCACGGCGACACGACCGGCGAGACCGACGAGTTCGGGCTGCCGGTGCGCTACCCGTGGGCCGAGGACTACCGGGGCGACGCCTCCGTCGTCTACGGCCACACCCCGGTCCCCGAGGCGACGTGGCTGAACCGGACGATCTGCGTCGACACCGGCTGCGTGTTCGGCGGCAAGCTCACCGCCCTGCGCTACCCCGAGCGCGAGCTCGTCTCGGTCCCCGCGGCCAGGACGTACTGGGAGCCGATCCGACCGATCGCCCCGCCCGGGGCCGAGGCGGCTCGAGACGGCGCCGAGCTGCGCTACGACGATGTCGGCGGCAAGCGCATCGTCACGACGCGCCTGCGCTCGACCGTCACGGTCGAGGCCGAGCACTCGGCCGCGGCGCTCGAGGTGATGAGCCGCTACGCCGCAGATCCGCGCTGGCTCGTCTACCTACCCCCGACGATGGCGCCCGTGGCGACGAGTCGCCGCGACGGGCTGCTCGAACACCCGGCGGAGGCGTTCGCCCAGTTCCGGCGCGACGGCGTCGAGCGCGTCGTGTGCGAGGAGAAGCACATGGGGTCGCGCGTCGTCGCCGTCGTGTGCCGCGACGCCGAGGTCGCCGCCCGGCGCTTCGGGATCACGGCCGACGAGGCCGGCGCCGACGGGGCCGGGATCGTCCACACCCGCACCGGCCGGCGGTTCTTCGACGACCTGTCGATGGAGGCGGCGCTGCTCGGTCGGCTGCGGGCGGCGGTGACGAGCGCGGGCCTGTGGGACGAGCTCGACACCGACTGGCTCGTGCTCGACGGCGAGCTGCTGCCGTGGTCGGCCAAGGCCGACGAGCTGGTGCGCGACCAGTACGCGCCCGTGGGCGCCGCGGCGAACGCCATGCTCGGCGCCCAGCGGGCGGTGCTCGACGCCGCGGCGGCCCGCGGCGTCGACGTCGCTGCGCTCGCGGCCGGCACGGCCGACCGGGCCCACATGGCGGCCGGCTTCACCGAGGCGTACCGGAGGTATTGCTGGCCGGTGCGGTCGGTCGACGACCTGCGCTACGCCCCGTTCCAGGTCCTCGCCGGCGAGGGACGGGTGCACGCCCTGGCGGACCACCGCTGGCACCTCGACGTCCTCGGCCGCCTGGCCGCGGCCGACCCGGGCGTCCTCCGGGCAACCGCGTCGGTCGAGGTGACGCCGGGCGACGAGGCCGGCGAGGCCGCGGCCACGGTGTGGTGGGAGGAGCTGACCGCCGCCGGCGGGGAGGGCATGGTCGTCAAGCCGACCGGGGTCATCCACGACGGCCCGAAGGGACGGGCCCAGCCCGGCCTGAAGGTGCGCGGCGCCGAGTACCTGCGGATCGTGTACGGCCCCGAGTACACCGCGCCGGACAACCTGGAGCGGCTGCGGTCACGGCGCCTCGGCCCCAAGCGCTCCCTGGCGCTGCGCGAGCTGGCGCTCGGCATCGAGGCACTCGAACGCTTCGTCGCCGGCGAGCCCCTCCACCGCGTCCACGAGTGCGTCTTCGCCGTCCTCGCCCTCGAGAGCGAACCCGTCGACCCCCGCCTGTAGCCGGCTGCCGGCCCGGTCGACGAGGTGTGCCCGGACGCCACGCCGCTCGTGCCGGTCGGCCTCCGACCCGGGGGGCCGGCACAGCGGCCGCTTCCGCTCCGACCGTGCCGACCTGTCGTAGGGGAGGCAACCGATCGTGCCTGTGCACGATCGGTTGCGCCGCCGGGTCGCTCAGCGGTCCCTGACGACATCGAGTGCGTCGCGCTCGAGCGCGGCGATCCGGTCGATGACCTCGGCGATCGCGGCGAACGCCGCCGTCGCTTCCGTGGCGCTCAGGTCGCAGTCGTCGACGAGCTGGCGTTGCTCGTCCGCCAGAGAGCGCATCGTTGCGGGGTCGGGGCGGCCGTCGAGCGCGGCCGCCCGGGCGGCGGAGAGCTCGGCGTAGCGCTGGAGGTTCGGGTGGGCGTCGGCAGCGAGGCGTGCCACCTCGGCCCATGCGGTGGCGCTGGCATCGAACCGCTCCGCGGCGTCGACCCAGCCGGGCTCGTCGGCGATCGCAGCCGCCTCGCGAAGGAACTCCGCCTGGAGTGCCCGCCCGGCGGACGGGGCCGTGTAGGCCCACTCGACGCAGTCGTGGAGGCGGCCGAGCCCGAGCGCTGCCCGCCGTCCGGAGCCGAACACCCGCGGCCAGCGCTTCGGGTCGCGCTCGTCGGTGAGCAACCGGGCGAACTTGGTGAGCCCGGCCCGTCCGACGTTGGCTGCGAACTGCGGCACGGGCGGCGTGTCATAGCCCGTCGTTCCGGCGGTCACCGCCTGTCTGAGCGCGCCCGGCCAGTCGTGGTCGCTGTCCACATCGGTGATCGAGACCATCCGGTGCTTCGCCTGGCGGTAGGCCGCCCGGGCGGTGTCGAACGTGGCCCGCTCAACGACGATCGGCTCGGGGGACCGGTCGTCGACCAGGACGTGGTCACCGTCGCGGCCGACGACACCGACCAGGTGAGGGGCCATGGCGGCCTCGTCGTCGGGAAGGCCGAGGTGGGCCAGCCCGCCGGCGCCGACCGTGCAGAGCACGCTCCGCCCGGCGTCGAGGGCGCGGTCGAGCTCGGTCGCCGCCTTCTTGGCGCCGGTCGTGGTCGACACCTCGATCGTCGCGCCGGCCCGGCCGAACAGCGGCTCGCAGAACGGGTCGGGCATCGAGCGGTTGCGGGCGACGATGGTCATCGTCGGCCCGTCGGCGTACTCGAACACGCCGTAGAGGAACCCGACGCCGCCGGCGAGACCGAACGCCAGCGCCTCGCCGAGCGGTTCGCCGCCCGGACCGGTCACGCCGGCGTTGACGCACAGGTTGCGCGCCGCGGCGAGGTCCGGCTGCTGGCCGCCGATCGCGACCACCGAATCGAGCAGGCCGGCGACGCGATGGCGGTCGTGTGGCGTCGCAGCGGCGAGGACGTGGGCCCGGGCGGTGGAGTACCGCTCACCGGTTTCGTCCATCCGGGCGCGGACGAGGTGCTTGAAGTCGCGGTTGCGGGTCATGTCGTGTCCCTTCCGGCACGGCCCGACCGACGAGCAGCCACCCCTGCCGGCGGCCGGGTACGGCGCCGGTGCGACGAACGACGTGACACTGACGAGCAGAAGAGAGGATCTCTCCTTTGCCCCGTCGGGCCGCACGGGTGGATGCGGGCCGGGGTTCGGCGGTGCTCGCCGCCGGCCGGAACCGTACCCGATCCCGCGTCCGTCCCGCCCGGCGGTGCCATGCTGGTTCGGCCATGATGCCGGGGCCCGAGACGCTGACCGTTGCACGCGCTGCCGAGGCGATCCGCGACGAACTGGCGCGGGGCGACACGGATTTCGCGCTCCGGCTGCTCGCACGTATGGTCGCCGACCTGCGCCGCTGCGCTGCGCAGGACCTGGAGGCGTTCGTCGCTGCGCCGACGTCGACGGGTGATGGGCGGTGGGACACCTTGATCGCTGCGGTCGTCGCCCGCGAGTGCCGCCACCGCGGCGCATCGACACCGGAGTGGACCGCCGTCCCCCCGCTCGACTCGTGGTGGTTCCCCGACGACGATCCCGTCCTGATGGCCAGGACGATGCAGCGCACCCCGGTCGACCTTCGCATCAAGGGCATCTGGCTCGACGGCAAGGCGCTGGAGTCGTTGTGACGGTCGGGCCCGGGCCCTCACCTCACGAGCTGACGCCCGACCGCATCCGCGCCCTGCTCGCCGAGCTCGGCGCGCGGCTGGCCGCTCGTGGGATCGACGCCACGCTGTACCTGGTCGGTGGCGCGGCGATGGCACTGGAGTTCGATGCACGGCGGGTCACACGTGACGTCGATGCGGTGTTCGATCCGTCCACGACCGTGCGGGCCGAGGCCGAGGCGATGGCCGCCGAACACGGGCTGCCGCGCGACTGGTTGAACGACGGCGTTCGGGCGTGGGTGCCGGGCGAGGACCGTGATGCGGTGCGGTTCGAGGTCCCCGGTCTCGCCGTCGCCGTGGCGTCCGCTCGTCACCTGCTCGCCATGAAGATGGCGGCGTTCCGTCCGACCGACAAGGCCGACCTGCGGGTCCTCTTCGGCGAGCTCGGGATCACGTCGGCCGATGAGGCGGCGGACCTGGCGCTTGCCGTGTACGGCGAGCACCACGCGGCGCTGCCCGGCCGGGACGAGCTGGTGCTCGAGGCCGAGTCGATCCTCGCGAGCATGCGCCGCCCGCCGGGCTGACGGCGGCGAACTCGTAGGGGTCCGCCGATGCAGCGTCGGCCGCGTGACCGACGTTCGGTTGGCGACCGCCGTGGACCTCGATGGGCTCGTCGAGCTGTGGGCCGCGCTCGGCGCCGACGGTCACCGGGCCGACCGGCGCTACCGGTTCCGGGACGACGCCGCTGCTATCGCGCGCACCATACTCGCCGACGGCTGGCTCGACGATCGGCGCTGCACCCTGGTGGCCGCCGCGCACGGCCGGCTCGTCGGGTGCATGGCCGTGCTGCCCGTCGAGCCCCACCCGGTGCTCGACGAGCCCCCGACGTGGCGGGTCACCGATGCCTACGTCTCGCCCTCGCACCGCCGTCGGGGACTCGGCCGGCGACTGTTCGCCGCAGCGCACGACGTTGCCGTCGCCCGCGGCGCGGTGTCGCTCGAGGTCGGCACGCTGGCGTTGGACGAGCGGGCGGTGGCGTTCTGGCGCTCCCTCGGGTTCGGCGACTGGAGGGTGACGCTGCAGTGCCCGGCGGTCGCCGGAGCCCTTGGTTGACGCCGCGGCTCAGCCGAGCTCGTCGAGGATGAAGGCCCCGACCAGGTCGAGCACGCAGGCCGTGTCACCTCGCTCGGCGCACACGAGGGCGTCCTCCAGTAGTCGGACCAGCGCCCGGTCCGGGGTCGCGTCGTCGAGGTCGGTGTCCGCCGGCTTCTCGGCCGCGGCCGGGTCGTCGAACAGCTCGAAGAGGTCGAGGAGCTCGAACAGGCCGGGGAGCTCGAACCGGTCGCCCTCGTCCAGGAAGGGATCGTCGGCGTAGGGGTCGTCCTCGAACGGGTCGTCCCCGTACGGGTCGTCCTGCAGCGGGGCGTCGGTGGAGAGACCGCCGTCCACGGTGCCGCCGGAGGCGATGAAGTCCTCGTAGCCCGAGACCTCGGTGTACACGCCGGCGGTGTCACCGCAGGTGGTGATGGCGAAGCTGACGACGCCGAGCTGATACCAGGTACCGTCGGCGGGGTCCGCTACGACGAGCGGGCCGCCGCTGTCGCCGTAGCACGAGTCGTTGCCGGCGGGGTGGTTGGCGCACACCATCAGGTCCTCGATCAGCTCGTCGCCGTAGAGGGCGAGCTCGTCTCCGTAGGCCGCGACGCACTCGGCGTCGCCGACGACGAACTGGGTGGTCTCGAGCAGCTCGTCCGGATACCCGCCGTCCTCGCTGGTCGCGCCCCAACCGGTGACGACGGCGGGGGAGCCGTGGTCGATCAGCTCGGCGTGCGTGTCGGCGTCGACCATGCGAATCGGCTGCACGCGCTCGTCCAGCTCGAACGGCTCGTCGAGCACCAGCACGGCGATGTCGTTGTCCTCCCACGCCTCGTGGATCCGCATCTCGGCGACGCCGCGGCGCTGGGCGGCGGGGTCACCGAGCGTCCGGGCGCCGGCCTCGACATAGACGGCGCCGGTGGCCTCGTCGAAGACGCAGTGGGCGGCGGTGAGGACGAGGTCCTCGGCGAGCACCGAACCGCCGCAGAACTGCTCGCCGTCCCGGTAGGTGAGGGCCACCATCCACGGGTACTCGCCGTCGTCGGCCTCGGTGCCGCCGACGATGGCGCCGACATCGGGCGCCAGCGCCAACGTCCCGAGAACCAGGGCGACGGCGGCGACGGCAAGGGCGATGCGACGGGGCGCGGAGTGGTGCGGGACGCGGCCGGCAGGGTCGGCCATCGCGGTCGTGCCGGAGGGGGGTCGGGTGTCGGTGGTGGGGTGCATGGGTCGGGCTCCTGGGATCCGAGCGATGAGGTGCACGCCTGCGGCCGCGTCGTGCAACACCGGATGAGACGCAGGACGCCGCCGGGCGGTTCGCAGGACGCCGGAAACCGTCGCCACGTCGACCTCCCCGGATGGCGGCGAGACGATTCGCGGCCGGCGTCCGACGGCTGACAGCGCGCCAACAAGGATTCGGTCGGGGGCGTGCCCGACCCCTACGCTGCCCCGGTGACCGATGTTCGGGGGGAGTCATCGACGTCGGCGCCGTCCCCGGACGACGAGCCCGCCGGGACCGCGGCGCCGGAGGCGGCGGCACCGGCGCCGTCCGCCCGTGGGCGCACGTTCGAGGCGCTGCAGGTCCGCGAGTACCGGCTCCTGTTCGCCTCCGGGTTGTTCGTCTTCCTCAGCGTTCAGGCCCAGCAGATCGTGCGGGGCTGGCTCGCCGCCGAGCTGACCGGCTCCAATCGGGGCCTCGGCGGTGTGTTCTTCGGGTTCGCCATCCCGATGATGATCCTGACGCCGTTCGGCGGGGTCGCCGCCGACCGGTTCCCGAAGCGCACCGTGCTGCTCGTCTCGGCCACGCTGCTCGTCGCGAGCGCCCTGTGGATCGGCTTGGCTGACGCGTTCGGGGTGCTGGAGTACTGGATGCTCATCGGCGCGGCCGCCGTGCAGGCGGCCGGCTTCTCGATCTACGGCCCGTCCCGCATCTCGTTCACCGGCGAGCTCGTCGGCAAGGAGACCCTGGCCAACGCCATCGTCCTCAGCCAGGTGAGCATCAACAGCACCCGCATCGTCGGCCCGGCCGCGGCAGGCGCGCTCATCGGCGTGCAGGCGATCGGGACGGCCGGCACCTACCTGATCACCGCCGGCCTGATGGTGATCGCCCTGGGGCTGCTCGTCCCGCTGCCCCACATCGTGCCGAAGCTCGACGGCCCCCGGCAACGCTCGATCGAGGGGTTCGTCGAGGGCATCCGCTACGTGCGGGCGAACCGGCCGGTGCTGCTCCTCATCGTCACGTCGTACGTGGTCGTCATGTTCGCCTTCCCGTACCTGGCGTTCATGCCGCTGGTCGCGACCGAGCTGTTCGACGTGGGCGCGACCGGGTTCGGGATCATGAACGCGGTCAGCGGCTGCGCGGCGGTCGTCGTGTCCCTGCGGATCGCCGGACTGGCCCACGCCAACCTGTGGCGCATCCAGGCGCTCGCCGGCACCGGGTTCGCCATCGGGGTGATCCTGTTCGGCCTGTCGCCCACGTTCCTGCTCGCGCTCGGGTCGCTCGTCGTCATCGGCGGGTGCATGTCGGCGTTCCAGGCGATGAACAACACGCTGATCATCACCGAGTCCGACCCGGCGTTCCACGGCCGGGTCCAGTCGCTGCTCATGCTCAGCTTCAGCGGCTTCGGGCTCGCCGCCCTGCCGCTCGGCGCGCTGGCCGACGAGATCGGCCTGCGGCCGACGATGGCCGGGATGGGCACGGTGGCGCTGACGGCCATGGTCGTCTACCAGGTGGTCCGCAGCCGGATGTTGCGCGCCGGGACGGCGTTGCCGGCCTGAGCCGGGCTCGCCCCGACACGCCGGCCGTCCACGCGCAACACTCGGCGCCATGACGACGGGCATCCTGCACCCGGGGGCGATGGGGGCATCGGTCGCCGCCGCGTGTTCCGGGCAGACCGCGTGGGTGTCGGCCGGACGTTCGCCGGCCACCGCCGAGCGGGCGGAACGGGCCGGCCTCGAGGCGGTGACGTCGATCGCCGAGCTGTGCGAGCGGGCCGAGGTGATCGTGTCCGTGTGCCCGCCGGCCGCCGCGGTCGACGTGGCCGACGCCGTCGCAGCCGCCGGCTTCGATGGGATCTACGCCGACGTCAACGCCATCGCGCCGGCGACGGCACGTGCGATCGGCGAGCGGTTCGAGCGCTTCGTCGACGGCGGGATCATCGGGCCGCCGGCGTGGGAGCCGGGCACGACGCGCCTCTACCTCTCCGGTGACGACGCGGCCGAGGTCGCCACTCGTTGGGAGGGTTCGCCTCTCGAGGTCCGGCTCGTCGAGGGCGGCGCCGGTGCCGCGTCGGCGGTGAAGGCGTCGTACGCGGCGTGGACGAAGGGCTCGGCCGCGCTGCTGCTCGCCGTGCGGGCGCTGGCCCGGGCCGAGGGTGTCGAGGACGCGCTGGTGGGGGAGTGGGCGCGGTCCCAGCCCGGGTTGGACGATCGTTGCGCTCGCGTCGCCTCCGTCAACGCGCCGAAGGGCTGGCGCTTCGCCGGTGAGCTGGCCGAGATCGCCGCGGCGTTCGAGGCTCGCGGCCTGCCGGGCGGGTTCGGGCTCGCCGCGTCGGAGGTCTACGGGGCGCTCGGGCCCTGGAAGGACGCCGAGCGCGACGACGTCGATCTGGCCGCGGTGCTCGACGCGTTGCTCGATGAGCCGGCACCACCCCCGTCATGAGCGCAGCCGTCGCGGTGCGCGACATCGTCTACACCGAACTCGGCTGTTGGATCGGCGGCGTGGGCCACGACGTCACGCACCCTGACGCCGAGCCCCGCGGCCTCGAGATCCGCCACGACCGCTGGGCCGCCGAGTCCAGTCGTGCCGCGACGCTCGGATCGCCGTGAGCACGGCGATGCCGGGTCGACCGGACGACGCGATCGCCAATCAGCGGACGGTCGAGCGGTTCATGGTGCTCTCGCTGGGCGCCGCGCTCTCGACGATGGCGATCAAGGCGGTGGCGGCGGGGCTGACCGGATCGGTCGGTCTGCTCTCCGACGCGCTGGAGTCGTCGGTCAACCTCGTCGCCGCCGTCGTCGGCCTGATCGCGCTGCGGGTCTCGGCCCGTCCTCCCGACCACAACCACCAGTTCGGCCACGGCAACGCCGAGTACCTGTCCGCCGCGGTGGAGGGTGCGATGGTGCTCGTCGCCGCAGGGGCGATCGTGTGGACGTCGATCGAACGGTTGCTCGACCCGCGCCCGCTGGAGCGGGCCGGCATCGGTCTCGCCATCTCGGTGGGCGCGGCGTTGATCAACCTCGCCGTCGGCCTGTTGCTGCTGCGCGCCGGTCGGGAGCACCGTTCGATCACCTTGACCGCGGACGGCCACCACCTGCTCACCGACGTGTGGACGTCGGTCGGTGTGGTCGCTGCGGTCGGTGTCGTGGCGGTGACCGGCTGGGAGCCGCTCGACCCGATCATCGGCATCGCCGTCGGCGTCAACATCGTTCGAATCGGCTACCGGCTGGTGCGCAACAGCGTGATCGGGCTGTTGGACGCCACGCTGCCCCCGGAGGACGTCGCCCGCGTGAGCGCCGTGGTCGAGCAGTACCGGGCCGCCGACCACGTCGACATCCGGGCCCTGCGCACCCGCGAGTCGGGTCGGCGCCGGTTCGTCTACGCCACGGTGCTGGTCCCCGAGGACTGGTCGGTCCGCCGGGGCCACGACCTCCTCGACCGCTTCGAGGCCGACATGCGCCGCGAGCTCCCCGGCGTCGTCGTCTTCACCCACCTCGAACCGCTGGAGCCACCCGGGCCCCGCTGACGTCGCCGCCGGTCAGGACGGGTCCGTGACCCGGCCGAGCAGGACCACGACCCCGGTCGACTCGTGGACCAGCGCCCACAGGAACGGGTGGTCGGCGCGGACCTCGACCTCGCGGGCGAGCCAACCGAGGAAGAACCCCGTGCCGGGCGGTGCCGCTCCGATGCCGGCCTCGTCGACCACGAACGACGAGGCGAGACGGGCCCCGGTGAGCTCGTGGCCCGGTGCCACGCCGTCGAGGGTGCTGCCGGGGCACAGGCCGTACGG
This sequence comes from Actinomycetota bacterium, assembly GCA_034211175.1. Taxonomy (GTDB): domain Bacteria; phylum Actinomycetota; class Acidimicrobiia; order Acidimicrobiales; family CAIXPF01; genus JAXHUH01. Next base: position 92,540 of record JAXHUH010000073.1, read on the forward strand.
GCAGGTCCAGGACAGGACGTCCACATCGGAGCCCGTGTGCCATCGGGGGACGGCCAGGTCGACCGCATAGGGCTCGGCGACGTCGTCGAGCTCGGCGAACGTGCTCGGTTCGAGGTTCGACTCGAGCGCGGCCAGGCCGTCGTCCTCGTCGGGCACGAGCAGCCACATGGTGAGGTCGACGCCGGCCGAGAGCCCGACGGCGTCGGCGTCACCGAGGTCGACGAACGGCACCGGCGCGTCGTCCTGCGACATCAGCGCCACGTCGACCGCGGTCCCGGTGGCGGTCGTGAAGACTCCCGGCTCCGTGAGCGCGGGATCGAACGGTGGGAGCAGCGGTTGGGCGACCTCGACCGTGGTGGCGAACGTGAACGCGTCGGGCTCGGCGGCGCTCCGCAGGCCCGGCGCGACGAGCGGTAGGGCTCCGTCGCCGGCCGTGGTCCACGAGATCGTCGCCGCGGCGGGACCGGGATCGAACGCCGGGGCCGGAACGGCGCCGTAGGCGTCGGCGAGCAGATCGAGGTAGGGGTCGGGCGAGGTGAGGGTGCCGTGGCCCGCAACCGTCGAGGTGAGCCGGGCGCCGAGGTCGATGTCGACGTCCGGGACCTCGACGGCGAGGGCTCGGAGCTCGGCGAGGACCTCGGCGGCCGCGGCGTGATCGGCGGCGCCGTCCTCGAACCCGAAGATCCGCTCGAACCCCCGGCCCGCCTCCGCCGATGCCGCCCCGCGCGCCGCGCCGAACGCGATGCCGAGTCCCAACGGGCTGGTCACGGCGTTCCCCTCGAGCGTCCGGTGGTGCTCCCACCCGGCCGCGTTGGCGTGCTCGACCCACGTCCGGCCGGCGTCTCTCAGCTCGACCTGGTCCATGTGGTCGATCGATTGCGGCGCGGTCCCGACGGCCGTGCGGCAGCCGGCGAGGCTCAGCGCCACCGCGATCGCCGCCCACCGCCGCATTCCCCACCCCTTCCGCCGGACCCGCCGTCCAGCGTGCCACCCGGCGGCACGTGTCGCGCCGGCGGCCGCATGGTTCAGAGCGAACCGCGGCGTGCGATCCACTCAGTCGGTTGGTGGGTCACGGCTGCGATGCGGTCGTAGTCCGAGTCGTAGTGGACGACCCGGAGATCGTTCAGCTCCGCGACCGCAGCGATGAGGAGGTCCGGGATGGCCAGGCGGTGGTGGCCTCGTCCGGCGAGCTCATGCTGGACCTCGAGCGCCCGGTCGGTCACCTCAGGGGTGATCGGGTACGACCGCAGCGCCCGGCGCTCGTCCGCCATTGCGTCGTAGTCGCTGGCGGACCGGGCGCTGTAGAGCATCTCGAGATCGATGATCGGGCACGTGGCGACCAGGCCCTCAGTCAACAGCGGGCCGAGCCGCTCGGCGACGGCCGGATGGCCCAGCCGCGCCAGAGCGCTCTTGTCGGCGATGACCAGAGGCGTCAGCGCCATGCGCCGGACATGATCTCCTCATCGGCGATGTCGGTGCCCTCCCCGGTCTCGAGTCGCCGGAGGTGGCGCCGGCGGAGCTCGGCGCGAACCAACTCGCGCAGCGCGGTGTCGACCGCGTCCTTCATCGTGGTCGCGCCACTCAGGCGTCGCGCCTCCGCCAGGAGCTCGTCGTCGATGTCGACCAGACGCTTCGTCATGTGGCGAAGTATATCCACTAAGTGTCGATCTGGATATACGAGGTCGGTTGCCGGGGTGCGGTCGGGGTGGAACAGTGGGTCCTTCGTGCCATGCCGGACCGGGGGAACCGATGGCTGCTGCGACCCTGACGTCGATCGACCTGCTCGATCTCGACCGCTGGGCCCGTGACGGGTTCCCGCACGAGTGGTTCGCCGAGCTGCGGCGATCGGCGCCGGTGTGGCGGCACCCGTCACCGTCGGGCGGGCCCGGCTTCTGGGTGATCTCGCGCCACGAGGACGTCGTCGCGCTCGGCCGGTGCCCCCACATCCTGTCGAGCGACGTCGGCAACGGCGGTGTCACCGGCCTCGACCCGCTCGACCCACTGTGGAACGGCGTCGACCCGGCCGCCGGTCTCGACACCGAGGCCAAGATGTTGCTCGACAGGATGTGGGGGCACCGGAGCACACGCGCTACCGCAAGATCGTCAACCGGGCGTTCACGCCGGCGCGGGTCGCGGCGCTCGAGCCGCAGGTCCGGGCGGTGACCCGTGAGCTGCTCGACACGGTGGTGCCCGGTACGTTCGACCTGACGACCGAGGTGGCGATGCCGCTGCCGATGCGGGTGATCGCCGACATGATCGGCGCCCCACCCGAGGACCGGGCACGGATCATGCGGTGGGGCAACGCGCTCGTCGCATCGACCGACCCCGAGTACCGGGCACCGGCCGACGAGCAGCTCGACGCGGCCGCCGGGCTCCTCGGCTACTTCGCGCAGATGCGGGAGCGACGTGCGGGCGAGCCCGGCGACGACCTGTGCTCGGTGCTGATGGCGGCCGAGGTCGACGGCGAGCGGCTGTCGCCGGTCCGGTTCAACTTCTTCCTGCTGCTCCTGGCGGTCGCCGGTAACGAGACGACCCGCAACGCGATCAGCCACGGGGTCGCCGCGTTCGCGCACCACCCGGAGCAGTGGGCCAGGCTGCGGGCCGAACCGGAGCTGGTGCCGCTGGCGGTCGAGGAGATCCTCCGGTGGGCGTCCCCGGTGGCCCACTTCCGCCGCACCGCGATCGCCCCGATGGAGCTGCGGGGCGAGCGGATCGAGGTCGGCGACGTCGTGAGCCTCTGGTACCCCTCCGCGAACCGCGACGAGGACGTGTTCACCGACCCCGACACGTTCGACGTCGGGCGTGACCCCAACCCACAGATCGCGTTCGGCGGCGGAGGCCCCCACTTCTGCCTCGGCGCCAGCCTCGCCCGCCTCGAGCTACGGGTGGTCCTGGAAGAGCTCCTCGACCGCGTCGACCACATCGAGCTGACCGGCGAGATCGACCACCTCCGCAGCCACTTCCTCAACGGCGTCAAGCACCTCCCCGTCCGCCTGATGGCTTGAAGGCGAGCCCAGAACGCTCACGCGCGCGGCCGCATCGATGAACGACCCGAACGATCGGAGTCGGGAGCAGGGCCAGCCTCGCTACATCCTCGAGCTGCTCGCCCGGATCGTCACCGTGAGCCTCGAGACGATGGTCATCGTCGACGACCTCCCGCCCCTGGCGACTCGGGCCGACCAGAACCTGGGCTGGTCGGCGCGGGGATCAGCCGGGGGGTCGGCGGCTCGATGCGTCGAGAGCGTCGTCCTACGAGCGGCGTGGGCATAAGAGTCGCCGCGGAGCCGTCCCGATCCTCGACTGGTCGTCGTCGCTCGACGTCGCGTTCCGCCTCCAGGTCCGCCGTCAGGCCGGAACCGTCGAACCGGCCGCGCAGCGGACGGTCGTCGACAGGCCGGTCATCGAAATCCACGGGGCCAGTCTGGTCTGCCGTGAGTCGCGCCGGCGAGTGATCGACGACGAGGCCGCCCGAGCTGCGGCCCTCGGCCGACGTCGATCAGTCGGCCACGTCGAGGACCGTGAGGCGGACGGTTCGGTCGCCGCCGAAGCGGTCGAGCATGAAGTAGGCGACGAGGCGGCCGTCCGTGGCCCGCTACTTGATCGTCTGCCAACCATCGTGCTCGCCCACGACTCGGGCGTTCGGTGTGGCTGTCGGGTCATGGGCGATCTCCCGGAGGAGCGCCTTGATCTCGTCAGCGCGGTCCTGGCTGTCGGCCGCATGGGCGGCGGCCAGGTGCTTCGGGTCGTTGATCGCCCATCGGCGAGGCCGTGGCGGGCTCACGCCTCGACGGATGGTGCGATCGCATCGATGTCGACGTTGTCCGCCGGATCAAACGGTGCCAGCCCCGCATCGGCGCGGCGGCGGGCCTCGGCAACGGCTTCGCTGGTCGCTTCGCCGAGGCCGGGGGAGACGAGGTCGAGCCCGCGGAAGTGCAGCTCCGCGGCGGTCTCGGCAGTCATGCGAGCCGCATCGAGCAGGGCCTGCGCCTGTTCCTCGCGGGTGAGTGCCATTGGGAACGAACCTACTCGGCGCCAGTGGCCGTCCCGGGGCCGCTAACGAGATAGCCCGCGTCGAGTCGAGCGGAACCTCGATCAGCCTCGGGCGTCCTCGGCGTGGACCGTCGCTCGGGAGAAGGTGGCGAGGATGCGTTGGTGGGTCTGGCGGGGGAGTTGGCGGGTGCCGGGTTCGCCGAAGGGGGTGCCGGGGCGGGGTGGTGCTGTCGCCAGGAGGTCGTCGAGCCCGGCACGACTCACCAGGAGCAGGCCGTGGGTGGCCCGGGTGCACGTCACGGCGAGGCGGCCGAACGCGGAGTTGAACTCGTCGAGCGCCGACGCGCCCGACAGCGGGTGGAGTGCCACCGTGATGCCGTTGGTCTGGCCCTGCCACGAGTCGACGGTCGACGCCACGAGCACGCCGTCGTCGAGCTCGTGGCGCTTGGTCAGCCGCTCGACCAGGTCCTCGGCGTCGTTCACCGCCTGGTTCCGGGTCGCGAGCACCGCGATCTGCGTCCCGTCGGCCTCGACCTCACCGACGGGGCGGCCCTCGTCGTAGCGCTGCTTGCGGAGCGCGAACCCGGCGTGGAGCAGCTCGTCGAGCCAGTCCTCGATCACCCCGAGGAGGGGAGGGTCGATGTCGGGTGCGTCCGGGTCGGGGAGGCCGTCCACCTCGACCAGGGTCGGCACCCCGGTCGCCACCCGGCGCCACACGTCGGCGGCCGCGCCGACCATGCTCGGGCCGACCTCGAGGACCCGGTCACCGGGGGCGGCCACACAGGTCAGGCCGTCCCAGTCGGCGTAGAACGCCCGCCACAACCCGAGCTGGGCGGCGGTCGGGCGCCACACCGACGGCAGCGACACCGACCACGTCCTCGCGTCGCCGTCGTACGCGGTCGGCCACGCCCGGTACGGGTTGTAGCCCCGGTCGCCCCGCCACGGGTTCTGGCCCGGGTCGAGGGGCGGGAGCTGGCCGACGTCACCCACCCCGACCGTGATCGGGGCGAACCGCTCGACCGGCCGGTAGCGGTGGAGGGGCAGCTGCCACGCCTCGTCGATGAACAGGACGTCGAAGAGGTGCTCACCGTCGGGCCCGACCGGGCCGAGCTGGCGGGAGAGCCGACTGCCGACCATCTCCAACATGTGCGAGGTGGCGAGCACGACGGTGGCGCCGGGCGGCACCGAGCGGTCGTCGGTCGCGACCGTCGCCGCCCGCTGGACCGATTCGGCGACGTCGTCGATCCGCTTCTTCGACACCCGCAGGCACACGCGGTCCCGCCCGAGCGTTCGGCCGAGGTCCTCGGCGAGGGGGAACACCTGCTTGTTGGCGAACGCGCAGATCCCGACCCGGCGGCACCCGGGCCGGCGCAGCGCCTCGCCGACCATCCGCTTCAAGGCGTGGGACTTGCCGGCACCGGCCGCGGCCCGTAGCAGGATCCGCTCGACGTCGGTGCGGCCGCTCATCGCCGCGCACAGGGCGTCGATCGCCGCGGTCGTGGCGTCGTGGTTGCCGTCGGCCGCGGCGGCGTGGTGCACGGCGCGGCCGGCCTCGACGAGCGGCGGGGAGAAGGTGATGGTCATCGTCGGTCCGGTCCCGGTCGTCGCAGGTTCAGTCGAGGTCGTCGATGGTCAGGTGCGCCGGCGGCCGGTCGGCGGCGCCGTCACCGGAGGCGTCCTCGCTGACGTCGGTCGGGCTGCCGGCGGCCGGGGTGTCGAAACCGTCGGCGTCGATCACCGGTGGCCACACCTCGGGGTTCAGCTCGCCGCGGGAGCGCCGGTCGGCGAGCGTGTCGGCCCACTCGGCCTCCGACGACTCGTGCGACCGGCAGCACCACCGGTGCTCGTCGGGGTCGGTTGCGTAGGCGTCGGCGTGGCAGTCGGCCTTGGGCGCGCTGACCTCGTCGGGCTTGGGTCGGGCGACGAGCACCTCGTGGCCGGAGCGGAAGTCGGCCCGGTCGAACCAGGCGGCGTCGGCCACGACCAGCCGGCTCCCGACGGCGAGCTCGGGCGGCGGTTCGGCGCAGTCCCAGCGCAGTGAGCGGTCGTTGTCGGCAGCAACGTCCGAGTCTTCGGCAACCAGCGGCCCGACGGCGAGGTGGCGGAACTTGAAGCCGCCCTTCTGGACCTTCAGCTCGGTCGTCGGCGCCTCGATGCACGGTGAGCCGTCGACGTGGAGCGCGACGATGGACGCGCCGTCGCCGAGGCGGCGCGACGCGACCTCGACCCGCAGCGGCGACGTCGAGATCACGGTGGCCGCCGCGACCTGGCGGGTGCCGGCGTCGCGGGCCAGGTCCTCCGCCGCCTGGGGGTTGCCGAGCGCCAGGAGCTGGGTCGCGCAGGTGACGTCGTCGTCGAGCATCGTCACCTGGCGGTTGCGCCACACCCACCCGGTGCGCCCGAAGCGGACGAGGTCGGACGCGTGGAGCTCGAGCCGGCGCCGCCACACGGCCTGGGCGTCGGCCTCCAGCGCCCGGTGCACCTCCTGCAGCCGCGACGCCGCCAGCCGTTCAAGCACCTCGGTGGCCCGCTCGACGATCGCGGCCTTGTAGCCCAGCTCGTCGGCCACCAGGCCGCGGTAGGCGGCGGGATCGGTGCGGCGGCTTCGGTGGAGGGCGTCGGAGCGCTCGTTGGTGAGCCGGGCACCCGGCGTGGTCACGAGCGCGGCGATCGTGTCGGAGACGACTCGGTGGTCGAGCGGCGAACCGCCGTCGCCCGAGCTGCCGCCCGACGCCTCGGCCCACTCGACGAGGTAGTCGAGGCGGCCGCGGTCGACGATCGGGCCGCCGGGGACGATGTGGCGGGCGAGCACGACCCGGAGGTCGACGAGCGGCCACCGCAGCGTCATCGCCCGTGCCCGGTCCTCCTCGAGGAGGAAGCTCACCGCGAGCCGCTGGTGGTCGGTGAGCGGCTCGGGCACCCGGGCGGGTTCACCGTCGAAGGTGAGCGCGTCGCGGCCCATGTCGAGGTCGCGCTGCCAGCGCAGGCGGCTGGTCTCGACGCCGGCGAGCGAGTCGGCCATCGACACCAGCAGGTCGGCGGTTGCCTGGTCGGTCAGCACGAGGTGCACCGGCCGGTCGTGGTGAAGCGATGCGTCGATCTCGGCGCCGAGCCGGTCCATCACGGCCAGGCGGGTCTGTGGCGCCTGCGGGTCGGTGAACGTGGCGAACGACCACGGCGTCCGGGTCCCGTCGGTGAGCGTGCGCCGGACACCGAGGCCGCACACCCCGAGCGCGGCGCCGTCGGACTTGGCGACCACCACGTCGATGGCGCCCGGCAACCCGACCGGGTCGACCCGTCGCTGGCCCGTCCAGCCCGGCCGCCCGTCGCGGGTCGCCCGAACGGTCGCGACCACGGAGTCGGGGGCCAGGACGGCGTCGCCGGAGCCGGCCACGACCGCGGCCAATGCCGGCCGCAGCTCACGTTCGATGCCGATCTCGACGAGCACGGCATCCGGCGTGGCCGACGATCGCAGCTCGGTGCGGCAGTGGTTGAACAGCGCACACGACACGCACGTCGCCGGGTCGAACTCGGCGTCGAGGTGGGCGACGAACGAGTCGAGCCCGTCCTCGGTGGGAGGGCACCCGAGCCCGGCCAACAGCTTCGCCCGCTCGTCCGCCCAGGTGCGGACCTCCTCACGGTGGTCGTCGAGGCACTCGACGACGGCCTCGGGCTGGAGGAACGCGTTGCGGGGCACTGCCAACGCGCCCCACCGGTGCACGGCCATGCCCTCCGGTGCCAGGGACCACGCGGCGACCGACTCGGCGCCCAGTGCGACCTGGAGGAACCCCTTGAGCATTCGCTGGTCGTCGATGCGGGAACGGACCCGCTCGTAGTCCTTGGCGTCGCCCATGATCAGCCACGAGCCGCCGGAGCGGCCGTTGGCGACGGGGCCACCAGAGAGGAGGTCGGCGGGGCCGCCCGGGTCGAGGTGGGTGGGGCGGGGCGCGACGATGGCGAAGTCGGGCTTCACCGGCGTCGCCCCCGGTTCGCCCTCGAGGCCGACGAACGGGACCGCCAGGCCGGTCACCATCGTGGCGTCACCCTCGTGGACCGCCGCCAGGTGGGCCTGCGCCAACGCCGTGGCGGTGCGGTCCTCGCTCACCCGGGCATCGGCCCGGCGAACCGCTGCCGGGCGGTCGAGGCCCAGGGCGCCGACGGCGGTCGTGAGGAGCTTCGACACGAACTGCTCGTGGCGCACGAGGCGCTCGAAGGTCATGGCCCGCACCCACCGGGCCTCGGGGATGCCGGCCGTCGTGTCGGGCGAGCCGAGGTGCTCGGCCAGGGAACGGCGGCTCCGGCCGGTGATCAGCGGATCGGTGTGGCGGTAGCGGGCGCATCCAGCGTGTGCCGACGCCGCCACCGCGCCGCTTCCCCCACCCGTGCTCAGTGAACCCATCGAGGCACCTCCCCGCTCGTGTGCCGTGCCGCTGTGACGTGTCCGCCGTTCCCGCCCGTCACCCGGGTGGCGTCCACCGCGTCAGCCGCTCGACCGTCGCCGCCATCGCACGAACCTCGTCGGCATGGGGCGGCAGCTCGTAGGCGTCGTGGTGGCAGATCGTCGACAGCCGGTTCCACGCGTAGACCACATCGGCACTCAGGTCGGCGTCTTGCAGGTAGTACGGCAGCGAGATCAGCTGGGCCCGGCCGTTGACCCCGGCGAGCGCCGGCACGGTCCGCTCCCACACGTCGTCGAGCGACTCCTCCAGCGCCTGGCGCAACAGCAGCGCCGCGGCGACGGTGCGGGTCTGGCCGAGCGCCCGGTCGTCGGCCTCGGCGATCGCCCGCGCGTGGTCGAGCAGGTCCCGGGGGCTCACGACGACCCGAGGAGGTTGCGCACGGCCCGTTGCGTCCGGGTGACCAGCTCCTCGGGATGGTCGTCGATGAGATCGTGCGCTCCCGCCTTGAGGGCCTTGAGGAGGTCGTAGCCGTCGCCCCGCCACCGGCGGTTCGCCTCCCGGTACACGTCGCCGGTGCGGCCGGGGTCAGCGAAGAACGCCAGCGCGACGTAGTTCATCGTCGACGTCGTCGAACCGAGAACCTCCTCCACCTCGTGGTGCGGGGTTCCGCGGTCGAGCAGGGCCGACCGTCCGACCTCGATGCACGCCGCTTCCAACGCGCTGCGGCACAACCCGGGCACGACCCGGCGGCGGGCGTCGGGCGGGTACCCGTCGGTCTTGAGCACGGCCCGGGCGTCGCGCAGGTAGTCGAGCGCCGGGTGGTCGCGCAGACGGATCGACACCGACGACCGCTCGCCCCGGCTCACCTCCAGGACCCGGGCCGCAACGCCGAGCTGGCGACACGCGGCCGGCAGGCGGTCGTCGTGGGTGAACACGACCACCTGGCGGGTGGCGGCGACGTGCTCGAGCACCTTGGCGAGCCCGGCGACCTTGTCGTGGTCCATCGCCTGGACCGGATCGTCGATCAACACGAACCGGAACGGGCTGTCCGCCAGCGTCGCCCGGGGCAGGAACAGCGCCAGGGCCAGGGTGTGCAGCTCACCCTGGGACATCACCGACAGCGCCGCGCCCTCGGTCGTGTCCACCCTGACCTGCAGGTCGACGCCTCGACGGGTACGGGTACCGGTGAGCGCGACGTCCTCCAGCGCGACGTTCGACCCGTTGCGCATCGTCGCCCAGTGGGCCCGCACCTCCTCGACGATCGGACGGAGCCGCTGGGTGCGCTCGACGTTCGCCGCGTCGCGGATCCACTTCGCCGCGTCCTTCAGGTCGGACTCGAGCGCTCGTTCGTCCGCCGCCGCCCGGGCGGCGGGGAGCCAGGCCCGGATCTCGTCGGCCACCGGGCGCCATGCGTCGCGACGTGCGTCGAGGAGACCGGCGGCCTCCGTGCGGACGGCCTCGATCTCGGCGGCCAGCGTCAGCGCCAGGTCCTCGACGTGGGCGGCGAGGCGTTCCGGGTCGTCGGTCGGGTTGGCCCATCGCGACCAGACCTCGACGAGCGCGGTGACGTCGGGGCCGCCGTCGGCGACGGTCTCGAGCGACGGCGGCCGGTACCGGTCGACGAGGCGCCGCGCCTCACCGACTGCCGCCCGCAAGCGGCGCTCGGCGGCGTCGACGTCATCGGCCTCGGCCCGCAGGCGGGAGATCTCGGCGTTCGTGCGCGCGACCCAGCGGCGGTCGAGGACGCCGGCGGTCCCACACACCGGGCACGATGCGTCGTCCGTGTGGTTGCGCGCCGTCAGCGCCTGTTCGAGCAGCTCGGCGAGCTCCGAGGCCCGGGCGCCGTCGGTGTCGGCCAACTCGGCCGCCCGCGCCGCCGCACTGCGCAGCGCCGCGGCGATCGTCGCCGCTTCCTCCGGGTCGGGGCCGACCAGGTCGGCGAGTCGACGCAGCGCCCCGGTGCCCGCCGACGGCGGCTCGGTCGCGGTGGCGAGACGGTCGAGCTCGTCGGCGTCCCAGCCCCAGCCCTTCCCGAGTGCGGAGCTCGCCGCATCGGCAGCCGCGTCGTCGAGCGACGAGACCTTCGTGCGCAGTTCGTCCGCGGCGGCCTTCGTCGCCTTCGTCCGCTTCGTGAGCTCCGTGCGCCGGCTGTCGAGGCGGGCGGCGGCCTCGTCCCACTCGTGCAGGCCGAGCACCGAACTGATGGCGTCGTGGAGCTTGGACGGATTGTCCTCGAGCAGGCTGCCGAGCTCGCTGTAGGACAAGAACGGCCGCCACGTCGACAGCGCATCGGCGAGGCCGAGCTCGGCGAACGGCACCTTGGCGGCGCCGGCGCGCTGCACACTGCACGTCCCCTCGTCGACGTCCGCGTCGACCGGCCAACTGCGCCGCACGACGGTGTCGGCGTCCGCGCCGTTCTCGCGGAAGCTCAGCTCGACGGAGCGCTCGCCGTCGTGGTGGAGGCAACGCCAGCCGTCCTGCCATCGCTTGGCCCGCTCCTGCCACCGGTACGAGGTCTCGGTCAGCGCCACCTCGGCGGCTTCGGCGAAGCTCGACTTGCCCGACCCGTTGCGGCCCACGACCAGGGTCAGCCCGGGGCCCGGCACCAGGCCGAGGCGGGCCGGTGGCCCGATGCCCCGGAACCCGGCGGCCGAGATGGCGGTGAGGAACAGCTCGGGCGTGTCGTGCCCTCGCCGTTCGCGGCGTTCGAGCACCGCCGGCGTACCGCCGACGGTCTCGCCGAGTGCATCGTCACCGAGGGCCGCCGCGATCACCAGTTCCCGCGCCCGAGGCGACAGATCGCTCACGGCCACCCGATCATCGAGCAGGTCGATTGCGTTCACCGCAGCGGGCGACGGCGTTTCGAGTAGTTGGTCGGCAGCGTCGGCGTCGCTTCGTTCAACCACGGGCCGGACGCTATCGGTGACTCTTCGCGTTTCATCAGGTCGTTCACATCTCTGGCGACTCGTCACACGACCGCACAGCGGGCGTCATGGAGCTGTCACTCACGCGTCCGCCGTGATGTCGCAGCGCTTCGCTGTCTGCCATCGACCCCGAGCTCGGCGAGGACGAACGAGAAGCGAACCAGAGAACGATCTTCGAGTGCAACGAGAACGACATGCGCGCCACCGCCGGGCTCGTCGACTGGGTCGCACGCTTCGCTGAGGTCCCCACCCTGACCGCAAGCTCCCTCCGCCATGACCCTCGACAGCCGCTTCCACGACCACACCTGAACCCACGGTGTCCACCGAAGCCGTTGCCGTGGGCAGCGCCAGCGGCAGAGTGTTCGCCGGCGCTCGACCGGGAGGCCGCGGTACCAGCGTCACCGCCGCCTCGGTCGCTTGCCTCGCCGTCGGGGCCGTCTCTGTCATGGCGTTGCGCGGCAGCGGCGACGCCGTCGCCGCCGGAGACACCGCAGCGCCGACGACCACCGGAACGGCGCCGACATCCGAACCCGAACCGGTCGCCACCACCGGACTGCCCGCCCATACGGCCACGACAGCTCCGCCAGGTGACGACACCGCCTCGAGGACCACGACCGCGGCCGCCGTCTCGCCGACCACCGTTCCCGACGCCCCACCCAACCCGTTCAACACGCCCACCGACGCGTCGGCCGCCAACCCGGTACCGGCGGGTGAGGCTTGCTCGACCGGACGCTGGACGCTCACCGTCACCAACTCGCACGCCCTCAGCTCCGGCGCCGAGCTCGGCACCCACTTCCCGGCGTCGACCGCCGACGTCGCCGCACTCGCCGCCGGCAACACCTACGCCGTCGTGACCGTCGACGAGGCCTTCGAAGGCCCCGACGACGCGCAGATCCCTGCCCGCGACCTCCACTCCTCATTGCAGCGCCGGACGGCACCGGCACCTCGCCGCACACCAGCTCGCCCCTAGCCCTGAATAATCGTGGCGGTCGTCTTCGCTATTCGTAGGCGCGCGGTGAGTGGTTGATGGGTTCGTGTGGCTGTTGGTGAGCGCGAGTTGCGGCAGTGTCGGGTGTGGTGGGACG
>JAXHUH010000074.1:0-30472 GCA_034211175.1 Actinomycetota bacterium
GCGGGCGCCGCCCCCCCCCCCCCCCCACCACGCCATCCGGATCGACCGGGCCGGGTGCGTGGCCGACCAACCCCACCGGACAACGCCGGGACCCGACGAACGCCAATCGTGGCGAAGCCCGGTTCTTTCGTGTACGGATCGGGCCGGAATGCCCTCTCCCCGGGTGTCGGGACGTCGTCCGACCGTGTGAGGTCGGCGGCACACCGCCCGACGACACCACACGATCGGCGACGCAACCCAGGGGAGGGTTCGCCATGCACCGCCCGATCAGCCATCCGATCACCGCGCCCCGCGCCGCCGCAGCCGCCGCCGTGCTGCTCGGATCGGTCCTCGCCGGCGCCGGCACCGGAGGCGCCCAGCAGAGCCCGAGCGTGAACGAGGACTTCGACGCCTCGCCCGGGGTGATGGAGCCCGGGCCCGGGGGCTGGGAGGTCTCCGGCCACCGCTACGGCACCCACGACCCGGTGCGCTCCGGTGCCGGGACGATCGGCAACTCGAACCTCTCGCTCGCCGCACCCGTCTTCGGTGACGTCGGCATCGAGGCCCGGATCGAGGCCGAGGAGACCCAGGGGCCGTGGGACGACTTCTCGGTGGTCCTCGGCTACCAGGACCCGCAGAACTACCTCTATGTCAGCTTCAACGAGTCCAACGACGCCACGACGTCGGGCATCTTCGCCGTCGTCGACGGCGTCGGCACCGAGCTCGCCGACCTGACCACGCCGTTCGAGGGCGGCACCTCGTACACGGTCACCGTGACCCGCTTCCAGGGCACGATCGAGGTGTACACCGACTACCAGAGCAGCGGTGACGCGCCCCTGGTCAGCGTGGACACCGACCTGTTCCCGACGGGCAGGGTCGGGGTCGGCTCCCGCAACAACGCGGTGTTCGTCGATTCGTTCGCGGCCGGCGAGGCGGCCGGTCCCGGTGGGCCGGCGACGTTCGTCCCCGAGCAGGGCACGTGGTGGAACATGGGGCCGCTCGAGCCGATCGCCGGCGGCTGGACCGGCAGCGTGCTCGACGACCCGATCACCACCGGGGCCGGCTCCATCGGCAACTCGAACCTCGCCATCGGCGAGATGGGCTCGCCGTTCCCGTACTGGGACACCGACTCGCAGATCTACGTGAACGACGTCAGCCCGGCGGCCACCGCGTCCGCCTGGGACGACGCGTCGGTCGTCTTCGGCTACCAGGACCCGGACAACTACCTGTTCCTGTCGCTCAACGAGTCCAACGACCCGTACACGTCGGGCATCTTCTCGGTGGTCGACGGCGTCGGCACCGAGCTCGCCGACCTCGACCTGCCCATCCGGGGCGGCGGCACCTACGACGTGCGCATCGACCGCTGGGGCGACGACATCTGGTTCTACCTGAACGGCCAGCTGATCGCCGAGGCCGAGACCGACCTGTTCCAGCACGGCCGGTGGGGCTTCGGGTCCCGGAACAACGCCGCCTCGTTCGATCCCGACCACATCATCGTCTGGCCCTGACCGACCACCCTGAACGCCTGGGCCGGGGCGGCCCGGGACCTCCGCCGAACCAGAACAGAACTCCGGCTCTGGTGAGGCGCCGCGGTTGCGAGTAGGGACCGGGGCGAAGGGGGTGCCGGGCCGTCCCACCCGCCGAGGGCACGTGCGCCCGACCGGACCGACCGGTCGGGCCGGTGCCCGGGGTGGCGCACCCCGAGCCCGGTGCGCCACCGCGGGGACCGCGCGGCGAACGCCCGCACGGCCCAACGGAGGTCGACATGACGCACACGCTGCGTCCACGGGCGGCTGCCGCCGCCATCGCTGTCCTCGTCGCCGCCACGGTCGCCGTAGCGCCACCGAGCGGGGCCCAGGACGGCATCCTCGTCCGGGAGGACTTCGCCACCGGCGAGGAGACGGCCATGGAGGCCGGCCCCGGCGGCTGGGAGGTCTCGGGCAGTCGCTACATCACCCACGACCCCGTCCGCACCGGCGCCGGGACGATCGGCAACTCCAACCTCGCCCTCCACGAGCGGGTCCTCGGCAACGACATCTCGATCACCACCCGGCTCGAGGCCGAGGAGACCGCGGGCGCCTGGGACGACTTCTCGGTCGTCCTCGGCTACCAGGACCCGGACAACTACCTGTTCGTGAGCTTCAACGAGTCCGACGACGACATGACGTCGGGCATCTTCGCGGTCGTGGACGGCGTCGGCCGCCAGCTGTCCAACATGACCACGCCGTTCGAGGGCGGCCGCTCCTACCGCATCAACGTCACGCGCTACGGCGACGTGATCAACGCGTGGGCCGGGTACCAGTCCCACACCTCGAACCCCTACCCGCTGACCACGGCGACGACCGACCTGTTCCCGATCGGCCGGGCCGGCGTCGGCTCCCGCAACAACGCGGTGCTCGTCGACAGCTTCCACGTACACGACGCGACCGGGCCGGGCGGGCCGCCGTACTTCGTCCCCGAGCAGGGCATCTGGTGGGACAGCACCCCGGTGCCGGTCTCGGGCGGCTGGCAGCACGGCAGCCTGCTCACCGACCCGATCACCAGCGGCGCCGGCGCGATCGGCAACTCCAACCTGAGCGTCACCGACCACGGAGCCCTGTTCCCGGGTGACTGGCAGCTCTTCGCCGAGCTCCACGCGGTGCCGACGGCGTCGGCATGGGACGACGCGTCGATCGTCTTCGGCTACCAGGACCCCGACAACTACCTGTTCGTCAGCTTCAACGAGACGAACGATCCGTGGACCTCGGGCGTCTTCGCCGTGGTCGACGGCGTCGGCACCGAGCTGACCGACCTCGACGTCCCCATCCGGGCCGGGCGCGCCTACGACGTGCGCGTCGACCGCTGGGGCGACGACATCTGGGTCTACCTCGACGGGCGCCTCGTCGCCGAGGCGACGACCGACCTGTTCGCCGACGGCGACTGGGGCTTCGGCACCCGCAACAACGCCGCCACCTTCGCCCTGGACCATCTCGAGTTCTGGGCCGGGTGAGCCCGCGCCCGCGGGCACCGACCGATCCACCCCCACCGACCGATCCGCCACACGCGCACGCCCGCCGGGCGTGCGCCACCAGAGAGGAGCGACCATGCGAACCACCATGCGACGGACGGCGACCGCCATCGCCGGCGCCCTGGTGATGGCCGCCGGCGTCGTGGCCGGCGGGGCACAACCGACCGGCGCGCAACCGACCATCGTCGAGGGCTTCACCGACAGCGTCGGCGGCATGCTGCCGGGCCCGGGGGGCTGGGACGTCTCGGGCGGCCGCTACGCCACCCACGACCCCGTGCGCTCCGGCGCCGGTGCGATCGGCAACTCGAACCTGTCGGTGCACGAGACCGTGCTCAGCGGGGACTTCGGCATCGAGGCGGTTGTCGAGGCCGAGGAGACCCGGGGCGCCTGGGACGACTTCTCGGTCGTCCTCGGCTACCAGGACCCGGACAACTACCTCTACGTCAGCTTCAACGAGTCCAACGACGCCATGACCTCGGGCATCTTCGCCGTCGTCGACGGCGTCGGCACCGAGCTGGCCGACATCGACGCCTCGCTGGCCGGCGGCCACTACTGGCTGGTCAGGGTCTACCGGGTCGGCGACGAGATCAGCGCCTACGCTGGGCTGCTCGACGGCCCTCCGGGCGGCGCACCCCTGGCCACGGCGACCACCGACCTGTTCGACTCGGGCAGGATCGGCGTCGGGTCGCGCAACAACGCCGTGTTCGTCTACCACCTCACCCAGGTGGAGCCGACCCCGATGTCGCCGCCGTACCTCGGTGACCAGAACTACCTGTGGGGCTCCGCACTGGAGGCGGTCTCCGGCGGTTGGGACCTCGCGGGCGGCGCCACCATCACCAACCCGATCACGAGCGGGGCCGGCACGATCGGCAACTCCAACCTCGCGGTCACCGAGTGGGGCCCGATGTTCCCCGACCACCAGGAGGACGTGCAGTTCCGGGCCTACGACGTGACGCCGCCGGCGACTGCGTCGGCGTGGGACGACGTGTCGATCGTGTTGGGCTACCAGGACCCGGACAACTACCTGTTCGTGTCGCTCAACGAGTCCAACGACGCCATGACGTCGGGCATCTTCGCCGTCGTCGACGGCGTCGGCACCGAGCTGGCCGACATCCCGACGTTCATCCGCGGTGGCCGCACCTACGACGTGCGGGTCGACCGGTGGGGCGAGGACATCTGGGTCTACCTCGACGGGGCGTTGATCGGTGAGGCCGAGACCGACCTGTTCCCGAAGGGCCGCTGGGGCTTCGGCACCCGCAACAACGCCGGCAGCTTCGGCGGGATGTTGCTCGAGGTGTGGCGGGGCGCCGAGCTCGGTTGATCGCTCCAGAGAGCTCGCCGAGCACTGCGGACGCGCACGGGCCCGGTCGAGCCGGCCACGATGGCCGGGCGACCGGGCCCGTCACGGTCACCGCCGTGCAGTCACCGCGTCGGCGTCACCGCATCACGGTCACTGCTGCTGTTGCTGCTGGCGGCCGGCCGGGCCGTCCTGGGACTGGCGCTGACGGGCCGGCGCGCCCGTGGCCTCGCGCTCGAAGCGGCGCTCGGCCTCGGCGTCGTCGCCCGTCTCGGCGGCGAGACGCTCGGCCAGCTCCTCGTCCTCGTCGACGGCCTGGCCGAACGACTTGTCCTCGTAGCCCGGCTCGGCGTAGCGGGCGTCCTCGTCGGTGCCCGTCGGCGTGTCCCGGCCCTCCGGGTGCTGGCGCGGCGTCTGGTGCGTCTGCTCCACGGCGATCCTCCCTGATCTCGTGAACGCGGTACCCGCGTCCTACCCGGTCCCGGAGGTGGGCAAGCGCAACCACGACGTGGTCCAGCCCGGCCGAGCAGGAGCCGGCCGGAAGAACCGTCAGCGGCGGTGCGCCGAGTGGCCGTTGCCGACGTGGGCGCGCGGTGCGCCGTCGACCGCAGTGAGGTCGATGGCGCCGGCCCGCGACGCGTCCGCGCCGATCCCCGTTGCCGTCGCCGCGGCCGGGCGGGCGGCGCCGTCACGCCACCACGACGTCACCAGCGTCATCGACGTGAGCCGCTCGACCAGGTGGTTCCCGGCCAGCCCGCGCAGCTCGCGCCGGGTGAAGAGCCAGTACCGCTCGGTCGGGAACTGCTTGCCGACCCGGGCGAAGACCTGCTCCTGCCACCGCCGCGGCACCCAGTGCAGGCACGGCACCAGGGTGTGGGTCTCGACCGGGAACGCCCGGTCCGGTGTGGTGTGGAACGTCGCCACCCGGGCGACCCGTCGGCTCTCCTCGAGCAGCTCACGGGCCCCCTCGCGGCCACCGACGTGCTCGATCACCGCGTTGGAGACCACGTAGTCGAACGACCGGTCCGCGAACGGAAGACCGCGGGCATCGCCCCGCACCACGGTCGCGCCCGGCAGCGGATGGCCGTCGGGTTCCTCGTAGACGAGGCCGGTGACGTCGTAGCGCTCCACCAGCGCCCGCTCGATCACGTTCTCGACGCCGTATCGCTGCCCGGCCGAGATCCCCAGCACGAGGACCGAGCTCCCGGCCTCCAGCCGGCGATCGAGCCACTCGACCTTCGCGCGTCGCGAACGTCGAGAGAAGATGCCCGCCGCACTTCTCAACAGATCCATGTCTTGCGACGCTAGATGCACCGGACGCGAACGCGTCGCCGAATGAAACAATCACGATCGAACTGCCCCAACGCGATAGTCATGTCACGAGAACATCGGAAGCGGCGCGAATGCGGAGATCGGCGCCGCCACCAGCACTCCCCCGGTGAGCTCCCGATCCGCCCGCGACCAGGCAGATGACCGAGGCGCCGGTCGTCTGCGAAACAGATGACACGGGCCGTGTTCCACGCGGTGCGTTCGTTGACGCGCGTAGCGCACGATCATCACGGTTGGGAGCGTTCCCCACGACGAGTGCACCGAATTCCGGCACCGTCGGTCACCTTGCGCATGCCGCGCGCCGTCCGTGGCGCGTACGGATGGGCGCGCACCGGCAGCGGAGGCGGCGCACCTGCCGCCTCGTGGTGTCCGGCCCACCGGCAGCTACGTTGGCACCGTGGTCGGCGCGGTCCCATTCGTCCTGATCGCGGCGGGGCTCCTGCTCGCGGCCGGGATCAGCAAGCTCCGTGATCCTGCGCCCACGGCGCGCGCGTTGCGGCTGCTCCTCCCCGGAGCCGGCGCGAGCCTCGTCCGAGTGGGCGCCGCCGCCGAGGTCGTGATCGCGGTCGCGCTCGTCGTAGTGGCCGGCCCGCTCCCCGCCGCGCTCGGCGCCCTCGCCTACGTCGGCTTCGCACTGTTCGTGGTCCTCGCCCGCCGACGCGGCGGCCCGCTCACGAGCTGCGGCTGCTTCGGCCGTGACGACACCCCGGCGACCCGGGGCCACGCCGTCGTCAACCTCGGGCTCGCCGCGGCGCTTGCCGTGTGGGCCGCGACCGGCGAGCGCTCGCCGTGGTCGGTCCTCACCGACGACGGCCCGGTGACCGCAGCGCTGGCCCTCGGCTCGGTGGCCCTGGCCGCGACGCTCGTCGCGGCGACGCTGACCGTGCTCCCCCAGGTCGACGCACTGCGGACGACGACGGCGGCACGCCGATGAGCACCCGCCTCACCTCGATCGCCAACCGGGCCAGCCGGGTGCTCGGCCGACGCATGGACCGGCGCGGCTTCGTCACCCGGGCCGCGATCGCCGGCTCCGCCATCGCCGTCGCCGGCCGCACGTTCGCCCTGCGGCCGATGTCGGCCTACGCGGCGGTGTGCAACTGCAACGGCTCGACGTGCGACTGCAGCCAGACGTGCTGCGACGGCTACACCGACTTCTGCTGCCTCACCTACGGCGCCAACACCTGCCCGCCGGGCACGGTCGCCGCCGGCTGGTGGAAGGTCGACGGCTCGTCGTTCTGCAACAACGGTCCCCGCTACTACCTCGACTGCAACTCGGGGTGCGGCACCTGCGGCTGCGGGTCGAGCGGCACCTGCAGCGGGGCGTGCTCGGGCACGTCGTGCGGGTGCGCCGAGGGCTCGTGCAACAACCGCAAGGTCGGCTGCACCCGGTTCCGCTACGGGCAGTGCAACCAGGCGATCCCGTGTGTCGGGCCCATCGTCTGCCGGGTCGTCACCTGCCAGCCGCCGTGGAAGATCGACAACACCTGCGGCACCGCGGTGCGCACCGACAACGCCACGCGGACCCACGACCGCCCGTGCCTCCACCCCGCCGACGTCGGCCCGACCTCGACGGTCCTGCCCCTCGCCGCGGACTGGACGGGCAACGGTCGCACCGGCATCGGGTTCTACAACCGGGTGACCGGCGTGTGGGCCGAGCGCGACACCGCCTCGGACGGCCGGCCCGACCGGACCCTCAGCTGGGGCGGGCGCCGCCAGCCGCTCGTCGGCAACTGGATCGGCAACGGCCTGCGCACCCCCGGCCTCTACGACCCGGCGACCGGCCGCTGGCTGCTTCGCTACGAGCACCGTGGCGGCGCCATCGACGCCGACTTCGCCTGGGGCATCGGCAACATCGCGGTCGCCGGCGACTGGCGGGGAACCGGCGTGACCGGCATCGGGCTCTACGACCCCGACAAGCGGCGCTGGCACCTGCGCGACCGGGCCGACTCGGGGGCGACCGACCGCATCGTCGACTTCGGCGTCGCCGACGCGCTGCCGATCGTCGGCGACTGGGCCGGGGCGGGGTACGACTCGCTCGGTGTGTACCGGCCGTCGACCGGCGACTGGGTGTTCCGCTTCCCCGACGGCACCCGCACCAGCTTCCGTTGGCGGCCGGGCGGCCTGCCGGTCGTGGGCGACTGGGCGGGCGACGGCACCGTCGGCGTCGGCGTGTACGTGCCCGGCGAGGACGCGTGGTACTTCCGCGACGTCGCCGAGGTGGTGCAGCTCCAGGTGAAGCCGCGGCGCATCCCGGTGCGGATCGACCCCGGCGCCGGCCAGCCCTCCGCCCCGAGCACCTACGACCCGGTCACCGGCACCTGGGAGGCGTACCGCCTCGACGGCGCCCGCCGGGGCGCCTTCGTCTGGGCCCCGCGGATGCGCCCGCTGACGGGCGACTGGAACGGCACCGGCCGCAGCGGCGTCGGCGTCTACCGGCCGTCGGACGCGCGGTGGTGGTTCCGCAACCAGCTCCCCGGCCTCGCCACCGACCACTCGTTCGCCTGGGGCCTGCCCCCGCAGTCGGTGCAGCCCATCACCGGGGACTGGGACGGCGACGGGCGCAGCGGCATCGGGCTGTACAAGCCGGCCACCGGCCAGTGGTACACCCGCGACGAGCTCGTCGGCGGGCGCACCGACGGCCGCTTCACCTGGGGCCGCGGCGGCACCGCGATCAGCGGCGACTGGGACGGCGACGGCCGCAGCGGGGTCGGCCTCTACGAGGAGCACCGCCGCCGCTTCCACATGCGCAACGACCTCGCGCCGAGCGGCGGCACCGAGTGGCGCATCGACTGGTTCGGCCAGCGGGGCGTGCCCTTCGCCGGGGACTGGTACGGCACCGGCCAGGACGCACCCGCCGTGTACGATCCGGAGACCGGGCGCATGCTGTTGCGCACCAGTCCGACCGTGCAGGGCGATCGCCGAGTCTCGTTCGCGGCGCCGTGAGCGCCGATCGCCCGGAGGTCCGCCCATGACCGTCATCGTCATCGCTCTCGTCGTCGCCGTCGCCGCGCTCGGGGTGCTCGTCGTCGGCCTGCTCCGCAGCCATGCCGAGATCCTGCGCGCCCTTCACGACCTCGGCGTCTCCCTCGACCCGGACGCCCCCGAGCACGACCACGCCGACGACCGCTCCTCGACGGGCGCGGCGTCCCCCGCCGTGCACCGGGTCCCCGACCCGACCCGTCGGGCCGGGCGCGCCGCCGGCGACATCCGCGGCCGGACACCCGACGGCGGCGCGGCCAGCGTCAGCGTCGGTGGTGGCCGCCGGACGCTGCTCGCGTTCCTCTCCACCGGTTGCTCGACGTGCTCGGCGTTCTGGGAGGCGTTCCGCTCCCCCGACGTCGACATGCCGGCCGGCGCGCGGCTGATCATCGTCACCCAGGGGCCCGAGCACGAGAGCCCCGGCGGCGTCGACGCCCTGCGGCCTGCGGCGACGACGGTCATGTCCTCTGCGGCGTGGACCGACTACGGGGTCGAGGGCTCGCCGTACTTCGTCCTGGTCGACGACGGCACGGTGGCCGGCGAGGGCACGGCGACATCGTGGGACCGGGTCATGGAGCTGCTCGGGCGGGCCATCGTCGACGAGGGGCCGCGCTCGAGCCGCCGCGACCTGCTCCGCGGCCGGCCGCGCCCCGAGGGCGGCGACGGGCTGGACCTGCGCGACACCGACGAGGCGCTGCTGCGTGCCGGCATCACCCCGGGCGACCCCCGCCTCTGGGGTGCCGACGACCCGGTCGATGGCGACGGACGGCCGTGACGGCCACCGCGACCGTGGTCGGGATGGTCGTCGCCGCGATGGCCGCCATCCGGGCATCGTGGTCCCCTTGAGGCGAGTCGATGCTCTCGAGCATCCATCCGCTCGGCGAGCGGGTGAAGGGCAACCGCTATCAGGTCACGGCCGGCGCCTACGTGGTGGGCTCGACGCTCGGCGGCACCGCGCTCGGCGCCCTGGCCGCCGTCGCCGGGCTCGCGGTCCACGTCCTGGTGCCGACGGGTGCCGCGCTGGCGATCGCCGCGATCGTGGCCCTCGGCGGGGCGGTGGCCGACCGCACGGGCCTGCGGTTGCCGTGCTGGCGGCGCCAGGTCGACGAGCGCTGGCTCGACGTCTACCGGGGCACCGTGTACGGCGCAGGGTTCGGCGCCCAGCTCGGCTTCGGCCTCGTGACCATCGTGACCTCGGCGTCGACGTACGTCGCGGTGGCGATGGCGGTGCTGATCGGCGGGCCGGTGTCCGCGCTCGTCATCGGGACGACGTTCGGCACGGTGCGGGGGCTGGTCCTGTTGAGCGGGCGCCGGATCACCGGGCCCGAGTCGTTGCGCCACTTCCATCGCAGGCTCGCGGAGCAGGCCCCGGCGTTCGACCGGGCGACGTCGGTGACGATGGTGCTGGCCGGGCTGGCGTTGGCGGGCATCGCCGTCGCGGTGTGAGCGGTGGGCGGCGCCCGGCGGGCGCCCGAGGAGGTCGTATGAGCGGAACGGCGACATGAGCGACGAGGGAACGCCCGACGACGAGGCCCCCGACACCGGGGTGCCCGACGACCAGGCCCCCGACACCGTGGTGCCCACCACCGGGGCATCGCGCACCGGTGCCGCCGACACGACCGTCCCCGACACCGGAGCGCCCGGCACGACGGTCCCGAGCACCGTCACCCCCGACCCCGCGGCCCGCGGCCGGGCGCAGGAGGGACGGGAGGGCGGCGCACCGATCGCCGCGCACGGGCTGCGCGTCGGGGTGCCCGACGGTTGGGAGGCGCAGATCACCCGGCCGGAACCGCTGCTGGGCCCGGCCGCGGCGCGGGTCGAGGGCCCGATCGAGGGTGTCGAGGGCGTGGCCCCCGACGGCACGGTCGCCGGTGACGAGGGCACGATGAACCCGGTCGTGCACCTGGCCAACTTCGCCATGCCCGCCGACCGGGGTGACTTCGGCAGCGGCGCGGTCGAGATCATGCGCCGAGGCGACCTCTTCGTGGCCATCGTCGAGTACGACCGCGAGGCCGCCGCCACCCCGCTGTTCGCCGACGACGGCCCGCCCCGGGTCGCCATCGGGGACTTCGACGCCACCCAGATGCAGCGGACCCGCTCCGGGCTCGTCGGCTGCCAGCGGTTCTTCCGTCTCGGCGGCCACGCGTTCTGCGCGTACATCGTCGCCCCCGCCGCCGACCTCGGCGACGCCACCATCGCCGCGTTGAACGACGTGCTCGCCGGCTTCTCGGTCGACTGACGCGCACGGGCCGCGCCCGGCGGCCGGGTGGCACGCCCGTCGAGGCGGACCCGTTGCGCACCATCCCGCCATCTGCTCACCTGGTGTGCGTGCTCCGCCACGCTCCGGCCGCCGGATCCGTCGCCGCACTCGCGCTCGCCGGTTGTGTGCTCGTCTCGTGCGTGGCCGACGCCGACGAGATGCCCGACACTGCGGTCAGCGACACCGCGGTCAGCGACACCGCCCCGGCCGACGCCGCCCCCGCCGACAGCGACACGTGGGCCCTGCCCAACCGCGACCTGTGGAACGGACGGGCGAACCCCGACACCCGGATCGGGTCGGCGACCATCGACGGGCTCGCCGAGCGGTGGCGCCTCGAGCTCGCCGGTCGGCCGCTCGGCTCGGCGTCGTCCACGCCGATCGTGGTCGACGACACCGTCTACTACGGCGACACCGGGGCGAGCGTGTACGCACTCGACCGCACCACCGGCGAGCTCCGCTGGCAGGTCGACGGTGCCGGCGGGGGCCCGGGGCCGAACGGCGTCGTCGTCAACGACGGCGTGGTCTACGCGAGCGACGACGGCACCGGCATCCGGGCCCTGTCGGCCGACGACGGCGCCGAACGCTGGTCGACCGACCTCGTCGACGCCGGCGGGCTCGTCAACATCGCGCCGGTCGTCGCCGACGGGCTCGTGCTCGCGGCGACCTCGGCCAGCGGCGAGCCCGGCGCCCGCGGGACCCTCTTCGCGCTCGACGCCGACACCGGGGCGATCGTCTGGTCGTTCGACACGATCGTGTCCGACGATCTGTGGGGCCACCCGGAGATCAACAGCGGCGGTGGCGCCTGGTTCCCGCCCGCCGTCGACCTCGCCGCCGGCCGCACCTACTGGGGGACGTCGAACCCGTACCCGTTCCCCGGCGCGCCGGGGTACCCGAACGGGTCGAGCCGGCCCGGCGACAACCGCTGGACCCAGTCGACCCTGGCGCTCGACCTGGCCACCGGCGAGCTCGCCTGGGGCCACCAGGCCGTGCCCCACGACCTGTTCGACCGCGACGCCGTGCTCACCGCGCTGGCCGACACCGACGACGACGGCGCACCCGACGTGGTCATCGGCACCGGCAAGCACGCCCGGGTGCTCGGCCTGTCGACCGACGGCGAGCTGCTCTGGGACACCCCGATCGGGCTCCACGACAACGACGACGTGACCGAGTTCGACGGTGAGCTCGTCGTGCTGCCCGGCATGGCCGGCGGCGTGGTGACGCCGCCCACGGTGGCCGACGGCGTGGTGTACGTGGTCGTCGCCAACGTGGCGTCGCCCTACGCAGGGCCCGACGACCCGGCGGTG
Organism: Actinomycetota bacterium; assembly: GCA_034211175.1. Classification (GTDB taxonomy): domain Bacteria; phylum Actinomycetota; class Acidimicrobiia; order Acidimicrobiales; family CAIXPF01; genus JAXHUH01. The sequence continues at coordinate 12,156 of JAXHUH010000074.1, forward strand.
GGCCTCGAGTTCGACGCCCACGACAGCGACCTCGTCGCCCTCGACGCCGCCACCGGCGAGATCCTGTGGGAGAGGTCGGTGCCGGGCGACGCGTTCGGCGGCGCGACGGTCGCGTCCGACCTGGTGCTCACCTCGACCCTGGACGGGCTCCTCCTCGCCCACGACCGCGCCGACGGCCGCGAGGTGTGGCGCCTCCAGCTCCCCGCTGGCATCAACGGCTGGCCGGCGGTCACCGACGACGAGCTGATCGTGCCGGTCGCCTGGACCGAGCCGCCGCTGCTCGTGTCCCTCGCGCTGCCCGACTGACGCGAGCGGCCCGGCGTTCCGATGCCACTGGTTCCGTGGAACAGCAAACAGTAGGGTACCCCTAGCTTCTCTGGCCGGGCCGTCGTCCCTGGTCCGGCACAGCTCTTCGAGGGGGGATCACGCACGATGTTGACCGGCGCGCAGTACAAGGACTCGCTCAATGACGGCAGGCTCACCTACTTCGAGGGTGAGCGGATCGACGACCTGCCCGGCCACCCGCTGCTCGGCCAGACCGTCGACTTCACCGCCAAGGGCTACGACAAGTACTACGACCCCTCCGGCCAGGCGACGAGCGCGCTGCTGAGCGTGCCCCGCTCGGCCGACGACCTGCGCGAGCTCATCCCCAAGCTCCACGACGCCGGGATGATGGCCCACGTCACGTCGACGTCGATCCAGACGCTGAAGACCGCGGCGGGCCGCATGGAGGGCCAGGGCGAGTACATCGAGCGGATGAACGCGTACATCGACGAGGCCCAGAAGGCCGACGTGCGCATCACCCAGTGCATCACCGACGCCAAGGGCGACCGCAGCCGCCCGCCGGCCAAGCAGGACGACGCCGACGCCTACGTCCACGTCGTCGACCGCCAGCGCGACGGCGTCGTGATCCGCGGCGCGAAGCTCCACATCACCGGGGCCAGCTTCGGCCACGACCTGCTCACGATTCCGACGAAGTCGATGAAGCCCGGCGAGGAGGAGTGGTCGATCGGCTGCGTCGTGCCGGTCAACGCCCCCGGCGTGCGCATCATCAACACGACGTATGCGCCCCGCCACGAGGACACCCGGGCGTTCCCGGTGTCGTCGAAGTACCACTACCCCGAGGGGTTCGTGATCTTCGACGACGTGTTCGTGCCCAACGAGCGGGTCTTCCTCGACGGCGAGACGATCTACGCCGCCGTGTTCGCCCACTCGCTCGGGCTGTGGGAGCGCCTCGGCGGGCTCTCGGCGTTCGTCGAGGAGTCCGACCAGCTCGTCGGGTTCGCCCAGCTCGTCGCCGAGGCCAACGGCACCGCGGGGATCTCCCACGTCAAGGAGAAGATCTCCGAGATGATCATCCACGCGACCCTGATCCGCTCGACGTTGGAGGCAGCGATCGCGCACTGCAACATCGGGCCCGAGGGCGCCGCGTTCCCCAACGAGCTCTACGTCAACGCCGGCAAGTTCCACGCCGCGGCGAACTACAACCTCATGGTCCGCCACCTCCACGACATCTCCGGCGGCGCCGTGCTCACCGCCCCCGTCCCCGCCGACTTCGAGAACCCCGAGGTCGGCCACCTCGCCCGCAAGTACATGTCGACCAGCCGCGACATCGACGGCGAGTACCGCTCCCGACTGATGCACGCCATTCGCGACCTCACCGCCGACGCCTACGGCGGGTGGAAGTTCGTCACCAACCTCCAGGCCGGCGGCGGGCTCTACGCCCAGCGGATCGTGACCCGCAAGCACTACGACCTCGACTCGGCCAAGCGCAAGGCGCTGTCCGCCGCGGGCCTCGCCGAGGGCGACGTCCACTGATGGCGCTCACCGAGACCCGCTCGGGCGACGGGGCCGCCCGCACCGACCCGGCCACGGTCACCGCCCAGGTGCGCGCCTGGATCGCGCAGAACTGGGACCCGCGGATGCCGCTGGGCGAGTGGTGGGCGCTGCTCGCCGACAGCGGCTGGGGGTTCCCCCACTACCCCGTCGAGTGGCACGGCCGGGGCCTCGGCCGTGACGCGACCCGCATCGTCGAGCGCGAGCTCGCCGCCGGCGGCGCCTACGGGCCGCCCCACGGCATCGCCACGATGATGGTCGGCCCCATGCTGCTCGAGCTCGGCACCGACGAGCAGCGGAAGCGCTGGCTCGGGGGCATCGTGTCGGGCCGCGACGTCTGGTGCCAGCTGTTCAGCGAGCCGGGCGCCGGGTCCGACCTCGCCGGGGTCGCCACCAGAGCGGTGCGCGACGGCGACCAGTGGATCGTGAACGGGCAGAAGGTGTGGACCTCCGGCGGGCACTACGCGTCGCTCGCCATCCTCGTCGCCCGCACCGACCCGTCGGTGCCGAAGCACCGCGGCCTCAGCTTCTTCGTCATCGACATGGACCAGCCCGGCGTCGAACCGCGGCCACTCGTCCAGATGACCGGCGACGCCGAGTTCAACGAGGTGTTCCTCACCGACGCCGTCGTGCCCGTCGAGAACCTGATCGGCGAGGTCGGCGGCGGCTGGGGCGTCGCGCTGCGGCTGCTGTCCTACGAGCGCAGCTCGCTCGACCCCGAGGCCGACGCCGGCATCCAGACGAAGCTCGACCCGGCGACGCCGGCCGGGAAGCTGGCCAGCGGCGAGGTCGACGACGGCACGCAGGGGTTCATGCCCAAGGGCTCCGAGGCGTGGGACCTCATGGCCGAGCTGCTGCGCGAGACGGGCGCGGCCGACGACCCGGTCCACCGCCAGGCCGCCATGGCGCTCTACTCGCGGTTCCAGATCGCCCGGTACACGTCGCTGCGCTCGGCGGCCGCGGCGGCCGCCGGCCAGCTGCCCGGTCCCGAGGTGTCGCTCGGCAAGCTGTCGTCCGTCGGCCTCATGCGGGCCTACCGGGACCTGGCACTCACCGTGCTCGGCCCCGGTGGCCAGCTCGCCGGCGCCGACGCGCCCCGCAACGGCCTGATGACCAGGATCGCCCTGTCGGTGCCGGGCATGTCGATCGCCGGCGGCACCGACGAGATCCAGCGCAACATCGTCGGTGAGCGGGTGCTCGGCCTGCCCGGCGAACCGCGGGTGGACAAGGACGTACCCTACGTCGACGTGCCGCGATGACCCAGGCCGACGCCACCCCGGCGACCGGCAGCGGCTCGGCCTCGGCCGAGCAGGACGACCCGATCGAGCGCGCCGCCGAGAACTGGCGGCGCGCCGGTTGGACGGCCGGGCCGCACTTCCTCGCCTCGTTGTCGGTCGTTGCCGTCGAGGAGGCGATCCGCGAGTCCAACGCCGAGATCCTCGAACCGCACGGGCTGACCCACGCCCGCCACGAGGCGTTGGCCGTGCTCTACTTCTCGCGTCGTGGTGAGCTGCCGCTGGGCGTGCTCAGCCGCCAGCTCATGCTCCACCCGACGAGCATCACCGCGACGGTCGACGCACTCGAACGGCTCGGCTACGTCGAGCGGGTCCCCCACCCCGAGGACCGCCGGGCGGTCCTCGCCCACATCACCGACGCCGGCCGCGAGGTCATGACGTCGACGTGCCGGGAGATGGTGGCCCGCCGTTCGGGCATGGCCGCCCTCGACGAGGACGAGGCCGCCGAGCTGTTCCGCCTCCTGCGCAAGGTCCGCCGCGCCGCCGCACCCGACGACGGCTGAGGCCCGGGCACACCGGCGGGCCGAGGCCGGTCGGGCCGGCCTCGCCGACGTTCGCGCCCACTCGGTACCGTTGCCCCCGGCCCCTGACCGGGCGGGGTCACCGAGCCGAGGGTGCGAGTCGGGAGCCGGATGAACGTCGAAGCCATCGATCGCCTCGCCGCGATCCGCGAGCGGCTCGAGCACGACGGGCGCGTCCGGGTGGCCGACCTGGCGACGGCGCTCGGCGTGAGCGAGATGACCATCCGCCGCGACCTCGAGACCCTGGTCGACGAGGGCCTGGCCATGCGGGTGCGGGGCGGGGCGGTGGCGGTCGGGCCCCAGCCGTACGCCACCCGCTACGGCCAGCACGCCCGGGCCAAGACCGTGATCGCCGACAAGCTCGTGGGGCTGGTCCCCGCCGGCGCGACGATCGCGCTCGACGCGTCGTCGACCATCCAGCGCCTGGCGTCCCGCCTCGGCCGGGCCCGGGACCTGACCGTGATCACCAACGGGCCCGACACGTTCCGCTCCCTGGTCGACCACCCCGGCGTGGAGGCCCTGCTGACCGGCGGCGCCCGGGAGCCGCGGACGGGCAGCCTGGTCGGGCCGCTGGCGTGCCGGGCGGCCCGGGACCTGCTGGCGTCGCACCTGATCATGAGCGCGGCCGCGCTCGACCCGGGGCTCGGTTCGAGCGAGTCCGGGCTCGACGAGGCCGAGGTGAAGCTGGCGTTCGCCGACGGCGCCGACGAGGTCGTCCTCGCGGTCGACTCGTCGAAGCTCGGCCAGCGGGCCTCGGCCCGGGCCTTCGCCCTGGAGCGCATCAGCCTCCTCGTCACCGAGCTCGACCCGACCGACACCCGCCTCGACCCCTACCGCGACCACCTCCCCCTCCTCTAGTCGCCCCCACCCCCACCCCCACCCCGCACCCCCGAAACCCCGAACTGGGTTCCCCCTCAGGCCGACCACGCCAACCCAGGAACCCAGAACCCGCCCCGCAGCGGGAAATGCGGGGTGGGGTGGCGAGTGGGGTGATCTACGTTCGCCGGCGATGCCCTTCGAACCGATCCGCACCGAGCGGCTGGTCCTGCGGCGGCCCGAGCCCGGCGACGCCGAGGCCGCGTTCGTGCGCCGCAACCTTCCCGAGGTCGCGCGCTACCAGGACTGGGAGCTGCCCTACACACGGGAGCGGGCCGAGGAGTCCACGGCCCGGGCCGCGGCCATGGACGGGCCGGTCGACGGCGAGGGGTGGTCGATCACCGTCGTCGACGCCGCCCAACCCGACCGGATCCTCGGCGACCTCTACCTCGGGCTCCGCTGGGGCGGGCGCAGCGCCACGATCGGCTTCACCTTCCACCCCGACCACTGGGGCCGGGGCTACGCCACCGAGGCCGCGCAGGCGCTCTGCGACCACCTGTTCGACGACCTCGGCGTCCTGCGGGTCGAGGCGACGCTCCACCCCGACAACGTGGCGTCGGCCCGGGTGCTCGAGGCGTGCGGGATGGTCTTCGAGGGCCTGACCCGCGAGTCGTTCTGGGTCGGCGACGAGTGCTCCGACGACATGTTCTACGGCATGACCCGGGCCGACCGCGACGCCTGGCGCAACCGTCCCCGGCGCCGTCCCGAACGGGTCGAGCTCGTGCCCGTCACGGCCGACAACCGGCAGGCGGTCGCCTCGCTCGTCACCCACCGGTCCCAGGAGCGGCTCGTGGCGCCGATGCTCGGGAACTTCCGGGAGATCCTCGCGCCCCCGTCGCTCGACGGCGCCCCGCTGGTGCCGTGGTACCGCGCCATCGAGGCCGACGGGGAGATCGTCGGCTTCCTGTTGGCGGCGGCGATCACCGAGGCGCACGACAACCCGTACCTGTGGCGGTTCCTCATCGACCGGATGCACCAGCGCCGGGGTGTCGGCTCGGCCGCGCTCGACCGGTTCGAGCAGTGGTGTCGGGACGAGGGGGCGAGAGCCATCGAGGTGTCGTGGGGCCAGGGCCCGGGCTCACCCGAGCCGCTGTACCGGGCCCGGGGCTACGAGCCGTCGGGCAAGGCCGACGGCAGCGAGATCCACGCGGTCAAGAAGCTGACCTGACCACCGCACGACGCACGCGAACCGGCCGCCACCCCACCGAGAACCCGTTCTGGACCCCACCGAGTGCCACCGGTGGCACTCGGTGGGGTCCAGAACCGTCACGGCCGGGTCTGACGGGCATGCGGAGACCGACTGGGGCAGGGAGGGGGGACGGAGCCGGCGTGCGGGACGGGCACCTGGGCTCACGCTGGGCGGGCAGCACGGTCTTCCAGAACGCCCGGGCCAGACCGTCAGTCGGGCAGCAGCGGGACCGCGGGGCCGACGTCCTGGCCGAGGTGGGTGGCGCGCGACACCGACGAGGTGCCGAAGCGGTCGCGGACCTCGTCGAGGGCGGCGTCGAGGTCGCGGCGACTGCGGCGCTCGAACGGCAGCGACAGCTGCACGGCCCGGTCGTCGCTCAGGCCGCTGACCGCGATCCCGACCAGGGTGATGCCCCGGGCGTCGATCATCGACTGCGCGGCGACCAGCAGCTCGCGGAGCGCACCGAGGATCGGCGCCGTCTCCGCGGTGGCGTGGGCCAGCGTGTGCGAGCGGGTGGCCCGCTCGTAGTCGTCGAACCGGAGCCGGAGCGTGACCGTCCGACCGACCCGGTTCGCCGAGCGCATCCGCCGGGTCACCCGCTCGACCAGGGCGACGAGGTCGGCGTCGAGCTCGGCCGGCGTGCGCGACCGCCGCCCCAGGGCCCGCTGCGCGCCCATCGACCGGCGCCGGCGGCCGACCTCCACGGGCCGGGGGTCGCGGTTGTGGGCCAGCGCGTGGAGGTGGCGGCCCGCGCCCCGCCCCACCAGGGCAACGACCGTCGACTCCTCGAGCCGGGCCACCTCCCCCACCGTGCGGATCCCCCGTCGGCGCAGCTTCTCCGCCGTCTTCGGCCCGACGCCCCACAGCCGCTCGACCGGCAACGGGTGGAGGAAGTCGAGCTCGCCGTCGGGCGGGACGACGAGCAGGCCGTCGGGCTTGGCCACGCCGCTGGCCACCTTGGCCAGGAACTTGGTGCGGGCCACGCCGACGGTGATGGCCAGGCCGACCTCGTCGGCCACCCGCCGGCGGAGCGTCGCAGCGATCGCCTCCGGGGTGCCCGACACCCGGCCGAGGCCGCCGACGTCGAGGAACGCCTCGTCGATCGACAGTCCCTCGACGATCGGCGTCGTGTCCTCGAAGACCGCGAACACGGCCCGGCTCGCCTCGGTGTAGGCCGACATGCGGGGCGGAACCACGACGGCGCGAGGGCACAGCTGGCGGGCCTGGCGCCCGCCCATCGCGGTGCGCACCCCGTGGGCCTTGGCCTCGTAGCTGGCGGCGAGCACGACCCCGCCGCCGACGATCACCGGCCGCCCGCGCAGGCGGGGATGGTCCCGCTGCTCGACCGATGCGTAGAACGCATCGAGGTCGGCGTGGAGGATGGTCGCCCCGGACCCGGCCCGCACGCGCACGAACACATGTTCGCACGGAGGTGTGACAACGCCAACCCTCCGGGCAGGCGTCGGACCGTCTAGACGGCGCGCATCCGGTTGTTGCGGGCGTTGTGCTCCACCTCGGCCAGGCCGAGCACCTCGAGCACCGGCGGCACGTAGTTGCCGAACCGGCCGCGCAGGCCCTTCTTGAAGCCGTACCACCCGCCGACCGGGTTGTCGTCCGAGCGGCCCCACGCCTCGACCGTCCCGTCCTTGGCCGGCTTCTGCTCGTCGGCGTTGCCGAGCGGCATCCAGTCGCCGTGGGCGACGAGGGCGGCGTGGAGGTCCTCGATGCAGCGCAGGTGGTAGCGCAGCTGGGTCTTGCCGACCTGGACGACGAGCGCCGGCGGGTCGGCGTCCGGATCCCGGTAGGCCTCGAACGCGCTGGAACCGGGTGGCGTACGGAGCTGCCACGGGTCCTCGGGTGTGCCCGACCCCTCGACGTCGTCGATCGGTCGCGTGGTCGCGGTGGCGTCGGAGGTCGTGCTCGCGGCGTCGTTCTGGTCTGCGCTCATGACCGGCATCGTCGCACCCGAAACCGGACATCTCCTGTCGTGTTCTGTGCGCGCTCCGGAGCTACCGTCCCGACGGTGCGCGCCGCCCGTGTGCTCGACATGTTGCTGATCCTGCGGCACCGGGGCCGCACCACCGCGACCGAGCTCGCCGCGCTGCTCGAGGTGTCGGAGCGCACGGTGCTGCGCGACGTCGAGGTGCTCAGCGAGGCGGGCGTGCCGGTGTTCGCCAGCCGCGGGCGGGGCGGCGGCATCGAGCTGCTCGACACGTTCCGCACCCGCCTGACCGACCTCACCGCCCAGGAGGCCGCGGCCCTGCTCCTGGCCGGCCAGCCGACCGTCGCCCACCGGCTCGGCCTCGCGGCACCGGCCCGCACCGTCCGCCACAAGCTCCTCGGTGCCCTGCCCGACAGCGTCGCCGACGCGGCCGAGCACCTCGACTCGTGGTTCCTCCACGACCCCGACCCGCCCGACGGCCACCGGGTACCCCACGGCGAGCTGCGACGACTCGCCGACTGCATCGAGCGGCGCCGCGTCGTCGAGCTGATCGGCCCGTCGGGCCCGCCGGCCGAGGCACGACCGCTCGGCCTGGTGCTGAAGGCCGGGACGTGGCACCTCGTCGGCCTCGACGGCACCGGTCACGAGCCAGCGATCGTCGTCACGCCGCTCGACGGCCTGCGGGCCACCCGCATCACCCGCGAGACGTTCACCCGCCCCGACGGGTTCGACCTCTCGGCGTTCTGGCAGGAGCACCTGGCCGCCGGCGGAACCCGCGACGAAACCTGATCGACGGGCGGGCCGACATCGGCTGGGCTGGCACGGAGCCCCCGATCGATCCGGAGCCGCGGTGACCATCCCCTTCGCCCAGGTCGACGTGTTCGCCTCCGGGCCGTTCACCGGCAACCCCGCCGCCGTCGTCCGGCCCCCGACCGGCAGCTACCCATCGGAGGGGTGGCTCGCCGACGTCGCCCGCGAGCTGGCGTGCACGAACACCGCGTTCGTGTGGCCGACCGGCGACGGTCCCCACCGGCTGCGCTGGTTCACCGCTGGGGGCGCCGAGGTCGACCGGTGCGGGCACGCCACGCTGGCCACGGTCCACGACCTGGTCGAGACCGGCGACGCACGCCCGGGCACCGCCGTGCGCTTCACGACGAGGATCGGCGAGCTGACGGCGACGGCGGGCGAGGCCGGCGTGGCGCTCGACCTGCCGGTCGACGAGGCCCGCCCGTGCCCGGCCCCCGACGGCCTGCTCGACGCCCTCGGCTGCGACGCCGTCGACGTCGGGCGCAGCTCCGACGACTACGTGGTCGTCGTCGACGACGAACCCACGGTGGCCGCGCTCACGCCCGACTTGGCCGCGCTCGCCGCCGTCGAGTGCCGGGGCGTGATCGTGACCGCCCCGGCCGACGACACCACGGGCGCCCGCACCGATGTCGTGCTGCGGTTCTTCGGGCCGCGGGTCGGGGTGCCGGAAGACCACGTGACCGGCACCGCTCACGGCCCGCTCGCCCCGCTCTGGTGCGAGCGGCTCGGCGGCCGGACGAGTTACGTCGCCCGCCAGCTCTCACCCCGGGGCGGCACGGTGCACGTCGAGCTCGACGGCGACCGGGTCCGGATCCGCGGCCGGGCCGTCACCGTCCTCCGCGGCTCGATCCTCTCCCCACCCTGACCCGCGGGCCGCCAGGTCGATGTCAGGTGGCGGCACCGACCAGCTCGCTGGCCACCTCCCCCGCGATGCGGGAGTGCCACATCACCCGCTTGTAGGTGAGGTCCCACGGTCGGGCACGGTGGAGGAGGCACCGGTTGTCCCACACGACGGCGTCACCCGGCGTCCAGTGGTGGTGGTGGACGCGTGGCGGTTGGCACGCCTGCTCGACCAGGCCGTCGAGGAACCGCTCCGACTCGGCCGGGTCCATGCCCGGGATGCCGTAGGCGTGGCGCCCGATCAGCAGCGAGCGCCGGCCCGTCTCGGGGTGGACCTTCACCAGCGGGCGCAGCGGCGGCTCGTGGCCCTCCAAGCCGTAGCCCGCGTAGACGCCGTCCACGTCGCGACTGCCGGCGACCTTCGACTGGCTGTAGCGCAGCGAGTGGTAGGCGGAGAGTCCCTCGACCCGGGCCCGGGTGGTGTCGTCGAGCGCGTCGTAGGCGGCCCGCATGTCGGCCCAGCCGGTCTCCCCGCCGGTCGGCGGCACGACCTCGGCGGTGAACACCGCACCCTTGGCCTGGAGCGGCATGTAGGTGCTGTCGGGATGCCAGCCCTCGTTGCCCTTGAGCAACTTGAGCGTGTTCTCGTCGGTCGTGAACGAGCCGTCGGCCCGCACGTTGGTGATGGGCACGATCTCCTTGCCGCCGAGCAGCTCGATGTCGCCGAACCGCTTGGCGAAGGCGACCTGCTCGTCGCGGGTCAGGAACTGGTTGGGGAAGATCAGCAGGGCGTGCTCGAGCCACGCCGCCCGGATCGCCTCCCACGTGGCGTCGTCGAGGTCGGCCAGCCGCACCCCGGTGACGACGGCCCCGAACGTCGTCCCGTCCAGCGGTTCGATCTCCAACACGGCTGCCCCCGGCATGCCGAACCTCCCCCCGTCGGTTCCGCCGCCGAGCGTACTTCCGCGCCGGGACGCGACTCACGCCTGCGCCACGTCGTCGCTCCAGTGGGCGGGACGGTCGAGCGCCGACGGCAGGCGGGTGGCGGCGTCGCCCCGGGCCAGCTCGAGCTGGGGCGCGACGAGGAACAGGGCCGTGCTCAGGTCGGTGCCGGCGAGGTCGGCACCCCGCAGGTCGGTGGCCCGGAGGTCGGCGAGGCGCAGGTCGGCACCACGGAGGTCGGCCCCGATCAGGTAGGCGCCGACGAGCGCGACCCGCGACAGGTCGGCGCCGGCGAGCCGGGCTCCGATCAGGTCGACCCCGGAGAGGTCGACCGGCCCCCGATTCGCCGCTCGCCACGTGTTCCAGCCGCCGACGGAGCGCCGGAGCCGGGCCAGTGCGTCGGGGTCGACCATCGGCCGGGCAGCGTACCGTTGCCCGGCGGTCCGCCCCGCCGGTCACCGCACGGCCCGCCGCCGAACCGGAGCCACGGATGCCCGACGCACCACCCGACGACAGCACACCCCCCGACGCAGTGCCCGACCCCACGACACCCCCCGGCACGACACCACCCGACGACCCCGCGCCCGACGGAGCGATCGAGCTGCGGGCCGACTGCGACCGTTGCGCCGGGCTGTGCTGCGTCGCCCCCGCCTTCGCCGCCTCCACCGACTTCGCCATCGACAAGCCGGCCGGCACCCCGTGCCCCAACCTCGACGACGGGTTCCGCTGCACGATCCACGCCCAGCTGCGCCCGAAGGGCTTCGCCGGGTGCGTGGCGTTCGACTGCCACGGGGCGGGCCAGACGGTCACCCAGGTGACCTTCGGGGGCCGGGACTGGCGCCGCCACCCCGAGGTCCGTGAGCAGATGTTCGACGTCTTCGCGGTGATGCGCCACCTCCACACGTTCGCCGTCCACCTCACCGAGGCAACGACCTGGCCGGCCGCCGCACCCGTCCACGACGAGCTGCGACAACGGCTCGACGAGGTCGTCAGCCTCACCCGGGCCGGCGCCGAGGAACTGGCCGCGCTCGACCTCGCCCCCGTCGGCCGCGCGGTCGACGAGCTGCTCACGCGGGCCAGCACCCTCGTCCGACAGCTCCCCGCCTGAGCCGGGACCTCACCGGCGAGCCGACTCAACCCACATTGGCTCAGCCCCCATTGACTCACCCCTCATTGACTCAATAGCCGTTGAGTGACATTGTGGCGTCGTGGACGACGACCTCGAGCGACGAGCGGCGCTGCACGCCGCGCTGGGCGAGCCGGTGCGGCTGGCCATGGTCGAGGACCTCGCCACGACCGACCGCTCGCCCACCGAGCTGGGCCGACGGTTCGATCTCGCCCAGAACCTGCTCGCCCACCACCTCGACGTGCTCGAGCGCGTGGGGCTGATCGAGCGGTTCGTGTCCTCGGGCGACCGCCGCCGGCGCTACGTGCGCCTCGACACCGCCCGCCTCGCCGAGCTCGGGACGGCCACGGCCCGCCCGGCCGGCCGGGTGCTGTTCGTGTGCACCCACAACTCCGCCCGCTCCCAGCTCGCCGCCGCCCTGTGGCAGGCCCGCACCGGCGAGGTCGCCCACTCCGCGGGCACCCATCCGGCGCCGGCCGTGCACCCGGGCGCCGTGGCCGCCGCGGCCCGGGCCGGGCTCGACCTCAGCGGCGCCCGACCACACCACCTGACCGAGGTGCCCGGCGGCGACCTGGTCGTCACCGTGTGCGACCGGGCCCACGAGGAGCTCGACGTCGACGACTCGTGGTGGCACTGGTCGATCACCGACCCGGTCCCCGCCGGCACCGACGACGCATTCGACGACGCCATCGACCATCTCGACAACCGCATCCGCGGTCTGACCCAGGGGGGACGGACCCATGCCCCGTGACACCACCCAGCAACAGCTCTCGACCGAGCAGGTCCTGCTCATCAAGCAGTCGGCGGCACGCCTCGCCGCCGAGTTCGAGGGCACGTTCAACGCCGAGACCATCGAGCGGTACATCCACGACTCGCAGAACCTGCTCGAGGGCCGGGCCCGGTTCGCCAACTGGCTGCCGATGCTCATCGAGCGCTTCACCCGCGACCGCCTCAAGGCGCTCGCACGACTGGAGGTTGGAACCTTGACCAAGCCCGCCGTGCTCTTCCTGTGCGTGCACAACGCCGGCCGCTCGCAGATGGCCGCCGGGTGGTTGCGCCACCTCGCCGGCGAACAGGTCGACGTGTTCTCCGGAGGCTCGAACCCCGGCTCGGAGACGAACAAGGCCGCCATCGCAGCGATGTCCGAGGTCGGCATCGACATCTCGAACGAGTACCCGAAGCCGTGGACCGACGAGATCGCCCGCACCGCGGACGTGATCGTGTCGATGGGTTGCGGCGACGCCTGCCCGGTCTACCCGGGCAAGCGCTACGAGGACTGGGAGCTGATGGACCCGGCCGGCCAGCCGGTCGAGGTCGTGCGCGAGGTCCGCGACGACATCCGCACCCGCGTCGAGCACCTCATCGCCTCGCTCGAGCTCTCGCCCGCATGAGCGAGGGCCCGCCGCCCCACGAGCTGTGGCGCAAGCTGGCGGCCGAGTTCGTCGGCACGGCCTTCCTGCTCGCCGCGGTCATCGGCTCGGGGATCATGGCCGCGAACCTCACCGACGACGTCGGCCTCCAGCTGCTGCAGAACGCCTTCGCGACCGCCGGCGTGCTCACCGCGCTGATCCTGGCGTTCGGCCCGGCCTCGGGCGCCCACTTCAACCCGGCGGTGACCCTGGCCGACCGCATCTTCGGCGGGATCGACACCCCGACCGCCGTCGCCTACGTGGCCGCCCAGGTCAGCGGCGGGATCGTCGGGGTGATGGCGGCCAACATCATGTTCGACCTGCCGGTCGTCGAGTGGTCGACGACCGACCGCTCGGCCGGGCACCTCGTGTTCGCCGAGGCGATCGCCACGTTCGGCCTGCTCGCGGTGATCTTCGGCGTGGTCCGCTCGGGCAAGCCGGTGCTCGCCGCGTTCTCGGTCGGCGGCTACATCGCCGGCGCCTACTACTTCACGTCGTCGACGAGCTTCGCCAACCCGGCGGTGACGATCGCCCGCATGTTCTCCGACACCTTCGCCGGCATCGAGCCGGCCTCGGTGCTGCCGTTCATCGCCGCCCAGATCGTGGCCGTCGGCGTCGGGGTCGTGATCATGCGGTTCATCTACCCCGACCTCGCCGAGGTCGCCGACCAGGTCGTCGTCCCCCACGGCGAACCGGTCCACCACGTGCCCGAGCGCCATGCCGTGACCGACGCAGCGCCTGCCGACGGTCGGGTCGACCATGCCGACCGGCGGGTGGGCGCGGACTGATGGCTCCCGGCTCGCCAGACCCCGGCGGCCTCGTGATCGTCGGCGGCAGCGACGCCGGCATCATGGCCGGCCTGTGGGCCCACCGCACCGACCCGACCCTTCCGATCACGGTGCTCGTGCGCGACGAGTACCCGAACTTCAGCATCTGCGGCCTGCCGTTCTACCTGAGCGGCGAGACACCCCGCTGGGAGATGCTGGCCCACCGCACGACGTCCGACCTGCGCGACGCCGGGCTCGACGTGCGCACGGGCCACGAGGTCACGGCGATCGACCCGGGCGGCCACACCGTCGAGGTCACCGCCGGCGGCCGCGCCCGGCGACTGGCGTACGACCGCCTGGTGATCGGCACCGGGGCCACGCCGGTGCGGCCACCGCTCGAGGGCGTCGACGAGCCGGGCGTCCATCTCCTCCACACGGTCGACGAGGCCCGCGACCTGCGCCGGGTCCTCGACGGCGGCGCCCGCCGTGCCGCGCTCGTCGGCGCCGGGTACATCGGCACCGAGCTCGCCGATGCGCTCACCCGCCGCGGCATGACGGTGGAGCTGCTCGAGATGGCGCCCGAGGTGCTGCCGACGTTCGCTCCCGGAATGGGCGCCCACGTCCGCGCCACGCTGGAGCGTCACGGCGTCGCGGTCCACACCGCCACCCGAGTCGAGCGTCTCGAACGGCGCGGCGACGGCTTCCGGGTCGTCACCGACCGCGGTGAGACCGAGGTCGACGTCGTCGTGGTCGCCGTCGGGGTCCGCCCCGAGGTGGGCCTGCTGGCCCGAGCCGGGGCGACGACCGGCATCCGGGGCGCGGCCGTGGTCGACCGGGCCATGCGCACCGGCCTGGCCGACGTCTTCGCCGCCGGCGACTGCGTGCACACCCACCATCAGCTCCTCGCCGAGCCCACGTACCTGCCGCTCGGCACGACCGCCCACAAGCAGGGCCGCGTCGCCGGCATCAACGCCGCCGGCGGCGACGCCACCTACGCGGGCTCGCTCGGCACGCAGGCGGTCAAGGTCTTCGATCTCGTCGCGGCCCGCACCGGCCTGGACGACCGCGAGGCGGGCGCCGCCGGGTGGCGGCCCCGGACGGTGGCGATCACCATGGACGACCACAAGGCGTACTACCCGGGCGCGACCCCGATGCACGTGCAGGTCACGGGCGACGTCGCCACCGGACGCCTGCTCGGAGCCCAGATCGTCGGCGCCCACGGGGCGGAGGTCTCCAAGCGGATCGACATCGTCGCCGCCGCGATCCACGCGGAGGCCACCGTCGACACCCTCTACGACCTGGACCTCAGCTACACCCCGCCGCTGTCGAGCCCGTGGGACCCGGTCCAGGTCGCCGCCCAGGAGTGGGTCGCCGCCACGGCACGCACCCCGATGGCCGCCGCCTCCGGCTGAACGGGCCGCTCCGCCGTGCACCCGGCCGCCCGGCCGGGGCAGGATCACGGCGTGGACGGAGCGAACGGCGAGCTCGACGCGGCAGTGCGGGCGGCGCTCGCGACCGACGAGACGATCGACATCACCACGACCGGCCGGCGCAGCGGTCGACCCCAACGGATCGAGATCTGGTTCCGCCGGGTCGGCGAGCGGATCTTCATCACCGGGACGCCCGGGCGGCGCGACTGGTACGCCAACCTGGCGGCCGAGCCGACGTTCACGTTCCACCTGAAGGAGTCGACCCGCGCCGACCTGGCGGCCGAGGCCCGACTCGTCGTCGACGGCGACGAGCGACGGGCCGTGTTCGGTCATCCGTCGATGCGGTGGTACGTCGAGCAGGTCGAGACGATCGACGACCTGGTCGACGGGAGCCCGCTCGTCGAGGTGTCGTTCCGGCCCTGAGCCCGCGGCGCCCGGGGCCCCTGCCGTTCGACCATCGCCCGCCGGCGGCGTTTCCCCAGCTCCGATGCTGGTCCTTCGCGCCGGATCCGCCGATGAGGGGAGACCACGGCGAACGACGGGAGCGAACCGATGGCGGAGCGGGAACGGGCACAGCGGCGGAGCATCACGCCCGTGCTCGCCGCGCTCGGGGTCGCCCTGCTCGTCGGCCTCCTGGTCGTCGTCGGCATGTCCGTCTCCGACGACAACCTCCGGGCCCGCACGGCGTCCGGCCGCTCGAGCTCGGGCGACGCCGCCCAGCGCACGGGCGGCGGTCGCACCGCCTCGGCCGACGCCGGCGACTCACGGAGCGGCGACGACGACCGGGACGAGGACTCCGACGACGAGGAGTCCGGCTCGACGACGTCGACCTCGGCGGACCCCGACGCAACGACCACCACCACGTCCGACACCGACGCGGAGGACGCTGAGCAAGCCGACGAGACCGATTCCGATGACACCGATGCCGACGAGACCGGTTCCGACGACGCCGGCTCCGACGGCTCGGCGCGCGACGACGAGAGCTCCGGCGGGTCGGGCTCGAGCGGCGACGGCGACGGGAGCGGCTCGGGCGACGGCAGCGACGGAAGCGACGACGAGCCGCCCGTGCCCACGACGCGACGGCCGAACACGACGCCCGGCTGCGACCCGAACTACTCGGGCTGCGTGCCGATCGCCGAGGACGTCGACTGTGAGCGCGGCCACGACGGCGAGCACGACGGGCCGGCGTTCACGCCCGGGCCGGTGATCGTCGTCGGGACCGACGTGTACGACCTCGACCCCGACGACGACGGCATCGGCTGCGAGTAGCGGTCGGCGCCCCGCTCACCGCTCCCAGGGACGGACCCAGAACTCGTCGTAGTGGACGTGGGCCCGGACGATCTCGTCGTTGCCCATGGCGACGAACCCGACGCCGGAGCCGTCGACGCCCTCGGGGATGTGCAGCGTGGAGACCGTCGTCTCGCCGATCACGAACTCGAAGTGGTCGGCCTCCATGCGGACCTGGAGCGTGACCGGCGACGGGATCGCCTGCCCGCTGTCGATCAACGTCTCCTCCGACCCGTCGGCTTTGCGCTGCATGACCCGCCAGCACTCCAGGCGGGGGTCGACCACGAACGCGAGGAAGCGATCGCCGTCGTGGCGGACCGCGAGGCCGTACTCGAAGCTGCCGGCCGGGTCGGTCAGGTCCTGCTCGACGAACACCGTGGTACCCACGACGACCGGCTCGGCGGGGCTGTAGACCGGCGGCGCCAGCGCCAGGATGCGCTCGCCCGGCACGGTGAGGTCGAGGTGGTAGTACTCGTTCGGGTGGTACCCGAAGTACCCGCCGGCCGCGCGCCCCTGGAGCCAGCCCGTCGTGGTGTCGCGGAAGGACTCGTCGAGCAGGAACCCGGCGGGCGGGGCCGTCGGTGGCGGCGACATCGGCGCCTCGGGGAGCGCGACCTCGTCGAACTCGTTCGGGGCGACGCCGGTCGCGGCTGCGTCCGCGGCGCAGCGGAAGCCGGCGACGCCGACCGCCGTACCGCTGTCGCGCTGGACGGCGAGGCGGCTCGCGTTGTTGCGGAGGTAGCCGTTCTGGCCACCCCGCAGCACCCGGTCGCCGCCATTGAGCTCGTCGTAGGGCTCCGCCACCCACTCCCAGGCGTTGCCGGTCAGGTCGTGGACACCGAACGCGCTGACGTTGCCGGCAACCGAACCGACCTCGTAGGTGCCCGAGCCCGGCAGCTCGACGGCGTCGCGACCATCGCCCCACGGCCACAGCAGGCCGTTGGGCCCGCGGGCTGCGATCTCCCACTCGGCCTCGGTGGGCAGCCGCTTGCCCAGCGACGCGCAGTACGCGCCGGCCCACTCGTGGTTCACGCCCACGACGGGGTGGTCCTCGAGCCCGGGCTCCGGCCCGTCGCCGGGCCACGAGCTCGCGGGCTGCGCGCCGGCCTCGACCACGAACCGCGCCCAGTCGGCGTTCGTCACCTCGTGGACGTCGATCCAGAACGACGAGCCGTCGTGGGTGCGGGTCGACGACTCGGCCGTCACGTCCGGGTCGTCGACCCCGAGCGTGTAGCGGCCGGCCGGGACCTGGACCATGCCCTGCGCCGATGCCGCCGGCGCCGACGAGGCCGCGGCCCCGCCGAGCGGCACGGCACCGGAGCCGTCGGTCGCGCCGTCACCGGTGAGGTCGATCGTCGCCGTGTCGTCGCCGGTCGAGGTCAACCGGTCGCCGTCTCCCCCGCTGGTCAACGCCCAGACGACGCCGAGCCCTCCGGCGACGAGGACGAACGCAGCCGCGATGCCGGCCACGGCGACCCGCCGACCCGGCGTGGCAGGCGCGGGCGGCGGGGCCGTGAGCTCGTCGGCACCGGCACTGGCACCGGCCCAGTTCTCGGGCCCGGGCACCGGGCCCGCCGTCGCGTGGCCGTCGGCCGGCGGCGCCCATCGCGCCATCATGTCGGGCGGTCGATCGACGGGTGGGTCGTGCCGCGGCACGTGCGCCGAGTCGTCCCCGTCGTCGCCGAGACCGTGTGCCCGACGCCGCAACTCGTCGCGTCGCAGCACCCCGTCCGTCGCGGCCGCCCGTCGTCGGGCCGCGTCGTAGCCGCCCCGAACCCCGTCCGTCGTCATTCGCCGGTCCTCCACCCGTCGGCGACCCGGATCCGACCCTCTCGAGACGAGTGGGTGGACCCGGCGCCCTCTCCGGCTCGCATCACGTCCGCCGAGGCCGGAGAGCCCCTGAGACTGTTCACCAATCCTGATCAACGTTAGCCCTGATTGGTCATGGCGAATGTGATTCGGGGAGGTGGCGGTCCGCGGAAGAGCCCTTCTGACCTGGGAGAATACGGGTTGCTGAGATCCGTATTACCGAGAACAGAAGGGCTCCTCG